>CAVOSV010000001.1:0-932135 GCA_963698975.1 uncultured Gemmatimonadales bacterium
TCAGGCACACCCGCGCCAACTTCAAGCGCAGTCGCTGGCCAGGGCATTCACATCGCCACCGTCGCGCAGGTGGAGCAACGTGGGTCGCTCGATTTTCAAGTTCCAATCAGCGCGCCGGCCGAGATGTTCCCGGGCGATCCGGCCCTCGTGATCAGCCTGCCCGACGGCACATTCGCGGCCTACGACGCCATTTGCACCCATGCCGGCTGCAATGTCGAGTTTGTACGGGTCGCCGGCGTGATTGGCTGCCCGTGCCACGGCGCAGAGTTCGACCCGGCTATCTACGGCGCTGTGCTGCAGGGACCGGCGCTCGTCGAACTGCCGCTCATCGTCGACACGGCGACGGGCACTATTTCGCTGGCAACGGGCTAGGACTGCGGCGCGACGATCACGTAGCGCAGGGCCGCGCCGTAGGTGCACTGGTACGCGATGACGGCTGTGCCTGGTGCTTTCTGACGCGGAAGCAGAGTAAAGATGAAGCAGGATCTGAGGTGAGCCCTGAGGCTATAGAGATGCTGGCTCAGACTTGAACAATCTGATAGTGGGCGCTACCGCTCTACGGATCGGGTTGTCTTAGGAGCTCAGATGCTCCCAGCGATTCTGCGGTGCAGCTTGCTGGCAGCGGCGCTCAACGGCGGCACGAAACCCAACCCGGGGTGCCGGTCTGCGACCAGTAGCTTCCCGACCAGCGACCGGACCTCAGTTTGCGGACGCGGAGACCGATACTTCGGCTGGAGATCAGCCGTTGTCCCGCTGACCCACCCACCCATAACTGAACGGCAGGATCGTACCCTCTAGCGAGGGTCGCGACAAAGGCAAACCCGCCGAAAGGCGGGGACGCAAAGCCACGAGGCTACCGCTCAGTGCGCACTGACGCGCCGGGCTATGCCGGTCGGGCCGCCGAACGAACCGAAGGAGGGGTTTGTGCTGTCCGGCCCACGGGGTTTCGCCTTTGTTTTGGCTGTCATTCTGGGCGCCATGCTGGTACCTGGATGCCGGCCGTACGACGATCCTTCCGGACCTTCCGCATCAGCAGAACCAGTTGCCGCTCAACTCAGCGCCACGCACCCGACCATTTCCGACCAGTACAGCGGACCGAGGCTCAACGCTCTGGAGGCGGCTGAGTAGTCGGTCCCGGACGAGTAGTATCGGGCGGCGGAGCCGGTGGACAGGCGCGGGTCCCGACCTGCCGTACCTGGGGCTGTCGAACCAGCTGGTCGGCGGCGGCTCTCAGCCGGTATTCCTGGCCTCCCGACGGCACCGAGAGGTAGTAGGCCCCCGGCTCCGAAGGCACTTGACCGAGGAGCTTGCCTCTGACGCTTTTGGCCGCGGCGGCGCGCTCAGCTCGTCCGCTTTCCGGAGTGAAGGTGACGACCAGCAGGTCCGGCGCCGTGGTCGTCGAGCCGGCAGAACTACTGCAGGCCGAACTCAGGATACTGTCTGTCGGCAGCGGCGTGACTGCCGCAGCCGGCTTTATCGAGTCCACCGCTCCACCGTGCGCGGGCGGTGTCTGTGGCCGACTGCTGCGCCAGGTGCTCCGGCAGGGTTCTCCCGAGTCGCCGGCGGAGAGCTGTCGGAGGCCGACCGGGTGGTATCGGCTGACGAGGCACTGTCCCGGTGGGGACGCTGTTGGCAGCACTATCGGTCTGGGCTGGGGCGCTGTCTCGGGATGATCGGGCCGTGCTGTCGCCGGCCAGGGTCTGGCCGAACGCGGTGCCCGGGAGCGGTTAAGCCCAACAAGCATAGTGCGATACGTAGGTGGTGCACAGCCATGAGACCTGAGTCGATCGGGGTTGGGAACGACCTTACAAGTCTACAGCGCGGGAACGGTTTGCGCTGGTGGGCACCTGACACCCGGGATATAGGTGGCGAGTAAGCAGGTCGGCAGCTATACTGTTGCGCGGGTTGATCGTAAGCATTCGAACTCTCATCACCATCATAGGAACGCTCGTCCGGAACACCGGGTCGCAGGCTGTAGGCATAAAGGCCATCTCACGCGCCAGTGCCTGTACCCGCAGGTTGTCCATTGTCCGGGCACGTCGGCTCACCCTTTGGTCGAGAGGACTGCGATGACTTCACCAACACCCCGCCAGTGGCCACTCGCCCCAGCTCTTCGCTACGCGGCGTTTGCCCTTCTCTCGGCAGGCGCAGCGCTGGTTGTCGCAGGGTGGCTTTCGCTGGTTCTGTGGTTGGCCGCCGTTGTCTTGTTGGTCCTGGCCGCGATCAAGCTTGCAAAGAATTGGCCCGGCCGACGAACCTAATCCTGACTGCGAGTACCTGCGCGGATACCGGTCATCTTTGGTACGACCGGGTTTGCGCACTTCTCTATCAGGTTGTCTGGATCAGGCTGTCTGGCATCCGGTTCCTTTACCCAACGTTTAGGGTCAATGTCGAGGCGGTCACAGCCGTTGTTGTGGCTTTCCTTGGTCAGTAGTCTGACGCTGGAGTTCCCTGCTGTCGTCGCGCCTGCACCGTCGTGGGTTGGCAATAGTGGTCCCCGTGCTGGCCGGAATGGCACCCTTCCCTCTCCGAATAGATGGACAGTGAGCTCCCCTTCTGCGACTCGCAGGGCTGTTCGTCTGGTTTATACTCTCGCCGTTTTTTGCAGCGCGGCTCTTCTTTTCCTGGTGGAGCCAATGTTCGGGAAGATGGTCCTCCCCTGGCTCGGTGGAAGCCCGTCCGTGTGGACCACCTGCATGCTCTTCTTTCAGGCCGCGCTACTTCTCGGATATCTCTATGCGCACCTCGGGCCCCGCTGGTTGGGTGTGCGCCGCCACGCTTTGCTGCACCTGGGCTTGCTGGTCTTGTGGTTGTGGGCTCTTCCAGTCCGGATGATCGGAATTCCAGGAAGCTTGCGCGTGGAGCATCCAACCGCCTGGCTGATCATGGTGCTCGGCTGGTCCATCGCTGCCCCGTTCATTCTGCTCTCCAGTACCGGTCCGCTGCTGCAGGTGTGGTTCTCTCGAACGTCCCATCCAGGAGCTCAGAACCCGTACTTCCTTTACGCGGCGAGTAACAGCGGAAGCCTGCTCGCCCTTCTGTGTTACCCCTTCATCATGGAACGAGTGCTTCCGCTGGCGGGGCAAGCCCAGGCTCTGGAGCATAGGGTACGTGATAGTGGTTGTGCTGGTCGGGATGGCGGTCGCAGCGGTGGTCGCACCAGAAATTCGCAGGCCGGCTGAGCCGGAAACTCTCGGTCCGCCGATTTCGCTCAAGAGACGGGCCCGATGGATAGCACTGGCGTTCGTTCCTTCCAGTTTGTTTCTGGCGCTCACCACCTATGTGACCACCGATGTGGCTGCGGTGCCGCTCCTGTGGGTAGTTCCGCTGGTCCTGTACCTCCTCTCGTTCACTTTGGTCTTTTCCCGCCGGGCATACATCTCTCACAACCTGCTGGTTCGTTGGCAACCTGTGGGTCTCATTGCGCTGGTGATCCTGAACTTCTGGGGACCATCCGGTTCGTCGCCCTGGCTCGTGCCATTACACCTGATCCTCCTCTTCGTCACTGCCTTGGTGTGCCATGGTGAGCTGGCAGCGAGCAAGCCACCCACTCCGAGACTGACCGATTTCTACTTCTGCATCGCCGTGGGCGGCCTACTCGGAGGCATCTTTAATGCCCTCATTGCTCCAACTCTTTTTGACTCCGTGCAGGAGTACTCGCTGACGCTTCTGGCCGCTTGCGCAGTTCGTCCTTCATCCCAAGCACCGATTTTACCACAGCGCGCACGGCAGATCGGGCTCATTGTCGCGGCCGGTGCGATTCTGGTTCTGACCCGGCTGGCGATCGACGATCGGAAAGCGTTGGCAGCAGCACTCATCGCCTCTGCTCTGGCCGCAGTGATCTGCCTTCGCTTGAGCCGTGATTCTGTTCGATTCACCCTCGCAATCGCCGGGGTAGTGCTGGGCGGAGGTATCATCGATGCGGGCCGGAGCGGTGTTCTGCTCCGGGAGCGGAACTTCTTTGGAGTGCGGGAGGTGCGTGACGACAAAAGGAATCACCGGCACGTGCTGCTGCATGGAACCACGGAGCACGGAGCTCAAAATACCGATCCAGAAAAGCGGCGCCAACCGATCAGCTACTACTCCGTGCAGGGGCCGGCTGGAGATGTTTTCCGCGCCCTTCCTTCCAAGACGGTCGGCGCGTAGCCGTCATCGGGCTCGGCACCGGCGCCCTCGCGGCCTATGGTCGGTGCGGGAGAGCAGTGGGTTTTCTACGAAATAGATCCTGACATGGCGCGGGTGGCGCGAGACACCAACTACTTCACCTACTTGCGAGATACTCCAGCCAGTGTCGAGCTCGTTTTCGGAGACGGGCGCCTCTCATTGGCGGAAGCTCCACCGCACCGGTATGATCTCCTCGTCATCGATGCCTTCAATTCCGATGCCATCCCGATCCATCTCCTGACGCTGGAAGCCCTCTCCATGTACCGGAGCAAGCTTTCGGAGGGTGGAGTACTACTGTTCCACCTCAGCAATCGGTACTTGGACCTGGAGCCGGTGCTGGGACGACTCGCCCGAGCGGCGAATCTCTCCGGACTCATTCGGGAGGACACAAGACCCAGGCCTAACCTCGTGCAGATCAGGGGCGGAGCCATCCATATGGGCGGTTGTGAGCGCCAGCCCTGCTTCGCTCGAGCAGCTTCAGCAGACCCCTGGCTGGCGGCAACTCCGCGTTCGCAAGGCTGTTCGACTCTGGACCGATGATTTTTCCAACATCTTCAGCGTGTACCGTTGGCCGTAACCTGAGCTAGAAGGAACGGACCATCATGCGAGAAAACCTGGCAGAGTCCGACGTCAGGGACGTCACGCTTACACATTCGAGCCGGACTCTTGATCGGGTTCTTCCGTGGGTCGTCGGCGCCGCGGCGGGGGCGGTGATCCTGGTCGAGATCGTACTGACGCGTCTCTTTTCAGTGCTCCTCTACTACCACTACAGCTTCCTGGCCGTCGCGCTGGCTCTGTTTGGGTTGACAGCGGGAGGAATAAGTGCCTCGCGCGTGCGTTTCGCAGGATTACCGGAGATGGCGCGAGTTCTCGGCACGTCGATGCGTCGCGCTGGCATTGCCCTGCTGGGGCTCGTCATTCTGCTGGTGCTGACCTCGCCCAACAAGACATCACTGCTGGTCACGCTAGTGGGTGCGATGTTCAGCGCGATACCGCTGTTTCTGCTGGGGAAGGCGCTTGCCATTTCCATGGCTCTGGGCCGCCGACGCATTCACCGCCTGTATGCCATAGACCTGATCACAAGTGCCGCTGCAGCCCTACTGACCATTCCCCTGCTCACGCGAGTGCAAGGACCTCTCGTCCTCGCGGTGCCGGCGCTCCTGGCGATGGCAACCGATCTACTGCTCACCTCGCCTGGCAGGCGACTCGCGCCCGCTGCATGTACTGCCGCGCTCGCTACGGCACTGGTTTTCGCCGCAGCTCACAACGGTCCGGTTCTGCCGCTCCGAGACCCTTGGGCCGGCCACTACGTTCTGGAGCGATGGAACGCCCATAGTCGGGTGCGGGTGAGCGACTGGGAAGCGGGACCAGCGGGTACTCGTCATCGACAAGACAGCGGCTTCCCTCATCCCCCATTTCCCGGCTGGAACACCACCAGACCGAGCGGCCGATGGAAGCCGGTCCTTCGAGGATCCCTCATATCTTCTCGGTCGATCCCCGGACCGCGTTGCGATCATTGGAGTGGGCGGCGGCTCAGACATTCTGCCGGCGCTTGCTGCGCACGCCACCCACATCGACGGCTTCGAGCTGAACGGCAGAATCGTGGAGCTACTGCAGGATGGGCTTCAGGGCTATGTGACGCTGGCACGCCGGCCTGAGGTAGTCCTGATTCACGACGAAGCACGCCATGCCCTGCAGCACCGCCGACAGCAGTACGACGTGATCCGAGCCAACCTGATCGATACCTGGGCGGCGACTGCGGCCGGGGGGTTTGTCCTGGCCGAGAATGGGCTTTACACCGTCGAGGCCTGGCGCCTTTTCCTCAGTCGCCTGAGTCCGCGCGGAGTGTTCACGACAACCCGGTGGTATCTGCCGGCCGCACCGGCGGAAGCGCAGCGTCTGATCGGCCTGGCTGCCCAGGCACTTGAGGAGGACAGCCGACCCGCCAAGCAGCACCTCATAGCCATCGCTTTGCCGACAGAGCTGGGCGATCCTGTTGCTGGAGGTCGGGTTCAGACCATTACCACCATGGTGAGTAAGCAGCCGTTCAGTTTGCCCGAAGTACACGCCTTGGTGGACTTCGCGACCCGACGAGGGGGGAAACTTCTGGTCTGGCCCGGCCAGTCCTCGTCCGACTCTGCCTGGACCCACATGCTTACACCCACAGCTCGTCGTGAGTACGTGAAGACGAGCCCCTGGGCCATTGAGCGCTCCAACGGACGAGCGACCCTTCTTCTTTCTTCAACTCCGGCCTCGAGACGTGCTCCGCTTGAGCGGAGCAGAGTTCGGCTTCGTAAGCGCTATTACGGTAAACGGCGTACGAATTCTCCTCATTTCCCTTATGCTAGCCTTGGCTGTCGCGGCCCTGCTCACCGTGCACCGCCCTGCGCGGGCACCTGGGCGCCGAAGCCCCCCTACCGAGCGAAGGGAATGCTGTATTTCGCGCTTATTGGTGTCGGTTACATGGCTGTGCAGCTCGCCCTGCTCCAACGTCTTTCACTGATCATCGGGCATCCTACCACAACATTGGCGCTGGTGGTTGCAACTATGCTGGCCGGGACCGGGGTTGGGAGTGTTCTGGCCGGAATACCGTATATCCGAGCCAGGCCTGCCGTGACACTCTCGATCCCCCCTCTTATCCTGGGCAGTCTGATCGTTGGATTCGGCCATCTGGCACATCTGAGCCAGCTTTCCTCGGTGGCGGCCACCCAGCTGACCTGCGGCGGTGTAGCGGGACTGACCGGTCTTGTGCTTGGTTTCGCGTTTCCAACTGGCATTCGACTGATCGCACGCTCGGAGCTGGCTGTGACGCAGGCTTGGGCGGTAAACGGTGCCTTCAGTGTTCTGGGCTCGGTGGGGGGTGCCTTGGGCGGACTGCTGTGGGGTAGCCGCGGACTGCTGCTGGCCGCTTTGCCCTGTTACATCGTCGCATGCTTGATTGTGTCATCGAGCGAGCAACTCAGGGTGGGCGATGACAGCGTAGCCAACTGGCGGTTACTCAGATTCGGGTGCATTTTTATGCTGTCCTCAATCCTGTCGCTCCCATCGGGACCTGCTCCGCTGCCTCCGGATGCCTGGCGGCACGTGCAGGTCCTGGTTGATAGGTGCTTGTGACATCAAGCTTTACCAGGTTTATGGCGCCGACCCCTGATCTCTCGATCGTAATCCCAGCATACAATGAGGAATCCCGGATCGAACCTACGGTTCGGGAGATCGTGGCGTATTGCAGGCAGCGGGGAGGAGCATTCGAGCTGATCCTGGTTGATGACGGGAGTCGGGACGGCACCAGCGCCAGTAGGCCACTCCTTGTGTCAGGAGTTCTCGGAGCTCAAGCTGATCCGCCTGCCCGGCAACCACGGCAAGGGGTATGCTGTCCGGACTGGAGTGGTAAACGCAGTCGGCCGAAAGATCCTCTTTGCCGATGCCGATGGTGCCACGCCGATCAGCGAGCTCGAACGCCTGGAAGCTGCGCTCCACGACGGGGCGGACGTTTCGGTGGGCTCACGAGCGCTCCGGGCGAAGGGAGTACAGGTTCAGGCCAAGGTGTACCGGCACCTGATCGGCCGCACCTTCCACCAGCTGGTGCAGTGGCTGGCGAATGCCGGCGTCCAGGATACCCAGTGCGGCTTCAAGCTCTTCCGTTCGTCTGCCGCCCAGGATCTTTTCTCCCGCATGCGAATGAACGGCTTCAGCTTCGATGTGGAGCTGCTGGTCATGGCACGTCGTAGGGGATACCGGGTGGCCGAAGTGCCGGTGAATTGGACCCATCGGCCCGGCTCCAAGGTGCGGCTCACGGTAGACTCATTGCACATGGCGGCCGATCTCTTCCGGATTCGGGCGCACTGGCTGAGAGGCGAGTATGACCTGCCTCACCTGGCGCCCTGGTCGCAAGGCGCTGAGGCTGCCTCGAACGTTCCTTGACCTCCGCAATCGAGGCCGCTGACCAGGCGGGGGCCGAGACCCTCGCCATCATGCAGGCGGCTCCCCGCTACAATCGCTGGCAGTTCCGCCGGATCGCACCCTACCTGGGCCGGCGAGTGTGCGAGGTTGGCGCCGGGATCGGCAACATGTCCGCGCTCATTGCCGAGAGCGGACCGGAGCAGTTGGTGCTTACCGATCTGGACCCTGCCTACCGCGAAATCCTCCAGTCCAGGTTCGCCGGCTCACCCAATGCTGCCATCGAGCACCTCGTCCTTCCGGACCATTCCGCCGCCAAGTCGGTATCAGCGGTACCAATTGGATACGGTCGTCGCGCTGAACGTCCTCGAGCACATCAGCGACGACGTGGAGGCGCTCAGAAGCATGGCCGGCTATGCTGCAGCCCGGAGGCCGCGCCATAGTCCTGGTGCCGGCTTTCCAGCAGTTGTTTGGAACTCTCGATCGAGAGCTGGGACACGCGCGCCGATACACCCGGCAGAGCCTCACGCGGCGGATGAATCAGGCGGGCTTCCGGGTAGAGCGCGCATTCTATTTCAATCTGGTCGGTACTCTGGGCTGGTGGGTCAATGCCCGGATCCGGAACGTGCCCCGCATTCCGATCAAGCAGCTGCGCATCTTTGACGCGATGGTTCCCATTCTTCAGTTGGAGGATCTCGTGCCTCTCCCCTTCGGCCAATCGGTCATAGCGGTCGGGACTGTCGGTGGCTGAGCCTATTCGGGTGTCGGTCCTCATCGCAGCCTACAACGAGGAGCGAACCATCGCGACGGTGGTCGAGCGGGTACGGTCCGTCCCACTCGACATCGAGGTGGTCGCCGTGAATGACGGATCCTCCGACAGCACCGGAGCGGTAATCGATCGGCTCCAGCGTGAGGGGAAGATCGAGGTTGCGATCCATCACCCCCGTAACCGGGGCAAGGGCGCTGCAATCCGCACCGGCATCGAGGCTGCTTCCGGTGACGTCATCGTGGTTCAGGATGCCGATCTGGAATACAACCCGCAGGAGTTCGTCAGGTTGCTGCAGCCCATCGCGCGAGGTGAAGCGGACGCGGTGTTCGGGTCCAGGTTTCTTGGCGGAGATCACCGGGTACTCTATTTCTGGCACTCGGTAGGAAACCGGCTTCTGACCCTACTCTCCAACATATTCTCGAACCTGAACCTGAGCGATATGGAGACCGGCTACAAGATGGTGAGCGCCCCGCTCTTGAAGTCGCTCACTCTTACGAGCAACCGGTTTGGTTTCGAGCCCGAGATCACGGCGCGCCTGGCCCAGGCGCGTGCCCGCGTGTGGGAGATCGGCATTTCCTACTCCGGCCGGACCTATGCCGAAGGGAAAAAGATCAACTGGAAGGACGGCGCCGCCGCCGTATGGCACATCATCCGTTTCAATCTCTTCCCACCATCGATACCCACGGCGCACACCAGCGGAGCACCGTCCACCCCGGAGCCTCTGGTCGGCCGTTGACGGCAGAGGTGTCGGTTAGTCGCAAGGTCCAACTCGCGGCTGTCGGACTACTTCTTTTCGGCGCCGCTGGTTCGCATCGTCGGCTTTCTGCAGAACGCCTCGTTGAGCGGTGACGAGGCCATGCTGGCTCTGAGCATTGGCACACGCACATTAGGCGGCCTCCTCCGGCCCCTGGACTACGGCCAGGTGGCCACCATCCCGTTTCTCTGGGCGGAGCGGTTGATCACGTATGTCTTCGGCGTGTCGGCCTACACGCTTCGGATTCCCACTCTGATCGCCGGCATCGCCCTGCTCTGGGTCTTGTTTCGCCTAGCTCGCGAACTGCTCGGGCCCGTGGTTGCCCTGGTCGCCCTGGCACTTGCGGCAACATCCTTCCCGCTGATCCGCTACTCGGTCGAGATCAAACCCTACATTCTCGACAGCCTGGTGTCGGCGGTTCTCATTTGGCTATCGGTTCGCCTGCTCGACCGACTGGAAGATCGGCGGCTCTGGGCTGTTCTGGCCGCTGCAGGCGTCTTTGCCGTCCTACTCTCGGCTCCAGCTCTCCTGGTTTGCAGTGCAATTGCAGTGGCGCTTGCTGTGGTCGCCGTGCGCAGAAAGCGGTGGCGCCTACTGCCTCGACTGGCCCTGCTGAGTGGGTTGTGGGCCGGGATCTTCGCTGCGGCCTACGTCAGCTGGTATGCCCCCAATGCTGAGGCGCCTTATATGAGAGCGTTCTGGGCGGAGGCGTTTCTTACGCCGGGATCGCCGCGCCTCTTTCAGCGTCTCTGGCGCAGCCTGGGCGACCTATCCTGTACCCTGACGTGCTGGCGCGGCCTGCTGGATACGTCGCCGCTGCTCCTCCTGCTCGGGGTGATCGGGTCGGTTCACCTGGTTCGTCGCAGTCGCCCCGAGTACGCGATACTCTTGGCCGGACCGATGCTGGCTGCTTTTGGTGCTTCCGTACTGGGCAAATACCCGATCGCTACCAGACTGGTCCTCTTCTCGGCACCGTTGTTGGCAATTCTTGTTGCCACAGGAGCCGTTGTTCTGGCTGAAGCCGCTGAGCGGTCGTGGCCCCGTGTACGTGCGCGCTGGCTCTTGCTTGCCATAGTATATCCGTCGCTTCTGCTCGCTGCGGCACTGGTGGTTGCCCCGAGTCCAGACTGGGGCTTCCACGGAGTCGAGGTGGGTCCTTTGGCCGGGCTCTATAACAGGTGTGGTCGAGACGATCCCGTCTGGGTCTTTCCACGAGCAGCTCCGGCCTGGGCGTTTCACACCACGCACTGGAGTCGTCCCGATACAGCGCGGCTGACCTGGTTCGCGTCAATGTCGGGTCCGGGTGGTCCAGGATTTGTGAATGGGGCGAGCCGGGGTGCCAGAAGTGCCGTCGATATCCCTGAGTTGACCCGTGCATCCGGAGACCTGAAGGAACTACTGGGCACCTCCACCGGGGCCCAAGGGAGAGTCGGCGTGGGCTACAGCCCACCGACCCCGGATCCAGGATGGGCTGAAAGTGAGGTATCGCGAATGAGGGCGGCCGCTAAACCCTTCATCTGGATCATCCTGTCTGACTTCGAGCATGGACGCCTGGACGAACGGCAAATACTCCTTAAGGCCGTTGCGGCAGCTGGTGGTCAAGTGATCTTCTCCAAAACGACGGCAGATGCGGCCCTCTACCGAGTGCAGTTCGGAAATGACTCTGAGAGGCAGGTCCCCCAAGGCTGCGAATGAGAAGTGCTCCTCCAGTGCGGGGGGGAACTGCACAGTCCGCTGCCTCACTGAAACAGGCGGCAGTGATTGGGGGTGCTGCTCTCCTCGTGGCGGCGTTGCTAAGTGCCGAATTTCGCCGGCCTCTTAACAGCGACTCTGCCTGGCTTCTCTACCTCGCCCGCAGGGTAGTTCAGGGTGACCGGCTCTACATCGATTTGATCGAGATCAATCCTCCGTTGATAGTTTGGCTCCAGCTTCCTATCGCATTTTTGTCCCGATTCCTACAGCTGAACCCTACGCTTGTGTTTCGCGTGGGTGTACTGCTCTGGCTGGCGATATGCGTGGGGCTCTGCCTGGTTGTCGTTGCCTATCGGAAAGCCAACAAAGGAGAGCGCGGTTGGCTTTTGCTGTTGTTGCTGCTGGTGCTCCTAGGCTGGACCCGGGCGCATTTTGGGGAACGCGAGCACATCGCGTTCGCGGCCCTGCTGCCGTACCTGTTTCTCACCGCAGCGCTCGTCGAAGGAAAAGTCTTCCCAAGAAAGCTCCGGCTTCTCATCGGAGCTATTGCGGCTGTGGGTTTGGCCTTAAAGCCGCATTTAATACTGGTCTGGCCGGCTTGTCTCGGACTAGTCTGCTGGAAGCAGAGATCCTTAACGGCGGCAGCAAAGCTCGACAATGCAACGATTGCGGGATTGCTGCTGATGTATGCGGCCACCGTGGTGTTTGCGTTTCCTGAGTACCTCCGGCTAATCGTCTTGCTCGGACCGGTATACCGCCTCTTTGCGCGAAAGGACATCGCGGCCGTCATACTGAACAGCGTTGAAGCACTCGGTGCGATTATGGCTGTGCTAGCATATGGCCTGCTGCGAAAGTCGGTCCTCCACCGGGGCAATGCCGACGTGTTCGCACTGGCCACCATGGCGTTCCTCGCCGCGGTAGTCATGCAGCGGAAGGGCTTTTCCTATCATTACTACCCCGTGAGTGCGAGCACTTTGGTACTATGTGGCGTAGTACTCCTGAACACCGACGGATCGAGGATGAACCGGATTCAGCGAGTGGGTCGAGCTGTGCTGGCCTTATTGCTTGTGCTGGGCCTCAGTTCGGGCGCCGGCTGGTCGCTGATGCAGCTCTGGCGTGAGGATCCTGTCTATCGCCAGCAACGTGTCCTGGCCAGCTACATTCGAGAGCACGCAAGTGATCGCTCCGTCATGAGACTGGGATACGAAGACAACTTCCCACTGGTCGACATGGCGGGCGCGAGTTGGTCGCTACGATTTCCCAATCTCTGGTTTGTGGAGTCTCTATATCGGGAACAGCTTGCCTCGAGTGAACCGTTGCAATTCAGACCTCCGTCCGCAATGTCGCTTCCGGAGCGCTGGTGCTACGAGGCGGTTCTGGACGACTTTATTAGGAGGAAGCCGAGTCTGCTCCTGATCACTCGCCCCTTTGCCCCGGGCGTCAGCGGGGAGGTTAACCGGTTCAATTACCTCGATTACTTCTCTCAAGACGCCCGCTTCACTTCCGCATTGCACTCCTACCGTAGAGTTCCCGGACCCGCGGAGTACTCGGTGTTCGTTCGTCTCGCCGGAGCACGGTAATGCGCGACGACGAGTACGACCTGATGTACGCGCAGGAGTTACAGCACTGGTGGTTTCGGGGGCGCCGCCGAGTGCTGGCGGACCTTATGAGGGGGTACGCGACAGATCGGCAAGAGACACTCCGAATTCTGGATTTTGGCTGCGGAACCGGAGGAAACCTGCGGGCTTACTCGAGATACGGCCCTGTGTTTGGCCTGGAGCCGGACTCCGGTGCTGTCCGACTGGCCACGCGCCGCGGAGGTGCGCTCCTGTCTAGAGGATCGGGCACCGAACTACCCTTTCAGTCTGCCGTCTTCGATGTGGTGGTCGCGTCCGATGTCCTGGAACACATCGAGAATGACCGGGCTGCCGTGCAAGAGATCTCCCGCGTGCTTCGCCCCGGAGGTGCCTTCATCTTTTCGGTACCGGCTCATCCCTGGCTCTTTGGGCCTCATGATCAGGCCCTCATGCACCGGCGTCGGTACGTGCAGCGTAGGCTTCGGAGCACGATCGAAAACGCGGGGTTGCGAGTGGTTCGGTTGTCGTACTGGAACAGCACCATGTTTCCCTTTTTCTGCGTTCAACGCTTGGTGGAGCGCTGGCGGCCGCGGCGGGAGGTGCGTTCAGACCCCGGCGCCGTACCGAGAGTGGCCAATGAACTTCTGACGGGGGTGCTCATGCTTGAAGCGGCTCTACTTCGCCACGGGCGGCTTCCCTGGGGGCTTTCACTGGTGGGAATCGCGCGGCGACGCTGAGGCCTTGGCACTTTTCGCATAGGCACCGCACCGATCTAGACGAGCTTCCGATGAATCAGCATTAGCCGAAGCCGTCCCTAAATCTGGTGTGCGCTTCATCAACACGGCTAGCGAGTCGCAATACCATATCTGCCAAGTACTGTCGCGCGCCACCTCATGGGCCAAGGAGGACTCCCGCTTCAGGAGCAACACCGAGATTTTCCATTTCGCCAAGTGCTCGCGCCACCCGGGAACCAGCCGTTTGATGGTGGCGTACTCCTGAAACAGTTCGGGCCCGTAGAAATCGGTGCCTCCGTCGATGAAAACCTTTTGTTCCGGCCAGGCATAGACCACGTATCCTCCCCAGGCAAACTCGGTAAAGAGCCGGCCTTGCAGCCGGGCGTTCCGGGCCTGGTGCACTGCCGTAACCGGGAAGATCGATCGATCGAAATCTTCGGTGATAAGCTGAGATGAGCCGACCCGGCCCCGGGAAGCGCCCAAGAAAAAGGCTGCTGCGAGTGCCAGTCCAATCCAGGGCCAGGTGCTGGCACGGCCGGCCACCAAGGCGAAACGATCACGAATTCCTGCGCCGTAGCGCACCCGCTTCCAATCCGGATCCAGGTGAAGGGCCAGCACTGGTAGCGCAGTGAGACCGAAGATCGGCACGTTCCGCACCGCCATGAGTCCGAACGCAACTCCGGTGCAGACCACCAACAAGCGCGGCACGGTGGGTCGGCGCTGGGAGAGCGTCAGGCTCACCAGGCACACCAGAAGCACGGCCAGAAAAACCTTTCCTCCAGCCTCATGAAAGTCGGGTGAGGTAAACTCTGCTGTATTGTTGAAGAGGTAGCTCTGGCCCAGGAAGGTGACGAGGTGCCGGTGCAGCTCCAGGCCGGCTGGATTCACTACACTCACGGCAACGGCGGCAGCCAGCATCTTCGCGTACTGCCCTGCCCGTTCTCTCCATGCCCCCCGCTCGGCTCGATGCCAGACTGACTCCAGAACACTTCCCGCTAGATACAATCCGATCAAAATCCAACCGTAGATGAAGCCCCCATGGATGTTGACCCACAGGACAAAGAGGATGCAGATCCAGAGCAGCCAGTGCCGATGTCTCTGCTCCAGGAGGCCGAGCAGCAGCACGACAGCGACATAGGAGAACAGATGCGGCCGTGCCGTCCAGTGTCCGATCCCGAGTACGGCTGCAACCGCGACGGTGGCATAGGCCAAGAGCGGATCCACCCCCATCCTCAACAGCAGTCGAGCGAGCAGAGCGTATGCCCCGGCCACTAGAAGCCCAGCCAGCAAGGCCACCGACGGAAGACCGCCGAGCTTGTCTACCAGCCCGTACAGCAGCTGACTGCCGTATTCGAACCCGACGAACGGGGCGCCGGCTCGAGTGAAGGAGAAAGGGTCATGCCGGATCACCTGCCCGTGCTCCAGCATATAGAGGCCATGACGCAGATGCCGAGGGAGGTCCCCATCGGAATTGAGCAGCGGAGTCTGCAGTCCGATGGGCACCAGCAGCAGTAGCAAGGTGAAGACGACCGCCGGAATCGATGGAGGAGTTAGTCGGAGCACTTGAGGTTCCTGGATAGGCGCGACCCTATGGCGTCAGCGAGAGCCACCATGGAACAGGCATGCTGCTTCAGTTCGATTTGTGAAATCGGATTGGCTGGTCGACCTGGTGTAGCACTGGCCTTCTGCACTCGTATCCGGATGCTACAGATATTTCAACCTGACACTCTGGAACGACCGCTTCAGGCCTCCAGGACAATATAGGGTCGACCCGCTTTCCGGGCCCAGCGACCGCTGTCAGGGGGTGGCGGGACGCTGGCACTAGCGCCCAGACGTTTTCGGAGGTATATCATCTACGCGGTAGGCACCGGTCCGGACGTTCCATCCAGAGCGTCCTATCGGTGTCTGCCCCCCGGCGTCCCAACCCTAATAGGTGCAGCGGAGGATCTCGTATGATGGAGTTTGCGCGGAAGCTTTGGAACGACGAGTCAGGTCAGGGGCTGGCGGAGTATGCCCTGCTGCTCGGACTGATCGTGGTCGGCGTTATCGTATTCATCCAGGGCATGGGTGGCCACATCAAGAATCTGTTCGGCAAGGCCAACAACGAGCTGACCACAGCAGACCAGTAGGCCCGGTCAGTCGGGAGCTGAACCGGAAGTAGGTTAGGAAGCAAGGGATTACGGATGGCAGCCAGCGCGAGATCTCCAGACCCCAATTGTATTTAGCTCGATAGGTGATGACTCAGGTCGTGGCAGACGTGACGCTCACCACTTTCGTCTGCACGGCGGCCTGGTTGGACTGGGCCACCTCGCGCATTCCGAACTGGCTCACCGTTGCGGGGCTCGCGGCGGCTTTGCTGCTACGGGCCCTGGCGGACTCCGCCGTCCATGGACTGGAGGGCTGCGGAGTGGCCTTCGCGGTGGCACTGATGCTTTATGCACTCGGAGCGGTAGGCGGCGGAGACGTAAAGTTGCTGGCAGCAGTAGGGGCTTTCCTGGGTCTGAGTGACGTCGCCGGCGGACTGGCGGCTATCGCTGTGGCAGGTGCAGGCTTCGCCTTGGTGAATGTCATCCGTCGAGGGCTACTTCCGCTCCTCGTTTTAAACACCTTCGATTTGCTGAGATCGTGGAGCACTCTCGCCCGGGGACGAGCCTCAACGCTCAAATCCCCGGGTGTTCTCACGATTCCGTACGGAGTACCGATTGCGGCAGGTACGCTCTTCTGGTGGTTCGGGCAAGGAGTCCGACTATGAGTCTCGTTGGCAGGATTAGTGCAATGCACACTCGTCGAGGGCAAGCCCTGGCCGAGTTCGCATTGGTTTTGCCGCTGGTACTGCTCTTTATTGCCGGCATTGTGGAGATGGGGCGAGCCTGGAACATCAAACAGGCGGTCACCGACGCGGCACGTGAGGGCGCGCGCTACACTGTGGTGCTGGACAATGCCATCACTCCAGCCGGAGTGAAAGCCAAGGTTCAAGAGCGACTAGCCTTGGCTTCCATCGATACGACAGACGCTACCATCGTCATCTCGAGTGCCGATCCAGACTGTGCCGTGATCACCGCGTGCTTCCATCTACCGGCTGGCACAGGAAAAGAAATGACAGTGAGCGTTTCAACCCCGTTCAGGATGGGCCTGATCGGCGCATTGCTCGGCTGGGCGGGCGCACCTTCCGAGGTGACGATCTCCACCGATGCAACGATGCGAAACGAGTAACCCTGCTGTTACGGACCATTGACGGTCCGTGCTAGTGATGTCCCTGCCCCACGAGACCGACAACGGGTAAGAGGTAAACAGGCGTCATATGAGAAGATCGCGTCCGTGGTTCATGCTGGTTTTGGCATTGACGTCCGGGGTGGTCGCTGCCCTGCTGGCGCTAAAGTACCTGCGGGAGCGGACCACGCCTTTGATGGCCTCCGAGCCCAAGAAGGCAAACATCGTCCTCTCCACCCGGAACCTGCCCGTGGGCTCGGTGGTGACTGAGCGCGACGTGAAGGTAGTGAGTTGGCCAGGGGAAGCGGTTCCCGCCGGTTATATCCGGTCGGTGAGGGATGCCGTGGGCCGCGGCGTAATAACTCCGGTGGCCGAGAATGAGCCGCTCCTGACGAGCAAGACGTCGACCAAGGATGCCGGCGGGGGGCTTCCCATCATCATTCGGGAGGGCATGCGCGCCGTGAGCGTCAGAGTAGACGAGATCATCGGCGTTGCCGGTTTCGTTCTGCCGGGAACTCGAGTGGACGTGATGCTGACCCTCGATAAGAGCCC
Source organism: uncultured Gemmatimonadales bacterium (assembly GCA_963698975.1). Taxonomy (GTDB): domain Bacteria; phylum Gemmatimonadota; class Gemmatimonadetes; order Gemmatimonadales; family GWC2-71-9; genus CAVVWJ01. The sequence goes on from CAVOSV010000001.1 coordinate 17,350, forward strand.
CGATCGTCCCCAGGCCATCACCAAGACCCTGCTGCAGAACGTACAGACGCTCGCTGCGGGCCAGTCGGTCACCCGGGACAAGGAAGGAAAGCCGCAGACGGTCACCGTCATTACCCTGCTGGTTACTCCCGACGATGCCGAGCTCCTGGCTTTGGCATCCAAGGAGGGCCGGCTCCAGCTCGCGCTCCGCAATACCCTGGACACCCTTGCGGTCAGCACCAGCGGCGCTCGAGCGGACCGGCTCTCTCCTAGTGCGCCTTCTGCCAATCGGCCCCAACGCACTCGATCCGCCGCACCTGTCGTCAGAGCGAACCCCACCGTCGTAGAAGGTTATCGGGGCGGTGAACGGACATTGACCACCTTCCAGAAGCAACCCTGACTCTTACCAGTGGAACACTCGTGCGCTTCTTCCGCCACGGTTGGACTGTTGCCCCCACGTATGCCTGGCGCTGGTCTTTCTGCTGTGCTTTCATCGCGGCGGCTATGGCCGGCAGTGCTCGGCCGGCCGCAGCCCAACGAATCGTCAGGGCTCCGGAACAGGTCGTATCCGTCTCCAAGGGTGCATCGGCCCTCGTCGTGAACACCACTGCCATTCAGCGCTTCTCGATCGGAGATCCCGCCGTGGCGGAGGCCGTGGTCGTGTCCCCGACCGAGGTTCTGGTCAACGGGAAGACATTGGGTACTACCAGCCTCTTCCTGTGGGACAACACCGGAAACATCAAGCTGTACTCGGTGGAGGTCACCGCAGACGCGCCCGGCCTTCAGCGTTACCTGAGCACGGTACTGGCTGGGGAGAAGATCGATGTGATCGCGAGCGGCAACGTGGTGACTCTTTCCGGAACGGTGCGAGATGCCAGCGTAGCCAGCCGCGCGGTGGAGATTGCCAAGGGCTCGGGGGCCACGATCGTGGACAATCTCACCACGCCGGAAGCGGTCCAGGTACTGTTGAAGGTGCGATTCGCCGAAGTCAATAAGAGCGCGATCAAGGAGTTCCGCTCCCAGTTGGCCACCCTGAACCCCCAGGACCTCAACAGTCGGACCGGCGATTGGCGCGGGTCGGCCAATACGGATCCAAAGACCGGCACCTTTGCGGACGGGGTCGTGGACCTGGGCCTCTTCAACGCGACCGCGAGCATCGAGGTGCTCATCCGGGCCCTCATCTCCAAAGGGATGCTAAAGAGTCTGGCTGAGCCGAACCTCATCGCGCTGCCCGGACGGGAAGCCTCCTTCCTGGCCGGAGGAGAGTTCCCCTATCCAACGGTTCAAGGTGCGAGCGGAAACAACGCCGTCTCCATCGTCTTCAAGGAGTTCGGGATTCGCCTGAGGTTCACTCCTACCATCACCCGCGGGGGCAGCATTCGGTTGAAGGTTGCTCCCGAAGTGTCGGCGCTGGACTTCTCCAACCCCCTCATCTTCGGTGGCTTCACCATTCCCAGCCTGCTCACCCGCAGGGCTGAGACGGAAGTCGAGATGAAGAACGGTCAGTATCTGGCTATTGCGGGGCTGGTGGACAATACTCTGACAGACAATTCGACGAAGGTCCCTTTGTTGGGAGACATCCCAATCCTGGGACAGTTCTTCAGAAGCAAGGACGCACGGCAGCGCCGGACCGAGCTCCTGGTGCTCGTCTCACCCAAGCTGGTGCTGCCGAGCGATACCCCGGACCTGCTCCCGACGGGCGAGCCGTCCACCTGGAAGTGGTCGGGTCAAATGAAGATGAACGCGGCAGATACGGCATGGAGAGATCCTCAGCAGCATTAGGGAGGTAGCGGTATGAGTCGGAGCAGGCAGCTGATTGCAGGCAGATCTCCGCGCCATGGTGAGCGCGGAGTCACGCTGGTGGTTATGGCCCTCATGCTCACTTTAGCCCTGAGTATGAGTGCTCTTGCCATAGACTATGGCATGGTCAAGTCGGCCAAGGCTGAGGCACAGCGAGCGATGGATGCCGCCGCTCTTGCCGGCGCAAGTGTTTTCGCTGACCCGCTACCGCCCGGTACTGATTTGGAGGCCATCGCTGTTGAGCGTACCAAAGAGTATGCTGCTAAACACACAGTTCATCGAGTTCCGGTTGATAGCTCAGCCAATAGGTTGACCATAGACGTGAGCCTGGCTAATCACACGGTGAAGGCCACGTACAATACTCCCGGCATTGGACTCTGGTTTGCCCGGAGATTTGGGGCAGACTCAATGTGGATTTCGGCGAATGCAACGGCACGGGCCGTGGATGCCGGCATTTCCACCTGTCTCATGCCGGTGGCGCTGCCTGATAAGTGGAACAACCACTCTCCGGACGCCACCGAGGATCCGAACGGCAACGGCATACACGATTTCAATGACAAGAACCGCAATGGACAGTGGGATTGGGCCAAAAAGAACGGAGAGGACTGGGAGCCGTGGCAATACGATCCCAGCGAGGGAGATACCTATAGCCCTCCGAATAGCGATAACCCCACGGGGTATAAGGCCAGTGATTATGGCCTGCAGATCCCCATCATGGAGCTGGATCCGAGCAGCACAACTACGCCCTCGAACTTCCTGGCCTGGGGCAAGACCGGAGCGGACGCGAGTGACAGCGCAATGCAAGCCAGGATCCGCAGTCCTGACTGCAGTGAAACTCAGCTGTCGCAGGATTACGTTCGGGCAGCCAATGGCTCGAAGCCCAATCTCGGTCAGGCCTGGGAAGATCGGATCAATCGAGAGCCTTCCGCCAACTGGACCTGGAATCAGTCACTCAACCAGGTGGATTGCGGTGCTGGTGGATGCCCATCAGACTGGCAAGATGTCAGCCCTCGCGTAGTGACCATTGGTCTCTACGACCCGGCTATCCTGACTCGCCCGAGCGATAACACCATTGAGTTCCTCAACTTCGCCAAAGTCTTTTTGGACAAGCGACCGTGCTCTGGAGCGCCCGGGCGGATGCAAAGCAGAGATTACTGCGCGCTTCCTCGGGTACGCCCGAGGAGTAGGCGGGCCTGGCGTCGCGACCGGTCCGTTGAACAGACGACTCGTACTCATCAAATAGACTGAGCAGCGCTCTTGACTGATGCCTCTCTTCCGCGCGCCGCCCTGATCTCCAGCGACTCCAGCTTTGGGACGCAGGTCAAGCAGCTCCTGAGCGGCCCCGATCGACCCCTTACGCTGGAGATGGAGCTCACCGGGCCGATCTACCAGTTGGGCGAGCCACAGATCCAGGCGCTCCGGGCTCTCGGGCCCGAGGTCATCCTCCTCGACATGGAAGAAAATCAGGAGCTGGCGCTGCAGTTGGCGCAGTACCTGGTAGAGCTCAATCCGGCCCAGCTCTTCGTCGCCACCGGGCCGGTGCTCTCCAGTGACCAGCTCATGCAGGCCATGCGGGTCGGGGTAACCGACTACCTGCCCAAGCCTGTGGCACCCGAAGATCTCAGAGCCGCGACGATTCGTTGTGCGCACAAGGTTCAGAAGCGGGTCGGTGAGAAGCAGCAGATAGCAGGAAAGATCTTCTCCTTCTTCAGCCCGAAGGGCGGCGCGGGCGCCACAACCCTGGCCACCAATCTTGCCATTCTGATCCATCGCATCACCCAGAAAAGAACCCTGGTGGTAGATCTGGATCTCGAGCTGGGGGAGAGCGCGCTGGTACTCGGGGTCCAGCCCCGATTCAACTTCGTGGATTTCGCCGAAAACTTTCGGCGCATGGATGCGAGCCTGTTGGGCTCCTATATCGAGCACCACCCGTCCGGGGTGCATCTGCTCTCCGCCCCGGCGCAGCCCGAAAAGGCGGAGGCGGTGACTCCGGATCAGATCCGCCGGATCCTGACCTTTCTCCGGCAGCACTACGATTACATCATCGTCGATACTCCCGGTTCCTTCGCCGCCTCGACGCTTAAGATCATCGAACAGGCCGATCTCGTGTTCGTCGTCAGTACCGCCGACATCCCTTCACTGAGAAACATTCAGCGGGGGATTCCGGTGCTGAAGCGCATTCTGGTGAAGGGAGAGGAGCAGGTACGGCTCATTCTCAACCGCTATGACCCCAAGGACACCATCTCGGTGGAAGACGTCGAGCGGAGCATCGGGATGAAGGTCTTCTGGAAGGTCAGCAACGACTACGAAGCCGTGATGACGTCCCTGAATGCAGGCCAACCTATCGTCCTGAACGGTGGGTCTCCCTATACCAGAGATCTGAGAGGATTGGCCCTCCAGATTACCGGGATGCCGGACGATACCAAGTCGCGCTCCAAACTGGCTCAGAAGCTGGCTGCACCGTTCCGGAAGATGGCGAAACGTCGAGGAGGCAAATAGTCGATGGCTGACGCGAAGATCCCTACCAATACCCCTCTCGGCGCCAATGGCGCACGCCCCACCCTACCCTGGGCGACGCCTCGAGCTCCGGCCCAGAATGGAGCAGCAGCGCCGGAGCCGGCGATCCCGGTGACCGAGGGGACCAATGGTGTTCACGCACTGCAACAGGTCAAGGGCCGAGTCCACCGAAAGCTGCTGGAGCGCCTGAACCTCTCGAACCTCGACCGGCTCGATCGCCAGCAGGTGGCGGACGCGGTGCGGAAAGTGGTGCAGGACCTGATCACCCAGGAAGGCGTTCCGCTCAACTTCGAGGAGCGGGATGCCGTGGTGGTGCAGGTGCTGGACGAGATCTTCGGTCTGGGACCGCTCGAGCCGTTGATCAAGGACCCGGAAGTCTCCGACATCCTGGTGAACACCTACAAGCAGGTGTACATCGAGCGACACGGAAAGCTGGAGCGGACCGAGGTCATGTTCCAGGACGACCGTCACCTGCTCCAGGTGATTGACCGGATCGTTTCCGCCGTGGGAAGACGGATCGACGATTCCTCGCCGATGGTGGATGCCCGGCTGCCGGACGGCTCCCGTGTCAACGCCATCATCCGGCCGCTCGCGCTGGATGGGCCCCATGTCTCGATCCGTAAATTCAAGCGCGACGCATTGTCGGGTGAGGATCTGCTCCGGACCGATAGCCTGACCGACGAAATGCTTACCCTGCTCAAGGCCATCGTGAAGGCGCGCCTCAACGTGCTGATCTCGGGCGGCACCGGCGCCGGAAAGACGACGCTGCTCAATATATTGTCCTCCTTCATTCCACCGACCGAACGGATCGTCACCATCGAGGACTCGGCCGAACTCCAGTTGAAGCAGCCCCATGTGGTGCGGCTGGAAACCCGGCCGGCGAACATCGAGGGTCAGGGGGAAGTCCCCCAACGGTTGTTGTTGATCAACGCGCTCAGAATGCGCCCCGACCGCATAATCATGGGTGAGTGTCGCGGATCGGAGGCGATCGACATGCTGCAGGCGATGAACACCGGCCACGACGGGTCGCTGACCACCCTGCACGCCAACACGCCCCGGGACGCGCTCAGCAGACTGGAGACGATGATCTCCATGGCCAATCTGGAGCTGCCCGAGCGTGCGATGCGTCAACAGATCGCCAGCGCCATCAACCTGGTTATCCAGGTGAGCCGCCTTTCCGATGGCTCGCGCAAGCTGATGCAGATTTCCGAGATCGTCGGCATGGAGGGCGATATCATCACCATGCAGGACATCTTCGTCTACGAGCGTGAGGGCGTGGCCGAGAACGACAAGGTGCTGGGCCGGTTCAAAGCTACCGGCATACGCCCGCGCTTCTCCGACCGGCTCAAGAGCTACGGCATCGATCTGTCATCGGTGCTGTTCTCCAACCTCAATGACAAAGAGCCTGCACGGGGAGCACCGCGGTGGTAGGCATCCCGGCCAGCATCCTCCTACCGGCCCTGGTTGCCTTCCTGACTGTCGCGTTGGGGACGGTGTCGCTGGTGCTGTTGTGGGAGTGGCTCCAGGAGCAGCAGCGCAAGCGCAATATGGTGGACCAGCTCCGCTCGTTGGCCAATGATCCGGCATCCTTGGCTGGGAGCTCGTCGGTTTTCCGGTCGGCGGTTTTGCAGTCTCCCTGGCTCCGTCCAATCGTCGCTCGAGTTCCGCAGCTTCGGGATGCCACATTCCTGCTCGAACAGGCCGGAGTGACCTGGACGCTGCAGACACTGATTCTTTTGTCGCTGGGGTTAGCCCTCGGGCTCGGGAGCATGATTTTAATCGCGACCGGCTCGGTCCCTGCGGGAATTGTCGCGACGATTGTCGGTGCAATGCTGCCGGTCTTCTATGTTCGTCGTAAGCGCAGTCGCAGACTCAGTGCCTTTGAGGAGTTGCTTCCCGACTCGATCGATCTTGTGGGCCGGGCGCTCCGGGCAGGGCACCCACTTACCGCCGGGCTCAAAATGGCGGCGGACGAGGGATCTGAGCCGGTCGCAGGTGAATTTCGCAGGATCTTCGAAGAGCAGCGGTTCGGCCTGCCGCTCCAGGATTCCCTACTAGGGATGACCGACCGAGTGAATCTGGTGGACGTTCGTATTCTGGTAACCGCCATCTTGATTCAGCGAGAGGTGGGTGGCAACCTGGCGGAAATCCTGGACAATCTGGCTTCAGTGGTGCGCGCCCGATTCACCATCCGGCGGCAGCTCCGGGTCTACACCGCCCAAGGCCGGATGACGGGCTATCTCCTGTCGGCGTTGCCGATAATCCTGTTCTCGATTCTGTACATGCTGAATCCGAGTTACATGTCGATTCTTTTCACCGACCCGATAGGAAAGATCCTGGTCGGGGTGGGAATCTCCATGCAGCTGGTCGGATTCCTCTGGATCCGCAAGATCATCAATATCGAGATCTGAGACTCTCATGCTGGCCATAATCTTCATTCTGACAGCGCTGACGGTGGCATTGTTTGCCCTGACGTTGATGCGATTTCGACCTGGCCAGGGCGCGGTGGTGGCACGCCTGGATCAAATGCAGGGTGGCGATGCTACTCCGGGTGAGCTGGTTGCGCGGCGCCGGCGTCAGGCTCGGTCAGAGCGACTGAAGAGTGTGCTCCAGGTCCTGGGGCAGCGCCTGGAAGGGGGCCGCAAGGACACCACCGAGGTACGTCGCTTTCTGCTTCAGGCGGGCTACACCGACCCCAACGTGGTGTCGATCTATTGGGCAACCCGGGTTGGATTGGCCGTCGGCCTGCCCCTCTTAGGCCTGCTGCTTCTGCCGCTGATAGGGGCAGGCCGAACTCAGGTGATGCTGGGACTCGTCTGGCTGGGTACAATCGGATGGATCGGACCCACGTTCTTCGTCCGGAGCCGGCTCAAGGCTCGGCAGAAGGAGGTGCAGCTGGCCCTGCCGGACATGCTCGATATGCTGGTGGTCTGCGTGGAGGCCGGTCTGGGACTCAATCAGGCGCTCGTACGCGTGGCCGACGAGATCGATCATGTGAGCACGGTGATGAGCGAACAGCTGACCATGGTCAACCTGGAAATGCGGGCGGGCACTCCCCGGGACGAGGCCCTGAAGAACTTTGGGGAACGCACCGGTGTGGCCGACATTCGGTCTCTGGTCAGCATGCTGGTGCAGACCGACCGCTTCGGAACCTCCGTCGCAGATGCTCTCCGGGTCCATTCGGACACGATGCGGACAAAGCGGCGCCAGCGGGCAGAAGAGGCCGCCGCCAAGACCACCATCAAGCTGGTCTTCCCGCTAGTGCTCTTCGTGTTTCCGGCCATGTTCGTCGTGGTGCTCGGCCCAACGGCAATCGCGCTGTACCGCACGTTCAGCAAGCTCTAATGCGCCGGCTCAGAGTGTTCAACGCACGGCAACATCAGGGAGCTCGGGAATCGGATTGGGCTGGCAGACGGCTGGTTGACGAGACTCAGGGGCATGCTCGCCCGGCCCATGCCCCAGAGGGGAGAAGGGCTCCTGCTGACACCTTGCAGATCGATTCACATGCTGGGCATGCGTTATCCACTCGACGTGGCATTCCTCGACCGGACCGGGGCCGTGGTGGCCATGTACGCCTCAGTCGCACCGGGCCTGACAACCCGGGGGCATCGAAAGGCGGCACACGCGCTGGAGCTTCCGGCCGGCTCGCTGGAGGAATCGGGTACCATGGTGGGGGACGTTCTGGTGTGGTCCGAGCTCCCTGAGGCGCAGAGACTGGAGACAGCATCGTGAGTGCCATCCCGGTGATCGCGACCGCCCCAGATGCAACTGAATCGTCTTCCATTCCACCCAGCCCGGAGAAGCTGGCCGACATCGGTCTGTCTGGCGATTCCGTGCGTGACCTGCTGCTGAAGGTGCTCTACGTGCAGGGCTCCAGGAGCGGCCAGCACCTGGCGGATTTCCTGCGCCTGCCCTTCCCGCTGGTGGATGAAGAGCTGCTCACGCTGCAGCACCGCCGTTTCATCGAGGTTCGCGGCACCACGGCACCCCATCGGGGCAGCTATCTGTTCGACCTGGGAAATGAGGGTAGAGATCGAGCCCGGGAAGCGCTGGAGGCCAGCCAGTACGTCGGACCGGTGCCGGTACCTCTCTCGCAATATCGCCACTGGATCCACGCCCAATCGATTCAGCTGGCCCATGTGACTCAGGAATCGCTGCAGGCCGGATTCAGTCACCTGGTGCTGAACCAGTCGATCTTCGAGAATTTAGGCCCCGCGGTCAATTCCTCGAAGTCGATCTTCCTCTATGGCCATCCCGGCAACGGAAAGACCGCGATAGCGGAAGCCATAGCAGAAATGCTCGGTGGTGTGCTCTACCTGCCCCACGCCGTAGATATCGACGGACAGATCATGCAGGTATTCGACCCGGTGCATCACCAGGAGATCGAGACCGAGGACAAGGTCCTCGGGATCGAGTCGCTCTGGAAGAGCGGACCGAGCTACGATCGGCGCTACGCCCGGGTGCGGCGGCCGGTGGTCGTCACTGGCGGTGAGCTCACCCTGGATCAGCTCGACCTGCGATACGATCCGTTCACCAAGCTGTATCAGGCTCCGTTCCAGGTTAAGGCCAACGGCGGCGTCCTCATCGTCGACGACTTCGGCCGCCAGCGGGTACCGCCACGCGACCTCCTCAACCGGTGGATCGTCCCGCTGGAAAAGCGGATCGATTACCTGACTCTCCATACCGGCGGCAAGTTCCCGGTGCCGTTCGACTGCCTTCTGATATTCGCCACGAACCTCGATCCTGCGGAGTTGGTCGAGGAGGCCTTTCTCCGGCGCATTCATTACAAGATCGCGGTGGTCGATCCCACTCGGGCCCAGTACGAGCAGATCTTCGAGCGGGTGTGCATCGCCCGCAGCCTGAGCTACGACCCCGGCGCGGTCGAGTACATCTTCACCGAGTTCTACCAGCACGGAATTCCTCCGCGGGGCTGTCATCCGCGTGACATCGTCGCCCATGTAGAAGACATCGCGAAGTACCGGGAAGTTCGCCCGCAACTCACCACCGAGCTGGTGGATCGGGCTTGCCGGTCCTACTTCCTGGAAAGTGGGTCAGCATGACGGGAGTAAGACCGGGCGCAACTCCAGACCCATTCAAGCCAGAGGTGCCGACCGAACCATTGCGCCGGCAGATGCACGAGCTGGAGCAAGGGCTGTCCATCCGCATCGATGAGCTGGCCCGTGAAAACCGGCGGCTCCGCCGGCTCTGGATGGGAACTGTAGTCACCGGCGCGCTCCTGCTCGGTTTAGCCACAGCCTTGGTCCTCGTCTCTGCCCGACACGGTCTCCCCGGCACGGTGGCAGACGTGATCGAGGCTCGGCAGTTCCTGGTCCGGGACGCCAACGGCGCGATCCGGGGGACATGGGGAGCCTCCGACAAGGGAGTTCTCCGGCTGAGTCTTCAGCCCGCCGGCAGCAAGGGCGGCCTCAGCCTTTCGTCGTTAGCCGACGGTGCCTCGGGGATTACGGTCCGCGACTCGGCCGGCCACTCGCGGGCGGTACTGGGACTTTTGCCCGATCAGACAGTCAGCCTGCTGTTCGCAGACGAGAACGGAACCACCCGGACGGTGCTGAGCCTGGTGCGGGGCGGCGCGTCAACCCTGGTATTTGCCGATCGGAGCGGCAGTGCAAAAGTCGGCATGGGAGTGGATGCCCGGGGGCAGAGCACCATGACCCTTCCCGAGGCCGAGCGCCAAGTCGAGCCCGAAACGTCCGATTCCACCACAGGTCGCTAGTGAGACTGTGCCGGTGAGGCAACACTGCGGCATGGGTCCATCATGGAGGTGCCGAGCTAACCCTTAGGGGGGAGTGCGGAGATGCAAGCCGTGGCATACATTAGGGAGGGCATGGAAGATGCCCCTGCGGCGGGCCGTACAGCGAGCTGATGACGTCAAGGCTCCAGGCCTCTCTCCCCCACTGAGACCAAGAGAAATGCGCATCCTCGTAACCGGCGGCGCCGGCTTCATCGGCTCCCACCTCTGCGAACGACTCCTCGCCGACGGCCACCATGTCATCTGCGGTGGACAACTTCTTTACCGGCCGCCGGGAGAACATCGAGCACCTGCTGGATCACGAGCGCTTCGAGGTCCTCCGCCACGATGTGACGGAGCCGTTGTTCAAGGAAGTCGAGCAGATCTACAACCTCGCCTGCCCCGCGTCGCCGGTTCATTACCAGTACAATCCGGTCAAGACCGTCAAGTCGAACGTGCTGGGCACCATCAACATGCTGGTGCTGGCCAAGCGACTCCGGGCTCGGATTCTCCAGGCTTCGACCTCCGAGGTCTACGGCGATCCCACGGTTCATCCGCAGACGGAGAGCTATTGGGGCAACGTGAACCCGATCGGCCCCCGCTCCTGTTACGACGAAGGCAAGCGCATCGCCGAGACGCTGATGATGGACTATCACCGTCAGGACAAGCTGGACATCCGGATCGCCCGGATCTTCAATACCTACGGACCCCGCATGGCGGAGAACGATGGCCGGGTGGTTTCCAACTTCATCGTGCAGGCGCTGCGGGGACAGGAGCTGACGATCTACGGCACCGGCGAGCAGACCCGCTCCTTCTGCTACGTGCACGAGCTGGTGGATGGACTCATCCGGCTGATGGCCGCGGATCAGAGACACGAGCCGGTGAACCTCGGCAATCCCGTGGAGTTCACCATCCGCCAGCTGGCCGAGGAGGTCTCCCGGATCGTAGGTGGCAGCGCCAAAGTGACCTATCGGCCGCTTCCCCAGGATGATCCGACCCAGCGGAAGCCGGACATCACCCGCGCGCGCGAATGGTTGGGATGGGAGCCGAAGATCGCTCTGAGCTGAGGGGTTGGCCCACACGGTGGCGTATTTCCGGGAGAACACGACCCGGGCCAAGGCCGGGCGCAGCTTTGGGGAGTTTGCCGCCATCCGATCGCTGGCTGGCGACTGAGTTTCCCACCGCTTCCAGCCCAGGGCTGGTAAAGTAAAGTTTTTCCTTCCGTACTATATTCCGCGCCTGTTCCGGCGCGGTGCCTCCTGCCCCGTTGCCATCCACCACGGGCGGGTACCCGCCTAGATGCCCCCTGAGGAATGTCGATTAAATCGGACCGCTGGATCCGCCGGATGGCTCGTGAGCACCGGATGATTGAACCGTTTGTCGATGGCCAGGTGCGGGAAGGCGCCATATCGTATGGGGTTTCCTCCTACGGCTACGACATGCGAGTCGCTCCCGAGTTCCGCATCTTTACCAACGTGCTCTCCGCCATAGTCGACCCCAAGCACTTCGACGACCGGAGCTTCGTCAAATTCGATGGGGACGTCTGCATCGTGCCGCCCAACAGCTTCGCGCTGGCCCGCTCGGTGGAGTACTTCCGCATCCCCAGAAACGTGTTGACCATCTGCCTGGGGAAATCCACCTACGCCCGCTGCGGCATTATTACCAACGTGACCCCGTTCGAGCCGGAATGGGAAGGCTTTGTCACCCTGGAGATCAGCAACACCACTCCCCTGCCCGCCAAGATTTACGCCAACGAAGGGATTTGCCAGGTCCTCTTCTTCGAAGCCGACGCTGACGACATTTGTGAGACCAGCTATGCCGACAAGAAGGGAAAGTACCAGAAGCAGACCGGGGTGACCCTGCCCAAGCTCTAACCACGACGCCCGTATGCGTTCTGTAGTGTCCATCCCGCTCCTGCTCATGCTGCCGGTCACCCTGCTGGGTCAGGGTAACCCGAAGACTCAACAGTCGGATTCTCCCGCACCCATTCAGACGGCACGGCCGCTGACACTTCCTACCCTCCGGCCTCCGGTCGCCGACACCGGGATTTTCAGTCCGCTACAGCTCCCTCCTGGTAACGAGATCCGCCGGCCTAACGGGAGCCCGGGACCGAAGTACTGGCAGCAGCGGGTGGATTACCAGATTCGGGCCACCCTGGACACCTCGGCCAAACGGCTCACCGGATCCGAGATCATTCAGTACAGCAACAACTCTCCCGACACGCTCGGCTTCCTCTGGCTTCAACTGGATCAGAATCTCTTTCGTACCGGCAGCACCGGGTCGTTGCTGTTCGCCTCCGAGAGCCGGTTTGGCGGAGCCGGGTTTTCTGGCGGGTTCGAGATCGATTCCATCCTCCAGTGCAGCGCCACGAAGGAACCGGCAGCGAGGGCGCAGCCCCGGCGCAAGCGCCGGACGCAGGCTCCGGGCAAGGTTCCGCCTCGATGTGGATCCTCGCCGCTGAAGACCAGGGTGGACGACACCATGATGTACCTGGAACTGGCCAGCCCATTGCCCCCGGGGGGCAAGACCGTGCTGGAGCTGAGCTACGGCTTCAACATTCCAGAGCACGGGGCCGACCGGATGGGCCGGGATGGCAGCTTGTACGAGATCGCCCAGTGGTATCCCCGGATGGCCGTCTACGACGACGTGCACGGCTGGAACACCGATCAATATCTCGGTCAGGGCGAGTTCTATCTCGAGTATGGCAACATCGAGTATGAGGTAACCGTTCCGGCCGGGTACATCGTGGCCGGCACCGGTGTCTTGCTGAATCCGGCTGATGTCCTGACCACGGCCCAGCGAGGCCGGCTGGCCACGGCCCTCAAGTCCGACACCACGATCCACATCGTGACCGAGCCTGAGCTGAGGTCGGGGGCCGCTCGTCCTGTGAAAGAAGGGTCGCTCACCTGGCGCTTCAAGGCCGACAATGTTCGGGATGCGGCCTGGGCGGCCTCGCCCGATTACTTGTGGGACGCCGAGCGTTGGGAGGGAGTCCTGGCGCAGGCGTACTACCGCCCGAGCGCGGTGGACACCTGGAAGGACGCGGCCAAGATGAGCCGCTTTTCCATCCAGGAGTACAGTACGCGCTGGTTCAGCTATCCCTATCCGCAGATTTCGGCCATCGAGGGACCTGTTTCCGGCATGGAATACCCCATGGTGGCTATGGAAGCCAAGGGCGAAAGCGGTCCCGATCTCTACAATGTGGTGACTCACGAGATCGGCCACATGTGGTATCCCATGGTGGTGGGCTCCGATGAGCGGCGCTACGCCTGGATGGATGAGGGCTTCAACACCTTCATCAACACCTTCTCCGAGGAGTCGTACTGGAAACGGAACGATGCGGCGGTACGGCAGCGGGAACGGCAGCTGATCATCGGAATAGATCAGATGCCCACCGCCCAGCCGATTCTCACGCCGGCCAATCGCTACCGGACCAGTGACAACCTCCTGAGTCTGGCATACGTCAAGCCGAGCATCGAGCTGCTCACGTTGCGTAACAAGGTCCTTGGCGCTCAAGTATTCGATAGCGCATTCCGGGAATACACCCGGCGCTGGGCGTTCAAGCACCCTCAGCCGGCTGATTTCTTCCGAACCATCGAAGAGGTCTCGGGTCGGGACCTGTCCTGGTTCTGGCGCGGATTCTTCTACACCAGCGCCGCCCTGGACCAGTCGGTCGAGAGCGTGAAGCCGGACTCCGCCGGTGGTGCCCAGGTGACGTTAGTGAACCTGGGCGACGCGGTAATGCCGGTGGAACTGGAGCTCGGCTTCGAGGATGGTACAACGGACGTGTTGAAGCTGCCGGTCGAGATCTGGTATGGCGGCAACCGGTACGTCTACCAGATCAAGCCGGACAAGACCATCGTGAGCGCCAGGGTCAACCCGGACGGTACCTTGCCCGACGCCGTGGTCACAAACGATGCCTGGAGACGACCTGCCGCCACTGCCACTCCGTAGAATCCTCTCCATGCGAATGCTCCTCCTGAGCCTGCTGGCAACTACGCAGCTCGCCGCGCAACAGCCTGCGGCACCGTCACAGTCAGACTCCTCAGAGCAGGGCGATCGCTCGCCCTTTCGCCGCCTCGAACTGCCCGCGCCGAACCGGCTGCGCACCGGCGCCGGCGCACCCGGGCCAGACTACTGGCAGCAGCGGGTGGATTACGTCATCCGTGCTTCGCTGGATACCGCTGCCCAGACGGTTACCGGCGAGGAGCGAATCACCTATTCCAACCGATCGCCCGATACCCTCCGATATCTCTGGCTGCAGCTGGACCAGAATCTCTTCAACAGCTCCAGCCGTGGGTCCCTGATCTTCGACCAGAACTCCCGTTTCGGCACCGCCGGGGCCCAAGGAGGGGTCACCCTGACCAAGGTGCAGCTGGCCGCCTCAGCAAAATCCTCGAGCCGTCCGGGACGCCCGGCCACCGCTCTCAAATACGTGGTCAACGGCACGATGATGCGGGTGGATCTGCCCCGCCCGCTTCCTCCCGGCGGCCACGAAGTGCTGGAGATCGGCTGGTCCTTTCCCTTCGGTCCCAACAGCAACCGGATGGGGGTGGAGCAGATCGACGGGAGCTCTGTGTATGAGGTCGCCCAGTGGTACCCGCGCCTTGCGGTGTATGACGATGTGCGGGGCTGGAACACCGAGCAGTACCTCGGCCAGGGCGAGTTCTACCTGGAGTACGGGAGCTTCGACGTCAGCCTGACCGTCCCCAGCAACATGTTGGTTGCGGCTACCGGCACGCTGCAGAACCCGGCTCAGGTCCTGACCGCAACTCAGCGCAGCCGGCTCAGCCGAGCCCGCGCCAGCGATTCGACGGTGGTCATCCGGGGCAAGGATGAGGTGAGCGATCCGGCATCGCGGCCGGTCTCCCCCACGGGAACGCTGACCTGGCGCTTTACGGCGGACAGCGTACGCGATTTTGCCTGGGCCGCGGCCCGGCACTTCGTCTGGGATGCCGCACGCGCCAACGGCGGGCGCACCCTGGCCATGAGCTTCTATCCGCCGTCGGCCGACTCCATTTGGAATCAGTCCACCCAGTACATCCGGTTTGCGATCGAGAACTACTCCTCGTGGTATCGATACCCCTACCCCGCCGCCATCAACGTGAATGGCATCGAGGGCGGGATGGAATACCCGATGATCGTGTTCTGCCACAACCGGACCGACGGGTCCGGCGCTGTTCAGCGTAACCGACCACGAGATCGGCCACACCTGGTATCCAATGGTGGTGGGTAATAACGAGCGGCGATACGCCTGGATGGATGAAGGATTCAACACCTTCATGAATTACTACAACTGGGAAAAGAAGTATCCGGGCACCTACAACCGGCGGGGGAACCCCAACATCTACATCCCCTTTGCGCTAAGCGGGCGGGAAGACCCGATCATGACCCCGGCTGATCAGATTCGGGGGAATCTCAGCGTTACGGCCTACACCAAGCCTGGCCTCGCCCTCATCCTGCTCCGGGACAGAATCATCGGACGGGAACGTTTCGATCCAGCCTTTCGGGAATACATTCGCCGGTGGGCGTATAAGCACCCGACGCCGGCGGACTTCTTCCGCACTATCGAGGATGGAGTGGGTGAGGATTTGAGCTGGTTCTGGCGGTCCTGGTTCTACACCACTGAGCGACTGGATCAAGCGGTAGACTCGGTGAGGTCGATCGATTCGGCGGGGGTGACGCTATCCCGGGTTTACCTGCGCAGTGTCACCCCCATGCCGATGCCGGTCGAGCTGGATCTAAGAATGGAAGGGGGTGCCTCCCAGCACCTGAGCCTGCCGGTGGAGATCTGGTATGCCGGATCCCAATACATCCTCCAGGTGCCAGGTCCCAAGCGTGTGGTCGGTGCGGCAATCGATACTCGGAACTTCTACCCCGATGTGCGGCGGGAAAACAACGCCTGGATGGCACCTGCAGAAACCAACAGCTCGAGCGGAGCCAGCGGTAGCAGCAAGCCCGCAGCTCCCTAGGCTAAACGCGGCTTATTGCGTCTTTAGTTGCCAGAGCCCACTCAGCATGTCGATGGCGTAGAGCGATCCATTTGCCAGCTGCACGCCCCAGGTATAAGTGTTCCCTGGCCCTCCCGGTTGGATCTGGCTCAGCAGCCGTCCTGACAGATCGCCACTCAGAGTACCGGAAATGTCCAGCGCCACTACTCCCGCGTTGTAATAGGCAGCGTAGAGCACCTGATTCGGCTCGTCGACCCAGAAGTTGTGGGTGCCCGCGCCGTTGAGGTGGAAGAAGGCCACTTCGGCTGGATGGGCCAGGTCTGAGACGTCCACCACGTGGATATCTCCGCTCGATCGTGACCCGATCACACCCGGCCCTTCCTGTCCGATGAACAGGTAGCGCTTCTCCCCCGTGACGGGATTGTGGAACCACCACCCGTTGTGCACCGCTGGGCTGCTGCTGCTGTTTGCCGCGGTGATCAGGCGGCTCACTTCCACCGGCGCTGACGGCGAGCCACCTCGGATCCCATTCCCGACATCGTAAAGGATGAAGCCTTCGTCCCAGGCGAAAACGAATGCCAGGCCGTCACGTACGAAGGTGTCGTGAATTCCGTAATGCGGCGGGATCGGCTCGCGGTGCACCAGTCTGGGCGATGATGGGTCACTCAGATTGTAAATCAACAGCGCCGGCTCGTTCTCTGTCTCCGACCCGGTGAATCCTGGGTTCTTTGCGGCGAAGGCGTGCAGCTGTCCATCGAGATTGGCGAGCGTAACGGTGTGGACCCCTCCGAAAGGAACGCTGGCGGCGCCGACGAAATCGGGATGTGCCGGATCGGTCAGCCGGTAGACGTAGACTCCGCCGTCCTGCCCGAAGTCTCCCCCGCGCTCGCCGCTCAGTACCAGCAACTGACCATCTTCGCTGACCTGGACGTCGCTGACGGTGCCGATATTGGGAATGGTGACTGAGCTGGTGAAGGACGGCGCACCGGCGGCATCGAGAGTCCAGACATTCAGCACGTTGCCCTGCTCTTCCCGGAAGTTCCAGGTTCCGGTATACGCGTGGTTTCCGTAGACCCACAGATCCGAGCTGTATCGATCGGGAACGTTGTTCCCTCCCGCGGCAACACTCATAGTCGTCGGGACCGTGGGCTGGACCGCGGAATCGTCGCCACAGGCGATCAGCCCCGCCGCGAGCAGCGTCCACAGGGCCTGCCTATTCATGTGATGATCATGATGACCATAGTGGTGGTCGACCGCGGTGGCGCCGTGTCCTGCGCCACACCGTACCGTCCCATCCGGTGCAACGGGAGCCCAACGTTGAGCCGGCTCCCGATGCTCAATGACCAAAACGACGTTTTGCCGTAGAACGACTCCGCGTTGAACAAGCCGCCGTTCACATCGGCGATGCGTCCGTACGAAATCTCAACGAACGGCAAGAGCCGCCAGCACCTTGGCCAAGTTGAGCTGGAATCCGTATCCTGCGGTGTGGACCGTCCAGCGCGTGGTGCCCAGAATGGAGTTCTCCGAATGCGGCCGAGCCGAGCGAAACGGGTCCACAAGCCGCTGCTCCTCAGGACGCTCGGTGCGCTCGAACCGATACAGGAGACGATGATGGCCGAGTGGTCCATGCACCCTCTCCCAGAAAGCTGTGAAAGACGAAGAACCCCTCGGCCTCGGAGGTTTGCGCCCACTCCACCAGTGCATAGGCCGGAGAGCCGCGCAGCGAGCCGGTCCACCGCCCGGATGCGCTCCACTTGCTTTGATCGGTCCCGAACCCTTCCCGGTGTTCCGGAGAGTGAACGTCAGCATGCGATCCCTGCAGCTCGAGATGGGCCCCAGGGTAGACGGTGAGCCTGGCAGACCACGAGTCGCCGAAACGAGACATGTTAGGCCAGCTTTCCGGCCGCTCCGGCTCGTCCCCGTTGAAAACGGCTCCCTCCAGCAGAACCGGGCCGGCCCTGGCGCCCAGGATGGCTACGGCACGTTCCAGGATTTGGGCCAAATGGTGATTGACCGGGTAGCGCACCGGCGGGCGTGACATGGGGTCGTCAGTCCCGAACGGCGCGAACCCCTTGCCGGCAGACAGGGAGGCGGAGAAGCTCCCGAACGGGTGCACGTACGACAGCATTACCTCATGGACGTAGGTGTGGGGGTGCCGCCGGTCCATGAACCCCTCGCCCCAATCGCCCAGGGCCAGCTCCCCGTTGGGGATGGTCAAACCCTCGAGGTTGAGCGTAGCCAGCAGCCGCAAGCGATCATCGAACGCTCCGCCATGGGCCATGACGGTCGGCTGAACCAGCCGCACTTCTCCCAGCGAGCCACCGTGGGGTATTGGATCGACCGCGGTATACACCGGGACCGCGCTAGCCCCGAACCTGATCCAGGCGGGAGCCTGTCCCAGCCCTTGGCTCGGGAGCAGGACCGTGGCAACGATCGATAAGGTGAGGAACCGTCTCAGTCGGACTCGGCTACGGCCGCCCGACCGGATGTGAGGCTGGCCCGAAGAAAGTCCCGGTTCATCCGGGTAATGGTGTCGATGCTGATGAGCTTGGGGCAGGCTTCCTGGCACTCGCCGTAGAGGGTGCAACCACCGAAATTCTCGATGTCCATCTGAGCGACCATCCGGAGCGCGCGGCGATAGCGCTCCGGCTGGCCCTGAGGCAGTAGTCCCAGATGGGTCAGCTTGGCCGCGGTAAAAAGTGAAGCCGAGCCATTGGGACAGGCGGCCGCGCAGGCGCCGCAGGCAATGCACTGCGCCGCATCCATTGCGGTGTCTATCGTCTCCTTCGGGATCAGGATGGTGTTGCCGTCGGGAGCTCCCCCGGTTGGCGCGCTGACATATCCGCCGGCCTGAATGATCCGGTCCAGGGCGGTCCGGTCCACTACCAGATCTCGAATGATAGGGAATGCCCGGACCCGCCAGGGCTCGACCGTGATCACCTCGCCGTCCCTGAAGCTCCGCATATGCAGCTGACAGGTGGCGGTGCCCGGCATGGGACCATGGGCCACCCCATTGATCATCAGACTGCACGATCCACAGATCCCTTCGCGGCAGTCGTGATCAAAGGCGATCGGGACCTCACCCCGCTGCATCAGCCCCTCGTTGACGACATCGAGCATCTCGAGGAAAGACATGTCGGGACTGATCTCGGCGGCCTGGTACTCGACCAGGCGTCCCGGAGCGGAGGGACTGGGCTGGCGCCAGACTGCGGAGGGTGAGGTTCACGGTCTGGTCCAGGCGAGGGTCACGAGTCGCGAGTCGCGAGTCACGACGTGGTCCTCAGGATTGTGGCCGCGCATGACGACCGAGGGCGATGACCCGTGACTCATGGCTCGTAGCTCGCGACTCACTTATAACTCCGCTGGGCCAGATGCACGTACTCGAAATCCAGCGGCTCCTTGTGCAGCTGGGGCTCCCGGCTTGCTCCCGCATACTCCCAGGCTGACACGTAGGCGAAATCCTGGTCGTTCCGCAGCGCCTCACCGTCGGGCGTCTGGTACTCCACCCGGAAATGTCCGCCGCAGGACTCCTCCCGGTCCAAGGCATCCCGGCACATCAGCTCACTCAGCTCCAGGAAGTCGGCAACCCGGCCGGCCCGCTCCAGCGCCTGGTTCAGCTCGGCATCGCTGCCGGGAACGTTGACGTTTCGCCAGAACTCCTCGCGCAGCACCGGAATCTGGGCCAGTGCTTCCCGCAGCCCTTGGGCACTGCGGGCCATTCCGCACTTGTCCCACATCAGCTTGCCGAGCTCGCGATGGAAGGAATCCACCGTGCGCTTGCCTTTGATTCCAAGCAGCCTGCTGGTATAGCTCGCGACCTCCGCCTCGGCGCGGACGCACTCAGGATGCGACGCGTCGATCTTGTTCAGCTTGGCGGAAGCCAGGTAGTCGGCGATGGTAGCCGGCAGAATGAAATAACCGTCGGCCAGCCCCTGCATCAGCGCACTTGCACCCAGGCGGTTGGCACCATGATCGGAGAAGTTTGCCTCCCCGATCACATGCAGCCCGGGAATGGTGCTCATGAGGTTGTAGTCCACCCAGAGCCCGCCCATGGTGTAGTGGACGGCGGGGTAGATTCGCATCGGCGCCCGATAGGGATTCTCGTCGGTAATTCGCTGGTACATCTCGAAAAGGTTGCCGTAGCGGTCCCGAATGGTGGGCTCCCCTAGACGTTTGATCGCGTCGCCGAAGTCGAGGTACACACCGAGCCCGCTCTCACCGACCCCCCTGCCTTCATCGCAGACCTCCTTTGCCGCTCGGGAGGCGATATCCCGGGGAGCCAGATTGCCGAAGCTGGGATACTTCCGCTCCAGGAAGTAATCCCGCTCAGACTCAGGGATCTCAGAGGGCAGCCGCTTGTCACCCTGACTGCGCGGCACCCAGACTCGCCCGTCGTTCCGAAGCGATTCGCTCATCAGAGTCAGCTTCGACTGGTAGTCGCCACTCACCGGAATGCAGGTGGGATGGATCTGGGTGAAGCACGGATTGGCGAACGCGGCTCCCCGCTTGTGGGCCCGCCAGATTGCGGTGGCGTTCGACCCCTTGGCGTTGGTGGAGAGATAGAAAACATTGCCGTAGCCGCCCGTGCCCAGCACCACCGCATCGCCAACATGGGAGGTGATCTTACCGGAGACCATATCGCGGGTCACGATTCCTCGGGCCTGACCATCGATCACGATCAGATCGAGCATCTCGGTTCGGGGATACATCGTCACCCCGCCCCTGTCGATCTCCTTCTGCATCTGCTGATATGCGCCGAGCAGCAGCTGTTGACCGGTCTGGCCCCGGGCGTAGAACGTCCGGGATACCTGAGCCCCACCGAACGAGCGGTTGGCCAGCAATCCGCCGTATTCCCGGGCAAAGGGAACGCCCTGGGCCACGCACTGGTCGATGATCTCGACGCTCAGCTGCGCCAACCGGTAAACGTTGGCCTCGCGGGAGCGGAAGTCTCCGCCTTTGACGGTATCGTAGAACAGGCGATAGATGCTGTCGCCGTCGTTCCGGTAGTTTTTGGCCGCGTTGATTCCGCCCTGTGCCGCAATGCTGTGGGCCCGCCGCGGCGAATCCTGGAAGCAGAAACACTTCACCTGATAACCCAGCTCACTCAGCGAGGCGGCAGCCGAGGCGCCGGCCAGACCGCTCCCAACCACCAGAACGGTGTACTTCCGCTTGTTGGCGGGGTTCACCAGCCGCATCTCGAACCGGTGCTTGTCCCATTTCTGCTCGATTGGGCCGGCGGGCACTCTGGAACGCAAGTCGATCATCGGATCACTCCGGCGTACACCGCGAGCGGAATCACGGTAAAGCCCAGCCAGACAAACACCGCCAGCACCATTGCCACCGAACGCCGTAACGGGTTGGGAGAAGGCGGACTCATGCCTAGACTCCGCCCGCTGCTCCAGATGCCGTGATACAGATGCAGACCGACCGCGGCCATCGCAATGAGATAAACAACCACTACCACAGGATTGTGGAATCCCGTTGCGACGTTGTGGTACGGATCGCCCTCGACGAAGTCCGGGTGGGCTGTTCCAATGGTGAAGTGGAGAATGTGATAAATGAGGAAGGCCAGGATCAGCCCACCGCCCCAGCGTATGCTGCGCGACGCCCAGGTGGAGACCTGCGGCTTGCGCCCGGCGGCATAGGCGACCGGTCTGGCCTCGACCCGCCGCGCTGCGAGCTGCACCGCAGCCGCTACGTGCAGAATGAGCGAGAGAAGCAAGATCAGGCGGGCCACCCAGAGCGCGCCGCCGGTGCCGTGGAGGAACGCGCTATACGCATTGATTCCGGTTGGTCCTTGAAACACCAGAAGGTTGGCTACCACGTGGGTGATGAGATATGCCACCATGATCAGACCGGTCACGGCCATGATCACCTTTTTCCCTACCGACGAGTCCCACAGTAGCCACAGCCGAGTCATCTGGCAGCTCCGCTCACGCGTCTACCACCGCCTGGGTCGAGCGCACGGCCTCGGCCGACTTACGAAGCTCCTCGCGTTCAGCGTCGGTGAGGGTAACCTCGATGATCCGCTCGAGGCCGCCTCTTCCCAACTTGCAGGGAACTCCACAGAAGACGTCGCGGAGACCGAACTCGCCTTGCAGCCAGACCGAGCAGGGCAGGATCCGCTTCTTGTCGAGAGCAATCGCCTCGACCATCTGCACCGCGGCGGCACTCGGGGCATAGTACGCCGACCCGGTCTTGAGAAAAGCCAACGATCTCGGCGCCGCCATTCCGGGTTCGATTGACGATCGCGTCGAGTTTCTCCCGATCCATAAGCTGGGCGACCGGGATGCCTGAGACTGTGGTATAGGATGCCAACGGTACCATGGTGTCGCCGTGTCCGCCGAGCACCATGGCCTGGATATCCTCGACGGAAACATCCAGAGCCTCGGCCAGAAACGTGCGATACCGCGCCGTGTCGAGCACTCCCGCCATGCCGAGTATACGCTCCCGGGGGAAGCGGGTCGCCTTCATGGCCACGTAGCACATCACGTCCAGCGGATTGGAGACCACCACGATGATGGACTTCGGGGCCACCCGGGATATCTGCTCGGTGACCGAGCGAACGATGCCGGCATTGGTCTTGACCAGATCGTCCCGGCTCATCCCCGGCTTCCGCGCGATACCGGCGGTCACCACGAACACCTCAGCGCCGGCGGCCTCATCGTAGTTACCACTGCCGACGACCCTGGTATCGAAGCCCTCGATCGGACCGGATTGCCACTGGTCCAGGCCTTTGCCCTGAGGTACTCCGTCGACTACGTCGATCATGACTACGGTGCGCGCCAGATTCTTCTCGGCTATTCTCTGCGCCGCCGTTGCGCCCACATTCCCTGCCCCAACGACCGCAACCTTGTTTAGCATTCCACGAGCTCTCTGCAGCGATGAAGGAGGTGTAGCAGCCTAAACCGACGCAATATAGTTGTGTCCAGTCGCGAGTCACGAGTCGAGAGTCACGAGTCAGCTATGTGAAAAGTGAGCCTACTCCTCCACAGAGTGGCCTCGAGACTGCTCGCCACTCGCGACTCGTGACTCTCGACTCTCGACTGCTGACTGTCGACCGGCCCCCACCTGCCTGATCGCCTCGTACAGGACAATGCTCACCGCATTCGACAAATTGAGATTTCGCACCGGCCCCGACATCGGGATGGTAAAGCAGCGTTCCGGGTGCTTCTCCAGAATCCGCTGCGGCATGCCCTCGGTCTCGCTCCCAAACACCAGACAGCTGTTCGGCTTGTACGGGGCATCCCAGAAGCTGCGTTCCGCGTTAGCGGAGAAGTAGAGGCAGCGAGATCGGTCCATCGCATCCCGAAAGGCAAACCAGTTCGGGTGCACCCAGAGGTCCACCGCGTCCCAGTAGTCCAGCCCGGCTCGGCGGACCTCGGCGTCATTGATGCTGAAGCCCAGCGGCTCGATCAGGTGCAGCGAAGTGTCGGTTGCCGCGCAGAGTCGGGCGATGTTGCCGGTGTTGGGAGGGATCTGAGGTTCGATGAGCGCGATATGAAGCGGCATCAGCCGCCCCGCGTGTGCATCTCGCGGTGCGGATCGGCCCGGAGAGACTCCAGCTGATAGAGCGCGCCTCGCTCGGGCGAACTAACGCGGAGCTCGGCCCCGCGATCGGTTCGCCGGCGCCAGGTGTCCTCGATGCGCCGGGCGATCTCGGCGTCGGAGCACCCCTCTCGTAACGCCTGGCGAAGGTCGAGCCCGTTCTCCCCGTAGAGACACAGAAGCCAGTTTCCATCTGCGGTCAGGCGGCTGCGATCACAGGTCTGGCAAAACGGCTCGGTCGTTGAGGCAATGATCCCGATAACCGCGCCGCTCTGGAGAGAAAAACGCTCGGCAGGAGCCCAGCCGCCTTCATCTATGGGAGAGATGGCGCCGTAGACCTGCGCCAAACGCTCCAGCATCTCCTGCCTGGTCACCACTCGATCCATGGACCACTCAGTCGCGCCGCCAACATCCATGTACTCGATGAACCGCACCTCGGCCCGTTGAGCCCGGGCAAACTCGACCAGCTCGATCAACTCATCATCGTTATAGCCGCGAACAACTACGACGTTGAGCTTCACCGGCTCCAAGCCGGCCCGGCGAGCCGCCGCTATGCCCTCGAGCACGTCCCGGTGTCGTCCACTGCGAGCGAACTCGAGCATCCGATCCGGCCGGAGTGTATCCAGGCTCACGGTAACCCGTGACAGCCCGGAATCCCTGAGCTCCCCGGCATAGCGGGCCAGCAGGATGCCGTTGGTGGTGAGCGCAATGTCCCGGATCCCGCGATGGCGGTGCAGCAGCCGGACGAGCTTGGGAAGCTGATGACGGAGGAGCGGCTCACCGCCAGTCAACCTCAGCTTGTCTACACCGAGATCCGCGAAGATGCCCACCAGGCGGTCGATCTCTTCAAAGGAGAGAATGGAATCGCGGGGGAGCCAGGCATATTCCTGTTCCGGCATGCAGTACCGGCAGCGCATGTTGCAGCGGTCGGTGACTGAAATCCGCAGCGACTTAAGAGGACGGTGAAATACGTCAGTAAGCGGGGCAGCGGGGCGGCGAGGCAGCGAGGCGGCACTCATGATCCGCCTCTGAACCCGGTAGGGACCTCTTGGACTACCCCACTGCCGCGCTGCCCCCCTGCCCCGCCTCCGACCCACTCCTCCGACCCATCGACGAAGAGTTCTCGCTTCCAGATCGGCACGCGCCGCTTCACTTCCTCGATCACATAGCGGCAGGCGGCGAACGCCTCGTCGCGATGAGCCGAGGCAGCCACGATGGCGACGGCAACGTCTCCGACCTGCAGAGTTCCGGTCCGGTGTTTCAGCGCCACGACACAGTCCCACTGCGACTCCGCCTCCCGGACGATTCGGCCGCACTCGGCTTCGGCCATCGAATTGTAGGCCGAGTATTCCAGGCGAAGCACGGATCGCCCGTCCTGATGATCTCGCACCGAGCCGAGAAAGCTGGCGATCCCTCCGTGCCGGGGAGATTGCACCTGGGCCAGTAGGGCGCCGAGGTCGATCGCATCAGCGGTCAAATACATCGGCTCAACCACCCGACAGGGGCGGGAGGATAGCAAGCTCGTCACCCGCGCGAAGCACTGTATCAGGCTCGACTTGGGTCAGATTCAGAGCGCAGAGTGGCTTGGGGGGAAGCCGATCACCGCCGGGAAAAGCACGGAGCCGCTCGACCGCATCGCTGACCCGTGCCGGATTTTCAAGCACAAGCTCCAGAGCGTCGCTGCCCAGCAGCTCGGCGTAGCTGGCGAAGAGGAGAACCCGGATACTGACGGTCGAGGCAACTGCAGTCATGATGGAAAGGTAACAAGAAGTCGCCCTAAGTCTCGCGACCCACGGCGACTTCGATGCATTGAGGGAACCTGCAGCCTACATACCTTGGGCCGGCTCGGCTTCAGGCGTGGTCTCGTCGGCGACGAGGGCCCGCAACTCTTTGCTGGGCTTGAACACCGGAACCGGACGGGCGGCCACTTCCACCGGGTCGCCGGTGCGAGGGTTTCGGGCCATTCGGGTCTTTCTACGACGAATCTTGAAGGTGCCGAAACCGCGGACCTCGATGTTGTGCTGCTGCTTGAGGGCTTCCTTGACCGCTTCCAGGAAAGCATCCACCACGCGGGCACAGTCTTTCTTGGAGATCATCGGCCCCGCTGTGCGGGCTATGGAGGCGGTCACCTGTTCGACGAGATCAGCCTTGGTCATGCATCCCCCAGGAGGGTTATGACGGCGGAGCCAGGCGGGGAAACTATGGCCGATACTACGAGCTTACCCCTTGTCTGTCAAGGGGTTGCCGGATTGACCTCCGCTCCGCGCGAAGCGAAGCCATGAATTCGGCAAAGTGCGGCCAGGCATCGTGTGGTCCCGGAGCGGCCTCGGGATGGTACTGCACCGCAAACAGAGGAAGCGCGCGGTGCCGAATGCCTTCTATGGTACCGTCGTTCAGATTGACGTGCGTGACTTCCAGATCGGGGGCTCCGGGGATCCGATTCGCCTCTCCAACTACCGCGAACCCATGGTTTTGTGTGGTGATAAGCACCTGACCGCTACGAAGATCGCGGACCGGATGATTACCTCCCCGGTGCCCGTACGGCAGCTTGGCTGTAGAACCACCGTAGGCCAGGCCAATGAGCTGGTGGCCGAGACAGATCCCGAACGTGGGGAGGCCGGTGTCCGCCAACTCGCGAATGGTACGCAATGCGTAGCCCACTGCCGCGGGATCGCCCGGCCCGTTCGAAAGAAAGAGGCCGTCAGGAGTTAGCTCGCGCACCTCCGCCGGAGAGGTGTTGCCGGGCACTACTGTAACCCGACAACCGGCATTCACCAGCATCCGCACGATGTTCCGCTTCATCCCGAAGTCATACGCCACAACGTGAGGACCAGCGCCTTCGCTCTGCCGGACCCCGGTGCTGGCTCGGGATGCCAGGTCCAGTCCCACCATTGATGGAGAGGCGAGCAGTCGGGCCCGCATTGCCTCGTCGGGGCCTTCTCCTTCAGCTACCACTCCCCGCATTGCGCCGCGTTCCCGCAGATGGCGGGTGAGCCGACGGGTGTCGATGTTCTCCAGGATGGGTACACCAGCCGCACCGAGCCAATCGTCGAGGGTTCGAGTGGCCCGCCAGTTGGAGTGGTGGCGAGACAGCTCCCGAACCACCACGCCGCTGATCTGCGGTCGGGTGGACTCCATGTCGTCCTCGTTCACCCCGTAGTTCCCGATCATCGGCGCGGTCATGACCACGATCTGGCCGAGGTAGCTCGGATCGGTGAACGTCTCCTGATACCCGGTGAGATTGGTGGTGAACACCACTTCCCCGAATGCGGGCTCGACGCTCCTCGGCGTAGTACCGCCGAACCAGGCGCCGTCCTCCAGTAATACAAAAGCGGGGCGATCGGTCACCCGATCGCCCCTAAGAATGAAAACCTTTCGATCACTGCTTGGGCTGGGCCGGCGCCGGTGCGCCCTTGGCGGGAGCTCCGGACTTGGGTGTCGGAGACGGCGTCCCCAGAGGGAGCGGGGCCGGCTTGGACTGCGGCGTGGCGTTGCTTGGAGCTTTGCTCGGGCTCGCGCCGGCCTTGGGAGCTTCGGTAGAGGGCTCGGGCCCGAGCGGGAGCGGAGCCTGCTGCGCCGGAGCGGCCGGCGTCGCCGCGCGAAGCCGCTCCTGCAAGGCGCTGGAGTTGCCACCCCGAGGGACAAACGAGAGCACCAGCGAGAGCAGCAGGAAAATGCCGCCACACCACCAGGTCAGCTTCGTCAGGATGGTGACGGCCTGCCGGTTTCCCAGAACCGTCTCGGTTCCACCACCGCCCAGCGACGCCAGCCCGCCGCCCTGGCCGGCCTGCAGCAGGACAACCACGGAGAGGAGCAGCGCATCGAGCGCGAGGAGAACGACGAGGAAGGTGAACATTGGCCGTAATTCTAGGCGGGTTGCTGTCTGGAGTCTAGTCGCGAGTCGCGGGTCACGAGTCTCGCTGCGATGAGCTCCATTGCCGCAACGAGGCAATCAAACCGTTGATCATCCTGCTGACCTCTTGGGCTTGATCGTTGAGATCAGACCATGCCGTTGATTGAATGTATCCAAGGTCTTTAGATGAGCATTCCAGCTCATGCACAGACCCTCTGGCAATCCGTAGAAAGCGCATTTGCTCTCGATCGCTCTGCCTCCCCGAGCCCTCGGCGATATTTGAGATTACGGACACGGCTGCTCGCCTCAATTGGGCAGCCAGTCCGTACTTCTCTTCGGAAGGGAAGGCTCGAGTAGCGTGGTACACCCCGAGGGCAAGCGCGTGCCCTCTTTTCCAGACTTTAAGGTGTCGGTAATTCCCCATCACCGTAATTTGAGCAGTTCACAGCAAGAACTCGTATCGTTCCTATCTACACTGTACCAATTCCAATCTTTCGCAGGACTCGCGACTCGTGACTCCCGACTCCCGACTACCTACTCCACCTCATCAATCGACCTCGGCCAATCCTGCTTCAGCAGCCGCGAAAGCGCCCGGTCCGCCAGAAGTCGCCCTCCAGTTTGGCAGCGGGCGCAGTAGTTGGTCTCGTTGTCGGCGTAGCGTATCCGCTGAACCGGAGATCCGCAGACCGGGCAGGGTTTTCCGAACCGGCCATGCACCGCCATCCCTTCCCGGAAAGCCGTGACCTTCTCCGGGAAGTGGTCTCCAGCCTCCTGCCGCAGGCGCTCGATCCATTCCTTCAGCGTCGCTTGGGTAGCGTCGAAGAGAGTCGCCACCTGCTCGTCGGTCAGCTTGCCCGTGAGGGCCAGCGGTGACATCCGCGCCTGGTGCAGAATCTCGTCGGAGTAAGCATTGCCGATCCCGCTGAAGAGCCGCGGGTCGGTCAGGGCGCGCTTGAGCGTGTGATTCTCTGAGCGGAGCCGCTCCGAAAAATCCTCGAGCCGCGCGTCCAGCACCTCCAGCCCACCGCGCTCGAACGCCCGAAGCTGCTCGGACCCGGCCACCAGATGGATCGAGGCTCGACGCTTGCTTCCGGCCTCGGTGAGCTGCAATGAGCCATGAGGAAACTCCAGCGTGGCAAGCACCAGCTTCCCCCCGCCTTGGCCTCCGGCGGCTTCCAGCGGAGCCGACCCGCAATCATCAGGTGAATCACGATGAAGAGCTCGGCTTCACACTGCAGCACAATCCGCTTGCCCAGCCGCTGCAGTCCGGTCACTCGCTTTCCCTCGAAGGCCGAAGGGGGAGGCTCGACCGACCGCAAGATGAATGGGCTCCGAAACACCAGGCGGAGCAGCTGCTGTCCCAGAATGCGGGGGGTCAGCTGCTCCAGGTACAAGGTGATGTCGGGAAGCTCGGGCATGGTGGGTGGGCCGCCGTTGCACGGCGAAACCGACTGCTGCGCTAGCCTTCTACCAGATCGAATCCACCGGATGGTCGCACCTTGGCCTTGGAGCCCTGGTCGATCACCTCGGTCCAGCTCTCCGCATTCAGACTGGCGCCGCCGACCAGGACACCGTCGATTTGGGGCCGGCTCAGCAACGATGCCACGTTTGCCGGGCTCACGCTGCCTCCGTAGAGAATCGGGACTCGATGGCCGACGCCTTTGCGCCCCAGCTCCATCCGGATCAGCTCGTGGATCTGGGCCGCATCATCCGGCGTAGCGTTCTTACCAGTGCCAATGGCCCAGACCGGCTCGTACGCCAGCACAACCTGCTCCCAGTCCTGAGGCTGCAGCGCGGCCAGGACCGCACCCAGTTGCCGTACGATGACGTGTTCCGTGCGCCCCCCGTCGCGCTCGGCCAGCGTTTCGCCGACGCACACCAGCGGCGTGATTCCGGCGGCCAGCGCTGCCCGGGTCTTTCGCCCAACTTGCTCGTCGGTTTCCCCGAACAGGTGACGGCGCTCCGAGTGGCCTACCAGGGTCAACCTGGCTCCTACCTCTGTAACCATCGGAATGGAAATGGCGCCGGTGTACGCACCCTTGGGCTCCCAGTGAACATTCTGGGCGCCTACGGTCACGTCGGAGCGTCCCTTCAGGGCATCAGCTAAAGGCGCAATCGACACCGCCGACGGAAAGAACCAGAGTTGCCTGCCTTCCATCGGAGACGTACGCGCCAGGAACTTCTCGGCAAATGCGCGCGCCTCCGCGGGACCGTGATTCATCTTCCAATTGGCCGCAAAGGTGAGCTGCCGAGCCGTCATGATATTCTTTTTACACTCCGTCCAGTGCGGCCACCCCGGGAAGCTCCTTGCCCTCGAGAAATTCGAGCGACGCGCCGCCTCCGGTAGAGACATGAGTGATCTTGTCATTGAGCCGAGCCTGGGCCACGGCCGCGGCGGAATCACCGCCGCCGATCACCGTCACTGCTCCATTCGCGGTTGCCTGGGCCATGGAGCGCGCCACCGCAAGAGTGCCGTGGTCGAACGGCGGGGTTTCGAACACGCCCATCGGGCCGTTCCATACCACCGTCCCCGCCTTCTCGATGCTGGTGCCGAACCGCTTCTCCGTGGCGGGATCGATGTCGTAGACGGCCCAGCCTTGCGGGATGGCATCGCGACGAACGACCTGCGTCTCGGTGTTGGACGATAGCTCGCGGGCTATGACGCCACCCTCCGGCAGGACCAGCTTGTTTCCGGCTTTCTGCATCAGCTCACGAGCCAATTCGAGCCGATCGGGCTCCACCAACGAGTTGCCGGTTTCGAGACCCATCGCCTTGAAGAAGGTGCAGGCCATGGCGCCGCCCAGAAGAATTTCATCGACCTTGGGCAGCAGCGCGTCGATCAGATCGATTTTGCCGCTGATCTTGGCTCCTCCCAGTACCGCCACGAAGGGCCGCTTGGGTTGGTGCAGTGCTTCCCCCAGATAGCGAAGCTCCCGCTCCATGAGAAACCCGGAGACGGCTGGCTTCAGGATCCGGGCAATGGCTTCGGTGCTGGCGTGCGCCCGATGGGCGGAGCCGAAGGCATCATTGACGTACAGATCGCCCAGAGCGGCAAACCGCTGAGCCAAATCAGGGTCGTTCTTTTCTTCGCCGGGATAAAACCGGGTGTTCTCTGCCACTGCCACGCCGCCCCGAGGCAGCCGCCTGGTCAGGGTGGCAGCGTCGCTCGAGGTCGGGTCGGGCAGAAAGGTGACCGGAGAGCCCAGCAGCTTTTCCAGGGCGCGCACCACCGGCTGCATGGAGTACTTCGGATCCGGACCGTTCTTGGGCCGGCCGAGATGGGAGAGCAGCACCAATCGGGCTCCCCGCTCCCGGAGGTATTTGATGGTGGGAAGCGCGGCGCGGATGCGGGTATCGTCGGTGACCTTGCCGTCCTTGATTGGAACGTTGAAGTCCACCCGCACCAGTGCGCGACGGCCTTCCAGCGATGACTTGTCCAGCGATTCGAGCGAGCGCTTCACCGGGTGTTTCCGATATAGCGCAGCAGGTCAACGCACCTGGCCGAGTAGCCCATTTCGTTGTCGTACCACGAGGTGACATTCACCAATGTCCCGTTGACCACATTGGTCGACATCGCATCCACCGTACTCGATTGGAGCGAGCCGATGTAGTCCACCGAGACCAGAGGCTCTTCACTGACCGCGAGCACATCCTGGAGCGGCCCGGACTTGGCCGCCTCGCGGAAGGCCGCGTTGACCTCGTCGGCCGATGTGGCCTTCTGCACTACACAGGTCAACGCCACGACGGAGACGTCAGGCGTGGGCACCCGGAGGGAGACGCCGTCGATCTTGCCTTTGACCTCCGGCAGCACCAGCGAGGTCGCCTTGGCCGCCCCGGTTGTGGTAGGAATGATGGAGAGAGCGGCCGCCCGGGCGCGCCGCAGGTCTTTATGCGGCAGATCGAGAATCTGCTGATCGTTGGTATACGAGTGAATCGTCGTCATGAAGCCGCTGACGAAGCCGAACCGATCCAGGATAACCTTCACCACCGGAACCAGACAGTTGGTGGTGCAGCTCGCGTTCGAGATGATGTCGTGCTTGCCCGCGTCGTACGACTTGTGGTTCACTCCATAGACAATGGTGATGTCTTCCTTCTTGGCCGGCGCGGAGATGATGACCTTCTTCGCCCCACCCTTGAGATGGAGCGCAGCCTGGTCCCGGTCGGTGAACCGCCCGGTGGACTCGAGCACGATGTCGACCCCAAGATCTTTCCAGGGGAGCTTGGCGGGATCCTTCTCGGAGAGCACCCGAATGGAATCGCCGTCCACGCAGATGCCGTCGGATTCAGGCGTCACGTCTCCCTGAAAGTGGCCGTGAACCGAGTCGTACTTGAGCAGGTGCGCGAGCGTTCTGGTGTCGGTCAGGTCGTTGACCGCGACGAAATCCAGGTCGCTGACCCGCATGGCCTTGGCGGCGCGGACCACGTTCCGACCGATCCGGCCAAAGCCGTTGATGCCGATGCGAATGGGCATTGCTCTCCTCTTGGTAGTCGCGAGTCCCGAGTCGCGCGTCTCGCGCCTCGTCATTCTAATCGCCGCCGGGAATCCGCTCAGTCGTGAGCCAGCTCCTGGCTCGCCCGGGCAAACGTCACCGCTTCGATCCGCGCGGCGCCAGCGGCGGCCAACGCCGCTCCAGCCGATGCCAGCGTGGCGCCGGTGGTGAACACATCGTCCACCAGTACTACGCTGAGTCCGGCCACGTCCACCGCCTGGAAGGCCTCCGCCACGTTGGCGTGGCGGGCCTCGGGAGTGAGCGCCGTCTGAGTCGGCGTCTCTCGTACCCGCCGTAGTGAATTGCACCGGACCGGCGCTCCGGTGAGCGCGCCGAGAGCTGTGGCAATCCGCTCGCTCTGATTGTACCCCCGCATCCTGAGACGCCGCTTTCCCAGGGGTATCGGTAACAAGGATACCCCGGCAGTCAATGGTTCGAGGTGCCGCATGGACAACGCCAGCGCCTCAGCAGCTCGGCTCCACCCTTCATACTTCAGCTGGTGCACCGCAGCTCTCGCGGAGCCCTCCAGCCACACCGCGCTGCGGACCCGGGAGAGCCCGGCGGGCCATTGCTGACACAGCCGGCAGTCGAGGTCCCGCAGGCTGGGTTGGCCGCACCGGTGGCACAGCGGATGGGGCACGGGACGCCAACGCGAGCGGCACACGCTGCAGATGAGGCTGTCATTTTCCCGCTCGGGCACAGGTTCATGGCAAAGCAGGCAGGCCGGCGGCAGCAGCCAGCGTTCGACCTGGGCAAGTGTCTCCCTAACGGAGTGCGCCATTCACCGCTGCCCGCATGACCTCGACCGGAGCACGCCTGCCCGGAAACCAACGCTCGAAAGCCGCGGCTCCCTGGGCCACCAGCATGCCCCGGCCGTCAGCGGAGCGGCGAACCCGCGGCCGCACGCTGCGGATCCAGCGGGTCTCGCCGGGCGCATATACCATGTCAAGGGCCACCTCCGCCCGGGGAAACCGGCCCACGTCGATTGGCAGAGGATCTTTGGGGTTGAGCCCCAGGGGGGTGGTGTTGATCAGCACCCGGCAGCTTGACGGCTCGGCGAGCGCAACGCCGCGCGAACCTATCCAACGCTCAAACTCATTCTGTCGGCCCTGATCCCGGGAACCGACAGCAATCGGTACACCATGCTGCGCTGCGGCGACCGTCGCCGCTCTCGCCCCTCCTCCAGTGCCCTGGATGAACCACGGCTCTTGCCTCACCTCGAGCTGGTGCAAGGCCTCCAGTAGACCGGGCACGTCGGTGTTGTCTCCCACCGTCTTCCCGTCCTCGTTCCAGAACGTGTTGCAGGCTTCTACTGTCTGCACCAGCTCACGGGAGGTGTCGACCGACCGGGCAGCGATCTCCTTGTGAGGAACCGTCACGTTCCCACCGCCGCCCGCATGGGCAATGCCCTGGAGCAGAGAAGGGAGGTCTTCGGCCCGGCAGCGAAGAGGCACGTACACCGCGGTCATTCCGAGGGCGCGGAAGGCGGCATTGTGCATGGCGGGAGAGAGGGAGTGTGAGACCGGATCTCCCAGAATAACGAGGACCCGGGATTTGCCGCTGATCACCGCACGGTGCCGGCCACCCGGCTGACCACCCCGCCGATCAGCTCCTGAAGCTCATCATAGGTCTGACGGTAGCTGGCAAGATCGGAGCCGAATGGGTCGCTCACCTCGATGCGGCCCGCTTCCCGTCCGGCGTAATCGCCCAGAACATGGACCTTCTCTTCTCCGCCGAGCTCTGCCACCCGGGCGCGATGGTGACTGGACATGGTGAGAATCAGGTCGGCGGCCTTGACCGCTTCGCGAGTGAGCAGCTGCGCGCGATGACCGCTGAGATCCAGGCCGTGCTCCAGTCCGACCAGATACGCGCCTTCGGAGATTGGCGCCCCATCCCAGGCGCCAGTGCCGGCGGAGGATACGGTAATCTGCTCCGCCCCGCGGCTGGCGAGCGCCTCGCGCAACAATGCTTCAGCCATGGGACTGCGGCAGGTGTTTCCAGTGCAGACGAAGAGGACGTGCATCGTTAGAAGATAAACAAGGCAGCGGGGCGGCGCGGCAGCGAGCCAGTAGCCAACTCCCGCGCGGTGTCTCCGGTGTGCTGTTGCTGCCCCACTGCCCCGCTGCCCATCAGCCCCGTCTTCATGGCGCCAGTCTTCCTGCCGCCCGGCGCAGTTCACTTCTTGGCAGCGCGCCCTCGCGCACGAGGCGCGGCACGGCGTCGGTGCAATCGACCAGGGTTGATGGTGGGACGTTGCCGAGTACGCCTCCATCCAGCACCAGCAACTCTCCATTGCGCTCCTCCGGCCCGAACACTTCGACCAGCCGGTCTGCTCCAGGTGCCGGAGGGCTGCCTGGCCGATTGGCGGAAGTGGATGTGAGCGGCTCGCCGAGGGCGGCCACCAGGCGAGCGATGCCCGGGTGGGACGTATATCGGACCGCAATTCCGCCTTCCCGCCCCCTGAGCTCGTCTGGCAAGCGCCCCTCGCCACCGCGAAGAACCAGGGTCAGTGGGCCCGGCCAGAACGCATCGGACAGCGCCGTAGCCGACGCCGTGAACACCAGTCCCCACTCCTCGGCCATGCGCCGGCTGGAGATCAGGAGCAGAAACGGCTTACCCTCCGGCCGGCCCTTCAGCCGAGCCAGCGCTGCGAGCGCGGGAACGGTGGGAGCGGAACCCAGACCGTACACGGTTTCGGTGGGATAGGCCAGTAACTTCCCGGCGCGGAGATGCCGCCCGACATGGGGAATGGCGGCGGTGACCTCCTCTTCGGTGCGAAACGGCAGAATCACTTTGGGACCCCGGCGAGCAGCTCCGCGAGCTCGAGATCCGCTGCAGTAGTGATCTTGAAGTTTCTGTTCGAGTCGGGCACCAGTCGCACCGGTCCACCCATGGCTTCTACCAGTGCCGCGTCATCGCTGGCCCGCCGGCCCAGCCGTGCCGCACGCTGATACGCCTGCTCCAGCATGGTGCGGGGGAATCCCTGAGGAGTTTGCGCCCGCCAGAGCCGGGCTCGGGGCCGGGTTCGCAGCACCCGGCTGGGCTCATGACGAGATGCTTCCTTCAGGGTATCGCTCATCGGCACAGCGGCAACCGCACCCTGGCCTTGCCGGGCGTACATGATGACCGTGTCGATCACGTCGCGCTCGACAAAGGGGCGAGCGCCATCGTGCACCAGCACCACGGCGCAGGAATCTTCCAGCCGGGCCAGCCCGTTGCGCACCGAATCTCCCCGGTGGCCACCGCCAGGAGCAATGGAGAATGCAATGGAGCCGCGGACAGACTGGAGCTCGGAGAGGAAATCAGGCGGCTGGGCCACGTCTGAGGGCGGCAGCACCAGCACCACCTGCGCGATCTCGGGATGAGAGGTGAAGGGGCGAAGCGCTCGAACCACGATGGGAATTCCTCCGACCGGGCGGTACTGCTTGGGGATACCTCCGCCGAAGCGAACCCCCTGCCCTCCGGCGACTACAATTGCGCCGACGTCACGCGGCAAGAGCCTGCACCAGCTGATCCACGTGATCCAATCCCACCAGCGATGCGCCGGGCACCTGTACGGTGCTGCGGGAAGAGCCGAACACCCGCGGGAACCCCAGCCGCACCGCTTCGGCAATCCGACGCTCGACCGCTCCGCTGGGTCGGATCTCGCCACCGAGCCCGATCTCGCCCAGGAAGACCACGTCGGCCGGTGCCGGACGATTGTACAAGCTGGATACCAGGGCAGCTGCCACCGCGAGGTCAGCGCCCGGCTCGTTAAGCCGCACACCTGCTGTGACCTGAACGAACACATCGAGATCAGCAAACGAGGTGTCAGCTCGGCGCTCGAGTACGGCGAGGAGTACCGCCAGCCGGCGCGGATCCAGCCCGGTGGCCACCCGTTGCGGGGTGCCGTATCCGGATTTGGCCGCGAGAGCCTGGACCTCGACCAGGACGGGTCGGGTGCCTTCCATGAGCGCAGTGACCGCGCTGCCGCTGGTGCCCCCGGCGCGCGCGGCAAGGAATACCGCCGATGGATTGGGCACCGCCACCAGGCCGGTTTCAGTCATGGAAAAAACTCCCAACTCGTCGACCGACCCAAATCGGTTCTTGGTGGTGCGCAGCAGCCGGTAATCCAGGGTGGCTTCGCCTTCGAAATACAGGACGGTGTCGACGATGTGCTCCAGCGTCTTGGGGCCGGCAATGCCGCCACCTTTGGTGACGTGCCCGACAACGATGACCGAGGTTCCGCTTTCCTTGGCATATCGCATGAGCTGGCCCGAACACTCGCGAACCTGTCCTACATTGCCGGGGGCGCTCTCCAGCTGATCGGTGTACACCGTTTGGATTGAATCGATCACAACCACATCAGCGCCGACAGTGCCGACTGCCTGAATGATGGACTCGAGCCGGGTTTCGCCCAGCACATGCACCGGTCCGGCATCTTCGTTAATCAGGCGGTCGGCCCGAAGCCGGATCTGGTCCGGAGACTCCTCGCCGCTGGTGTACAAGACCGTATGACCCGCGTTCTCCAGCCGCGCTGCGGCCTGCAGCAGAAGGGTGGACTTGCCGATGCCTGGCTCACCGCCGATCAACGTCATCGAACCGGGAACGATTCCGCCGCCGAGCACGAAGTCGAATTCGTTGAGACCCGTGCGCCAGCGCTGCAGTGATTCGGCCCTGACTTCACGCAGCCGGACGGGCGGACCGGCGGACTGGCGGTCGGACTTGGCACGGGCAGCGACCGACCGACCGCCTGTCCGGCCGACCGCCGGCTCCTCCGCGATTGAGTTCCACGCAGCGCACGCCTCGCAGCGTCCCACCCACTTGGGGTGCTCGTGGCCGCACTCGGTGCAGCGGTAGACGGATTTCGGCTTAGGCATAGTGGTCGGTCGGAGTGTCGGAGAGTCGGAGGGTCGGAGCCCTGTCGTTCTGAGCGCAGCGAAGAAACTGAGCTTGCAATCCTCCGCCCCTCCGCCCGTCCGCCTGCCCGCCTGTCCGCCTCACTCCGGCGCCTCTCTTTCGGTCCGATTGTCGAACCGGGTGAACTGCTTTTGGAAGTACAGATTCACCAGACCGGTAGGTCCGTTGCGGTGCTTGCCCACGATGACCTCGGCCGTTCCCTCGAGGCTGTTGCCCTCACTGTCTTCTTTCTGGTACATCTCCGGGCGATGGATGAAGAGCACCACATCGGCATCCTGCTCGATCGCTCCCGAGTCTCGTAAGTCGGACAGAATGGGCCGCCGCTCGCCCCCGCGCTGCTCCGATGCACGGGAAAGCTGCGAAAGCGCGATGACAGGGATGTCCAGCTCCCGGGCCAGCCCCTTGAGCGAGCGGGAAATATCGGACACCTCCTGCACCCGATTTTCGGCGTACTCCGGACTCCGCATCAACTGCAAATAGTCCACGACGATGAGCCGCACATCGTTTTCGACCTTGAGGCGGCGGGCCTTGGAGCGCATCTCCAGCAGAGTGAGAGCCGGTGAATCGTCGATCCACACCGGACAGCTCTGCAGAATGCCGGCTGCCCGGGCGAGCCGAGTAAAGTCGGGGTCACGCAGGGTTCCCCGGCGCACCGCCTGACTGTCCACCCGGGCTTCAGCGCAGAGCATCCGCTGGACCAGCGCTTCCTTGGACATTTCCAGCGAGAAGACCGCCACCCCGAATCCGTCCACCGCAGCCTGTGTGGCCACGTTGAGGCAGAATGCCGTTTTTCCCATGGAAGGCCGGGCCGCCACGATGATGAGCTCGCTGGCCTGAAAGCCCGAGGTCATCTCGTCCAAATCTGTGAAACCGCTGGGCACACCGGTAATCGCTTTCCCGCTGCGCTGGAGCGTTTCGATGCGCTCCATGGTAGGCCACAGCATCTCCTTGATCCGGGTGAACCCTTCATCGCCCCGCTGCTGCGAGATCTGGAAAATCTTGGCTTCGGCGGTGTCGAGCAGAT
This sequence comes from uncultured Gemmatimonadales bacterium, assembly GCA_963698975.1. Lineage (GTDB taxonomy): Bacteria > Gemmatimonadota > Gemmatimonadetes > Gemmatimonadales > GWC2-71-9 > CAVVWJ01. Next base: position 55,160 of record CAVOSV010000001.1, read on the forward strand.
CATTAGCGGTGGAATGGCCGTCATAGGCCTCGGTGATGATCGAGGTGGAGGTCTCGATCAACCGCCGGAGAATCGCCTTGTCTTTGACGATTTTGGCGTGGAACTCGATGTTGGCCGCGGTGGGAACCGCGTCGACCAGCTCGGCCAGATACTCCAGGCCGCCGGCCGCCTCGAGCTCACCGCGGCGGAGGAGCTCGTCGCGGAGAGTGATGTGATCGATGACGACCCGCTGCTCGGTGAGCGCCAGCATCGCGCGAAACAGCCGGCGATGGGCTTCCCGGTAGAACATGGAGTCGTCCACCAGTTCGGCGGCGCGCAGCGCCGCGTCCTGGTCCAACAACATCGCGCCCAACACCGCTTGTTCGGCTTCCTGACTCCAGGGCGCCGATCGGGCCGAGTAGGTCTCAGCGGTCGAGTAGTTGTCGTGCGATACGGACGTCATCCCAGGTAGGCTTCTTCCAGTTCGGGTTGCGGAGCAGTGCCGCGGGATGATACGTCACGACCAGCGGAATGCCGTTGTACGTGTGCACCTTGCCGCGCAGTTCCCCCAGACTCCTTCTCACCCCCAGCATCGCCTCGGCCGCAGTGCTCCCGAGGGCCAGGATCACTTTCGGCTGAACGATCTCAATCTGGCGATGTAGGTATGGAATACAGGCCGCGATCTCATCGGGCAAGGGCTTTCGATTCTGGGGCGGCCGGCACTTGACAATGTTGGTGATGTACACGGTATCGCGAGGGACCTCAATGGCCTCGAGAATGCCATTGAGCAGAGTTCCCGCCTGTCCTACGAAAGGACGGCCCTGCGCGTCCTCAGTGGCACCGGGACCCTCACCCACGAGGAAAAGCTTGGCCTCAGGATTTCCCTCACCGGGAACCGCGTTGGTCCGGTTGGGACAGAGCGCACAACAGTGCGTCGTCCGGATCCGATCGGCCACATCCTCCAGCGTGCCCAAGCGCAACCAGCTCATCGTCGAGCACATGACTCGGCGTCTCGACGGCGAGCCCGGGGCCGGGGATTGGGGGAGCACCTTTTTGCCAGGACGGTCGGACGGTCGGACGGTCGGACGGTCGGGGCGGCGATTCGGGCCGATCTGCCTCGGTCGTTTCGGTGTCAGCGGTGACCGCCTGACCGCCTGACCGCCTGACCGCCCGACTCAGAACCACCTCCGCGCCTCCCAGCTCGATCTGCTGCCGCAGGTACCGCTCCCATTCACCGGCCAATGGTCTGCTCCACCCGATCAAGAATGGCCTCGGCAACTTCCCGCTTCGACTGGAGCGGCAGGATCTGACGGGTACCGTCCCGGCCAAGCAGGGCAACACGATTGGTGTCCTTCTCGAATCCCGCGCCGGGCTCGAGCGCATCGTTCACCACGATCAGATCGAGTCCCTTTCGCTCCAGCTTGGCCAGACCCTTGGCTAACGCGTCGCCAGTCTCCAGAGCAAAGCCAACCATGAGACTGCCAGGCTTCCGCACCCCGCGAGTGGAATCGAGCACGTCGCCCGTCGGCTCCATGGGAATGGCCAGGGCGCCGTCTACCCGAGGGCGCTTGCCATCGCTGGGGCTGCTGGGACGAAAGTCCGCCGGCGCCGCAGCCATGATCAGCACGTCGGCCTCGGGTAGCTCCGCCCGCACCGCCTGCTCCATCTCGAGTGTGGTCTCGACCCGGTGCACCACAACTCCGATCGGATCCTGCAGCGCGACGGGACCGCTGATCAGGACCACGTCGGCTCCTCGCTCCCACGCGGCCTCGGCCACACGGTACCCCATTTTGCCACTCGAACGGTTGGTTACCACTCGAACCGGATCTATCGACTCGCGGGTCGGGCCGGCGGTAACGATCACCTTGCGTCCCGCGAGGTGGCCGCCACTCAGAAGACGGGCCGCATGAGCGATGATGGTCTCGGGCTCGCTCATCCGGCCGGGCCGCTCCGAAGGACCCTCGGCCAGGGCGCCGATCTCCGGACCCACCACGGCAACTCCGGCTGCACGCAATGTGTTCAGGTTCGCCTGCGTCTCCGGCCGAGCGTACATCTCGTCGTTCATGGCCGGTGCCAGAAGCAGAGGCGCCGTGCGAGCCAGAAGCAGCGTGGTCAGGATGTCGTCGGCCAGACCCTGAGCAGCCCGAGCGATGAGGTGTGCGGTGGCCGGCGCGACAACGATCAGGTCGGCGGCCTGGCTGAGCTGGATATGCGCGAGCGCCCTGCCCCGCTCCCAGAGGGAGCTCAGAACAGGGCGCCCGGTAAGCGCCTCGAAAGTAGCCGGACCGACAAACTCCCCTGCCCCTTTGGTCAGCACCACCTCGACCTCGGCCCCGGCCTCGGTGAGACGCCGGGCAAGGATGCAGCTCTTATAGCTGGCGATACCGCCGGACACGCCAAGTACGACGCGTCGGCCGGCCCACACGGTCACGCCTCTGAGCGGCGGCGGCGAAGGAGCTTGTAATTCAGCTCGCCGTCGACGAGCTCCTGCATGGCCTTGGTGGTCAGCTTCTCGCTTGACCGGGCCTGGTGGTCCTTGGGGAACTCGTTGAGATAGCGGGCAAACTTGGCGGCGACCAGAACGCCGAGGTACTTGTTGCCCGCCTGCTTGGCGACTTCGCTGGGGGTGATTATGCGCATGTCTTCTCCATTGATTGTCGCGAGTCACAAGTCGCGAGTCGCGAGTGCAAACTACCGTCTAGGAACGAGGTCGCCCGCTGCGGTCACGTGTCTCGAGTCTCGTGACTCGTGACTCACTTCCAATTTTCTCCGCCGCTTTCACGACGTCCCGCCTGAGCTTCTCGATGAAATCCGGCAGCGTATCCTGTCTGGCCACCCGCCAGGATTCCGCCTCCAGAATGGCGGCAACCTGGGCGACAGCGACGACGAGATCTTCGTTGTAGATGGCGTAGTCGTATTCCGCGATCGCCACCAGCTCGTCCGCCGCCCGGTAGATCCGCGTCCGCATCAGCTCGGGGTCTTCGGTCTTCCTGCCCGTCAGCCGATCTACCAGGGCCTCGGCCGAGGGCGGCAGCACGAAGAGCAGAAGCGCGTTCGGAAAGTTCTTCCGAATCTGCCGAGCGCCCTCGATCTCCACATCGAGTACCGCGTTCCGACCACTGGCAAAAATCCGCTCGATCTCGCTCTTGAGCGTTCCGTAGAGCTCGCCGCCATAGGTGGCCCACTCCAGGAACTCTCCCTGGTCCCGCCGGCGGATGAACTCGTCGCGGGAGAGGAAGTGGTAGTCCAGGCCGTCCCGCTCATCGGGACGCTTGGGGCGGGTGGTTGCCGAGACCGAGTAGCCGAGATCCTCCCGGCCCTGCAACAGCATCTTGGCGATCGTGGTTTTTCCGCCACCCGACGGAGCAGAAAGCACCAGGAAAAACGGCTTCACTCGAGATTCTCGAGCTGTTCCCGGAACTTCTCCAACTCGCCCTTCATCGCCACGACGTGCTGAGCGATCTCGGCATCACCTGCCTTGGAGCCCATCGTGTTCACCTCGCGCCCCAGTTCCTGCGCCAGGAAGCCGAGCCGCTTTCCGATGGGTTCATCGCTGGCCAGCGCCTCACGCACCGCTGCCACATGAGCCTTGAACCGCACCAGCTCCTCGGTGATGTCCAGCTTGTCGGCCAGGAACGCGAGCTCCTGGGCCAACCGCTCCTCGTCCACCGACCTGCCATCGAGCAGCTGGGCCACTGCACTGCGGAGCCGGTCTCGCTCCCGCACGAGCCGTTCGGGCGCGCGGGCGGCGATCTGGTGTGCCCCCTGCTCCAGCAAGTCCAGCCGGTGGCGGAGCTCGGCGGTCAACGCAGCGCCTTCGCGAGCCCGCATGGCCCTGCAGTCCTGGCCGGCTCTGGCAACCACCGGCTCGACCTCGCTCCACGGCACCTCGACCGAGCCGTTGTTGGCGTGGGTCAGCACGTCGGGTTGCCGCGCCACCAGCTCGACCGTCACTTCACCGCCCAGACCCAGCGCCGACTGCATTTCCCGAAGCCGTTCGGCCACCAGCCGGGCCCGTTCAAGGTCGAGACCGAATCCGGGGTCCGCTTCCAGGTTCTCGGTCCAGCGCGCCTGCACCGTGACGTGGCCCCGGTCGAAGTCGCGTCGCAATCGATCGCGCACCTCCACCTCGAGGGCGCTGAGATCGCCGGGGAGCTTCGCCGAAAGATTGAAGTAGCGGTGGTTCACGGTTCGGATCTCGACCCGAAGCCGTCGTCCGGCCACCGGGCCCTCCGCCGCACCGAAGCCAGTCATGCTGTACGGCAAGCGTCCTCCCTGAAGCCGGAACAGCCTTGAAAGTTAATCCGGCTAGGAGCTTGGAGCTAGGAGTTTGAGTAGCTGACAACGCTGTAGCTCCCAGCTCCTAGCTCAATTGGCACAGCATCTGCCCTGAACAACCTGCCTTTTGCCCCCCGGACCGCCGCGACGAGGACTGCCGTGACCGTTCAACGGACCATTTCATCCCATCTGCTCAGGACAGGCCTGACGCTCCTCCTCAGCGCCTTCCTGACCGCAGCTGCCCAGGGTCAAACCGTTACGTCCGCCGCTGCCCGGGTTGCCGTCCCGACCGCACCCGGCAAGGCCAACCCGGTGTGGACCTTGAAACTGAAGCAGGACCTCCGCTGGCAGCAGGTTACGCCCGCAGGAACACTGCTCATCTCAACCGATGAAGCCTTGACCGGGATCGACATCGATCGGGGCCAGGTTCTCTGGGAAAAGCCGGAGCTGGGCGGTTTGCCCCAGGACAGCGTCCGGATTGTTGAAGGCTCTATCCTCATGGAAGCGGCTCGCCCAGGCCTGCTGCTGATCTTTGATCCGGTGACCGGCTCCGTGGTGTTCGATTCCCGACGCCTGGAGCTGGCGGATGTCATTACCCGACGCGTTCTGCCACAGACCGGTACCCTTCTGGTGCATGGCCGACGACAGGGCGGCCCACCGGTGGTTGCCTTGTACGACCTGGTGAGCGGAGATCAGCGCTGGGCCAGCGAGTCGCTGTTCGTTCAGACCGAGCCCAAGAAGAAGGGGCTGGGCGGACTGATGCAGGGTCTGGTGCAGAAGGTCTCGGAGGCCACTGCCCTCGAGGTACTCCAGGCTGGACCGGACATGATCGTGGTGCACACCCTCATGGGTCTTCGGGCGCTGGATGCCCGGACCGGAGCGATGCGCTGGTCGGCCGCACTACCCACGGCCCGGTCCGGCAATCCCGCTAAGCATGTCCGGCTTTATCCGTCGATCGACAAGAAGGACCGCATCTACGTGAGTTTTGACGATCGGCTGATGGCCTATGGACTGAGCGACGGCAAACCGCTGTGGGCTCAGCCGGCCACCGTGAACGGGTGGATTCATGACATCGTACAGCACCCGGCGGGGATCATCATTCTGCCCGAAGCGGCTCCGGAGGGAGAGCTTTCCGGCAGCCGGACAGTATCCAATGGAGTAGTTCAGACCGGCCTGAACGTGGCCCGCTACGACGATGGAAAAACGGTCGCCGCCAAGCCGGTCAAGATGCGGGGCAATGTCACCGACGCACTCGTGACCGGTGAGTCCGCGGTGCTTGCGGTCGATGCCGATTCGAAGACGTTCGTCAATGTGCTCGACGTCGCCACCGCGACATTGCGCCTGAAGAAGGACGTCAAGATCAAAGGTCAGCTGGACTACGCCGAGCTGAATCGCTCGGGTTTGCTCTATGTGACTCGGCCGGACGCGACGACCAATGGTGAGGTGAACTTCATCGACCTGAACACCGGCGAGCGTGGGTACAAGGATGCCATCGAGAGTGGAAAGCCGATGAGCACGACCGGGTACAACGCCGATCGTTACCGGCTGCTGCATGCGAATGACGGCCGGACGATGTACGTCTTCGCAAACAAGAACCGCCAGCTGTATGCGGTAGATCGCGAGTCCGGCACCTTCGAGCCCCGCGGCGGCGAGATCAAGCTGGAAGGCGGTGAGGATCCGATCGACATGGAGATCAGAGCTGAGGGCATTGTGCTCATCGCCCCACAGAACCTGGTCATTCTCGGGCGTGACGGTCAGGTGAAGAAGCAGGTCTACTACCCCGCTCCCCAGCTGTCCGGTTTGCTTCGGGCCCTGCATGGCATCAATGCCGTTCGCGCCGGACTCTACGGCGCGGCAGCCTCCGCCTATGGCGATGCCTTTGCGGATGCGTCTCGCCGAGCGACCGATGCAACCACCAAACAGATCACCAGCCAGCTGGCCACCGCGTACACCGACGGCGGAGCCCAGCTTCAGGGATACGCCCGACAGTCGGCAGCCATGGCGACGAAACGCTTCAAGGCGTCGCTCACCGTACCGAGCTCGGTGTTCATGCTGACCAAGTCGCCCGAAGGCAAGGGCAACGTCCTGCTTCAGGTCGACAAGGCGAGCGCCGAGCCCCGGGCGCGAATCGATCTGGGGAAAGACAAGGAGCCGGTGTACGCGGTGGACGACATTTCGGGAATGCTGTTCCTGAGGACCGGGCCGGGAACCGTGGCAGGATATCGGTTGTAGGAAGTCCCCAGTCCCCAGTTACTAGTCGTCCGGGTCGGGCAGCCTGAGCCAAAGTGGAAGATTACCTGAATCCGAACAAAGAGGTGGTGGTGCAATTACTTAGCACCACCACCTCTGGTTCATTCTAATGGCGCTGCCGGTGCTAGAGTGCCCCGGCTGAGCGAGTCGAGGTGTCGTTGAAAGACGTGTCCTTGTAGGTGGTGGAAGGGGCGGCGTTTCCCTGGCGGTTACGCCACCAGCGCCAGGCCAGCATTCCAACCCCGGCCAGCGCCGCGTTCCGTATCCTGCTGCCGCTGAAGGTGTCGTTCCTCACCCTGCGGCCCCGGTTCCTGTTGCCGAATCCGAACATAGTTCCTCTCCTCTGCTGAAGGCGCCGCTGCATCGCGGTACCCCTATAAGGTACCAGACGAGTATGGAGAGACAGTGATGGGTAACACAGTCGGCAGTTTCCAGTCGTCAGTCGTCAGACGTCAGTTGTCTGATTTCTGAGAACTGTTAACTGGGAACTGGCGACCGGGGACTGGGGACTAGGAACTAATTCTCGAACTCCCACCTCACCCCGAAGTTGCTGCCATAGCTTGGAATCCGAAAACCGGGCACGTAGGTCAGCGTCGGTGGACCCCAGGTTGGTTCGGTCCCAATAGATGTAGAAGCGGTCGAGCTGCACCTGAATCAGGCTGCGCAGGAATGTTGCCCCGTGCAATTCGATCGGCGCTCCCAGGGAATCCCGTCCGATCACTCCGGTTCCCCAGCGTCTCCAGGCTGAGTCGCAGCTTCAGATCGAAAATGCCGCTGGGAAATTGACGAAGGAATTTTGAGCGGATTGTGGCCGCGTTCATCGAGTGCGTAGGAGGAAGTCCTTCCGGGGCCACGTCTCCTACGGGATCGCTGTACCAGCTTTCCAGGGTCAGCCATTGCAGGGGCGCAATCCTGACCGACGCTGTGATCCATTCCGTACTGGATGAAGGCCCGATTTGAGGAACTTCAGGAAAATCGGCATAGCCGAGCGGACTGAAGGCGGAGGTGCGGGCGTAGGACACCTGAAACCCCAGGCGCGCTCGGCTCCAGCCCAGCGCGGCCTGCAGGTCGTGTACGTCCTGTTCCGGATCGGTGAGAATCGAAGGCGCAGCAACCATCTTGCCCAGCCGCGCGCTGCCGGTCAGCGCCAGTCCTCGCAACGGCTCCAGTCCGGCCGCGAGAGTTGCGTAATCGCTGGCCCTGCCGCCGAAATGTTTCAGGTGCACCAGCTCGGCGCTGGCGCTGAAGGGACCGACCGGGTTGAGTCCCGCATTGATCCTGGCATCCAGCGGTGTCCAGCGGGTCCGGTGGAAGGCGGAGCCGCCCAATCGAAAAGCCGGGAGGTCCGATAGCTGAGGAGTCCGCCCAGCTGGTCGATCTGCTGATCCAGGCCGTCGCCGTCCCAGGAGGTGTGGGAATAGATGATGTCGGCCCGGGGCCCCAGCTCGTTGAGCTCTTTGCGCATCGATAGCCGGAGCTGTGCATCGGTGCGCTTGGCTTTGTAGCCCGGACCGATGGTGTCCTGCACCCCGGCGTCGTTGATCACGAACGGACGCCGGTTGGGCGCGGTGCGGATCAGCTGATACTGCAGACCCACCCACGGATGTGGGGTGATAACTCCCCTGCGCCCAGAGCTGAGTGTTGGAGTAGCGTGCTGCCGACCACCGCCTGGGTGGGCGAGCTCAGATAATCTCCGGCCAGGGTAAAGCCAAGACCCGAAGTGAAGCGACGCTCCAGCGCGGCGTCGTAGCGGGCGAAGCTGTTGTCGCCCCGGGCAATCGCGATGCGGGATCGGGCCGCCAGGCGCTCGTTGCGGCGGGTGAACAGATGGACCCGAAGCTGGCCCGGCCAGCGCTCTACTTCGATACGATCGAGGAAGACCAGAGAAATCAGTACCGGATCCACCGCCACGCTGTCGATTCCCGCCGCGACATAGGGCATGCCGTCCAGGAAGTACTCGACCGAAGAGGCGCCCCGAGCCTGGAAGTTCACCGGCTCCGGCCGACCGATGTAACCACCGCGCCAGAGATAGACCCCGGGAACCTGGGTCAGCAGATCGCCCAGTGTGGCCGCGTGTCCCCATTCGATCGAGTCCCGGGTAAAGACAATCCGGGTAAGTGCAGGCCGGGGTCCCTCCACCCTCAGGAACGGAAGCACCGGCACCCGGACATTTCCCTCCGCCTGCTCCCGGAGGTAGCGCTCTGTGGTATTGAAGGTGTCCGCGGCGGCAGAATCGGCTGAGGCGGAGTCTTCGGCCTCTTCGTCTGGAAACTGAGCCGACAGGCGGGGTGGGAAAAGAAAAAGCGTGAGCGGGAGAAGCAAGAGCGTGAGCGGGGAAAGCCACCAGCCAGATCGGGGAGTCATCCTCGCCCGCTTACCGCTCACGTTGTCGTGTTCCCGCTTACGCTTTTCTATCGCCACGGGCGAGAACAAACTCGGTGAACAGCCGCACCCCCATGCCCGTGGGCCCTTTTACCCGGTCGGCTCCTCCCGGTCGGTGTACGCCGTGCCGGCGATGTCCAGGTGGGCCCAGGGGAATCCATCCACGAACTCGCGCAGAAACCAGCCGGCCGAGATGCTGCCGGCGGGCCTTCCGCCGCTGTTCTTGACGTCGGCAATATCGGACTTCATCAGCTCGCGGTAGTCCTCCCAGAGCGGCAGCGGCCACACCCGCTCCCCCGCCTTTTCTCCGGCCGCGCGGATCTCTTCGACCAGTCGCTCGTCGCTGCCCATGACCCCTGCTGCGGTATGTCCCAGGGCGACAACGATCGCGCCGGTGAGAGTGGCGATGTCGATCACCGCGGCCGGCTGGTAGCGGCGGGCATAGGAGAGAGCGTCGCAGAGAATGAGCCGGCCTTCCGCATCGGTGTTGATGATCTCGATGGTCTTTCCCAGGTGACTGGTCACCACGTCACCCGGCTTGACCGCGGTCCCGCTCGGCATGTTTTCCGTGCTGGGGATGAGACCTACGACGTGCACCTTCGGCTTCAGTAAGCCGAGGGTCTCGAACGTGCCCAGCACCGCGGCCGCGCCGGACATGTCGTACTTCATGTCTTCCATGTTCTGGGCCGGCTTGATCGAGATGCCCCCGGTGTCGAAGGTGACGCCCTTACCGATCAGCACCACCGGCGGTCCCGGCGGCTCCCTTGTACTCCAGCGCGATGAAGCGCGGCTCCTCGGCGCTGCCCTGGGCCACCGACATCAGCGCGCCCATCTTCTCCCGGACGATGGCGGCCTTGTCGAGCACGGTGATCTCGATGCCGTGCCGCTGCGCCAGGTCCTTCGCCACGTTGGCCAGATAGGTGGGCGTGCAGATGTTGCCCGGCAGCACCTGAATGCCTCGGGCAAAAGTCTGCCCTGCCCCGATGGCCGCTCCCAGCCGCTGGCCGTCCTTCGTGGCAGTGGAGGAGTCGGGAGCAGAACGTCGAAGCGCTCCAGCTGCGGTTTCTTGCTCTCCTCATCCCGCCGCTTCATCTCGTTGTACTGCCAGGCGCCTTGCGCCAGTCCTTCAGCTATGGCCTGGGCCGCTGCTTCAGGCGCCACCTTTCCCCGGGACTCGGACGGCAGGTGAAATGCCGCGCGGGGTACGCCGATCGACTCGTGCCCGCTTGGCTGCAATGGCGGCGGCACGCCGGATGGTCGCGCGGTCGATCTCCTCCGCCTTACCCAGCCCCACCAGCAGCACCCGAGCGGCCGGCCCCGTTGGGTACAACACCGCCACCTCATCCTTCTTCCCGACGAAGTCGCCCGAGGAGAACACTCGGGCGAGCGCACCGCCGGTTCCCTTGTCGAGTGCGTCCAGTGATCGAGGCAGCTTGCCCCGTCCCAGCGCGACGGCCAGGAGCGGCGTCTCATAGCCGGCGACCTGTGCCTGGGCTAAAGCAGTCTCGAACGGCATAGGCGAGACAACGTGGGTTGAGTGTGAGGGTTATGGTCCGTGCGGGTGGGAAGCTACACCGAGCACTGCGCGAGCGGCAATCCGTCTTAGTTGGCGAGGCGCAGCATTCCCGAACATCGCCACTGGGTACCGCAACGGTTCACCCGACACTTGCGCTCCGTCCAAAACCTGTTCATATTCAGTTCACAACATCGAGATGGTGTGACCTTCAGCTCAGGAGAGAACAGTGAGGATTCGATGGACGCAGGCGGCGGTGCTCGGTCTTACGATGGCCGCCTGGGCAAGACCCGGACCGGTGGAAGCCCAGTTTCCGGCCAAGCGTTTCTTTCTCGAAGGCCTGGGTGGCGCCGTGGTCCCAACCTTCGATATCGGCGACGTCGCAAAGACCGGTGGTGCAGTCGGCGCGGCGGTGGGATACAAGGTGAATAATCGCTGGGTCGTTTTCGGCGAATTCGACTACGGCAGCCACAAGGACAAGGCAACCAGCTCGGCCGATATCAACACCCTGCACTACATCGCGAAGGTGGGCTACTCGCTCACCGGCCCCAAGGAGCGAGGCTGGGAGGCCCTGGTGAACCTGGGCGCCGGTGCCGTCACCTTTGATGTCCAGGGTGCACCGGAGAACTTCACCTATTTCGCGATCAACGCGGGCGCCAAAATCGCCTACAACTTCAACCCCTCGTTCGCATTCGTACTCTCGCCCCAGGGTGATATCGCCCTGAGTGACGAGTCCGAGATCACTACCACCAATGCCTGGGTCTGGCCGGTCACGGCGGGACTGCGGGTTTCTTTCTAAGTACAGGAGCTCGTCATCATGAAATCGCTCGATCGCATCGCCACCGCCCTGCTGGTTGTGGGCGGCCTCAACTGGGGTCTCGTCGGCCTGACCAACTTTGATCTGGTGGCCGCCCTCACCGGCGCCGGCAACTTTGGCAACAAGAACGCTCTCGGAGCGGTGATCTACACGTTGGTAGGTCTCTCCGCGGCCTATCGCCTGCTCAGCTGGAAGGCTATCGAACGCCGCTACGTAACCGCGTAACCGGCAGAGTCGGTCCCGGGATTCTCCGGGACCGACTCGCTCTTCTGGCCGTCTTCTCAGGTAGTAACTTCTCTCTATGCCGCCTCGTGGTTCAGCTCCGGACTCCAGTAAAGGCCTGCTCTCCATCGGGGCCCTCTCGGCAGCGACCGGAATCCCCATCGATACCATCCGCACCTGGGAGCGCAGGTACGGCTTCCCGGTACCGGTCAGAAAGCCTTCCGGTCACCGGGTGTACCCGCTGAGCCTTATTCCCCGCTTACGGCGAGCCGCTCAGGCCATCGCTCGGGGACACCGCGCCGCAGAGGTGGTTCCAGCATCAGAGCGCGAGCTCGATGCCCTGCTTGACTCCCTGCCGCAACTGGCAGTCGGGCGCCTGGCCGTGCCTGTGGTGCGGGAACCGACGGCTCAGGACGGTGACGAGCTGCTCGGGCTGGTACGGGCGTTTGATACTGAGGGATTGAGGCGCCGGATCGAGGCCGACTGGGCCCGTCTGGGGCCCGTGGGCTTTCTTGAAGGGCAAGCAGCTCCCTTTCTGACTTCAGTAGGGGAGGCCTGGGAGCAAGGGCAACTGGACGTGCGCCACGAGCATTTTGCCAGTGGAGTGCTCGGGGATTTTCTGCGCGCGGTGCGGCTGCCATTGAGTGACAGGGCAACCGGACCCATTGCGGCGCTGGCTACTCCACCCGGCGAGCTCCACGGCCTCGGGCTCCAGATGGCGGCGCTGGTGTGCTCCCTCGCAGGATGGCGCCCCCTGGTCCTCGGCATCGATACGCCACTGACACAAATCATCTCTCTCGCCCGGGAAGCCCCGCTCGGCGTGGTAGCGTTAAGCTCGGTGCAGCCTCGACCTCGGAGCGCTGCCATGATTCAGACACTGAGACGCGGCCTCCCGCGGCGCATTCCTCTGCTGGTCGGGGGCCGGGGCGCCCATCGCCTGCCCAAGCTCAAGGGCGTGGAGATCATTTCGGATTTGAGCGGACTCGAGCGCTGGCTTCGAGCCTACCGGGGCACCACTCCAATCGCGGAGAGCGCATCCGCGTAACCACCCGAGGCCTCTTACCGTCAGGATCTTACCTGCCTCCTGGATTTCGTCATGAAACGGTTTGCTTTGTTGGTCTCTACCGCGGTAGTCGGCCTGAGTTTTCCACTCCTGAGTCAACACCGCGCCTCCCCGCTTGAGCGCGAGGTCTTTGCCGCCGAGAGTAGCTTTGCCGCCAGCATGGCAGAGCGGAACTTCGAGGCGTTCGGCTCTCACGTGTCGCCGGAGGCCATTTTCTTTGGCGATACCACCGTTATGCGAGGGAAAACGGCCGTGCTCCGGAGCTGGCGTCGGTTCTTCGAGAAGCCAGACCCGCCCTTCTCCTGGAAGCCGGATGTGATCGAGGTGCTGCCTTCGGGCACGCTCGCCCTGAGCAGCGGCCCGGTATTCGACCCCAAAGGTCAACAGGTGGGAACCTTCAGCTCGATCTGGCGGCGGGAGCGGGATGGCCGGTGGTTGATCATCTTCGATAAAGGGTGCCGCTGACCCAGTGACTCCCCGCTCAGGCCATCGCGAGTTGCCCGCTCGCCTGGGCCAGGTCTCCTTCCGCAGATTCCTGTCCCGGAGTGCCCAGGAACCGGGCGAGATAGGGCGCCGTTCGACTCACGGCCGAGCCGGCAACCACGGCCGGGGTTCCGGCAGCCACGATGTGGCCTCCTTCCTCGCCGGCTCCGGGCCCGATGTCGATGACCCAGTCGCTGCCCGCCACGATCCGCATCTCATGCTCCACCACGATCACCGTGTTCCCCGCTTCGACCAGCCCGTCAAGCTGGGCCATGAGCCGCTCCACATCGGCCGGGTGCAGCCCGGTGGTGGGCTCGTCGAGAACGTATAGTGTGGTGCCCCGCTGGATCCGCTGCAGCTCGGCCGCCAGCTTGATCCGTTGGGCCTCCCCGCCGGAGAGCTCGGTCGCCGGTTGTCCCAGCCGGAGATAGCCGAGGCCCACCTGGCGTACTACGTCGAGCGCCCGCCGAACATGAGGCTCGTCCACAAAGAACTCGAAGGCATCATCCACAGTCAGGCCGAGCACGTCGGCGATGTTTTTGTCGCGGTAGGTGATCTCCAGGGTTTTGGCGTTGTACCGGGCGCCGTGGCAGGTGGGACAGGGGGTGTACACGCTGGGCAGGAACAGCAGCTCCACCATCACGAAGCCTTCGCCCGCGCAGGTCTCGCAGCGGCCTTTCGCCACATTGAAGGAGAATCGTCCGGCGTCATAGTGGCGAGCGCGGGCCTGCCGGGTGGCGGCGAAGAGTTTGCGGACGTGATCGAAGAGTCCGGTATAGGTGGCCAGGTTCGAACGCGGCGTGCGCCCGATCGGTCGCTGGTCCACCACCACCAGTCGCTTGATTCCCTCAAGGCCCCCAGCGATCCGGCCTCCGGTTAGGATCACCGGCGACCGCTCCAGATCTTCGCCCTCCTCGTCATCGGTTGGCGGCTGGTGGCCGAGCTGCTCCGCCACCAGCTCGACCAGCGCCTGACTCACCAGGCTCGACTTGCCCGAGCCGGAGACGCCGGTGATGGAGGTGAAAACGCCCAGCGGAAAGGCGACATCGAGGTGGTGGAGGTTATTCCGGGTGACACCGCTCAGCCGCAGCCAGCCTCGAGGCGGGCGCGGGGCTCGCAACCGAACCGCTGGTTCGGCAAACAAGTAGCGCCGGGTTCGGGACTCTTCGACCTGGGCCAGACCCTCCGGGGGTCCGCTATAGAGGATATGGCCCCCCTCCTCCCCTGCGGCGGGTCCCACGTCCACGATCCAGTCGGCATGACGAACCACGTCCAGGTCGTGCTCGATCACAAAGAGCGAGTTGCCGGAGGTCTTGAGCGTCTCCAAGGCTCCCAGCAGCGCCTCGGTATCTCTCGGGTGAAGCCCGGCCGACGGTTCGTCCAGCACGTACACGACCCCGAACAGATTGGAGTGCACCTGGGTCGCCAAACGCAGCCGTTGCAGCTCCCCCGGCGACAGAGTGGGCGTGCTGCGGTCCAGTGTGAGGTACCCCAGCCCCAGCTCGAGCACGATGGCCAGCCGCGCGACCAAGTCTTCCGCAATGCGCTGAGTAACTACCGCCTTCTCCGGGTGCTCCTCCTGAAGCTGGGTGAGGCCAGGAGCCTTCCCTTCTGCGTACGGGCGGAAGATTGCCGCCAGCCGCTTCAGCGGTACCTGCGACATATCGGCCAGGTCCATGCCGGCAAACTTCACCGACAGTGACTCCCGGCGCAGTCGCTTGCCATGGCAGAGCGGACACAGGCTGCTCAGCATGTACTGGGCGACCCGCTTCTTCATCATCTGGCTCTGGGTATTGGCAAAGGTGTGCAGCACGTGACGCCGGGCGCCAGTGAAGGTTCCCATGTAACTGGGCTCTTCCTTGCGCTTGAGCGCGCGGCGCACCTCTTCCAGCGTGTATCCGGCATAGACCGGCACGGTCGGCTGCTCGTCGGTGAACAGGATCCAGTCCCTCGTTTTCTTGGGGAGCTCCCGCCAGGGGCGGTCCACATCGTGGCCCAGCGTCGTCAGAATGTCGCGCAGATTCTGCCCCTGCCACGCCGTCGGCCAGGCCGCCACGGCCCGTTCCCGTATGGTGAGCCTGTCATCCGGCACCATGGATTGCTCGGTCACCTCATACACCCGACCCAGCCCGTGACACCGAGGGCAGGCACCTTCGGGAGTATTCGGTGAGAACGACTCGGCATACAGCAACGGCTGGCCCCGGGGGTAGTCCCCGGCCCGGGAGTACAGCATGCGCAGCAGATTGGAGAGAGTGGTAACGCTCCCTACCGACGAGCGGGTGGTGGGCGATCCCCGTTGCTGTTGCAGCGCCACCGCGGGTGGCAACCCGTCGATCCGGTCCACCTCGGGCACGGCCATCTGATGGAAGAGACGCCGGGCGTACGGCGAGACCGACTCGAGATACCGGCGCTGCGCCTCGGCGTAGAGAGTGCCGAAGGCCAGGGACGATTTTCCCGAGCCGGAGACGCCGGTGAAGACGACCAGGGCGTCGCGCGGAATATCGAGGTTCACGTTTTTGAGATTGTGCTCCCGGGCCCCGCGTACGTGGACCCGGCCAGTGATGTCTCTAGTCATGACAAAATCCTATTCCAGGCCGGAGT
The DNA here is from genome assembly GCA_963698975.1 of uncultured Gemmatimonadales bacterium. Lineage (GTDB taxonomy): Bacteria > Gemmatimonadota > Gemmatimonadetes > Gemmatimonadales > GWC2-71-9 > CAVVWJ01. The sequence continues at coordinate 70,748 of CAVOSV010000001.1, forward strand.
AGGTTTCTGTGTTCCATGACCCGCTCTGAAACCCTCTCGACTCAGCCTGGCAATCGCCTGAGCCGCCGTGTTGCCGTGATTGGTGCGGGGGCGGCCGGCACCATGGCGGCCATATTCGCCGCGTCTGTCGGGGCGGAAACTCTCCTGCTCGAGGCGACCCGGGACGGCGGACGCAAGATCCTCATCAGCGGCGGAGGACGCTGCAACATTCTCCCGGCCCGGGTTGATGAGCGCCGATTCGTCACCGATTCTTCCCCAAACACCCTGCGCAAGATTCTCCGCTCGTGGCCGCTGCCGGAGCAGATCGCGTTCTTCGAGGCGGAGCTCGGCCTGACCCTGGTGGAGGAGGAAGCGTCGGCCAAGCTGTTTCCGGCATCGAACCGCGCCCGCGACGTACGCGACGGGCTGCTGGCGCTGGCCGCGCGTCGGGGTGCGCAGTTCTTCCCCAATACCAGTGTCACCGGCATCGCCCCTGCACCGGACGGGCCGTGGGAGGTGGCGTGCGACGGCGCTCCACCTCTTCGAGTCGACGCCATCATCATGGCTACCGGTGGACTCTCGGTGCCGAACACCGGCAGCGATGGCCGCGGGCTCGGAATGCTGGCTAAGCTGGGACACACGATCCACCCCACATATCCTGCGCTGACACCGGTTGTGGCAGATTCACCCAACCTCGCCGCGCTCGCCGGCATTTCTCTGCCGGTGACAATCACCGCCGGGGACTCAACAAGGCAGGCTGCGGCCACCGGGGGTTTCCTCTTTACTCATCGGGGCTACAGCGGCCCCTCCGTGCTGGACGTCTCCCATGTGATTGCCCGCTCGAAACTCGAAGGGAATGGGGGCGCCCGCTTATCGGTTCGCTGGACCAGGCTGGACGAGAGCGGGTGGGAAGCTGCCTTGAAGCCTGAGGGGACTCGCACGGTAGCCGGGGCTCTGCGGCGCGAGTTACCCGACCGCCTGGCCGATACACTCGCTGGAATCGCCGCGGTCTCCCCATCCCGGCCGCTGGCACAGCTGGGACGGGAGGAGCGCCTCCGACTCATTGGAGTGCTGGTGCGCGGTGAGTTGCCATGGACCGGGGACGAGGGATACAAGAAGGCGGAGGTCACGGGGGGTGGGGTAAACCTGGCCGAGATCGATCCGAGGACCATGGAGAGCCGTAGGCATCCGGGACTGTTTCTCTGTGGTGAGGTACTTGACGCCTTTGGTCCGATCGGGGGGTACAATTTTCTGTGGGCTTGGGCAACTGGCCGGGCGGCCGGGATTGCCGCCGCCGGCGCTACGTCTTCGCCCAGACCGAAGCCTTCTTGGCCCAACTCGAGCCTTGATAGCGCTGACTGAACGCCTGCGCGGTCTGCCCCAGCGCCGCCGCGTCGCCCTTCCCCTTGTATCGGGAAACGCCGGCCCAGTAGAGTGCCTCCGGGGCCGATTCAGAGGTGGGAAAGCGATCCACTACCTCCCGAAAACGTCGTTCTGCTTCATCCCACTGTTGTCGCGCAAACGCTGAATGCCCGAGACCGAGTGTCAGCTGGGCCACGAGATCGTCGGCCGGTAGAAATCCTTCGATCCGGTGGCGCTCGGTGCCGGTTGGATCTATCACCAGCAATGTCGGGGTCCACTGCGCGTTGTAGCGCTCGCCGAAGCGTTTGAAGTCATCGGGCTGATCTTTCACATGGACCCGGGCCGGAATGAAGTTCTCCTGAATGAACCGGGCCACGCGTTCGTCCGGATATACCTCGGCATCCAGCCGGGCACATCCGCTTCACATGGGAGCGGCGCTGAAGTCGAGCAACAGATGGCGATTCTGGGCCCGCGCCAGGTTCAGTGCCTCATCGATGTCTTTGCGCCAGGGAATGTTCATCCTCTCTCCTCGTTACCGATGACACTTCACCCATCCGCCGGTCCCAATCCGTGATGTGAGTCACTGAGCCTTACCGAGCAGGGCCGCCAGCATGAACGGCCGGCGAGAGTAGGCTTCCGCCAGGTAGCGGTAATCGGGGGCCGAGATTTGGGCCCGCAGCCGATCTCCCAGGTCCTGGACAAGCCGCGCAGCCTCGGCAATCCTGACCCGATCGGCGGGAGGGAGAGCCGCCAACAGAGAGGTGAACAACCAAAGCCAGAATTTCGCCAGGGAATACCTCGACGCCGATGTGCCCTGAAGGCATCTTTCTACTGCGGACCAAGAAATATCAAGCGTTGAGGACTAAAAATGTCCAAATCAGATCGTCTGGCCAGCATCATTCGAGTGTATCTCGACGGGGAGCTGGAGCTGGACACCGCCGTGGCCGAGCTGGTCTACGTATTTGTGGAGAGAGGCTGGCGGTTCTCCCTCATCGAGGCCGACTGCGATCCCCGCCATCGTGAGCGAATGCACACGCTCGCCGTCCGGGTTGACGCGGCGGTGATGGCTCGGCGGGAGTCTGCTGGCCGGGGATTGAACCAGGCTCCGCCTATTGTGATTCGTTAAGCATCGCCCTGCCGGCCGACCAGCTCTGTTGCCCTGATTACCACCTGCCGGTTCTTCTGCGGGCCTCTCCTGCCCGCACTCAAGCCCTTACATCCGATCGCATGAGTCCGGCGTACATCTGCTGGCGGACACCACTCCGTCCGTCCGCCCGTCTACTACCTCGCGATCAGGAGATGTACGGCTATGCACCGGAAAAGATTCTTCCGCCGATGGGGTGTTGCGACCGGACTCACGGCACTTGCCGGCGTCACCACAGTGGCTCTGGTCGTCGGCTCCGATCACCAGGACACTCCCTTCGTGGAGCTCAATCCTAAGAGCGATCTAACCGACGTTTACGCCTTCCCTGGAGCCGCACCGGGCCGGATCGTGCTGGTCATGGATACGCGGGCTTTTCTTACTCCCGCCGAAGCGCAGGACCCCGCCCAGGCCTCGTTCGACTCCGACCTCCTTTACCAGTTCAAGATCGATAACAACGGCGACGCCAAAGAGGACAACGTCATCCAGGTGACCTTCACCGGCGACGGATCCCATCAGCAGGTGCAGGTTCGCGGCCCGCTCGCGCCCCCCGTGCAAGGGGCCATGGAGAACGAAGTGGCCGATGTCACCCCGGCCGTTTCGGGGGAACTGAACACGACTCTGGGTGACGCCAACGGCATCCAGGTCTTTGCCGGCCCGCGTGATGATCCCTTTTTCATCGACCTGGAAGCGGCCTTTTGCATCCTGCCGGATCGCCGCCCGGTCGGCGGGAATCTGTCGGCGTCATGTGCGCTCAGCCCCAATCCGTCGGCACCGTTTTTCTTCCGGAACCCGGGCGTGAACTATGTCAATGGATTCAATGTGAACGCGATCGTGATCGAGCTACCCAGCTCCATGATCGAGAACGGTGCTCCCGGCAAGCTGGGCATCTGGGGGAGCATCAGCCTGTGATCACTCACGCGCCCTTCGAGGTATACACCATGCAGCGTAACACCATTCGGCTCATCCGTGGCTTGACTCTCGCCACCGCGGCGGCGTTCGCCACCCTCGGCGGGACTGCATGCAGCGATGACAATACCACCAGCCCATCGACGCCCAGGATGTACAACCAGGGGCAGCGGCTGGGCAACCCGCTGATCAGTGAGGTGCTGTTGAGCAAGCGAAGCCACGCGACCCATGGATCGATCGGGCCCCAGGACGACGCCACGTTGCTCGGGCCCGAGATCCTGTCCTTCGTGACCGGCTCCGGCAGCGTCGCCGGTCGTTCCGCCGACTACGCCAATACCCTGGGCTCGGTGCTGCTGCCCGATATGCTCGTGGTACAAACCGACAAGGATCCGGCCACCGCAGGCTGGCTCAATTGGGTGGGTCTCCCCCCTCTGGCCAACGGCTGGGGCGGACGGAAGCTGCAGGACGACGTGGTCGATCTCGCATTGCTCGCGTTGTTCGGCGATCCCTTTGGGGCCGACCCAGAGGGTGCCCAGGGCAAGGAAGCGCTCACCACCGATAATGTGGCTTTCGATTCACCCGGCATAACCCCGACGTTTCCTTATCTCGCCGGGCCGAACTGAAGATGCCCTGGAAATTGGCTGCTGTCGTCGCGACCACGGCTCTGGCAGTGAGTGGAGTCTCTCGGGCGGTCTCTAACAGCCCTCGCCCGCCGATCAAACCTGTGGTGAGCGAGGCGCGGATCCGGAATCTTGACATTCAGTTCTACCAACAGCGCACCGAGCGCGACCCTCGAAGCGCTCGCGACTTTGCCCAGCTCGCCGGACTCTACCTGCAGCGGGCGCGGGAAACGGCAGACTTTGGAGACCTCGTTCGAGCCGAACAGAATGCGCGTCATTCCCTGTCGCTCCGCACCGGCCGGAACGCCAGCGGTCTTGGAGTGCTCGCCTCGAGCCTGCTGGCTCAGCATCGATTCGCCGAAGCCCGCGACGTCGCCGGCCGGCTCGTGGCCGATGACTCGACGTCGATCGCGGCCCGGGGCCTTCTGGCAGAAACCCAGATTGAGCTGGGCGACTACCAGGAGGCCGGCCGCATCCTGGGGTCGCTCAGCACCTATCGCGACGATCTGAGCTTGGCGCCGCGACTGGCTCGCTGGCAGGAGCTGCACGGCCATGCCGAAGAGGCGCGCCAACTGCTTCGCGGGGCCCGAGCTCGGGCCGCTCGGCTCCACGGCATCCCGGCGGAACAGCTCGCCTGGTTTGATCTCAGACTGGGCGATCTCGCCTTGAGGAACGGACATCTTGGGGAAGCTGAGCGCGAGCTGCGGAGCGGTCTCGCTGTCTTACCGCAGGACTATCGGATCCTCGGAACGCTGGCGCGGCTCGAGGCGGTCCGGCACCACTGGCCTTCAGCGATCGAATACGGCGAGCAGGCGATTGCGAGCGCGCTGGATCCCGGAACTCTCGGCCTGCTCGGCGATGCCTACCAGGCAATGGGGGACAGCAGCAAGGCCCAGCAGTACTACCGCACGATGGAGCTGGTGGTCACGCAGCAGGCCGGCCCGTTCCATCGCGCCTGGAGCCTCTTCCTGCTCGATCACGACCGTGAAATACCCCGCGTTCTAGCCAAAGTTCGGGAGGAGCTCGAAACCCGGAGGGACATCTATGGCTACGACCTGCTCGCCTGGGCGCTGCACAAATCGGGTGACGATCGGGACGCTTCCCGTACGATCCAAAGCGCGCTGAGCCTGGGCACCCGTGATGCCATGGTTTTCTACCATGCCGGCATGATCGCGCTTGCAGGAGGTGACCGGGCACAGGCAGCTGAATACCTGGGGCAGGCACTGGCCATCAACCCCTACTGGGATCCGTTCCAGCCTGCCCAGGCCCGCGTGGTTCTTACCTCGCTTTCTAGACTCGAGGGTGAACCGTGAGCGAGTTCGTGAGCTTCGTCCATCTCGGCTTCAGCCATATCGTCAACCCCGAGGCGCTCGACCATATCCTGTTTCTGCTCGCCCTCGCCGCGATTTATCAACGGCGCGATTGGCGAGATAGTCTCTGGGTGGTCTCGGCATTCACCGTGGGGCATTCGATCACCCTGGCACTGGCCGCCACTGGAACCCTTCTGATCCCGCAGCGGCTCACCGAGTTTCTCATCCCGCTTACCATCGTGGCGACAGGAATTGAGAACCTCCTGGTGCGAGCCCGAGCTCAAGCCGTAAGACGCTCGGGCTACCGGCCGCTCTTCGCGGGAGTGTTCGGATTGGTGCATGGCGCCGGGTTCGCCAGCTATCTGCAGCAGCTTTTCATCGGCTCGGTCGTGGTTCCGCTCTTCGGCTTCAACGTGGGTATCGAGCTCGGACAATTGGTGGTGCTCGCGGCGGCCGGCGCTGGCCTCGCCGCCTTCGACCACATTCTCCTTCTCACCCGACTCAACCGAGTGCGCTCCTATAGGCTCCGGGTAGTCACTGTTTCACTGGTCGTGGTTGCCCTAGCCGCCGAGATGGCGGCGGTGCGACGTCCCTGGTAGATGCTGGCGCCCGGAATCTCATCCCGGTCCTTCGCTCGCGTGCGCTCACTCGGGATGAGCTGCGTTTTGGGTTCGGTGCTGTTCTGGCCGAGAGAGCCCACGCCTCCGGCAGGAACCCATCCGCTGCACACGGCCCTCACCGAGCTGAGCTATCAGGCGGATAGCAGCGTCTTCATCCGGGTCCGGCTGTTCATCGACGATCTGGCGGTAGCACTTCCCGATCTCACCGGTTCCGAAACGGCTGATTCACTTCTCTCCCGGTACGCTCGGGGCGCGCTCGCCCTGACCGATCCGGCGGGACGTCCGTTGCCACTCATCTGGCAGGGAGTGGAACGCACTGGCGACACCATCCTGCTCCAGCTACGGGCGAGGCTCGGCGGAAGACTGGAACACGCCCACATTCTCGTCGCGCTCCTGTGGGAGCGGTTCCCCGACCAAGTGAACATCGTGCGCGCCACCTATTCCGGTCGGACGGTCACACTCCTGTTCACTCGGGGCGGGAGCGCCAAGCCCTTCCCATGAGCCCGGGTGAGCACCGGGCCCTCACCAAAGCACCCTGTCCTTCTTGTGGCGCCTCCGAGTTGCTGCGTAGACTCAGGGGACTGAGGGAAGCGCCCCCAACTCATGGCACATGGCTAAACCGGCAGCGGCCACATCCCAGGCCGACCGCGATCTGCTCCTACGCGCGGCCGATGGGGACCAGCAGGCAATCGCGGCGCTATACGACAGGTATGGCGAGGTGCTCTACGCCGTGGCCTACCGCGTCGCCCGCCAGCGGGCTGACGCCGAGGACGCGGTGGTGGAAGCGTTCACCCAGGCCTGGCGCGATGCATCCCGATTCGAAGCATCTCGCGGCTCGGTAGCCGGATGGCTCACCATGATCGCCCGCAGCCGTGCGCTCGACATCGTGCGGGCACGGAACCGGCGAGAGCGGATCACCACATCCGCGTCCTCCCGGGAGGCCGACGGTGCGCTGGCCATGGGCAGCTCGCCGGCCGACCCCGCCGATTCCTACGACAGCACGGAACGCAAGCGGCGAGTGCAGGCCGCGCTGGAGACGCTCTCCCCACCCCAGCGACAGGCCATCGAGCTGGCCTTCTTCGAGGGGCTCTCCCAGTCCGAAATCGCCCAGCGTCTGGAAGAACCGCTCGGCACCATCAAGACCCGGGTGCGACTCGGCATGCAGAAGCTGCGCGAGTCGCTGCGTCCCTTCTTCTTCGAGCGTGGGCCATGAGCCAGCCCGGGCAGGAATCGGTGCGGGATCTCGCCGCCGCCTATGCGCTCGGTGCGCTGGGGACGGACGATACGCGCGAGTTCGAGCGGATGCTGGCCGGCTCGCCCGATCTCCAGCGTGACGTCGCGGAGTATCGCGAGGTGGCCGCGCTACTGGGCCTGGGCGATAGCGGCACCGGCCCTCCCGCCGACCTCCGGGCACGAGTGCTCGCCACCGCGAAGGGACCGGCGGCTGGCATTACCGCACTGCCGAGGAGAAAGCGTTCGCCAGTCGCCTGGGCTGCGATGGCTGCCGGGATTGCTGCGGCGATTGCGCTAGGGGCGGCGGTTCTGTCGTTGCGGGGTGATCTTCGGGAGCGCGACGTGGCTTTGGCTCAGCGCGACAGTACGCTCGCTATCCAGCAGCAACAGCTCGCCGAACGTCAGGCGTTGCTGGAAACCGTACTGGATCCGGAGGTACGTCTCTATCAGCTCACTGCCAGTGGCGACCCGGAGCCAGGAATCCAGCTTTTCTGGAATCAACGCCGGAACCAGGCGCTGGTGAATGCCTATCGGCTCAAGCCGATCCCGACGGGGCGCGCGTATCAGCTCTGGTTCATTCGGGATGGGAAGCCGGTCCCCTCGGTGACATTCTCGCCGAAGAACGGCTCGGCGACAGTGAGCGGCATCAAGGTCCCGTCGGGGGGCAAGATCAGCGCGGCCGCGATCACGGTGGAACCGTCATCCGGTTCCGCGCAGCCGACGTCAGCGATCGTCCTGAGCGGCCCGATCTGAGGCGGTCAGGCGGTCGCACAAGCAAGTACATCATCCCGAGCACAGCGAGGGACCTCTCCGCTTTGCCGAGTGGCGCGATGGACCACTTGAGAGTCCACAGAAGCGCAGGTTTTTGGGGAGCGAGCCTGGTCCTGCTGGCGGCTTTGCCCGCCTGCACCCCGGGACACGAGAAGTCGGCCGCGCCGAAGGCCCCCGCCGATCTCGTGTTTCGCCGAGGAGCGGTGTATACGGTGGACGCCGCCCGGAGCTGGGCATCCGCGGTGGCTATCCGTGATGGACGTATCGTGTACGTCGGAAGCGACAGTCTGCCATCCGCCCTGATCGGTTCACACACGGAAGTCGTCGACTTGGGCGGCAAGATGGTGCTGCCCGGTTTTCAGGACGGGCATGTCCATCCGATCGACTCGGGCGTGGAGCTGGGCGACTGCACGCTATACGATCTCACCACCGCGTCGGCCATCGAAGACAGCATTCGCGCCTGCGCCCGCGCTCACCCCGAGACCGCCTGGGTACGCGGCGGCGGGTGGCAGCTGCCGGTCTTTAAGGGAGCCAATCCGTCCGCGGCCCTGCTCGACCACGCAGTGCCCGACCGTCCGGCCCTGATTTATGCAGCCGACGGCCATTCCGCATGGGTCAACTCGCGGGCGCTGGCACTGGCAAACGTCACCCGGCAGACTCCTGACCCAGCCCATGGCCGGATCGAGCGAGACCCGAAAACGGGGGCACCCACCGGCACTCTCCGGGAAGACGCGGTGAACCTCGTGGCGAAGGTCATGCCCGAGCGCACCCCCGCCGAGCTGGCCACCGGACTAGAGCGCGCCGAGAGGCTGGCGAATCGGCTCGGGATAACGACAGTCTTCAGCGCCTCAACCGATGAGGCCGGCCTGCGGACCTACACTGAGGCGGACCACAAGGGAACGCTCACGCTCCGGGTGGTTGCGGCGATACACCTGGAAGATCCGTTGCCCGACAGCCTCCTGCCAAAGCTGAGCGACCTCCGAAGCCGATATGCCACCCCACGGGTCCGGCCTACGGCGGTGAAGCTGTTTGCCGATGGCGTGATTGAGTCCCGCACTGCAGCACTGCTCCAACCGTACGGCGACCGGAAGGGCGACTCAGGCCAGCCTATCTACGATCCGGTCCGGCTCCAGGATCTGGCCGTAGCGCTCGACCACAGCGGATTTCAGATCCACGTCCACGCCATCGGCGACCGGGCCATTCGAATGACGCTCGATGCCTTTGCCCGTGCCCGGGAACGGAACGGCGCCCATGCCCCGCGGCACACCATCACCCACCTCGAGCTGATCGACCCCGCCGATATCCCTCGTTTCCGCGAGCTCGGCGTCATCGCCAACTTTCAGGCGTTCTGGGCCAACGGTGACGAGTATCTCACTCGGCTTACCGAGCCTACACTGGGCCCCAAGCGGTCGCGCTGGCTCTATCCAATCGCGAGCGTCGTGCGTACCGGAGCAGTGGTGTCTGGCGGGAGCGACTGGGCGGTTTCGTCTCTCAATCCGCTCGATGCCATTGAAGTGGGCATTACGCACCAACAGCCGGATCAGCCGAACCTACGGCCCTGGAACCCGAACGAGCGAGTGGATCTCGCGACGATGATCGCGATGTATACGATCAACGCCGCCTATCAGAACCATCTGGAAAGGGAGACCGGCTCGATCGAGGTCGGGAAGTCCGCGGATCTCATCGTGCTGGACCGCAATCTGTTTGAGGTACCATCCAGGGAGATCCACCGGGTGCGGGTTCTGCGGACCCTCCTCGAAGGCGAGACGGTGTACCGAGCCGAGCGTTAAGACGGAGTTACCTCGGATTGAGGGGGCGACTTACAAACGTGGCGGGCAGGCTTACAGACCCGAAGCGTCGAATTACAGAGCGGAAGGATCGCCTTGCGGACCTGAAGCGTCGACTTGCAGAGGCGAACTGTCGATTACAGACCGCAGGCGTCGCCTTACAACCGAGAGGGACCGACTTACAGGGCGGAAGCGCCGAGTTACAGACCCGAGGCGTGTACTTGCAGGCCCGCGGCGCCGGTTTGCACGCTCCAGGCGGCGACCTACAGACCCGAAGGGGCGAGTTACACTCGCGGGGCGTCAATTAACGCGCTCGAACTGCCGACCTACGAATTGAAGCGGCGATCTACAGACCCGAAGTGGCGATCTACAGATCCGAAGGACCGACTTACACTCGCGAAGCACCGATCTGCGGGCTCAAATGCCCGACCTAAAACGTGAAGCATCGATTTACCGACCCGACAGAGCGACTGACAGCTAAGTAGATCCCTCGTATCACTCGGTATGAGGTGCGTTTTCGTCCGCCTCTCCGCCTCTCCGACTGTCCACCCGCCCGCCCGTCTACCGAACCACCGGCAGCACAACATGCGACGGCAACTCCGGCGATGAATACACCCGCTGCGTGGCCTTCACGTAATCATCCGCCTGTGCCGTGTAAATACTGGGCACGAACTTCTGCGGATTCCGGTCGATGATAGGGAACCAGGTGGACTGCACCTGCACCATCAGCCGGTGCCCCTTGAGGAATACGTGGTCGTGATCCCGGAGCGGGATCGACCATTTCACCGGCTTCCCCGCCGGCAACGGCTTGGGGTGCTCGTAACTCTGGATGTATCGCCCTCGCTTCACCTCCATCGCTATCGGCAGCTCGTAGCCGTTGATCGATCGCTCGTACTGCCCGGGGCTGGGCCCCTCATCCTTGTCCCAGGTGACAGGCTGGATCTTCTCCGGATATACATCGATCAACTTCAGGACAAAGTCTGCGTCGGTGCCGGATGTGGAGGCAAATAGGTTGGCGGCCAATTCCCCTGTGATCGTCAGATCCTCTTTTAGTGGCTCGCTGACATACGTCAGCACGTCGGGCCGTCCATCCACGAACCGCTGGTCCGCCACCTCCCAGGTACGCCAGTCACCGCCGGGGTAGGTCGGTGAAATGGGACGCTCGCGATAAGGGACAGGGTTGGCTGGATCCGACACATACTCCCGATAACCTCCGCCCTTCGGGGGGTCGAACGAGAGCGTGCGGTCGGCATGGAGATACAATTTTCTCGCCTCGGCATTCTTGGGCGGCCAGGAGTCATAGGTCTGCCATCGATTAGAGCCCGACTGGAAGGTCTTGGCCTGCCAGGCGGGTTTGTTGCCCACGCCATGCAGATAGTAGCGAAAGAACGGCGCCTCGATCTGTTCCCGGAACTCCCGGCCGGTATCGTGTCCACCGAATGAGATCAGGCCGATGCTGTCGGCCTTGGGCCACTGCCATTCGCCGTGAAACCAGGGTCCGGCAACCATGAAGTTGGTGTGCTCCGGATCGTGTCTCTCCGCGTGTCGAAAGATCTGCCAGGGACCCCAGGGATCCTCCTGATCCCAGAACCCGGCGACGTTGAGGTTGGGCACCGTGGTGGAGTCGAGCTGACGGATCCAGGCCTCGTGCTTCCAGAACTCGTCGTAATCGGGATGGGCCACGATGTCGTTCCAGTAGGGGATCTTGTTCTTCAAGTACTTCGTGTTGGCATTGGAGAGGGCACCCAAGCGGAGGTACCAGCTGTAGGAGTCGTACAGATCGAAATCGAAGTTGGTGTTCTCGTTCTTGTCGGCCTGCTCCATCACGCTGTACTCGAAGGCGTAGCTTTCCCGGAGCGCGCCATAGTGGTGCATGTCATCGTTCATCCACTGATCCACCGGTGACGCCTGCTCGCTCACTGCCTTGAGTGCGGGATGCGGCTTGAGCATGGCGAGGGCCGTGGTGAGTCCGTCGTAGGACACCCCGTACATCCCCACCCGGCCGTTATTGTTGGGAACGTGCTTGACCAGCCACTCGATGCTGTCATAGGCGTCGGTGGTCTCGTTGGTCGCCGCCGAGTCGGACAGATCCACGTAGGAGGAGAGCTTGAACAGTCCCTCGGATTTGAAACGGCCCCGCAGGTTCTGGAAGACGAAGATGTAGCCGTCCTGCACCAACTCCTTGAACGCGGCGGGAATTTTGGTCGGCGCCTTGTCAGGTACGCCATAGGGTGTCCGGGTGAACAGGATCGGAAGCGGCCCGCGTTGGTGGGCCGGACGGACGATGGCAGTCTGGAGATGGATCCCATCCCGGACCGGAACCATCACCTCCTCCAGGGTAAACTGTGGTTTGACGCTGTCCGCGGGTTGCTGGGCCGCCACCGATCGAGGGCACAGAGCCAGTACGAGGGCCAGCGAGAGATTCGTCTGCAGGAAGTCGGTGATGGTCATCCATTGCTCAGGTTGGGGAACGAAACAATGATGCTGGATCGAGACGGGCTCATCAACCGGCAGGGCGCTGGCGTTGGAGCCATATCTCCGCCAGATTTGGGCTTCCGAAGTCCATCCACTCTCGCATCGAACAGATTCGGCTGGTCCCAACCAACACTGGGAAGAGCTAGCTCCGGCCAGCCGGTACATCCTTGAGGAGATCCCATGCAGAGCGCACGTCTCGCCATCCTCGCCATCGTCGCAGTCACACTCGCCACCCCAGCTTCAGCCCAGTTCGGCGGGCTCAAGAAGAAGCTAAAGAAGACCGAAGGAGACGCCCAAGCGCCGGCCGCCGATCCAACTCCGGCTACGGGCGGCAGCGTGGTGCTTACGCCCGACGTGGTAACCAAGCTCATCACCGGACTCAAGGCGGGGGAAGCAGAGCGGGAGAAGGCAGCCCACTCGGACGACAACTCGTACGGTCGCTACCAGAAGGCCGAGCGTGCCTATACGGATGCCCAAGCCAAGTGCGACGCCAACCGTCAGGCATGGGCGATGAAGGGCAACGCCAAAGAGGCGGATAAAGCCAACGCGCTCATCGAAAAGTCGCTGAAGGCGCAGGAAAAGCAGGACTACAAGACCGCCCAAATTCTCCAGGACTCGGTGAGCGTGCTGCAGGGTGGTCCCAGCTGTCTGGTGAAGCAGCCGGAGCGGCCAACGGATTATTACGAAGCTGAACGGGAGATCGATGTGCGGGTGCAGAAGGCAGCGGTGACGGGATCTGGTCTGGGCGCGGGTGAATACGCCATGGCCCAGGAGCGCACCATGGCCATTCTCCGGTCCGGCGCGCCGAGCGATGTATCGGAATCCGAGAAGGCTGCAGTGACGGCAAAGAAGAGCGAGCTGGAGCCGCTCCTCTTCCCCCAGGAGAAGACCAGCGCGGCCAAGCCGGCGGCGCAACCGGTGCCTTCGCCCCAGCCCGCCGCTGCACCCCAGGCCGATCCTCAGACCTCTGCCGCCGCCTCCGACATGAACTCCTGCATGATGAAGAACCTGCAGACCCACCAAGCCCAGCTCGAAGCCTTGGGCCATCGGGCCGAGGCGGCGCAGAAGGCCGGGAACCAGGCCGCCATGATGGCCATCGCTGACACGGTGCAGCAGATCCAGATGGCCGGCTGCATGAAGCACTAAGATTGAAGCCGACTCTTCGGATCCTCCTGCTGACCCTTACAGTGGGGTGCACCGGTGGACAGGGCGCCCCGCCGGTCAGTCCAGCATCCCGAAATTATTCTATCGTCCCCGCGCCGCAGCGGACCCATGCCGGGGCCGGCGAGTTCCGCCTGAATGAGACGACGCGCATCATGCTCTCCGATCCGGCTGATGCCGAGCTTCGCAACCTGGCGGACCTGCTCCTGGTGCCGCTGCGGACCGCCTCGGGGTTGCCCCTCCCGGTGTCTGCCCGGCCAGCAGAAGATGGCGTAAGAAACGCCATCTCACTTCGCCTCACTGGCTCGGGCTCCAGCAATCCGGAAAGCTACCGGTTGGTGGTGACCCCGGAGGCGGCGTCACTCTCCGCCGGAACCACTGCGGGGCTGTTCTGGGGCCTTCAAACCATCCGGCAGCTTCTCCCGCCGGAGCTGGACACCGGGCGTGCCAAGCCTTCAGCAGGTTGGACCATCCCGGCACTGGAGATCGAGGATGAGCCGCGGTTTCCCTATCGGGGAATTCTGCTGGACGTGGCGCGCTGGTTTTACCCGCCCGAGTTCATCAAGAAGCTCATCGATCTTCTCGCGCTCTACAAATTGAACACTCTGCAACTGCACCTGACCGATGACCAGGGTTGGCGTCTGGAAATCAAGCAGTACCCGCTGCTCACCAAGGTTGGCGCATGGCGCAAGGAAACCATGCTCGCGCAAAATTTCGACCCCTACATCGGAGACGGTCGCCCCCACGGTGGCTTCTACACCCAGTCGCAAATCCGTGACCTGGTCGCCTACGCCTCGGCGCGCCATGTCACGATCATTCCGGAGATCGAGATGCCCGGACATGCCGGGGCCGCTCTCGCAGCCTACCCGGAGCTATCCTGTACCGGAGGTCCGTTCGAAGTGTCCCCTGTCTGGGGAGTCCACCAGGACATCTTTTGTCCCAGTGAGAAGACCTTTGCGATTCCTGGAGCACGTGCTCCTGGAGGTGATGCAGCTCTTCCCCAGCGCCTATATCCACATCGGGGGAGACGAGGTGCCCAAGGATCAATGGAAAGAAAGTCCGGTTGCTCAGGAGGTGATCCGGCGGGAAGGTCTCGCCGGCGAGGAGGAGCTGCAGAGCTACTTCGTCGGGCGCATCGAGCATTTCTTGACCGACCACGGCCGCCGGATGATCGGGTGGGACGAAATTCTCGAGGGCGGCATCCCCCCGGAGGCTACGGTGATGTCCTGGCGCGGCGACTCTGGTGGGATCGCCGCTGCCCGGCAGGGACACGACGTGATCATGGCTCCGAGCCATCATACCTACTTCGACTACTATCAGGGCGACCCCGCGCCGGAGCCGTTGGCCATTGGGGGCTTCGTCCCGTTGGATACCGTGTACGCGTTCGAGGCAGTACCGGGTGGATTGACCCCGCCCGAGGCTGCTCATGTCATCGGCGGTGAGGGCTGCCTTTGGACGGAGTACATCCCTAACGCCGCGCTGGCGGAATACATGCTCCTGCCTCGGACGCTCGCTCTTTCGGAAACTCTCTGGTCGCCCAAGCAGGCGCGGAGCTGGGGAAGCTTCGCGGCCCGGCTCCCGGGTCAGTTCGACCGGCTCGATGCCCTGGGTTTCGAATACCGGGTACCGGAGCCGGTCGGACTCGGATGGAGACGTCTGGTGCTGGAGGACCGAGCCCGGATCACGATCGGCTCTCCCATCCCGGGCGGGGTGGTTCGGTATACAGCCGATGGCTCCGTGCCAACGGCAGGCTCCTCTCAGTACACGGGTCCCTTCGACCTGCCGGTTTCGTTCGAACCCCGAGTCGTGAGCGCGAAGGTTTTTCTGCCGAACGGCCGGGCAAGTCCGATCGCCCGGGCGCAGATCGCCCGGGCCATCTGGCATGAGGGCCTCGCGGTCCGGGCAGACACGCTCGCATCCGGGTCTTCAGTACGAGTACATCGAGGGAAGCTTCCGATCGGCGGAGGACGTCAGAGGGATTGAGCCCTGGCGGGTAGGTTCGGTGCCGGGCGTGGAACTTCGAGGCGACGAACGCCCGGAGAATTACGGGCTTCGCTTGTCGGGAATGATGTGTGTGCCCAAAGACGCTCTGTACTCCTTTTATCTGGGCTCTGATGATGGCGCCAGGCTCCGCATTGCCAGCGACCTCGTGGTGGACCGCGACGGGCCGCAGCGCGACAATGAACAACCAGGTCAGATCGCGCTGCGGATGGGCTGCCACCCAATGGAAGTGATCTACTTTCAGGCCAGCGGAGGTGCCGAGCTGAAGCTCGAGTTCTCCACATCCGCCTCGATCAGAGGCCCCGTCCCGGAGAACTGGTACGTTCACTAAGATGAACTCGCGACTCCGCATCTTCCTCCTGAGCCTGTTGGCCACCGCAGCCACGGGCGCGGCCGCCTCGCGCCCGGAAACCGGGCGCTCGGCGGACACGCTCGCGGTCGAAACCGCGAGCGGCTGGACAACCTGGTGGCGACGCGACTCCTCGCCGTCCCGGTGGGACGGCTCGGCGTCGCTCGCCCACCACCTACGCTGGACACCCGGAGCTCCCGGAGTAGAGTGGGGCGAGCTCCGGCTTCGAGGTAGCAGCGAAGCCTGGCGCACGCGCGTGGTGGTGATCCGCCTACAGCCCCGACAACTACAGCTCTCGCTCGTCCCGGCTTTCACCCGGGACGAGCGCTGGACAGTGACGCGGGTCGAGGGCGACGTAGCCGTCGCCCTCGACACCGGCCCCTACCGCCGCTCACTTCCCTTTGGCTGGGTAGTGAGCGGCGGTCGGGAGCTCCTCTCACCCGAGTACGCCCCGCTCGCCGGCGCCGTCGTGGTTACCCCCGCCGGCGCCGTGCGACTCGTGGCGCCCGACAGCATAGCCCTCGAGCGCAGCCGAGGGGCTGCGCTCGAGGCATTCCAGAGCTATCCCATGCTGCTGGAAAAGGGCGTTGTCCCCACACCCCTCCGCCGGGCATCCCAGGGGGTGAACCTCGACCACCGCGACGCCAGGCTGGCAATCGGTACGCAGAGAGATGGGCGAGTAGTTATAGCGCTTACCCGCTTCGACGTCCTGGGCGACAGCTTCGGCCGGGTCCCGTTCGGGCTCACTACGCCCGAGATGGCGGCCGTGATGGGCGCTTTGGGTTGCGACGACGCCCTGCTACTGGACGGGGGGATCTCGGGTCAGCTGCTACTGCGGAAGGCCGATGGAACTGCGCGGGTCTGGCCCGGAATCCGGAGCGTGCCGCTGGGACTGGTCGCCCGACCGAAGTGACAGGTCACGAAAGAAAAACCAACGCGGATTGGAACTCTGATGTACCATTAGGGCAGGTGCACTCCCGCGCCACTTACCTTGCCGGCGAAAGAAGGCTCGTCATGACCTCCTATACCGCGTCCATCGAGCGCTCCAATCACAAAAACCTCCATCAGGTCGAGCTCCAGGTGACACCCCGGGAAACCGGCCGCCAGCAGGAGTCCTGGACCGGCGTGTTCATGTCGCGCAGCACCGACGGCTTCATGCCCAACGAGCGGCTCGCGCTCACCCTCGACAACGGAATGAAGGGAACGGCGCGGGTGAGCGAGACCCACTTCGATAGCCGAGCTCCCGACGACACTCGGATCCTCATCACCGGCACCAGCCCCTTCGCCTGAGGCGAGCGGCGGTACCCACTGGAGTCAGTGTGCCCAAACGGAATTACAATTTCGAGAAGCGGCAGAAGGAATTGAACCGGCAGCAGAAGCAGGAGGAAAAGCGCCAGCGTCGCCGCGAGCGATCCGATTCTCCACCCAAGGAGGATGGGGAGACCGAGGAGGCGCCGCCGGAAACGCCTCGCGCCCACCAGCACCTGAGCGGCACTGGTGAGCGCGAAAGCTGAATGGTGAGCTAATGCTACCGGGCTCTTATCGCCCAGCCAAATCCGGCTGATACGTCAGCTGCTTCAACGGTTCCCGCCAGCAGCTGAACCTTTGCGGCGTCCGCCGCTCCGGTGATCTCGGATTCCAGCTGCGACACCAGCCTTGCCAGCGTCGCACTCTGGATGGCGCCAGATGACTTCTCCGCCGATGCCAGCTCGGCCCGGGCAGAGGCGATCTTGGACTGGTCCAACCCATTCGACCGCTCCAGCTGATCCAGGTAAGCCCGAGCCAGCGAATACGACGCCGGCCAGGTGAACTTGACCTGTCCCTGAGTGTTGAAATACTCCAGCTTGACCGACTTCGCTGCGTCGATCTCATTCTGAGTCAGGAAGCCGCTGGGCTGCAGCTCAAAGACGTCGAGCCCGCGAGTGATCTCCGAGCCGTAGATGTAGCCGTTGTACCAATAGGTGCTCCAATAGCCACCCAGCTCCAGCTTTTCGGGATCGAGCGGCCCTCGGTCGAAATAGGCGATCTCCTTCGGGTGCTTGGGATCGGTCCAGTCGAACACGGAGACGCCGCCCTGATACCAGGCCTGCGCCATCACGTCCCGCCCCGGAATCGGGATGAGCGATCCATTGTGCGCCACGCAATTCTCCGAAGGCAGCTGAGGTGCGGGCATCTTGTAGTAGCTCTGGAACTGCATTGCTGACGGCCCGCTCAGGGTAAAGATGGCGTCGGCGCCCCACTCCTTGGGGTCGGTCTTTCGGCACTTGGGCTGAACCCCGCCGCCCCATTCATCGGAAAACAGGATCTTGCTCCCACTGTTGTTGAAGGTGGCCGAGTGCCAGTAGGAGAAGTTGGAATCGGACGCTGCGGCAAGCCGCTTCGGATGCGCCGGGTCGGTGATATCGAGCAACAGACCGTAGCCGGCACAGGCACCACCGGCTCGCCCGATGGCAGGATAGAGGGTGATGTCATGGCACTGAGTGGGGCCGGCGGTTGAGTCCGGCTCCTGCGCCATTTGGGCCTTCATCGCTGAGTCGACCATCGCTGGAAGTGCTTGCCTGAGCGCCGCGCTGTCTGCGGCAGTGGGGGCACCGGTGCCCCCTCGGGCCTTGACGGTGCGGTTCAGCAGCTCGGTCACGTCCTCCTCCTGAAGCACCTCCTCCTTACCATGGACCACGGCAATGAATCCACCCTTGGCCTTGGCCTCCGAGACGGCCTTAGCCTGCTCGAGACTGTCCTCCCGGGTCTCACCATGGGTAGGTGGCGCCACCAGGTCCTGGAAAATCCGGGGCGAGCTCACAATGCGCGCCTGGTCCGGATGAGCCAGTGGCACCTGAATGACCTCGATCCGGAACAACGCTGTGTTGGGGTCCTTCGGCGCTACGACGCAGCCCGGCAGCTCGCCCGATGACCGCACCGGCGCCTGACCCGAGATGTAGACGTACACGTTGTCTTTGTCCTTCGGGTCCACCAGCAGCGAGTGGGTGTGAGACCCACGGCAGGTCTGCACGTTGCCCACGTTCCGCGGATGCGCGATATCGCTGATGTCGAAGATCCGCAGTCCCCGGAGCCGCTCCTGGCTTACGGTGTCTTCAATCCCCTGAGTGCCGCAGTCGAGCCGGGCAGTCAGGTTCTCGCCCGAGACAAAGAGCAGGTTGCGATACACCGATACATCGCTCTGCGAGCCGGGGCACACATAGGCGGTCTCCAGCTTCGGCTTCCGCGGATCGCTGACGTCCCAGACCTGATAGCCGTTGAAGCTGCCCTGCACCGCGTAATGTCCGGTGAAGGCCAAATCGGAGTTGATCCCATCGACGAATTGCTTCGAGGGTGGCGTGGACGAGGCCAACCGAAGATTCCAGATGGCCTGTCCGGCGTCGGTCTTCCCCGGCTTCAACCCAACCCGTGGATCCGGCGTCGGTGGCTGGGTGGACTTGCTCTGAGCCGGCGCCGGAGCGCCGGCCTGATTCGAGCCCGAGTGCGAGCACCCGGCAAGGGCCCCCACACCTACTGCGACTGACAACGCGATGAGCTTGGCTGATGCCATGCGAACCCCTTGAATAAGGACGATCCTACCCTCTTCCCCGCCTCCCCAGTTTCTACTTCGTTGCCAGATTCGGAGACGCCGCCAGCTGCTTCACCGCGCCGGCCACGAGCCGCACTTTGCCCCCATCACCGGCTCCATTTGCTTCGGACTCCAGCCGGGAAACGAGCTGGGTGAGCGTCTGCTGCTGCTCGAGGCCCGCCAAGCCTTCTCCGCCTTGTCCAGCTGCGCCCGCGCATCGGCGATCTGCGTTGCGTTCATGCCCTGCGACCGCTCGAGCTGATCCAGATAGGCCCGGGCCAGCGAGTACGACGCCGGCCAGGTGAATTTCACCTGTCCCTGAGTGTTGAAATACTCCAGCTTGACCGACTTCGCTGCGTCGATCTCGTTCTGGGTCAGGAAGCCACTGGGCTGCAGCTCGAAGACGTCGAGCCCGCGTGAGATTTCCGAGCCGTAGATGTTGCCATTGTACCAGTAGGTGCTCCAGTACCCGCCGCTTGCCATTTCGGTCGAGTCCACCGGGCCGCGATCGAAGAAGGCGATCTCCTTGGGGTGCTTGGAGTCGGTCCAGTCGAATACCGACAACCCGCCCTGGTACCAGGCCTGCACCATGACATCACGGCCCGGGATTGGAATCAGCGAGCCGTTGTGGGCCACACAGTTCTCCTGGGCTGTTTGCGGAGCGGGCAGCTTGTAGTAGCTCTGGAACTGGAGCTGCTGCCGGTTGGCAATGGAGAAGATCGCGTCGGCGCCCCACTCCCGCTTGTCAGTCGCCCGGCACTTGGGCTGGCCGCCCCCGCCCCACTCGTCGGAGAAGAGGACCTTGCTGCCTGAGTTGTTGAAGGTGGCCGAATGCCAGTAGGAGAAGTTCGAGTCGGAGGCCGCAGCAAGCCGCTTGGGGTGCGCCGGGTCGCTGATATCCAGCAGCAGCCCGTAACCCTCGCAGGCACCTCCACCGAGACCGATGCCTGGATAGAGCGTGATATCGTGGCACTGGGTCGGTCCGCTGCCGCTGTCCGGCTGGGTGGCGCCAACGAACGAGGCGACGAGCGCGGGCAGCGCCTGGCGCAACGCCGCACTGTCGGCCCCCGTGGGTGCTCCGCTTCCGCCCCGAGCCTTGACCGTGCTGTCGAGCAGCATCTCGGTAAAGTGCGGATTGAGTACCTGCTCGTGCCCGTGGAAGGAGACCACAAACCCGCCGTTCGCCTTGGCCTCAGCAACCTTCTTGGCTTCCTCAACGCTGTCTGCAGGAGCTTCACCGTGCTTGGGCGGCGCCACCAGGTTGTCGAAGATGCGCGGAGAGCTCACGATGGCTGCCTGTTCCGGATGCGCCAGCGGAATCTTGATTACCTCGATCCGGAACCAGGCGGAGTTGGGATCCTTGGACGGCATGGCCGCGACGCAGCCGGACAGCTCCTTGGAAGACCGAACCGGCGAGGAGCCGGAGATATAGACGTACACGTTGGCCGGGTCCTTGGGATCGACCAGCAGCGAATGGGTATGTGAGCCCCGGCAGGTCTGCACATTCCCCACGTTCTGCGGATGGGCGATGTCGCTGATGTCGAATATGCGAATGCCCCGGAGCCGGTCCGTGCTCACGCTGTCTTCCACGCCCTGGGTTCCGCAGTCCAGCCGGGCCGAGAGGTTCTCGCCGGAGACGAAGAGCAAATTTTTGTAGGTGGAGACGTCACTCTGGGAGGCGGGACAGACGTAGGCATCGGCAAGACTGGGCTTGCTCGGGTTGCTGATATCCCAGATCTGCCACCCGTTGTAGTTGCCCTGGATCGCGTAGTGCCCGTTGAAGGCCAGGTCCGAGTTGGTCACGTCCACGAACTGATCTGACGGCGGGGTCTTGGAGACCACGCGCAGATTCCACACTGCCTCCCCGGCGTCCATCTTCCCGGCCCGAAGCCCCACCCGGGGATCTGGATTCGGGGGTGTGGTTGACTTGCTGTTTGCCGGGGACGGGTTGCCGGTGCCGGCATTGGAAGTGGAGTGAGAGCACGCGACCATGGAGGCCACGCCAAGGGCCAGAGTCAGGGAGGCGAAGGTGCTGGAAGTCATGGATGTTCCTTGGGAGAAGGGGTCCTGGGCCGCTTACGCGAACAACGGCTGGACAGTTTCAAGGGGAACCGTGACTGGACTGGAGCCCCTCGAGCATACGCTGCATTCGGGCGATTTCCGTAGTTTGGTCCACGCTCACGTCATTGGCCAGCTTGAAGGTGGTCTCTTCCCGAGCCGCGCCCTCGGTCCCGAAGAGCTGGTTGACCATGGTGACGGCGCCCTTGTGGTGCTGAATCATATAGGTCAGAAATAGCCGGTCGAAGTCGGCACCCCGAGCCTGGTCCAGCTCCTTCATCTGCGCCTCGGTGAGCATACCAGGCATCAGCATGCCCTGGTCCTGGCCTTGGTCGCCAGTATGATGCATAGACATCTGCATCGGCTTCGTTGGGTCCGGCACCGGCTGGCCTCGGTCCTTCAACCATCGTTGCATGGTGGCGATCTCGTCCTGCTGGCCATTGATGATTCGACCGGCCAGCGTCTGAACCGAAGGGCTCGCGCCATGGCTCTGGGCCCATCCGGCCATGACCAGTGCCTGGGCGTGGTGGGCAATCATGTGAGACATGAACTGAACGTCGGCCGGTGTGTACGGATAACCCTTGGTCTTGGCGGCTGTAGCCTGGTTTTCCGAAGCAGGAGGTGGCGGGGCCGCAGCTCCGCTTCCCTGGCTGGTGGCCTTGCTGCACGCAGCGTACAGCAGGAAAGTGGCTGGGATGAAACGCGAGGATAGGACTCTCATGGGTCTCCTGCTTTGGATGCCTCTAAAATGCCGACGGTTGCGTCAGACAGAGGAGATAAATAGCGGCATGACCGGAGCAGTTGGAAGGTGACCACCTCCCCCGGCCACCACCGCGCTCTGATCGAGAGCCTCGGCCTTATAGCCCACCCCGAGGGCGGCTACTACAGGGAAGTGTACCGATCGTCGGCTTCCGTCAAGCCATCAGACCGGCGGGAGCCGCGTTCCGCCCTGACAACCATCTACTTCCTGCTCACCCAGGGCCAGTTCAGCCGATGGCATCGGGTGCGGTCGGACGAAGTCTGGCACTTCTACGAGGGGGCCACACTGGACCTGTGGTTGACGTCGCCCGAGATCAGCCGGCTGGAGCACCGCCGGCTCGGGCCCATCGAACAGCTTCAGCAGCCGGTGCAAGTGGTCCCGGCGGGCTGGTGGCAGGCGGCCCAGTCCTCGGGCGCCTATACCCTGACCGGGATGCACCGTCGGGCCCGGTTTCGATTTCAAGGACTTTGCCCTGGCCGCCGACGAGCCCGCGAGTGCCGCGGCCTTCCGCCAGCTCGGCGGGCAGACCGCCGCCCTGCTGTGACTTCAGTCCCCGCACGTCTCCGGCTGATGGGGCTGCCATACGACAGTAGCTCCTCATTTCTCGGCGGGGCGGCCGAAGCGCCCGCCGCCATCCGCGCCGCTCTCGAGTCATCTCATTGGAACAGCTGGTCTGAGCTGGGGCAGGACCTGGCCGCCGGAGATGCTATGAGCGACGCCGGAGATGTGCTCTTGTCGGCCGGCCCTCGGGCGCGGGCGGAAATCGAGAGCGCCGTGGGGGAGGTGCTCGCTCAGGGGTGGCGGCCTCTGGCACTGGGCGGAGACCATTCGATTACTTATCCGGTGATTCGGGCCATCAGCCGAAGCTATCCCGGTCTTACCATCCTGCACCTCGATGCGCATCCCGACCTGTACGAGGAGTTCGAGGGAGACCGGTTCTCCCATGCCTGCCCCTTCGCCCGGATCATGGAGGAAGGCCTGGCCCAGCGTCTGGTGCAGGTCGGCATTCGCACCCTCAACCCGCAGCAGCGAAGGCAGGCCCAGCGCTATGGGGTCGAGCTGATCGAGATGCGATCCTGGGAAGGCGGAGCCCGGCCGAGGGTGGAGGGCCCGGTTTATCTGTCGGTGGATCTCGATGTGCTCGACCCGGCCTTTGCGCCCGGAGTGTCCCACCGCGAACCTGGTGGACTGTCAGTCAGGGAGGTGCTCTCGATAGTGCAACGGCTGAGCGGAAGCCTGGTTGGCGCCGATGTGGTCGAGTACAACCCAAGACAGGATATCGGCGGCGTCACGGCCGTGGTGGCCGCCAAGATCGTGAAGGAAATCGCCGGGCGAATGCTCGGCGAGCCTGGCCAGGATAAAGGCCAGGGATGAGCGAGCAAATTATTCCACAACCACGCCGGAGACATCGCAGTTCGGATACTTGAGATCGAGCTGCTTGAGTCGATGGGCCAGGATGGTTCCGATCAGGTGATTGCGGTACCACTTCTTGTTGGCAGGAATGATGTACCAGGGGGCCCACTCGGTTGACGTCTTGCTGAGAGCGTCCTGGTAGGCAAGCATGTAGTCCTTCCAGAACTTCCGTTCTTCCAGGTCCCCGTGCTGAAACTTCCAGCACTTCTTCGGATCATCCAGTCGAGCCTGGAGCCGCTTCCGCTGTTCGTCCGGACCGATGTGCAGGAAAAACTTCAGGATCGTGGTGCCGTTCGCGTAGAGCATTCGCTCGAAGGCGACGATCTGGTCGTACCGCTTTTTCCACTCCGATGGCGGAACGAGATTGTGCACCCGGACGACCAGCACGTCCTCGTAGTGGCTGCGGTTGAACACGACGGCCTCGCCCCGGGCCGGTACCTTGGCGTGGACCCGCCAGAGAAAGTCGTGCTCCAGCTCCTCCTCGGAAGGCTTTCGAAACGAGACCACCCGGGTGCCCTGGGGATTAAACCCCCGCATGACGTGGCGGATGGCGCCGTCTTTCCCTGAGGTGTCCATCCCCTGGAGCACCACCAGCAGCTTCTGCTTGTGGCCGGCGAACAGCAGCTCCTGAGCCTCCGCGAGTTGCTCGAGGATCCCGGGGAGCTCTTCCTCAGCTGCTTTCTTTCCCTGTTTCACCAGGCTGGTGTCGTCCGGATCAAACTCGTCCAAGTCGACCTTCTGCCCTTCCTTCACCAGATACCGATTCATTCGCGCTCCGATAATGTCGTCCTCACCGACGTCTTCCCTTCTGACCTTCCACCGTTCCGTCCTTCCGTCCTACCGCCTTATCTGGTACGCCAGCTTCACAAAGAACCCGTCCGTCGTTCGCTCCAGGCGGGACCAGTTGAACGCCTCGTCGCTCTCGAGCGAGCTGCCGTAGCCCAGGAAAGCCACCGTGCCTGGTGTGGGCTCGTAGGAGGCCAGTAGATCGAGCCGGAAGCCATTGAACTCGGTGGTCGGCTGGGCCACACCGCCGACGAACAGAGAGTCGCCCGTAGCCGGATCGATCAGGGTGGTCCGCCGCTCCGATCGGTATTCGCCGATCGCGCGGAAGAAGAGTGCCCGGTTCGGCTGGTACTCGACCTTGAGCCGCGGGATGGTCGAGCGGGCGAACTCAGTCCCGTCCAGGCGATAGAGCCGTAGGACCGTGGCCAGAGCCGCCACCCGGATGGTGCTGGTGGGACGGAGATCGAGCGTTCCCCGCAGCTGCCACCCGGTCCCGGTAGTGCCCTCCTCGAAGATGGCACTCTGCCCACCACCATATGTGAGCTCCGCTCCGAGCTTCCGCCAGGTGGGAGTGGTGACCTTGACCTGGCCGGTGAACCCGGAGAAGTCCTCCGGGAAATACGCCGGACCGCCGGGGCTGCCGATGGTGTAGTCGGCAAAGCTCGAGTCCTGGAAGTCGACGAAATTCCGTTCTCCGTGTCCGTTCAGCTCCCAGCCCCCTCGAAGCCGGAAAGTGGCGTCGACCTGCTCCCGCCCTTCGATGGCAGGCTCGAAGCCGAACTGGCTGTAGGCCCAGATCCGCTCCGGTCCGAAGAACACGGTGAGATTCTCCAGCAGCTCGCGCGGAGCGCCGTACCAGGTGAAGCGGTTGAACGCGTGGCCGGTGACCACATTGCTCCGGAGCCGGTTGACGAAGCCGGCCTGGGCATCGAACCCTTCGCCCTGCCCGTTCAGCAGATAGTTGAAGCCCCAGGAGCGGCCGGTCCGGTCGAACTCAGCCTGCCATATGGGAGCGTCCACGGAGGAGTCTCTGGTGCTGGTCCAGGAACGGCCATACTGAAACAGGGTGTAGTAAAGTCCCCAGACATAGCGGAAGTCTCCGGCAAGCACCCGATTGTGGTTGTCGGTCTGATCCCGGTTGGTGAAGGTGATCCCAGCAATGGAATTGCGCCCGAAGTCGCGCCGCAGCCGGGTGATGTTGAACCAGGCGTCTGACGCATCGGTTTGATCTACCGCGGTAAGGTGAGCGACGCCGAGCTGACCGAACTTGCCGGTGAACTTGGCCCCCGCCTTGGGGTTCACGATTCGCCGGGTGTAGACCAGCGTCTGAGGAGACCCGAACAGCTCGATGCCTTCCAGGAAGAAGGGCCGCTTTTCCGGAAAGAACAGCGCAAACCGCTCGTTGACCGTGACCTGACCCTCGTCACTCTCCACCTGGCTGAAATCGGGGTTCATGGTGGCGTCGAGCGCGTAGCTGCTGAACCCGAGCCGCAGGTTGAGGCCGGCGTCGGGATTGAGATCTTCCCGCACGAAGTCGCCGCTTACTCCATCGCGAGTTCCCGCGGCGGTGGCGGTCACGAATGGCTGCGCCTCCATCGTCACCCCGTGGTGCATGTCGTGGAGTCCGCCGAGCGCGCCTTCCTGTCCCAGAAAGCTGGCGTTGGCCCGGCGCACGTCGGTCCAGGTGTCGGTATAGCCGGTGCGCTGTACGATCCGGGTGACATTGAAGCCCCAGCTCTGAGGGTTGGTTCCCGGATAACGCAGACTCTTGAATGGAATCCGGATTTCCACCTCGAAGCCCCGGTCGGTGATCCGTCCCTTGGAGTCCCAGGTGAAATCGGGGTTCTTGTCGGTGCTGCCGGGGATCAGGCTGCTCACCTGGCCCGCACCCTCGCTTCGTACCCCGTCCGTTTGCACTCCGAGCGCGTTCACGCCGAAGAAGAAGGCGCGCCGACGGTCGTGAAAGGTGTCCAGATCGAGGACCACGGAATCTTCGTTGTCGATGTTGTCCCGGTCGGCCACAGTGGCCCGGATGCCTCGAGGATTGTGGTCATACGCGATGATACCGAAGTAGATCGCATCGGGCGCGTACCAGACCAGCACTTCGGTCTGCTCCTCGGCGAGACGGCCATCCACCGGTTGATACTGCCAGAACCCGGTAAGCCGGGTAGCGTGCAACCAGACCGGCTCATCCAGCTTGCCGTCGATCTGGATCGAGCTCTCCAGCCGCGGAATCTCGGCGGTAGGTGAGCCCTTGCCCATCACGGTCGGAGCAGACCCGGACCCGGGCGCCTGGATCAGCAGCAGGAGCGCTAGCACCATGGGTTAGTGAAGTCGATGCTCACACTGCTGAGCTGGTCACGGTCCACGTGCCCCGGTACCGCCGGCGCGCGCTGATGCTGGCCAGCATGGCTATCTCCGACTACTCCTTTCTGCCGAGACGTAGGAGCCATGCTCGAGGTCTTCCAGCACGTTCGGCCGTGACGGGCGCCACCCCAGCAGGGTTTCCGCCTTCTTGCCCGATGCCTGCTGGTCCAGAACCAGAGCATCCGCGGAGGCGCCGAGCTTGCCTCGCGCTTGTTCCAGCGGCCATCCCGCCGTTTTGCCGCCCGCCCCGGCGCCTCGGCTGGCCGCGGCGGCCACATCGGCCACACGGAAAGACGGTCCACTGACGCCGAGGAGCAGAGTGCCGGGAGGGGCCTTCTCCAGCGCCAGGAGATACAGCTCCGCGAGATCGTCCACGTGGACGAAGGGCCAGCGATTCTCTCCGGTACCGACGTACCGCGCGGCACCTTCCTTCTGCGCCGACTCGACGAACCCAGCCGGAATGCCTCCGCCCCGGCCATACACAATGGCGGGACGGATCACCACGCTGCGGATGCCGCGACCTGCGGCCTGAAGCACCCGGTCTTCCACCGCCTGGCGCCAGCTCACCAGCTGGGCTGGCTTGGGCGGCGAGGTCTCGTCCACCACTTTGCCGCCGGTATCCCCGTGAGACCAGATCCCGCTGGTATAGATGAATGGCTTGTTGCTGCCCGAGAGCGCATCCAGAATGGTGTCGATCGCGGGCCCATCGATGGATGCATCGTAGGTTGTCGCAAGGCTGATCACGCCCTCGGCCTCACGAGCCGCGGCGGTTATGCTTCGAGGATCACTGAAGTCGCCGCGCACTGGGCGAATACCAGTAGCGGCGAGCTTGGCGGCGGAAGCATCGCTCCGGGCCAGTGCACTCACTTCATGACCGGCCGCCCGAAGCCGCTCAGTCACGGCGCTGCCGATGTATCCAGTGGCGCCGGTCAAAAATACCTTCATACTTGCTATCCTCAGGTAAGGGACAGAACGTTTGACTGAATTTTATAGCACATCCAACAAACTGGCGGGCGCTTCCGGTTCCACTGTGGACACCGGCGTCCGGATTCGCCATGCCCGGCCGGACGACGCGCGAAGTTGGGCCACTTTGCGGAATGCGCTCTGGCCCGACCAGCCTTTGCAGGAGCTGCTGGACGAAGCGGAGGCATTCTTCAGCACTGAAGATGCCCGGCTCGCGTCCGTGCTGGTGGCTGAGAAAGCCGGCGAAGGTCTGGTCGGATTCGCCGAGCTGTCACTCCGCCCCTATGCTGAAGATTGCCGCACCACTCCGGTGGCATTCCTCGAGGGCTGGTACGTGACGCCGTCGATGCGGCGGCAGGGTGTCGGCGGAGCGCTGGTGCGCGCAGCCGAGGACTGGGGACGAGCGCAGGGTTGCCGGGAGTTTGGGTCGGACACGCAGTTCGACAACACCACCAGTATTGCGGCACATCTGGCGCTCGGCTTCGACGATGCCGGCGCCCTGCGCTCCTTCCGCAAAGATTTGTAGAGGAGAGACCCCATGCCCGCTGTTCCCCATCCCAAACGGTTCGGCGTTCTCGGCTCGGGCGAGGTGGGCCAGGCGCTGGCCAAGGGGCTCGCCGCCAACGGCTACGAGGCGCGGATCGGAACCCGCTCGCCGGGCAAGCTGGCCAAATTCTCCCGCAGCACCGGGATCGAGGAAGGCACCTTCTCCTCGGTGGCCGCGTGGGGCGAGGCTGCGGTGCTGGCGGTGCTGGGGACAGCGCGCGCTGGAGGCAATCGATCTCGCCGGCGCCCGACAATCTCAATGGCAAGCTGGTGATCGACACCACCAATCCGATCAGCAACGACCCGCCGGTAGACGGGGTGCTTCGCTATTTCACCGGACCCAACGAGTCGCTGATGGAACGGCTGCAGGCGGCGCACCCCCGCATCGCGTTCGTCAAGGCGTTCAATAGCGTGGGCAGCGACCTCATGGTGCACCCGCTCCTGTCCGGCGGTCCGCCCACCATGTTTTTCTGCGGCAACGATGCCGGGGCCAAAGCGGTAGTGGCCCGGCTGCTGGAGCACCTCGGCTGGGAGGGTGCGGATATGGGAAGTGTTGTCGCGGCTCGAGCCCTGGAGCCGCTGGCTCAGCTCTGGTGCATTCCCGGTTTTCGAGAGAACGACTGGACCCACGCCTTTCGGCTGCTCCGGGTCTGAAGCGGGCCCTTACCCAGCTGACATTCACTGGAGGAGACATGTGCAGGAACATCAAGCGTCTGAGACATCCCGATCATCCTCCGACCGACGAGGAGCTGCACAGCGCTGCGTTGCAGTTCGTGCGGAAAATCAGCGGCTTCCAGGCACCGTCACAGGCCAACCAGGAGGCCTTCGATCGGGCGGTACATGACGTCGCCGCGGTCTCGCGCGCGCTGTTCGATAGCATCCGAGTACGGGGACGCCCCTATGCCGAGTCGGCATGATCAGCCGTATCTGGCGAGGATGGACTACCGCCCGAAACGCCGATGCATACGAGGGGCTGCTCAAGGCGGAGATTTTCACCGGCATCATCGACCGCGGGATCACCGGATTTCAGGGCATGGATCTTCTGCGCCGTGAGGTAGAGGAGGGCGTGGAGTTCGTCACCATCATGTGGTTCGACTCTCTGCTCGCTGTGCGAACCTTTGCCGGCGAGGACTACGAGCAGGCCGTGGTTCCCGCCAAGGCCCGCCAGCTGCTGATCCGCTTCGATGAGCGATCGGCCCACTATGAAGTGCGCGAACGGCGGGGGCCTGGCAATGGCCATGCGGCCTGACTCTCATCCCGGAGATCCCGATATGCGCATCGCACCAGTATCGGCGGTTCTCGCGGCACTGCTCCTGCTAGTCAGTTCTCCCTCGTCCTCGTCAGCCCAGACTCAGGGGTCCCGCTACATAAATCCGCCGAGCCTCACCAAACCCAACGGCTATACCCACGTCGTTGTTGCCCCGGACAACCGCACCGTGTACGTGGCTGGGCAGGTTGCCTTGGACAGTACCGGCCAGCTGATTGGTGCGGGCGACTTCAAGGCCCAGGCCCAGCGGGTCTACGAGAACCTGCGCCGGGCGTTGACCAGCGTCGGCGGGTCAATGGACGACGTGGTGAAGACCACCACGTTCATCACTGACATAAAGAACCTGCCGGCCTTGCGCGAAGTCCGGGCCCAGGTCTCCCGGTCCGGCCGCCCGCCCGCCAACACGCTGGTGGTGGTCTCCAGCCTCGCCCGGCCCGAGCTGATGATCGAAGTCGAGGCCGTTGCCGTGCTGAGTCAGAGCGTGCGCTTTGCGCAGTGATGTCACGCTCGAGGTAGTTCTCCAAGTTCTATCGCCATAGACTCCTGAACTCCGGAGGTTGGGGTGCCTCGCTTGTCGCGCCGAGCCGTTCTGGCTCTGAGTTCTATCATCGGCCTTGCGCTCTGGCTGATCCCGGCCGGCTTTCTTCACCAACCGGTTCCTTGGAACGGCAGCGGTCCCGCGTATCCTCTCACCCTCTTCGGGTGCGGGCTCGTGCTCGGTTTTCTAGCTCCCGGTCGATCGGGCGCTATTGTTGCCGGCATGTTTCTCGGCCAGCTCGCCGTTCTGCTCTGGCTGGTTGTCGCCAGTCGTGAGAACAGGGCGCTGTGGCTGGTAGAAGTCGTCATGCTAGCCGGCTACACCTTCGTGGCCACCGGGCTTGGAGCGCTCATCGGCAGCGTCCTGCGTCGCCGAATGCATCCTGACCTTCCGGTGGAGCGCCGGGTGTCGGATCGAAGAGCGTGATCATGCCGACACTAGGAGTCCGACCCGACAAATCAGGATCAATTGTGCGCCCACTCTTTGTTCTAACGGCTCTGGCCCTCACGGCCGGGCTGTTACAGGCCCAGTCCTCTCTCTCACCCGATCAGCTCGCCGACTGGCAGCGGAACCGAACTACGGTGCTGGCCTACATCGATGCCATGCCCGATTCTGCGACCGGCTTCAGGCCCACCCCGGGCGTCCGGAGCTTCGCTGAGCAGTTCGATCATATCGTGACCACAAACCTGGAAGTTGCGGCGGTGGCGCTCAGGGGACAGAAGGCCGCACCCGCCCTCGGTGACAGCTCGGTCTATCTGCACGACAAGGCCGCACTTCGGAAATACGCAGCGGCCACCTACGACTATTTCCTCAAGGCGCTGCAGGAGGCCAAGCCCGCACAGTTGAGCAAGCGAGTGGCGATCTACGGTCAGCCGCCTCAGCCGGCGAGTCGGCTGGCCATGCTCTCGTTCGAGCACTCAGTCTGGACGCTCGGCCAGATCGTACCTTACCTTCGGCTGAACGGAGTCACGCCTCCCGAATACCGCATGCCGTTCTGATCGATGGCAAAGATTCACATCGCGGCATCGCTCGCTCTGCTGGTTGTTCCGCCGGCTGCAATGAGTCAAAGTGCTCCGCCGGCCTATCACTGCCGCTTTGTGCCGGTGCCGGTACGAGACGGAATTCATCTCAATACCAGTGTGTGCCAGCCAGACGGGCAGCAAGGGCCGCTGCCGTTCCTGCTCACCCGCACGCCTTACGGCATCGAGGGTGACACCGTAGTTCCGGAGAGCTATCGGTTCTTTGCCGCCGACGGCTACATCTTCGTGTCCCAGGATATCCGCGGCAGGTACAAGAGCGAGGGACAGTTCATCATGAATCGCCCGTTGCATGATCCGGGCGATCCCAAGGGAGTCGACGAGAGCACCGACACCTACGACACGGTCGAGTGGCTTTTGGCCAATGTTCCGGGAAACAACGGGCGGGTCGGAGTCCTCGGCGTCTCCTATCCCGGTTTTCTGGCGACGATGGCCGGGATCAATCCCCATCCAGCGGTGAGGGCCATCTCGCCTCAGGCGCCGATGACCGACACCTGGATGGGAGACGATTTCTTCCATCAGGGCGCGTTCCGGCTCTCCTACGGCTTCGAGTACGCCGGCTCGATGGAGCTGACCACTGACTCTCCGCTGTCCGGCGCGATGCCGATCGACTCCTGGGACACCTACGACTGGTACGCCCGTCTGGGCTCTCTCGCCAACGTGGATCGGATGTACTTCCACGGAAGGGTTCCCACCTGGCAGGCATTTGTGGCGCATCCGGCTTATGACCGATTCTGGCAGCAGCGGGCGGTGCAGCGGATCCTCAAGGCTCCGCTGGTCCCCACGCTGACCGTGGGCGGCTGGTGGGATCAGGAAGACCGTTACGGGCCGCTGGCTACCTATGCCGCGCTCGAGCGGGGAGACAGCAGCAGGCAGAACTTTCTGGTGATGGGTCCCTGGAATCACGGCGGTTGGCGCCGCCCGGCCAACCTCATGCGGATTGTTGACCCGGGCACCTATGAGGCCTACCTGCGTGATGTTGAGGCTCCATGGTTCGCGCATTACTTGAAGGATCGAAAGGCAGGAGAGCAACCCGAGGCAATGCTCTACGACGCCGGAGCTCGCCGCTGGCGCTCATACGATAGCTGGCCACCCAAGGCTCCGCCCCGAAGTCTCTATCTCCATGGCGGTGGCGCTCTCAGCTTCGATCCACCTCGAGCCGGAGAGGCATCCTACGATCAGTACGTTTCGGATCCGGCTCACCCGGTGCCCTATCGCTCTCGGCCAGTGGAGCGCACCTATGATGCTCGGGGGAGCCGCTGGAAGTTTTGGGAAACAGAGGACCAGCGTTTTGTGGACGGCCGGCCTGATGTTGTGAAGTGGGTATCCGCGCCGCTCGAGGAAGACCTGCTGGTGGCCGGGAACATCAAAGCCAGCATCGTGGCCTCGACTACGGGACGCGATGCCGACTGGGTGGTGAAATTGATCGACGTCCTCCCCGACAGCGTTCCGGATAACTGGTCCTGGGGCGGATACGAGCTCATGGTCGCTCACGAGATCATGCGCGGCCGCTATCGCCGGAGCTTCAGCGCCCCAGAGCCGCTGGCTCCAAACACGCCGCTGGAGTTCACCGTGGATCTGCATCAGCAGAGCTACACCTTCCAGCGGGGACACCGGATCATGGTTCAGATCCAGAGCAGCTGGTTTCCGCTCTACGACCGGAACCCACAGACCTGGGTGCCCAACATCTTCAAGGCCAAGCCAGGCGACTTCCAGGCCCAAACGCATCGCATCTGGCACACGCCCAAACTCGCTTCGCGAATAGAGCTGACCGTTCAACACTGATTGCCGCCAAGGAGATCATGCCGGATAAGCCCCTCAATCACGGAGCCGCCCCCGCAGCCGAGCGCGAGGTCCGCGTACTGTACGATGAGGTTCTCCGCTGCTGGAACGCGCGCAATGCCGGCGAGTTCGCCCGGTGCTTCAGCCGGAACGGCAACATGGTGGGCTTCGACGGAAGTCCAGTCGATGGGCAGCAGAATATCGAGGAGCACTTGAGCGAGGTGTTTGGCAGCCATCCCACTGCGGCCTACATCGGGAAGGTCCGCGAAGTTCGTCTGCTGTCTCCCGGCGTGGTGCTCCTGCGAGCCGTTGCCGGAATGGTGCCGCCGGGCAAGTCGGAGCTGAACCCCGCCGTCAATACGATCCACACGCTGGTCGCCGCATCCGAGGGCGACCGCTGGAGAGTGGAGCTGTTCCAGAGCACACCGGCAGCATTCCACGGGCGGCCCGCCGCGGTGGAAGCACTGACAGCCGAACTCAGGAGGGAGTTGGAGCGGCACCCGATCTAGCGGGTGCGGCTCCAGCGATCTCGAAGACAGCCCAGGAATGAGTCGCAGCGGGCCGGCTCGTTCGATGCTACGGCGGCGCTGTCGGCCGGGAGATCCGGCGGAAGCGCATCCAGGCGAGCGGCCATGTCCTCCGGGTCCTCGTCGGACTGATCGGACAGCTTGGCACCGGCAAGCAGAATCTCCCGGCGGAGCCGAGACGCCGTCCGCATCACGCGCACCGGATACTGCTGGCAGCGGGGCGTGTTGCGGCCGCGGACGCATCCGTTATATCGCCGAAGGGCGGCTTCGAGCGACTTGGTCCGTCGCAAGTGCATCTGCAGCAGCCGAGCCCCGTGACAGATGTTGGCCTCCACGTTCAGGAGGTCACCCGAGAGACAGCGATAGTTTCCGACGTGCATCGGCATGACCTGCATCAAGCCGATGGCGCCCTCGCTGCTGACCGCGCTGGTATCGAACGGCGCGTTCTCGATCAGGAGCACCGCCGCAAGCACGCTCGGGCTGATGTGGGCTCGGCCGGCTTCATACACCACGGCTGAGGCTACCCGGTCCGCCAGCTCGGCGTTACGGGTGCGCCGCGCCAGAGCCGTGGCCAGGGGCCGTTCAGCCAGTCGCCTGGTCACCGCCGACTCCATGGCCGCGCTGTCCGTCGCCGTGCGGGGGCGAACCGGCGCAGACACGCGAGGCTTGGGAGTGCTCGTCTTGCGAGCGCTCGTCCTGGGAGCGCTCGGCTTGGGAGCGCTCGCTCGCGGGACAGCGGCCGGCACCCGCGCGGGCATGATCCCGGTTGTGGCCAGCGCTGCGGGTGTTCCAGGGCTTGTAGAGGCGCACGCGGACAGCAGGGTCACTGCCGCAAGTCCATACGATTTCAGCGCCTTGCCACGACAGATAGCGGGAAACATGGCGCTCCTCTCGAAGACGTGACGGCAGTATGGCCCGTGCCAGAGGGTCGCTCAAGTGTTAAAAAGTTGTTCGCGACGAGATTTGGGACACTCAGAATCGGTCACTCGGGGTGGCCGGCCTCGGAAGTGGTGGCGGTGCCTGCTCGATCAGATCGCATCTGAGCTGCTGCACCGACTGGCACCCAGGGGGTTCGTTACAAAGGAGGTACAATGCTGCGAAAGAGCTGGGTGCTGGCTGGGATGCTCCTGCTCGCGTGCGGAGGAGATGACGGCTTCAACCCGACGCCCGAAACCGTGGCGGGAACCTATCAACTCACAACTCTCAAGGAGACGCAGAACGGGATTACCCTGGATCATCTCGCCCTGGGAGTTACGGCGGAGCTGATCCTGGCGCCCCAAGGCACCGCCACCGGTCACCTCTTTGCTCCCCACAGTGCGGAAGATGGTAGCGACCTGGACACCGATGTAACCGGAGGATGGAGCTTGAGCGGCACCACCGTCACCCTGAGCCTGGATCAGGACCTCTTGTTCAACGGCCTTACTCTCACCGCCGAGCCCAATCAGCTTCGGGGCAACCAGACCCTGCCGGGCAATATTGCGGTCGAGATCGTGTTCACCCGTACGCAGTAAGCGGATTCCTCGTGCAACGATCCATTCTGGGGCTGCACCATGTGACCGCCACGGTAAACGAGGCCCAGCCCGACCTCGATTTCTACCGCAGTACTCTCGGTCTTCGGCTGGTGAAGAAGACGGTGAACTTCGACAATCACAACGTCTACCACTTCTACTATGGAGACGAGCGGGGCGCGCCGGGAACCATCTGGACCACCTTTCCCTACGGCGGCTGGGGCGTGGCACCTGGCCGGCACGGCGCTGGCCAGATCACCACCACCTCCTTCTCGGTACCTGCAGGATCGCTTTCGCGTTGGATGCGTCCGGTTGCAAGCCAAAGGCCTATTGGTCCAGCAGAACAGTGCCAACGGGAGGAACGCGATCATCGTCACCGACCCCTCCGGACTTCAGGTCCGACTGATCGAGGCGGCGGACGACCCTCGAACACCGTGGACCGGGAACGGCCTTTCTGCAGACATGGCCATTAGAGGTCTCCATGGTGTGACGCTGACGGTAACGGCCCCGGAAGCGAGCGTGAGCTTTGCCCGGGAGTTGCTCGGCTTCGAGGTCGTAGATGAAGCAGAAGGTCTGGTGCGGCTGGCCGTGAATGGCGATCTGCCGGGCCACGCCCTGGAGCTGAGTTATGGAGACGACGCTCCTCCAGCACGCAACGGGCTGGGCACGGTGCACCACGTTGCCCTAGCCATTACCGATGAAGACGAACAGAGACGGCTGCGGCAAGAACTGATCTCTCGCGGCATTTCTGTTACCGAGGTGCTGGACCGGCAGTATTTCCGTTCGATCTACTTCCGCGAGCCCGGAGGGGTGCTCTACGAGGCAGCTACGATCGCTCCCGGATTCACTGTGGACGAGCCGCTCGCGGGATTAGGACAGGAGCTCAAGCTTCCTCCGTGGGAGGAAAAGAATCGCGCGGAGATCGAGCGCAATCTGCCGGTCATTGACCCAGCTCAGCGTTGATTCTGAGTACCGTCTCGTGCGCCACGCGCTGCAGCATCATTACGGTACCGGCAGGCACCGACAGGGTCTGCCCCTGCACCACCGCCTGCTCCGGAAGCCGCTGCGCGTCGTGCCCGGTGATTCCCTCATATACCACCAGTGCAGCAAGGTACGTCCCCAGCGGAGCCGGGTGAAACCCATCGGGACCGTAGAGCGGTAGCGCGGGATCCTCCGCCCAGGCGGCGCGCCAGGCTTCCCCCGCCGGGAAACAGGGCCCGTCCACGGCGCGTGCCGCGTCCAGACAGGATTGCAAGACGCCATCGAACACCGCCCGATCGGGCGCTGCGGGCCAGGCCATCAACTGTGCCGTGCGCCCTCCCCCAGCGCGCACGTCTGGGTCGAGCAGCTTCGCGGCCAGGATCAGCGTATCACGACCTATTTGCTGACTGGTCGGCCCTTGCTGCAGCACCACGAAGTCCCAGCCGCCTCGGTGCAGCACGTCGACCGCGTCGCTCCCGCCGTACACGTGGTCGATCACGGCGAAATTGGGCCGGGTGACGGCTTCGGTCACGATGGTGTCATTCACCGAGGCGGCGAGCTGCGCCACGGTTCCGGGAAGATCATTGGAAGCGGTGAGGCTGTTGCCGATGAACAGCACGCGATAGCCGCCGCCCGGCTCGGGTGCTGCCGGAGGGTTCCCGCCAGCGCAGGCGGCAAGCAGTGACAGAGCTGTGAGGAGGCGTGAGATCATGCCGAGGTCGCGGGTGTTTCCATCGGGGACGAGAACCGGCTGCCGCAAGACACACGAAACCCGCCGCCCTCCTCACCCGTCCTCGGTGCTAGGCGAAAGGAGCAGATACCATGAGACGTTCAATCTCCGTCCCTCACGGTCCTCAGTGGGGCTTCGGCGCATCGGTCGACCGGTTGCCGTTGATCCGCTCGGCCGCGGAATACGGGCTCCTGAGGTCAGCGAAATGACACCAGCTGATCGTTCGCTCGCGTCCGCCGTGTTGATGGCGCTGGGGCTGGCGCTCGGCGGATGGTTCATCGGTCATGGGTTTGCCAGCGGACGGGCCTCAGATCGGTTCGTTGAAGTGAAGGGTTTGGCCGAGCGGGAGGTCACCGCCGATCTGGCGCTGTGGCCGTTGCGATACGTGAGCACGGGCGACGATCTCACGGCAGCCCAGGCCCAGATCACCCGCAATACCCGGCAAGTGTTTGCCTTTCTCAGCCGGAACGGGATCGATACTACCGCGGTGCAGCTCCAGGCGCTGGAGGTGTCCGACGCCTTCGCCAACCGGTTCCCGGGCGAGCGCGCCGGCCCCCGCTACGTCATCCAGCAAACCGTCATGGTGCGGTCGAGGAAACCGGACGTAGTAATGGCTGCCAGCCAGCGGGTCAGCGAGCTGGTGGGCGCCGGCGTGGTCTTGTCTTCCAGTGGAGAATACGGCATCGGCGGTCCCACCTTCATTTTCACCAGGCTCAACCAGCTCAAGCCTTCGATGGTCAAGGAAGCCACCGCCAACGCCCGGGCGGCCGCCCAACAGTTCGCCGCCGATTCCAGAAGCGGGCTGGGCAGCATTCGACAGGCCAGCCAGGGAATTTTCGTCATACTGCCCAGGGATCAAGCCCCCGGAGTCAACGAGGGAGCTCAGCTTCAGAAAATTGTCCGGGTAGTCTCGACGGTTCAGTACTTCCTGCGATGAGTGGGCAGTTTGGCCCACCCGGGGGCAGGCAGTTGACTGAAAACCATTTCGGTGACAGTATGGCACGGGGACGCGAGGTTCGTGGGCGTCCCTTCGGCAGACTTCTGCATCTGAGCCACCCTTGCCTGACTCTGCACGTTCCGACAACACGACCAGGCTTCCAGGCCCCACGGGGAGGGCTCGGAGTACGCCCATGAGTTACGCCGAGCGCTGAACCAATGAACGGACGGAGGAATGCTGCTATGACCCTGTGTTCGCGTCTTGCTCATCTCGTTTCCGCATTCGCACTCGCTCTTCCGCTTCTCTTCCCCATCTCAATTTCAGCCCAACAGCCAGCAGCTACCGGCAGCATTGCCGGGCGGGTGGTAGATGAGAACGGGACCGGCGTCGCGAATGCGCAGATTTACCTCGACCGACCCGCCCTCGGCACTCAGAGCCGGACGGATGGGGGCTACACCCTGAGCCGGGTTCCCCCCGGCAGTTACACGCTCCACGCGCGGCTGCTGGGGTTCAAGCCCGAGTCGACCAGCGTCACGGTTTCGGCCGACGCTCAGGCAACCGCGGACTTCACCATGCGGCACGATCCGCTTCAACTGCAAACCCTGGTCGTGACCGGAACCCAGAGTCCGCGGGTGAACCT
This sequence comes from uncultured Gemmatimonadales bacterium, assembly GCA_963698975.1. Lineage (GTDB taxonomy): Bacteria > Gemmatimonadota > Gemmatimonadetes > Gemmatimonadales > GWC2-71-9 > CAVVWJ01. Next base: position 108,871 of record CAVOSV010000001.1, read on the forward strand.
GGATGCCAGCGTTGCAGTCACCACGCTGACGGCCACCGAGATCACTGCGGCGGCGCCGAGGAGCACCACGGAGATGCTCCGCGTCGTCCCGGGGTTTACCCGGGTCGAGAGCTCCGGCGGAGAAGTCAACGAGAACATCAGCATGCGGGGCATTCTGGGGGTGGAGTATGTAGCATTTCTGGAGGATGGGCTTCCGGTATTCCCCACCATGCACACCTTCTTCATGAACGCGGACAACCTGTTCCGCTTCGACAACAATATCGAGCGGATGGAGGTTGTGCGCGGGGGCAGCTCACCGCTGTTCGGGTCCAACACGCCTGGCGCCATTGTGAACTTCATCAACAAGAGTGGCGGGGATGTCTTCGGCGGCACCATGACCGCCAGCGGCGCCACCCAGGGCCTGGCCCGCTATGACCTCAACATGAACGGCCCCATCGGGGACGATTGGCGCTTCAATGTCGGGGGATTTTATCGGTACGATCACGGCGTGCGCGATCCGGGCTTCCCTGGCATTGCGGGAGGTCAGCTCAAGGCGAGCGTGACCCGGAATCTTGACAACGGGTACGTCCGGGTCTCGGTCAAGCACCTCAATGACCGGAACCAGTTCGTCCTCGATCTTCCCTTCACCAACGCACTCGACCCGCAGTATGTCCCCGGCCTCAGCGATTATGTCGCGATGAATACGGCGGAAGGGCTGGATCAGCGGGTGCCTACCCCGACGGGGGATCTGACGCTGCCCCTGGATAACGGGCTTCGGACGGTGGCCACCTGGCTTACCGCGACGGTGTCGCTCGACCTCAGCGAGAAGTGGCACCTGGAGAACTCCGCCCAGGTCATGCGCAACGCCCAGCAGTGGAACGCCCTGCTGCCTTTCCAGGTGTTCACGGCAGCCGACTACATCACCGCTACGGCCGGGTCTGGCGGGCTGGGGAAACCAGCCGGCAGTACGGGTCAGTATTTCTTCACCAATCACGATGACCCAACCGGCGCTAAGCTTCCCTTCGATACTCCGAACGGCCTGGTCGCGCCCAGTGGCGAGTGGCATATCGACAAGCCGATCTCGGCAGTTCAGGACCAGCTCTCGCTGAGGAGAAGCTTCGGGAAGAGCTCGCTCAACCTGGGCGCTTATGTGGCCAACTACACGCAGGACAACCACTGGTTCTTTACCAATGTGCTGATGGATGTCCGAGACAACCCGCGTTTCCTCGACCTGGTAGTCAACGGGACCGATTCGGTCACCAAGAACGGGTTCCGTAACTTCCTGGACAACTACGTCAACGGACACGGGTATGCGTCTGTGGCTTCAGCCGTAATTGGCGGGGAGCTGCAGCTCACTGAGCGGCTCCGCGCCGATCTCGGCGTCCGGGGCGAGTATAACAACTTCGTGCAGAGCTCGGAAAACACCACCCGAGTGGACCTCGACGGCGACTCCACCACGACCTACGATAACGAGTTGTTCGGGAACGGGAGCTTCCGTCACTTTAACCGGGAAATAAGCGACTGGTCGGCTTCGGTGGGCCTCAACTACCGGCTGAACCAACAGTTCGCCCTCTATGGAACCGGGAACCGCGGGTACAAGATGCCGGCACTGGACGAGTTCCTGAACGCTGCGGCGCAGGAACAGGTGGACCTCTTCGACTCGCGGGAAGTCCAATCGGTCGAAGGCGGTGTCAAATACGCCAACCGCGGACTGGGCGTCACGGTGAACGGTTTCTGGACCAAGCTCAAGAACGTCGTGAGCCAGGGAGCCGTGGTCGACTCCGTCACCGGATCCACTACGTGGATCATAGTTCCCGGTGCGGAGACCAAGTCCTATGGAGCGGAAGTGGAGGCAACCATCAGCCCGCTCGAGGGACTGCAGATCGTCGGCAGCACCACAATCCTCAAGGCCGAGGTGGGAGCCGGAGGTGGGACCGACATCGGAAGCCGGCTCAACGGGGTTCCGACATCTCTGGGCAATCTGGCCGTCTTCTTCGCGCCCCGGCGCACCGGCCTTTCGTTCAAGGGCGACTGGCACTACGTGGCAGAGCGTCCGGCGGGCGCGGGCATCGCGCTGCCGGCGTACAGTTACTTCAACTTCGGCGCCGGGTTCGCCATTGTGGGCGGAGCCAGGTTCAATGTGGACCTCCTGAACGCCTTGCAGAGCAAAGGTTTGGAAGAAGGCAATCCGCGAGTTGCAACCCCGGGTGCATCTCCGCTCTTCCTTGCCCGCCCCTTGCTGCCACGCCGGCTGCAGGCGTCCATTGCGTATGACTTCGGAGGGCAGCAGCCGCAAGAACTGCGGTAGATCGTTGCAGGATTGACCGAGCACCACCGGCGGCGGGCCCAAGGGTTGGACCCGCCGCCGTCTGCTATAGGATTTCGACAAATGAACCAACGACTGGGCCTGCGCGCGCTGTCCTGGGCCCAACTGTTCTTCAGCCTCCAGCCTGGCGGCTCAGGCAAGCTCGCCGCAGTCCCCGGACAGCACTTTCCTGCTGCAGAGCACCGATCCGGCGCGCCGCCCCTCCCCTTTCATCGGCAATGGTCATCTGGGCATGGTGGTGCCGGCGCTGGGGCTTGGCCCCGCTCCAGCCTACATGACCGCGCTCTTCGAGGAGGCTCCGCGCGATGTTCCGCGCATTGTGGTGGTCCCTGCCTGGGGCACCCTTGGCCTGTCCAACGGAAGCCGCTGGCTGGCCGCTGACTCGAGCCCAGCTGCGGTAGTCAAGGACTATCGCCAATCCGTCGATATGCGCTCCGGTACCGCGCTCACCAGCTACGGCTGGGAATCAGGCTCTCGGAGAATGACCGTTCGGTCGCAGACGTTTATTTCGCGGGCGGCTCCGTCTCTGGCGGTGACCCGCCTGGATCTGACTCCGGGATACACCGGTCGGGTGGGGGTGCGCTTTGCGCTGACCGGATGGCCTCCGCCCCAGCGTCTGGCGCTGGGCACCCTCCGCCGGGCGGATCCGAGCTGGGGGCCCAAGGACATCTGGTATCCCGGCCACATGATCGTTCGCTCCCGCCAGGTCACACGGACCGCGAACGGCGCCCAGCTCACCATGGCGTCGCTGCCCGAAGGGCGCCCTACCCTGCTTGCCCAGGCGCTGGCGCTGAGTTGGCCCCACGCGCTGGAGAATGCCACGGTTCACACCACCGCTTCGGGCGACACCGCACTGGTGGAGCTGAGCTTCGACGGCATGGAGGGCAGAACTTACAGTTTCAGTCAGGTCGCTAGCGCCCTGGCCTCAGCTACCGAGCCTCATCTCGTCACCCGCGCGGGCAACGAGGCCAGAGCCGCCTTGGAGCGGGGCTTCCGTGCGCTCGCGGAAGCCAATGCGGAGGCATGGGGCCGTCGCTGGGAGAGCGACATCGAGATCGAGGGCGACCCGGGTCTGCAGCGGGTCGCACGGTCCATGCTGTTCTATCTGCTCTGCAGCTCCGACTCCGCCACCTCGATGGGAATCGGTCCGATGGGTCTGTCCAGCGCGGGGTATTACGGCCACGTGTTCTGGGACTCCGATACCTGGATGTTTCCGTCGCTCCTGATCACCCATCCGGATATCGCGCACTCTCTGGTGGCCTTCCGGGCCCGGACCCTGCCGGCCGCTCAAGCCAACGCAAAGACCAACAAATTCCGCGGCGCGCAGTATCCCTGGGAAGCGGACGAGCAGGGCCGGGAGACCACGCCCTTCTTCGCGGTGCAGAACGCCCATTCTGAAATTCACGTCAACGGCGACGTCGCCCTGGCCCAGTGGCAGTACTATCTAGCCACCGGCGACTCCGCCTGGCTCGCGCGCGAGGGCCTTCCGGTGATCCGGGCAACGGCTGACTTCTGGGTCAGCCGCGCCAGCTACGACTCCGCCGGTGGCCGCTACCACATTCGGAACGTGGTCTCGGTGGCCGAAGGGCTGATTGGGGTGAGCGACGACGCCTACACCAATGCCGTGGCTCGGCGAAATCTGCAGATCGCCGCTGAGGCAAGCCGACGAGTGGGCGCTCAGGTCGACCCCCGCTGGAGCGAGGTCGCCGGTAAGCTGCATCTGCCGTACGACTCCGCCAGCCAGTACTTCCGTACCTACGAAGGGGCTCCCGACTCAACCCTGGGGGACGTGACTCCGCTCCTGAGCTATCCGCTCGGGGTCGAAATGAGCGAACAGGCCAAGCGCTCCCAGCTGGAGCAGGCGGTCGGCAAACTCCTCAAGGAGGGGCCCGGCGCGATGATGGGCTCCACCCTGCTCTCGGTCGATGCGGCGGAGCTGGGCGACCGGGCAATGGTCGATTCGCTGCTGCCCCACAGCTATCGGAGCTGGCTGCAGGGGCCCTTCCTGATGCTCTCCGAGACTCCCGACAAGAAGGACGCGGTGAACTTCGTGACCGGAGCCGGTGGGTTTCTCCAGCAGGTGCTCTACGGGTACACGGGACTGCGCTGGGGCGAGAAGGGACTGGAGCCTGCGTTCAATCCGGTGCTGCCGTCGCACGTGAAGCGGCTCACCTTGCACAACGTGTACTCCAGGGGGAAGCGCTACGATGTGATCGTGGACTCGTCGGGACGGCGGATGATTCCGCACCAGGAGTCCGCGAGATGATGGGCTTTTTCTACCTCGTCGCGTTGGTAGTGGGCGCGAATCAGTACTTGGGTTCTGCGGGAGACGATGCCAACGAGATCTCGGCCACTGCAGTTTGCCCGCGGGACCCGGGTGTCCTGAGCACGTGCCAGGACTTGCGGCAGGACGTAGGGCTCCGAGTAGCGAGCGTAGCAAGTACGAGAGCGTCCGAAGGACACCCGGGTCCCGCGCCAATTCGCAGTGCTGAATCAGGAAAGCCGGTCGAGCCGGTACTCGCGTTTCCCGATCCCGAGCTCGACGACACCGCCGCCTATCAAGGCTACCAGACCCGCTTCTACCGCGATTCCAGGAACAACACCGTTCAGATCTATCTCCAGCCGCAGACCTCGCGCGCGGTGCTGGTCTGGGCCGATGCCGCCAACGAAAGCGTAGGCTTCAACGCTCGGGACTCCCAGGGGAGACCGACCCGCCTCTTCTGGGGCGCGAGTGCGGCTGAGGTGGCTGATTCCGATTCCACCAGGAGCATAGAGTTCCGCCTGACCACTCCCCTCTCCGCCCTCCAGCTGGGCTGGTTCGTGCTCGGTTCGATGCGGGTGGAGCGGGACTTCGTCTACGCCAAGGACTACGAGAAGCCGTTCGGGGGTTCCTATCGCGTGGCGGAGGAGTCTCTCCTGGTGGCCGACGTGGCCCGGCTTCCCGTGGACGAGCAGAAGCGTCATTTGGAGCTGCTCCATGCCCAGAGCTTGGAGCACCTCCGGAGTCGTCTCGTGCCGGCTTTCGAGCTGAAGCCGGGGGACACCGTCGAAACCATCCGGATCGAGCGACCCTCGCTCGATCGGTCGCAATTTCCTCCGGCTCGAGCTCCGAGTAGATCCCCGGCGGGTGAAGGCCCGCGTGAAGGATCAAATCGTCTCACTGGAGACTCGGCCCGGATCGCCCCTCCGCTTCAGCGTGCGAGTCAGCACCAATGCGGCGCCGCTTACTCCTCTTTCGAGACAGGAAATCTTCAATAGGCAGTTTCTGGATTTCCTGGCCCGCGACAGCACCGGCAGCGACAGCGCCGCCATTGCGGCCCGCCGGCTGGAGCGGCAGGTCCGTGGCGTCGAGCTGCTGAGCAGCAGGGAGAAGTTGATGGCGGGTCTGCCCAACTTCGCCACTTACTTCGGCCGCGACATGATGATGACCGCGCTCATGATGCGGCCGATCTGGTCGCCGGACATGCCGGAGCACGTGATCGCCAGCGTGTTGCGGAAACTGGGGCCCAGGGGAGATGTGAGCCACGAGGAGGCGCTCGGCGGCCAGGCCATCCGGGAGCACGCGGTACTGTACGACTCTCTGCTGGGCCACTACTTCAAGTCCGGCACCACCGGCCGGAGCAAGGCGGACAGTGCCCTGGTCCAGGCCCGGGAACTGCTCGCGGACCTGCAGCGGACCCGCGAGAACTACCACATGATCGACGACGAGTTTCAGCTGCCGGTGCTCGCCGCCCGCTACCTGGCCGATTCCCTGGTGCCGGCTGATCGCAAACGCGCCTTTCTCCAGGAGAAGTCGGACAGCGGAGCGTCTCGACTGGGCCTGCTATTGCGCGAGCTCAACCTGGTCTCCTCCCTCAGCCTTCCTTATGTCGAGCATCCCACGGCCAAGAGCCTGGTGAGCTTCCCCAAACGGGACTCGACTCACTGGCGCTCCGCCAGCTGGCGGGACAGCGACGCGGGTTACGCCGGTGGCCGCTTTGCCATGGACATCAATGCCATCTGGGTGCCCCAGGCGCTGGAGGCCATCGGAGTCATTCTCCACTCGCTGAAGGAGCTTGGCCTCGACCAGGACTCCAGCACATCGGGCGACAGCGCCGCCGCCCTACAGCGATTTCGCACCGACTCGACCTATCTCCGCCGTGCGATCGACACCTGGAAGGGCGCCCGCAAGCACTTCACGGTAAAGCTGTCTCCGGCTCAGATTCGCAATGGCATCAATGCCAAGCTGCATTCGTTGCCCTCCGCTGAGCGCGCCTACTGGAATGGAGTTCTCACCACACAGAAGGAGCCTGCCGACTCACTCACGTTCCTGGCTCTCTCGCTGGACCCAACGGGCAAACCGATCCGCGTGGTGAATACCGATCCTGCTACGGAGCTGTTTCTCAATCCGGATCTTGCCCCCGACCTGGTGTCCCAGGAGATCCAGCCGGTGCTTCGCCCGTACCCTGTCGGACTGTTCGTAACTGGCCTGGGTCCGCTGGTAGCCAACGATGCCTACGCCACCCCCGCCATCTGGGATCGCTTCCAGAAGGATCAGTACCACAGTCCCCGCGTCGTTTGGGGCCGTGAGGTCAATCTCCTGTTCCTCGGCTTGGCCTATCATTTAGAGAAAACCGGAGACCCCAAGCTGCGGGACGCACTGCAGCGCATCTTATCGGCTGTAAGTGCATCCTCAATGCAGCACAACGAGCTCTGGAGTTATGAGATCAAAGGCGGGAAGCTCAAGCCGATGCGCTACGGCACCAGTTCGGACGTGCAGCTGTGGAACACGACAGAGCTGGTGGTCGAATTCGTCCTCTCTAGACTGGAGGGACGGTGAAGAAAGTTGCCCGGCTGGCTGGCTTTGCATTCTGGGCGGCCGTCTGCAGCTGCTCGCGACCGCCTGACGGTAAGCCCCACCAAGTGGATGCGATGAACCAACTGACACGGGAGGAGCGAACCGCCGGCTGGCAACTGCTCTTCGACGGCAAAACGATCGAGCACTGGAGGGGATATCGAAAAGACGCCCTCCCCAAGGGCTGGCAAGTGGTGGATGGCACGATCACCCGGGTCGACAGTGCGGGCGACATCGTCTCGACCGACCAGTTCCGGGACTTCGAGCTGACCCTCGAGTGGATGGTGGCGGAGGGAGGCAACAGCGGAATCTTCTGGCGGGTGAGCGAAGACCAGGAATACCCCTGGGAGAGCGGCCCCGAGATGCAAGTGCTGGATGACGCACGACATCCCGATGGGCGTTCCCCGCTCACTTCGGCCGGGGCGCTGTATGGTCTCTACCCGTCACGTCACGGAATAGTTCACGCCGCCGGGCAATGGAACGCGGTCCGCATTCTGGTTCGGGGCAACCACCTGGAGTACTGGCTCAACGGAGTGAAGTTGGTGGAAGCTGAGATCGGAAGCAAAGACTGGAACGCGCGAGTTGCGCAGAGCAAGTTTGCCAGGATGCCACGCTACGGCCGGAATCCTACCGGTCACATCGGTCTGCAGGACCACGGCGACCGGGTGGCCTTCCGCAACATCAAGATTCGGGTGCTGCAGTAGGATCGCCCGCCGGCCAGGGCCGCCAGGTGCCTTGCGCTACCGCAGGCACAAAGGCTCCAGACCCGCCGGTGGGAAATCCAGTGTCCGCCCTTGCTCCGCGCTCATGTAGGCGGTCATCAGGAGCTTCACCACCTCGAGGCCATCATCGAAGGTGAGCCGCAACGGCTCCAGGCCGAGAAAGGCGCGTACGAAGTGGCGATCCTCCGCTTCGTAGCCGTACGCCACCGGTTCCTGAGCCACCACAGGCATGAGCCCCACGTCGGCGTTCTGCTTTTCTATCAGGTCCTCTCGCGGCCTGGCAAGTGTCTCCCTGCTGAAGAAGAGCTGGAGCCCGCTATTCAGCGTGTTCATGACATCGAGTACTCGGGGCCCAGCAGCTCGGCGGACAGTCTCAGACCCGGGCCGACGAAGCTCCACGATGTCGTTGCCTCGCCCAAGACCGTCTGCCCATCCCCGGTCTGGAACTCGATCGTAAGACTGGCAAAGTCTTCCGCTGGAGCTCGTCCGTAGTTCACGTCGTTACCCATGAGCTGGGTGAGCCGTTCGGCATATGGAGGCTGCGTCCACTTGAGACTGGCAATGCGGGCGGTAACGCGCACCGGCCGAACCGACTCCAGAGACGCTCCGGGTTCCGTGAGCAGATGCCGGACCAGAAGTGCCGAGTGGCACATCAATGTCGTTGAGCACCCCACCGCCCTGGAGCTGGCCGCGCCAGAACCACGGCGCATGGGGGCCGCTGTGCTCCTCGGCTGCCCGCGCCAGATAAGGCCGGCCGGACACCGATGCTCCCCGGCTCCAGATCAGTGCTCGACCAATCTCAACCTGGGGAGCGAACACCTGGTTCTCCAGGTAGCCGTGCGCGACGCCCGCGGCCCGCACCAGCTCGGTTATCCGCAATGCTTCGGCAACGTTCCGGGCCAACGGCTTCTCGCAGGCAATGCCCAGCAGCGGGGCGGCGCGACGGCTTACCCCGTGGCAAATTTCTTCCACGTTCTCGACTCGGGCGTGGTTGGGGCCGCAGAGCCATATTGCCTGAATGGCCGGATCCGCTACCAGGTCGCTGATGGAATCGTACGGACGGGCTGGACCTACATCGAGTCTTCGTGCCAGATCCGCCGCGTTACCAGCGTGCTCCCGGCTGGGACTCCAGACACCGAGCACATCGGCATCACGGACGCCGGTAAACGCCTGGAGGTGGAAGCGGGCGTTAAAGCCACTACCGATAACCCCGATTCCCAGCCGTCTGTTCGCCATTCCGTCAGGACTGATCCTCATAGTGCACGCCGAGCTTCTTGAGCGCCGGCTCGGGACAGCCTTTCCATTCTGGTACGAACGCGTTGCCCCGATACTGCAGATCCTTGACTCCCATTTCGCTGGACCAGAATCCTGAGGCCGTGAGATCGCGAAAACTATTGAAGAAGATGACCCCCGGCTGCATCTCCGGCTTGGCGCGGCCCGGCCAGGCGATCGCGTCGAGCACTGCGGCTCGTTGCCTGCCGCTCGCTCCAACGAACGTGCGACCGGAGCGCTGTTGACTCTCACGATCCAGCCAGGCGAGGCCGTTTCGCATTGCGCTTCGGCCTTCGGGTGTCGTGTCCTTATCGGCCATCATGAAGTCGATGAACTCGGGCACTTTGGCGTCCGTGGCACTTCCGGAGCGTTCGTCCCGTGGAATGATCAGGTCTACCAGCACCTCCACCGTTTCGAATTCGTGAGGAGTGAAGAATGCAGGCTGGAACCCGGGCGAGCTCCCCAGCTGCCGTGCCGAGCGTGCGGCCCGGTCACATCCTGCCAGGCTGAAGCCGAAGGAGAGGGCCAATGGTGCCGTGGCCAGAAGTTTTACCGTTTCCCTTCGGCTCAGCGCTCTTTTCATACCGCACGCTGCCTTCGCTGTTCGGCGATGTAGTCGCTGGTACGCCAGGCCAGTGCCAGGATGGTCCAGGTGGGGTTCTTATCGGCCTGACCCACAAACGGCCCGCCGTCCACCACAAACAGATTCTTCACATCGTGCGCCTGAGCGTACCGGTTGAGCACCGAGGACCGGCGGTTGTTACCCATGCGGGTACCGCCCACTTCGTGAATGATTCGGCCTCCAGGCTGCAGCCCGAAATCCGTGGCGGAGTCTGGCATCGGTTCGACCACCTGCCCTCCCATTTCGGCTATGATGGAACGGAACGTCTGTTGGGCATGCCGGGTTTGCCGGATTTCATGTTCGCTCCACTTCCAGTGAAACCGAAGGACCGGAATGCCCCAACGGTCGACTCTGCTGGGATCTATCTCGCAGTAGGAGTCCGGATTCGGGATCATCTCGCCTCGCATCGCGAGTCCGATGGTCGCGCCGTAGTAGCGGCGATAATCCCTCTTGAGCTGCAGACCGTACCCGCCACCGGATGGGTACTTGTGGATGTCTCCCATGAAGCCGTAGCCCGGTTGGCTGAGACCACCCCAGATCTCGATGTGATATCCACGAGGGAAGTCCAGCTTTCGATTGTCCAGCCACCATGGCACGTAGAGATGGAGACTTCCAACCCCATCCTCATTGTGGGGCACCTGATCCATCAGCCGGGGAATCAGCCCGCCCACGTCGGTGCCCGTGGTATCCGTCAGATCGCGTCCCACCATCCCGCTGGAGTTGGCGAGCCCATGGGGAAAGTGAGAGGACTTCGAGTTGAGCAGCAGGCGCGCCGACTCACAGGCACTGGCCGCAAGCACGACGATTCTGGCGCGGACGTGCCGGTCCTCCCCGGTGGTCTTCTCTATATAAGAGACTCCGTTGGCCAGCCCTCGATCACTCACCGTCACTTCGCGCGCCATCGCGTTGGTGATGAGGGTCAACCGCCCGGTCGCCAATGCGGGGGCGATGAGCACACCAGGCGAAGAAAAGTTGGAGTTGGTGCGGCAGCCGCGGTTGCACTGGCCGCAGTAGTGGCAGGCCGGCCGGCCGTTATGGGCTCGGGTGAGTACCGAGACTCGCGCAGGTATGCAGGTGATCCCCAGCCGGTCGCAGGCTTGCTTCACCAGCAGCTCGTAGCAACGGGGCCTCGGGGGCGGCAGGAAAATTCCGTCCGGGTGATTTCTCAGCCGTTCGACACTTCCGAACACCCCCACCAGGCGGTCGACCCGGTCATAGTATGGCCGGATATCGTCGTACCCGATCGGCCAGTCGTCTCCCAAGCCATCCAGCGAGCGTCCCCGGAAGTCATCGGGCCCGAACCGGAGCGAAATCCGTCCCCAGTGGTTGGTACGACCGCCCAGCATGCGGGCCCGCCACCAGGTGAAGCGATTCGCCCTCAGCGACGGTGTACGGCTCTCCCGCGATCTCCCAGCCGCCGATGCAGGCGTCGAACTCCCCGAAAGGCCGTTCGCTGGTTGGTGCACCACGTCGCGAGGATTGGTAGGGCCAGGTGAACATCGCCGAATCCGTTCGGCTGTCCCACGGGCCGCCGGCTTCGAGCAGGACCACGTTCGCGCCGGACTGGGTGAGCACATAGGCGGCCATGCCGCCGCCCGCTCCGGAGCCTACGATGCACACATCGTAGTCGGTCCTCACCGCTCAGACTCGTCTTCCCTGCTCGTCGAACCAGTGCAGCTTCTCCCGATCGAATCGCAGCCCCACGATTTGTTCAGGCTCGACCGCAGTTTCCGGCGGCGCCACCACTCGAATGGCCGGGCCCTGGTTGTTGCCCCGCAGGCAGAGGTAGACCAGTTGCTCGCTCCCCCGTGACTCCACCAACTCGACATAGGCACTCTCGTCGCCGGTGCCCGGCGCAACGATCTGAATGTCGTGCGGCCTGATGCCGAGGGTGGCTGCCCTGCGGGTGAGCGCAGAAGGCAGCTCTTTCTCCGGCAGGAAGTTCATTGCGGGCGAGCCGACAAACCCGGCAACGAACTGATTGGCCGGCCTCAGATACAGCTCCATCGGCGGCGCGACCTGCTGCAGGAAGCCGTCGCGCATCACCGCGACCCGGCTCCCCAGCGTCATCGCCTCCTCCTGGTCGTGCGTCACGTAGACGACGGTGGCACGCAGGCGGCGGTGTAAGCGGGCGAGCTCTGCCCGAGTCTCCACTCTGAGCTTGGCGTCGAGATTGGAGAGCGGCTCGTCAAACAGAAAGACCTTGGGCTCCCGCACGATCGCCCGTCCCAGCGCCACTCGCTGGCGCTGGCCGCCGGAGAGCTGAGCCGGCTTCCGGTCCAGTACCGTCTCCAGCGACAGGGCACGACCCGCCTGCTCCACTCGCTGCTCGATCTCCTCCCGGCCCGCTCCCCGCATCCTGAGGCCGAACCCGAGATTCTCCCTCACCGTCATGTGGGGATACAGGGCATACGTCTGAAATACCATGGCGATATCTCGCTCCTGCGGCGGGAGCACGGTCACATCCCGATCTCCGATCAGAATGCGTCCGCCGGTGGGTGTCTCCAGACCGGCGATCATCCGGAGCGCGGTGCTCTTGCCGCAGCCGGACGGCCCCACCAGCACCATGAACTCGCCGTCGTTGATCTGGAGATCGAGCCCCTGAGCCGCGACATGCCCATTGGGATAGGTCTTCTTCACGCCTTCGAGACGAACCGATGCCATGCTACCCTTTCACCGCGCCGGCTGTGAGCCCCTGCACGATCCGCCGCTGGAACGCCAGGACCAGCAGGGTGACGGGCGCCGTAGCGACCACGGCCGCCGCCAGGATCTGCCCCCAGGGCACCTGATACATCCCCCGGAACAGCGCGATGGCGACGGGCACCGTCTGGCGCTCCGGACCGAGGGTGAAGGAGAGGGCGAAGAGAAACTCGTTCCAGCTGTACACGAAGGTGAGTATCGCAGTGGTCGCCAATCCCGGCAGCGCCAGCGGAACGATGACCTCGGCGAAGGCGCGGAGCCGGCTCGCCCCGTCCACCATTGCGGCTTCCTCCAGCTCTGCCGGCAGCTGGCGGAAGAAGCCTACCAGAAGCCACACCGTAAGCGGCATGGCAAAGGTGAAGTATGGGAGAATCAGTCCGGGATAGGTGTTGATCAGTCTCAGAGAACGGAGCAGCATGTACAGCGGCGACACCACCGAGATCTGGGGAAACATTCCGACCGCCAGGATGAACCCAAGCAGCGCCAGCTTCCCCCGGAACTGCAGCCGGGCCAGGGCGTAGGCGCAGAGCGATCCCACCCCTACGCAAAACGCTGTTGTCGAGCCCGCCACGATGAGCGAGTTCCGGATCGGGACCCAGAAGTTGCGCTGGGTGAACAGCGCCCGATAGTGATCCAGCACCAGGTGCCCCGGCACAAGCGAAGGCCCCTGAAACAGCCGAGCCTCAGGGGTGAACGAGGCGAGGATCGCCCAATAGAAGGGGAAGGCGCTCGCCACCACCAGGAGCGTCAGCGCCAGCACCGGCCACCACTTTCGCTCGCTCACCGGCGCGCTCCGGTGAGGTCGGCGCCGAGAAAGCGGACGTACACCATGGCCAGCGCAAAAGTCACCACGAACACGATGACCGATAGCGCCGAGCCATAACCGAACTGCAGGTTCTGCAGCAGCGCATTGAAGGTATAGAGCGCGATGGGCTCGGTGGACGTGCCCGGTCCGCCTCCGGTCAATGCATATACCAGGTCGAATACTCGGAAGGCGTCGAGGGTTCGGAAGATCAGCGCGACCAGAATTGCCGGCTTGAGCAGCGGAAGAGTGACATAGCGGAACTGGCGCCATGCGCTGGCGCCGTCGATCCGGGCGGCCTCGTACAGCGAGCTATCGATGTTCTGCAATCCCGCCAGCAGCAGCAGAGCCACGAAGGGAGTGGTCTTCCAGACATCAGCCAGAATGATGGGCACCCAGGCAGTGGCGGCCTGGATGAACCAGACGATCGGTTCCCGGATAAATCCCGCGCTGACCAGTCCGGCGTTTACGATTCCGGTCTGGCCCTCGAACATGAACCGCCAAAGCAGAGCCGAAACAACGGTCGGGATCGCCCAGGGCACCAGCACGGCCGCGCGAACCAGGCCTCGTCCCTTGAACGCGCGGTTGAGCGCCAGCGCCAGCCAGAGGCCGATCACCAGCTCCAGAGTGACGCTGGTGACCGCGAAGAAAAGCGTATGCCCCAGCGCGCCGATGAATCGGGGGTCTTGCACCGCATCCAGGTAGTTGGTCAGACCGATGAACGGCCGCCCCAGCCAGGGCATCCGGAGATCGTGCAGGTGCAGCGATTCCCAGAAGGTCCAAACCAGAGGAAAGAGAGCGATCAGGAGGATGGTCAGCAGCGCCGGCAGAACCAGCCCCCAGGCCAGCCGCGCCTCTTGCGCTTCCACGCCGCGGACCGGATCAGCGTTGGGCAGTGGCTACTCCGGTGCCGAGTCCGACTCGGTTGAGCAAGTGCTGCATGTCCAGTTGGGCCTGCGCTAGGGCGGCCTCCGGGGTGGTTTGCCGGGTCAGCGCGCGGTGCAGGTTGATTTGAAGAATCTCTGAGAGCTGGTTGTACACCGGAGTGACCGGCCGCGGCACGGCGTACTCGATGACCCGGCGCACCGCATCGGTCGGCAAACCCAGCTCGGCAGTCAATCCCTCTCCCTCATATAGCGCGACACGCGAGGGAAACTGTCCGACCACTCGTGCGCGCTCCCGCATCTGCTCGGGTTGGGTGAGATAGTTGATCACCGCCCAGGCTGCTGCGGGGCTTTCGGTGTGGCGGTTGATGGCCAGCTGCGCGCCGCCCAGGGCAGCCGTAGGACGTCCCCCCGGGCCCGCCGGCATTGCGGCCACGCTGAATTTCCCCGTTACCCGCGACTGGGCACTGTCGCGCAGGAGACCCACTGCGTACGGCCAGTTCCGCATGAAGGCCGATTCGCCGTTCTGGAAGGCGAACCGGCTCTCCTCCTCGTGCCAGGTCAGCACTGCCGAGGGGACGATGCCATCCCGGTATATCTCGTTGAGCATTTCGGTCAGGGCCAGCCGCCCCGCCTCCGAATTCACTACCACCCGTCCGCCTTCCAGGATTGCGCCACCGTACGCACCCAGATATTCCACGAAGTTCGTGATCAGTCCCTCATAGCGGGCTCCCTGCCACACTAATCCGTACTTCAGGCGATGCTCCTGTCGAGCGCGCTTGGCGAAGCTCACCAGCTCGCCCAGAGTATTCGGGGCCGAGGGCACCAGATCGGTGCGCCAGTAGAGCATGCCGACGTCCACGAACCAGGGCAGCGCAAAGAGGGAATCCCGCCAGCGGTTGGCCTGAATGGTCGAAGGGAAAAAGCTCCCGGTGTCGGGCCCGAATTGATCGAGGGGGAGGATCCACCCTGCGGCGGCAAATTCCGGAGTCCAGATGGCGTCGAGCTGAAGAATGTCCGGATCGCTCGCGCCGGCGTTGAGCCACTGCACATAGAGCTGGTGTCGCTGGTCGGCCGCGTCGGGTGTGTCCCGCCGCATCACCCGAATGCCGGGATGCTCCGCGTTGAATCGGGCCAGCTGCCGGTTCAAGACTTCCGCCTCGGCCCCGAGCGAGCTGCCGGGAAAGGTGACGATGATAGGGCCGCGGTCGGTCTGCCCGGCACAGCTCCACACCAGTGCCGGCGCAAGCAGACGCAACAATCGGTGGACTCGGCGCGGAGTCGCTCTCACAAGATTAAGAAAGAGGACCTCCTGGGAACGGACAGCGGGCAGGCAATTACGTGGAGGTATTCTGCTCTGAAATTGCTCCGGGCGCTAGCCTCCGGGCTGGCCGGTCGTGAGCGGAGTTTTGGCGGCCGGCGCAGCGGGCTGCGGCTGGGTCCGCACCACCCGGCGCCACACCTTGGCGATCATCCAGGTACGGAAGTTGTCGAGGATCTCGTAGATCGTCGGAATTACCAGCAGGGTCAGGAGCGTGGAGGTGATCACGCCGCCGATCACCGCGCGGCCCAGCGGAGCCCGGAAGTCGGCACCCTCTCCCCTGCCGAGCGCAACCGGCATCATGCCGGCAATCAGCGCGATCGTGGTCATCATGATCGGGCGAAGCCGGATCCGGCCGGCTTCGATCAGCGCCTCACGCAGCGGCGTTCCCCGCTCGTGGGCCCACTTGGCAAAGTCGATCAGCAGGATGGCGTTCTTGGCCACGATGCCCATCAGCAGGATCACCCCGATCAGACTCATGATGTTGAGCGTGTCGCGAGTGATGATCAGCGCCAGCACCACTCCGATCAACGACAGCGGCAGCGAGATCAGAATCGCCAGGGGATCGAGGAACGAGCCGAACTGAACCACCAGGATGAGATACATCAGCACCACCGCAGCGCCGAGAGCGGTGAAGATCCGGGTGAACACCTCCGCCTGATCTCGCGCCTCGCCGCCCTGGGTGATCCGGTAGCCGGGCGGAAGCTCCCGCTCCAGGCTGGCCAGCCGGGCGTTGATGTCGCGGGTGACCTCGGTCAGCGAGCGGCCCTGCACGTTGGCCTGCACGTTCACCACCGCCTCGCGATTGAGGTGGTTGATCTGTGCCGGCCCGAGCCCCTGACGAATCGAGGCCACCTGCCCCAGGGGTAAAGTGACCGGAGCGCCACTGGGACCCGGTATCACCAGCGGCAGCCGCTCCAGATCCACCGTCCGCTCCCGCGCTTCCGGCGCGAGCCGCACGGTGACGTCGCGGGTTTCTCCGGTGGGATCCACCCAATCACCCGCATCGATCCCGGCAAAGGCGGGCCGGAGCGACTGGGCCACCTGCGACACCGTTATCCCAAGTGAGCCGGCCAGGCCGCGGCGCAGCTCGACCACCAGCTCGGGACGCTCGCCGCGGGTCGAGAGGCCCACGTCCACCGCTCCGGGTACCTTCCGAACCAGAGCCGCGGCCCGGGTAGCGAACCGGGTCAGCACCGTTGGATCGTCGCCCCGCATCTCCACCTGAATCTGCTTCATGGCGCCGCCGAACCCGCTGGTGAACACGGACACCTCGGCTCCACCCACGTGAGACAGCTCTTCCCGGAGCATCTCGCCCAGACGGTCCTGGCTGATGCTCCGCTCCTTCTTCGGCACCAGCCGCACGTAGGTCAGCGCCTGATCCACTCCTGGCGCCATCAGCGGAATCGGCGTGCCGATCCCGGTGTAGGTGTACGCCACCTCCGGGTGCCTGCGCGCGATCCGCTCCACTTCCTCGGACTTGAGCCGGGTGTATTCCAGGCTGGACCCCGGCGGCGCCTCGATGATGAAGTTGATCTCGCTCCGGTCACTGATGGGGATGAATCCCGCGCCGCCCAGCGTGGCCTGTAGTGCGATCGCGCCGAAGAACGAGCCCAGGGCGATCAGCACCATCGCCAGCCGGTGGTCCAGCGCCCAGGCGATCAGGCCCTGATAGCGCTCGGCCTGGCGGTCGAACCAGCGGTTGAATCGATCGAGGGCCCGGGCGATCGGATTCCGCCGCTCGTGCGACTCGGTCTGAGGATCGGCCCAGTAGGCCGACAACATCGGGTCGAGCGAGAAGCTGACGAAGAGCGACACCAGCACGGCGCAGGCAATGGTCAGCGCAAATGGCTTGAACCACTGGCCCGCGATACCGTACATGAACGCTACCGGCACGAACACCGCGACGATGGAGAACGTCGTGGCCGCCACCGCGAGCCCGATCTCGTCCGTTGCCTCGTGCGACGCCCGCAGGTGGTCCTTCCCCATCTCGATATGGCGGACGATGTTCTCCCGCACCACAATGGCGTCGTCGATCAGGATGCCGATAGCCAGCGACAGTCCCAGCAGCGACATGGTGTTCAGGGTAAACCCAAAGGCCCATACCGCGATGAAGCTGGCCAGCACCGAAACTGGCAGCGCCAGACCGGTGATCACGGTGGAGCGCCACGAGTTCAGAAAGAGAAAGACCACCAGCACCGTGAGCAGCGCACCTTCGATCAGAGCCTCCTGCACGTTGGCCACCGCGCGGCTGACCCGCTGCCCCGCGTCCTGCACGATCTGGAGCTTCACGTCCTTCGGCATGGTGCGCTGCAGCTCGGCCACCCGGGCCCTGATCTCATCGCTCACCTGAGTGGTGCTGTACCCTTTGGACTTGATGATCTCGACCCCGACCGCCTCTCTTCCGTTGTAGAGCGCGATCGTGCGGGGCTCCTCGGTGCCGTCGTACACCTTGGCCACCTGCCCCAGGCGGATTGAGTTTCCGCTCCGCTCCGCCACCACCAGCTGGGCAAAATCAGTAGGGCCTTCGGGACGTCCCCGAAGCCGGATGGTGCGCTCCTCCAGCCCGCCGTTGAGCCGGCCCACCGGCGCGGCCAGGTTCTGCGCCTCCAGGGCCTGAACCACCTGCGCCACGCTCACACCCGAGGCTTCCAGCTGCGCCGGCTGCAGCTCCACCGTCATCTCCCGCTCGATCCCACCCACCACGCTCACCTGGGCCACGCCGGCGATGCGCGCGAAGCGCCCGGGTCACTCCCGGATCGGCCAGCCGGGTGAGCGTCGTCGCGGGCACCGTCGCCGAGGTCAGCGTCAGGGTGACCACCGGCAGCTCGGATGGATCGAAGCGGGTGAGCACCGGCTCCTCCATCTCGGTCGGGAGATCGGCGCGCTTGGTGGAGATGGCGTCGCGGATGTCCTGCGACGCCTGCTGAATCGGCTTCTCGAACTCGAAGAAGATGGTGCACGAGGCCAGACCATCCGTCGCCGAGCAGGTGGACTTCTCGCCGTCCACCCCGCTGATCCCGAAGATCGCGTCCTCCACCGGGTCGATGATCTCCCGGGTAACCTCGGAAGGCGACGCGCCCGGATAGACGATGGTTACGCCCACCACCGGCTGCTGGATGTCGGGAAACTCGTCGGTGTGGAGATTGAGCAGGGCGAAGATGCCGAATACCACCAGGGCGACCATGGCGGTCACCGTCACGATCGGCCGGCGAATGGCAAAATCGGAGATGAACATCAGCGGCTGACCTCGTCCTGCGTGATCTTCACCGGACTGCCCTCGGTCACCGCCTGAGCCGATCCCAGCAGCACGGTGTCGCCCGGAGAAATTCCGGAGTTGACCTCGATCAGTTCCGCCGCCTCGTCTCTCACGCCCAGCTCGACCGGCACCAGATTCACCTTTCCATCCTTGATCCGGTGAATCACCGGCGCGGTGCCCCGCCGGTCTACCGCCGAGAACGGGACCGCTATCGCGCGACGGGCATCGGTGGCGACCCGACCCTCGGCGAACAGCCCCGACTACCAGAGCTTCCTCAGAGTTGGGAATGCTCACGTAGATCCGGACCTGGCGGGTAGCCGGATCTACCGCCGGATTGATCCGCTCGATCTTTCCGGTAAACCGACGATCGAAGCCGCTCACGCCGAACTCCACCGGTGTCCCGACCTTGAGCCGGCCGATCTCCTCCACCGGTACCGTGGCCTCGAGCCTGAGGGTGCGCAGATCTACGATGGTGAACATCGCCCCGCCCACCTGAACCACGTCGCCCGCGGCCACCTGACGCTCGCTCACGATTCCACTGATCGGCGCGCGCACTTCGGTGTTCGCCAGCTGTTTCTGGGCCGAAGCCAGCCGCGCCTGCGCGTCGGCCAGCGCGCCCTCGGCGTTGGTCTGGGCCTGCTGGGCGGTCTCGAGATCCCGGTCCGACACCGCGCCGGCCTGAGCCAGGCGGGACGACCGCTCCGCGTTCCGCCGGGCGTTCTGGAGCGCCGACTCCGCCGTCCGGACCGCAGAGCGGGCGGAGAGATACGCGTCGCGCACCGAGTTGTCGTTGATCTTGGCCAGCAGTACCCCCGGCTTCACCCGCTGGCCTTCATCCACATAGGTCTTCTCCACCGGTCCCATGATCTCGGCTCGCACCCGCGCCTCCAGCTTCGGCTCCAGCGAGCCCGAGATGGCCGGCCCGCTCCGAAGCTGGGCCGAATCCGCCACCGCAATGTTCTCCCGGCCAACGAGCACGACGGGATCCGCCGCGGCTGAGCCGCTGTCGCTCGGCTTCGGCTTGCAGGAGAACAAGGCGATCGCCAGAGCCGGTAGAACGGCTCCGTACCATAGAACACGCGTCATTGACCTGAGACTCCTGGGAGAAGCTCGCCGGTGATATCGGTGCCGGCGACCTGTGGGGCTGGCGGCTGATAGAGCGGCTGCGGTGCAGGCTGAGTGGCTGCACCGCTCTGGACCGATGCTCCGGCCGTTTGCGACGGCACCGCGATGGGAAGCGCCGGCAGCAGGGCGATTCTCACCTTGGCCACCTGCAGATCGCGCGCGGCGCGGGCCCGCGCCGCCTGGGCCTGCTGCAGCTGGATCCGGGAATCCAGCAGCTCGGTCTGGGTCGAGATCCCCTCCCGATAGCGCAGCTCGGCGATCTTGTAGGCCCGGGCCGCCTGCTCTACGGTTCCTGCACTCGCCTGCCATCCGGCCTCCGCCGCCTGGAGCTGGGTCATCGCATTTCTGCCGTCCACCTCCGCCAGCTCTCGCGCCTGCTCCAATCGAAGCTCCGCCTGCGTGAGGTTGGCGCGGGCGACCGCAACGTCCCCGCCGATCCGCCCGCCGGTAAAAAGGGGAACCTGCAGTCCCACCGACACCACCCAGTCGGAGACGAAGTCGGCCCCGAAGGGCGAGACATTGTTGGGATAGCCCAGCTGGAGGAACTGCGAGTTCACGGCGAGCTGGGGCAGCCGCTGACCCTTGGCCGCCCGTAGGAGTCCGCGCTGAGCCTCGACCGCCTCGTTGGCTTGCCGCACCGGCGCCCGGACGCTGGTGCTGGTGTCGCCCGGATTGGCTACCAGCTGCGAGAGCCGGGGCGAGTCCACCAGCGCGGTGTCACCCAGCTCGGTCGCGAGCGCGAGCGGCTGATCGAGCGGGAAGTCGAGCAGCTGCTTGAGCCGGTAGTGCGCCAGGTCGCGATCGGCTCGGCGCTGAATGACCACAGGGCGCTGGTTGTCACGAGTGACTCGGGCCCGCAGCAGATCGAACTCCGACTGGTTTCCCACCTGTCGCGCAAGGCGGGTCTGGCTCAGCGTTGTGTCGGCCTGTTCCAGCGTGGCCTCGGCAATCGCCAGCAGCCGGTCGGCCAACGACGCATCGTAGTAGGCGCCGGTGACATCGAGCAGCAGCTGAGCCTGGGCTGAGGTCAGGCCCAATGCGGCGCTTCGAGCATTGGCGCTGGCCGCACGGCTCTGGCCGCTCACCTGCCCGCCGCTGAACAGGGTCTGCGAAAAGGAGAGGCCGAAGCGATAAGTGTTGGCTCGGCCGAACGGCAGGTTGCGAAAGCCGGCAAACGGATCGGCGCTGCTGGAGCAGGCGACGGCGCTCTCCAGCGAGTCCAGCCGCTGCTCGACCGGGAGCGATGGATCAGGTACGAACTCGCGGCAGATCCGGGGCGCAGCGGTGGACGTGTCGCTGCCGGTCTCGAGTGCCGAGAATTGGCTCTCCAGGGTACGGAGATAGGCGGCAGTCCCGTTCACCTGGGGGAAGTAGCCGCTCTTGGCCCGCTTCCGGTCACCCTCCGCCCGGGCCAGCTCCTCCCGGGCAATGCCAACGGTCTCGCTGTTTCGCTCGGCGATCTCCAGCGCCTGGGCCAGGGTGAGCGTCCGAGCCTGGCTGAGTGTGGGCTGCTGTGCTGCGAGCGAACCGGGAATGGTGCCGGCGGTCAGGGCCGCCGCCAGAAGCAGGCCTGAGGGCCTGCGCTGCAAATGAAATGATCTCATCGGGACCTGCGCACGCCCACACCAATGGCGCGCAAAAAGAGTCGAATGTACTCGTCGAGGGCTTCATCGGGATCGTTGCGATAGATGTCCCGCATGATCTCGCGCCCCATCGCATCGGCGAAGAGCGCTCCCATCAACATGGCGGAAGCGGCAATCTCATTGAACGGAGCCTTTGCCAGCCCAACCTCTCGCAGCCGGCGCAGATACCGGCTGAGCGCCCGCACTGCCAGAGCCGTTGGACTGTTTTCACTGGAAAAGATCCCGGGGTGCTCCGCGATCTCGCCCATGCAGGTGCGAATCAAAGCCCGGCGATCTGCGCAATTCTGTGATGTGAGTCCGGGCCCATTCGCGGAGCTCGCGGGCCGGATCGCGGGGATGCTCGGGCAGGAGCTCAGGCAGATCGCTGGTGCCGGCCCGCACGATCGCTTCGCGGATCAGCGCGTCCTTGGATCCGAAATGGCGGAACAGGGTGATCTCGTTCACCCCGGCCGCGGTGGCGATCCGGCGGGTGGTGGCGCCCCGGTAGCCTGATTCGGCGTAAATCCGGGCGGCGGCGTGGAGCAGCTGGTCGCGAACCGACATGGCGGCCAGTATAGTGCAAGCTCTGTCTGCAAGCAAGTGGCCACTTACAATTACACCTTGCGTGGACTGCACCCCCTGGTTAGCATTTTTGCGTCGCTCCGAGAGGGGCGATGCCGAAAAAGGCAAACCCGTCGTGAGGCGGGGACGCAAAGCCAGGAGTCCCAAGCAGTTGTCGTCGGGATCGTCCGGTTGCCGAAGCGCGAGCCTCCAGCTCTACCCTTCGGCCTATTCCATCCGGGATAGGCGTTCCTGTTTCCGACACCCTGCTCGACCGAGATCGCAGTCGCCGCCCCGTGGCGCTGCGTTGACGATCGACCTCGACGCGCAGGGGACATCCACACTCTACGTCGGAGACATACATGCGCCGCAGTCTCATGGTTCCGCTCGCCCTGCTTGCGATCGTGAAGTCGCCTGCAGCGGCCCAGACCTGTCAGGGTATGGCCTCGTTTTCTGCCGGCCAGCTCCAGGTCGCCGGTAACGCCCAGTTCCCCGATGGCGGCAAGGTCTGGGGCGGCAGCCTGACCTATGGTCTGCCCTCCGGCCTCTACGCTGGTGCCGACCTGTCCAACACCTCTGCTCGACAACGATGGTGGCAGCTCGCTGGGTCTCGGCGCGCACGCCGGTTACCAGATGAAGCTGGGCCGCACCCAGAAGGTGGCGCTCTGCCCGGTGGCCAACCTGTCTCTCGGCATGGGCCCGGATGACAAGCAGGCTGATATCAACTCGTCTCAGACTAACGCGAACTTCGGTTTCGCGCTGGGCACCGAGATGGGCGCCAGCCAGCAGATGCGGATCATCCCGACCGCCGGTCTGGGACTGCAGTACAGCAAGTTCAAGGTCGACCAGGCCGGCGCCACGGTGCTGCGAGGCTTCTGAGACCTACGGCCTGGCCCGTCTCGGCGTCGGCTTCGTGTTCAACCAGCAGATCTCGGTTCGCCCGACCGTTGACATCCCGGTGGGCTCGGATCTGCAGAACGATCCGACCTTCGGCGTGTCCGTGGGCTATAACTTCGGCAGCAAGGGCGTCAGCAAGAGCCGCCGCCACTAGTCTCCGCGGTAGCAAGTGTGGTACGAACGGGAGCGGCCCAGCCGCTCCCGTTTCGTTTTTGGCTTCCGCCCGTGTCGATGGTCTGTGTCTTGCTTTAAAAGCCGCAGTCCCCCCTGACACCCTCACGGCACCACCATGCGACGCATGCTCCGACGCATTCTCCCAGTTTGTCTTGCTCTCGTCCTCACCGCCGCGCCGGCGGTCCGGGCCCAGAGCTGCCAGGGCCTGCCTTCGTTCTCCACCAGTCCACTCCAGGTGACGGGCGAGGCGTCGCTCACCTGGCATTCGGACGCGCTTGGCGCCGGGCTCAGCTACGGATTTCCTCGGGGGCCTTTCGGCCAGATGAGCGTGGTCAGCCGGACTCACGAAAACTTCGGCGGATCGTCGGTCGACGTGGGCGGTGCCGCAGGATACGAGATCCCGCTGGGCGCCGAGTCGCGGGTCCACCTCTGCCCGGTGCTGGCAGGAGCCCTGGAGCTGGGTCCCAACAACGCATTCAACTCGGACGTGAAGCGGCTGCGCCAGTCGGCGCACCTCGGCCTGACGGTGAGCACCGAGCTCAGGCCGATGCAGCGCTGGAACGTGATTCCGACGTTCGGCCTGGCCTATGCCTACCAGAATGACGAGGCCCAGGACCACGCCGGTACCGTCCTGTTCAAGATCGCCGATTACTACACGCTGGCCCAATTCGGGGTCGGTCTGGTCTATCAGTCCACGCTGTCACTTCGGCCCTACGTGGATCTCCCGCTCTGGCTTTCCGGCGGCGAGCCGACGGTCGGGTTGGTGGTGGGGTATGGGCTCGGGAAGGGAGCTGGGAGCTCAGGAACTGGGAGTCGTCCCGGACTCCCCTCGTCCCGACCCCGCAACTCCCACTTCACCACGCGATCTGCAGAACTCCGCCTTCCGAGATTTCGCCTCGAAGTCAGTCGCCTTCCCATTGCTCCATAACACCTTAGCGCAACGAATCGATTGGTCTGCAACTTGCCCTCACCCTCGCGCGGCCACGCGAATGCGGGCGCCGAGTTCCTCGGCACATTTTCTCCAAACAACATGAGAGGCGACATGGGTACACTCCGGGCTACTGGATTCTGCGCGCTCCTCACGGCTGTGCTGGCCACCTCGGCCTTCGCCCAGCAGGCGCAGACGCGGCAAGGGCTGTGGGTCGGCGGCGGCATGGGCTACGGCTCGCTGGGCCTGACCTGCGATGGCTGTAGCGGCGTCGATCGTGAGGGTGGAGTCAGCGGGTACGCCAAGGTCGGCGGCACCCTGCGGCAGAACATCCTCCTGGGCGTCGAGATGAACGGCTGGACCAAGAGCGAGTTCGGCGGTCGGGTGACGATGGGCAACATGTCGGGTGCGGCTTACTGGTATCCGATGCCGACCCAGGGCCTCTTCATCAAGGCCGGCGCCGGCTACTCGGTGCTCTCGGTGGACGATGGGATCAGCACCGCCGACGATTCCGGCTTCGGGCTGCTCGGCGGCCTGGGTTACGACGTCCGGGTGGGCAAGAACCTGTCGATCACTCCGGTCGCGAACTACTTCCGCGGCGCGTTCGATGGGCGGCTCCGCCAACGTGCTGCAGCTCGGCGTGGGCGTAACCTCGCACTAAGCACGATCACAGTCGAAGGCCGGCCCTGACGGGGGCCGGTAACAGCGCCAGCGGGGGGATCACAGGAAGACCTGGTCCTCCCGCTCACGCTTTTGTTTTTCCCGCTCACGCTTTTATTTCCCCTCATGGACTCATCCCAGCTCAAGAATCTTCAGGCGCCGCTGAAGCAGAAGTACAAGGACGACCCATCCAGCGCGGTGGTGACTCTGAAGGCAAGCGGCCGGCTGGATGCGCCCGGGGTGAGCTGCCGAGTGGAGACGGGGCAAGCTCTGGTCGAGGCGGGACTGCATCCAGCCACGGGTGGAACCGGTCTTCAGGCCTGCTCGGGCGACATGCTGCTCGAGGCACTGGCCGCCTGCGCCGGGGTGACGCTCCGCGCGGTGGCCACCGCGCTGGAGATTCCGGTCCGGGGCGGCACGGTCGAGGTCGAGGGCGATCTGGATTTCCGGGGAACCCTCGGCGTGAGCAAGGAGGCAGCGGTGGGCTTCGGGGAGATCCGGCTCCGGCTCAACCTCGACTCCGACGCCTCGCCCGATCAGCTGGCCACCCTGCACAAGCTCACCGAGCGCTACTGCGTGGTGCTGCAGACCCTCAAGTCATCACCCGCCATCGCGACCGAAGTGACAACAGCATCAGGTTTGAAGTCGCGCTGATTGGGTAAGCGGAGCGATCGTGCAGTTATCTGCGTCGGGGACCCGCCTGCGGCGGGTGCGTTGCGGCAACGTTTTTCTGCTTTCCAGCTAGATCTCTCTCCTTACTAATCCCTTCCCAGGCGGTATAGGCCGAATCGAGCTCGGCTCGGGCAATCTCGAGCTCGCGGCCGAGCTGCTGCGCCTCGAGCACGCCGTCCTTGGTGGTATACAATGCGGGATCTTCCAGCCGGGCTCTGATCGAAGCCACCCGCTCCTCGCAGGCGCTCACCCGCACCTCGGCCTCCTCCAGGACTTTCCGCGAGTCTCGCTTGGACGACGCTTCGCGTTTGCGGGTGTTCTCGCTCCGGCGGGTCTGCTTCCGCTCGTGCACCCGCCGGAGCGACTCCTCCTCCGCAGCCGCCACCCGCGCCGCGTGAGCGCGCTCGGTGCTGGCCTGCTCCCACTCCTCGAACCCGCCCGGGTAGTCCACGATCCTCGACTCGTGCAGCACCCAGGTTCTGGTGGTGAGGCCGCGGAGCAGAGCCCGGTCGTGGCTCACCAGGATCACCGTGCCCTCGAACGCCTCGATCGCGTCCTCCAGCGCCTCGATCGATTCCACGTCGAGATGGTTGGTGGGCTCGTCGAACACCAGGAGGTTGGCCGAGCTGAGCATCATCATGGCCAGCGCTACCCGGGCGCGCTCACCGCCGGAGAGACTGCCGGCTTTCCGAAGCACGCTGTCGCCGGAGAAGCCGAAGCGGCCGAGGTGGCCCTGAATGGCGCCGCGGTTCCAGCTAGGCCGAAGATCGTTGATCAGGTCGTAGAGCGAGCGGTCGGAGGGAACCTGGGCCAGGTCCTGACGGTAGTGGGCGATCTGGACCGAGGGAGGGATCCGCACCTCGCCTCCGTCGGGCGGACGCTCGCCCACCATGCAGCGGATGAGCGTGGTCTTCCCCGCCCCGTTCGGTCCGACCAGTCCGACCACATCGCCCCGGCGAACCGTGGCCGAGAAGTCGTGCAGCAGCACCCGCTCGCCGATGGCAACCCGCACGCGCTCCAGCAGCAGCGCCTGATCCCCACCCCGGGCGGCCGGCTCCAGCCGCAGCGCCATGGTGCCATCCGCTCCGGTGGGCTCGCTCAGCCGGCTCACCCGCTCCAGACGGCGCCGGCGCCCCTTCGCTTGGGCGCTGTTCTGTCCGGCGATGTTGCGGCGGATGAAGTCCTCCTGCGACGCGATTGCCCGGGACTGCTTGTCGAACGCGCGCTGCTGGGTCAGCCGCCGCTCGGCCCGCTGGCGCGAGGAAGTTCTCGTAGTCACCGGTGTAGGTGAAAACGGTGCCGGCCTCGAGGTGCAGCACGTGGTCGACCACCGCCTGAAGGAACACCCGGTCATGGCTGATGAGGAGCACCGTGGCGTCGAGACCTGGCGAGATACTCCTCCAGCCAGCGGGTGGTCTCGAGGTCGAGGTGGTTGGTTGGCTCGTCCAGCAGGAGCACGTCGGCCGGGCTCACCAGCTGCTGCACCAGGCCCAGCCGGCCCCGCTCGCCTCCGCTCAGCCCGCTGAGGGACTGGGTGCGAGCCTGGTCCGGATCGAAGCCCAGGCCGTGCAGCACCGCATCGATCCGGGGAGCCAGGGTGTAGCCGCCATCGCGCTCGAACCGCTCCAGGTCGCGATCGTAGCGCGACAGCATCTCCGGGGTGCAGCGATCTCCCGCCTGGGCCAGCGCCTCACCCTGCCGCGCCAGCGACCGCTCCAGCTCCAGCAGCTCGGCGAAGTGTCCCGCCGCTGCTTCCCAGACCGTGCTCGCTCCCGGAAACTCCCGGTGCTGGTCCATCAGCGACACCCGAAGCCCTCCGCCCCGCGCCACCGTTCCGCGGGTGGGCTCGGCCTGGCCCGCGATCAGGCCGAACAGCGTGGTCTTGCCGCTGCCGTTCCGCCCGATGATCCCCCACTTCTCTCCCCGGGTGACCGTAAAGGTCACGTCCTGGAAGAGACGGGTCGCTCCGAATTCGACGGCCACTCCCGAGAGCGAGAGCTGGGTCACGAGCACTCCGATGCCGATTGGAATTCAATGAGGTGCGGTGCGGAAAGTAATACTGAGGCGGAACCCGGGGAACCTGGCGATTTCAGAACTGAACGGTCGCCAGGTTGGAGCACACGGTCTTCCCGGTCTCGCAAATCTTGAAGGTGTAGTTCGAGGCGCCCGGCAGCAGGCGAGAGTTGGTCCACCGCCCGTCGTTGACCTGTGCCATCAGGAACTTCCCATCCTGGTACACGTCCACGTTGGTTCCCTTGGCGCCGCTCCAGGCGAGCATCATGTACTGCCTGGTGGCGTCCACCTGGGCGTGACGTTGAGCACGATGCCGCTGGTGGCGACGGTGATCGCCGCGGTGGACGTGCCGGTGGCGCCCTTGTTGTCGGTGGCCGTCTGGGTCACAGTGTAGGTGCCGGCGCTCGCGTAGGTCTTGCTCAGACTCCGCACGCTCGAGCTGGTGCCGTTCCCGAACGTCCATCTCCAGGACGCAATGGTGCCATCCGGATCGACGCTCTGATCGTTGAACCGGCAGGTGAGCCCCGTGCAGAGCGCCACGAAAGCAGCGCGCGGCGCCAGGTTCGAGGACGGAGCAGTCACCGTCACCGATGCAGACTTTTCGTTGGTGGCCCCGTCGTCATCGGTGGCCTGCAGCGTCACCGTATAGGTCCCGCCTGCGGTGTAGGTGTGGCTTGGATTCTTCACCGTTTCAGTCCTGCCGTCGCCGAAGCTCCAGGCTCCAGCCGGTCACCAGACCGTCTCCGTCGGTGCTGCCGTCGGTGAAGCTACAGGTGAGTCCGCTGCAGGTCTGGCTGAACTGCGCGGTGGGCGCGCTGTTGGGCGGGGGAGGTCCGATCGTCACCGTATGGGTGACTGCATTCGTCGCCCCATCGTCGTCGGTGGTGGTGAGGGTTACCTGGAACGATCCCTCAGCCCCGTAGGTGTGCTGAGGGTTGGCCACGTCTGCCGTGGCGTCATCGCCGAAGTTCCAGCTCCACGCGGTCACCTGTCCGTCCGCGTCGGTGCTGGCATCGTGGAAGCTGCAGTCGAATCCGGTGCACTCCTGGGTGAACGACGCCACCGGCGGAGCGTTGAGCGGCGGCTGGGGATCGCCCACCTGGCCAACCTTCACGATCTTGGCTACCGACGGCACGCCGCTCCCGTTCAGCAGGAAGAGCATGTAATGCCCTGGAGGCGCCAGGTTGGGGTTGCCTGGGGCTGAAATGCTGAGACCGCCCGCGATCCGGCTGAACGACAGCCACTCGAACCGCTGGCCCATGTCGAATGCGTGGGTCACCGAGCCGAGCCGGATCAGGCTCACCTTGCTGATGTCGGCCGCGTCCGGCGTCCCCACCTGGAATGAGGCGTCGTACCCGATGGCGTCGGGCGCCGAGCTGATCACCGGGCGCGGCCCCTGGAACAGATAAGGCGGCGAGAACAGTTCGGCGTTCCGCTGATCGGGACCCGATTCGCCGCTGCCGGCGTGCAGCACGCGGCCGTCGGGCAGGAGGATAGAGGTGGAGTGATAGATCCGGTCGATCGAGTTGCTGGCCAGCCGGGTCCAGATGCCGGTTTGCGGGTTCCACAACTCAGCGGCGTGCACGGCCAGGGTGCAGATCGTTGAATGCCGTGCCGCCGGTGCCACCGGTCGCCAGCACCTCTCCAGTGGGCAACACCGTCGCATTCAGGTGCCGCCGCGGGAAAGCCATCGACCCGGTCCACTGCCACCGGGGCGACTGCGGAGGTGAGATCGATGATCTCGGCGGTGTTGGTGGTGTAGCCGCCGCCGACGTAGATCACCTTGCCCGGTTCGTACATCACCGCCGAGCCGTAGGACCGTGCGCCGTACAGCCGGGGGGCCACCACGGCTCCAGGTGCCGGTGCCGGTTGGGTCGAGGTAGCGGCTGGTGGCCGTCTCGGCCACGAAGATCTTGCCGTTGGGGGCCACGAATGAGCGGGGATACAAGCGGCAGCGCCAGCGGAGTGAGCACGTGGGTTGCCCCGTTCGACCAGACCTCCGGGTACTGCACCGAAGCACCCGTGCCGTCCTTGCCGGAAAAGATCACCACGTCGCCGTTGGGCATGGCCACGTTGGTGGGATACCACCGGGCGTAGTGCATCGGCGCCGAGCGCGACCAGCTCTGTGAGACCGGGTCGAAGATGGTGATGTCGGGTATGCCGTTGAGCGACCACGTTGGCGTCGTTGTTGCCGCCGGTCACCAGCACCCGCCCGTCGGGCAGCAAGGAATGTCCGGAGCAGAAGATGACGGCCGGCGCGGGTACCGCGCTGAACTGTCCGGTGGCAGGGTCCCACAACTGCGGTGGATCGGAGAAGCCCCAGGAGAGAACCTTGCCGTCGGGAAGCAGACTCACGTGAACGGCGATGTCGTTCCAGGGAAACGGCGCGCTCCATTCTCCCATGGATGCGCTGGTTGCGCCCTCCGCAAATGAGGCGGACGAGGGAGCCGGTCCGCAGGCCCGGTCGAGATTGTTGCGGCGAGTCTCGAGATCGTCGCCCTGATACAGCTCCACCGCGCCGCGCTCCACCGTCTCCACTTCGGTCTCGCTGTAGCCTTCGTCGTCTATGGAAGCAGGTGGCAGGGTGAGGCTTCCGCTCTCGTCGCTGCCCACCACGTGATAGGTGACCCGAACTACGTCGCGGGTTTGGTTGGTGGCGAGGAACTTGTTGCCGCAGATGTACACCAGATCGATGGGGCCGAGCGGCCCATCGTGCTCCCCCCGGCTTACGGGAGGGGCCGTGCGAGCCGGAGGGGGCCTGAGCGCTGTCCAGGCAACCGAGAAGCAAAGCGCCCGCGGCAAGGGAAGCCGTGAGGGCTGACCGATGAGAACGGATTACCGACTCCGCTTGTAATTGGGTGATCACCCGGCCGTGACGAGCACCGGTCGCTCAATAGTCACCTCTGGTCCCGGTTGCGCCAGACCCGGGAAGAATCCAGCGTTGGGGGGGCCGCG
Organism: uncultured Gemmatimonadales bacterium; assembly: GCA_963698975.1. Lineage (GTDB taxonomy): Bacteria > Gemmatimonadota > Gemmatimonadetes > Gemmatimonadales > GWC2-71-9 > CAVVWJ01. The sequence continues at coordinate 139,199 of CAVOSV010000001.1, forward strand.
CTGCAAGGAATGGCAGTCAGTCCGCGGCTGATGGTTCCTTCTATCGACTGGTCCATTCCCGCCAGACATTCTCCGCGTCACCAATAGTCAGCTGAGAGCCGTTTCGCACCAGCGGCATCCGGAGCAGCAGTGGTTCGGCCACCAGCTTGTCTCGCCAGCGCTCCGGGCCGAGCTGGGCGGCGGCGAGACCGAGATCGGCGAAGCGGCGAGAAGAGCGGTCGATCAACGCCTCGATCCCGAACTTCTGGATGAAGCGGTTCAGCTCCCCCGGTGACGCCGGCCTCTCGATTAAATCCACGAAATGCGTCTTGACCCGCCGCTCGGCAAAGAAGCGGAGGGCCTTTCGGGTGTCGGCGCTCTTCTTGACTCCGAAGATCTGCACTTCCATCGGCGAGAATCTACCTGTGGCGTGCCGTCCGAGGCATTAGGATAGGTCATGGACTGGCGCAAGCTCCCCCGGCGCGCTCACATCCGGGCCGTTCGCATCGTGGTTACTCCGGCTCGCGCGGCGCGGGGCACCTGGTATGCGGTGGTAGACCAGTTCAACGCCCTGGGCCTGAGCGAGAACGCGATCCTGCTGGGTTTCGGCGTGGCGGTGGGACTGGCCGGCGCGTTCGGGGTGGTGGCCTTCTACAAGCTGATCGACCTCGCCTTCGGCGTGTTCTACCGCTGGCCCGCGACCTTCATTTCCCGCACCGCCTTCCTGGCTTACCGGCCTCTCATCACCGCCGCCGGCTTCGTCACCGCCTGGTGGATGATGCGCCGGCTGGGTCGGGGGCACGAGGGGCTCAACGTCCCCGACGTGCAACGCGCGGTGGCCCGGCGAGGCGGAGACGTGCCGACCATGCCGGCGCTGGCCCGCACCGCGGCAAGCGCCATCACGATCGGCAGCGGCGGCTCGGCCGGGAGCGAAGGTCCGGTTGCCGTACTGGGCGCCGCGGCCGGCTCGTTGCTGGGCCGGATTTTTCGGTTCGAGGGAAACCGGGTGAAGGTGCTGGTGGGCGCCGGCGCGGCCGCGGGAATTTCGGCGGCGTTCAACGCTCCGCTAGCGGGGGCTTTCTTCGCGCTGGAAGAGATCCTGGGCAGCTTCACCGCCAGCGCCTTTCCGGCAGTGGTGGTGAGCAGCGTAATCGCAGCAGTGGTCTCCCGCGCCTTCTTCGGCAATCACCCGGCATTCCCCATCCCCGCCGAGTACGGCTACACCCTGCTGCGCGAGCTGCTGCTGTTCTATCCCATCCTCGGCGTGCTGGCCGGGCTCGCGTCGGCGCTCTTCGTGTGGACCTATTTCCGGACCGACGAGTGGGTGCGGCGGCTGCCGCTGTCGCCCTATGTAGTGCCGGTATTGGGAGGCCTGCTGGTGGGCGCGCTGGTGTATCTCTCCGGCGGAATTCTGGTGGGCTACGGCCACCTGGCGGTGCATCTCGAGGTGTTCGGCCGGATGGCCTGGTGGGCGCTGGCCCTGCTGGCGCTGGGCAAGATTGTGGCGACCTCGCTCACCTTGAACACCGGTGGCTCAGGCGGCGTCTTCACCCCGTCGCTCTACATCGGCGCGGCTACCGGCGGATCGTTCGGGGTGGCGATCTCCGGACTCTTCCCCGCCCTGCACCTGCACCCGGAGGCGTTCGCGCTAGTGGGAATGGGCGCGCTGGTGGCGGGCGCAACCGACGCGCCGATCACCGGGATCCTGATCGTGTTCGAGATGACCAACGACTACGCCATCGTGCTGCCGCTGATGCTGGCGACGGTCATCTCCCACTACGTGGCCCGTCGGCTGGAGCCCGATTCCTTATATAGTGGCTGGCTCCGGCGCCGGGGCGAGAACCTGGAGCACGGCACTGACCGCGACGTGCTCAACGCGCTGACGGTGGGAGATGCCTACGAGAGCGCGCCGGTGGTGTTCGGGCCGACCGATTCGGTGGCCCAGATGCTGGATCAGCTGGGCTCAGGTGAGCAGTCAACGTTTCCCGTGGTGAACGGCGACGGAACTCTGCTCGGCGTGGTAACTACCGCGCAGCTGGGCCGGATCGCCCGGGACCAGCACGCGCTGGCGCCGATACTGATCGCGGCCGACGTGGCCAGCCCCACCGAGACGGTCACTCCGGCCGATCACCTGCAGGAGGCAATCAGGCGGCTGGGAGTGCGCGGCGCCGCGGCGTTGCCGGTGGTGCAGCCGGAGGGCGGGCGGCTGCTGGGATTGGTGACCCGCTCGCACATCCTGGCGCTCTATGAAAAGACGCTCAGTGCGGGCGAGTCGGGGGTGGCTAGCGGGCGGGCCGATCTCCATCGCTGACAGTGACGCTGTCGCCCACCCGGAGTCGTCCCGGTGCCTGGTGCACCGCGTTTTGGCCGAAGTACACCTTGCCGTCGACCTTGCGGTAGGTGGCCAGGGTGCGGAGCGGTTCCACTCCGCGCTCGGTGGTGGTCTGATCGGTGGTGGTGATGACGCAGCGGTCGCACGGTTTCACCAGGTTCAGGACCACGCTCCCGATTTCCATCCGGCTCCACCGATCCTCGCTATACGCCCCGCCACCCGATACAGTCAGATTGGGGCGAAACCGATTCATCGGAAGCGGCTGGGCGAGCCGGCGGTTAAGGTCGGCCAGCGACTCTTCCGAGATGAGCATGAGAGGATAGGCGTCGGCAAAGCTCACCCGGGAACCGCTCGGATCGTAGGCCGGGTTGGTCGGCCGAAAGGATTCAGCCGGCATGTGGAACAGACTGCACGGGATGCCGAGGAAGTCGGAGAACCAGCGGGCCGCGGCCTCTCCGGTCCAGGTGGCCTCGCAGCGGTCGTCCCACACCGTCACCTGGGTCACCACGGTGGCCTTCGGCTCCAGCGGCAGCTCCAGCGGCGGCATGCCGGGAGCGTTCACCCGGAGCACCTTCCCGGTTATGGCGGGGCTCACCAGCGCGAGCCGGGGATGGTCCCGCTGGGTCATAAACCCACCGGCCTGATCCACCAGCATGAAGCGCCGGTCGTAGCGGAGCCCGAACTCATCCACGTCCCACTGGTCCACCGGGATCCCTCGGCAGGACTTTATGGGGTAGATGAACAGACTGGTTAGCGTTATGGGCATGTCAGGTAGCCACTGATGAACACGGATAGGAGCACGGATCGGGCATCACGAATCTACACGAAAGGTATTAGCCGCAGATAAACGCAGATAAATTCCTCAACCTGAAGAGTTCATCGGAAGTGAAACCTCACACGAGATCCCCCATGCGTCTGATCCCCTTGTCAGTCTTCGCTCTTCTCGCCACCGCGCCGGTTCTCGCCGCTCAGCAGGAGCCGCGGGCGCTCGAGCGTGAAATCCTGAAGCAGCTGGTCGAGATCAACACCAGCGACTCCGCCCGGCACACCGACCTCGCAGCCAAGGCCATGGCGGAGCGGCTGACCAGCGCGGGGCTTCCGGCGGACGACGTGCGGCTGATCGAGACCGAGCCCGGGATCACCAATCTGGTCGCGCGGTATCGGGGCAAGGGCGGCAGCGCCAAACCCATTCTCCTCATGGCCCACCTGGATGTGGTCGGGGCCCGGAGGGAGGACTGGTCGTTCGATCCATTCACCTTCCGGGAGCAGGACGGGTACTACTACGGCCGAGGATCGAGCGACAACAAGGCGGGCGCGGCGATGCTGGTAGCGAATTTCGTTCGCTACAAGCGCGAGGGCTTCGTCCCCTCACGCGATCTCATCATCGTGCTCACCGGCGACGAAGAGACCTCCGGCGATGGCATCCAGGCCCTGCTGAAGCAGCACCGGGACCTGCTGGACTCCGATTTTGCGCTCAACACCGATGCCGGCGGGGGTGAGCTCCGGGAGGGCAAGGCCACATCCTTCTCGGTGCAGACAGCGGAGAAGGTCTATCTCACCTTCCTGCTGGAGACCCGGAACAAGGGCGGGCACAGCTCGGTGCCGGAACCGAGCAACGCGATCTATCAGCTCACCCGGGCGCTGAACCGCCTGGCGAATTTCTCCTTCCCTGTACGGCTGAACGAGACCACCCGGGAGTACTTCAACAAGACCGCCGCAACCGAGCCCAAGGCGCTGGCCTCCGACATGCGCGCCGTGGCAAAGAACGGCAATGCGGACGCCGCCCGGCGGCTTTCCGCGGCCACGCCCTACTACAACTCCCTGCTCCACACTACCTGCGTTGCCACCCGGCTCTTTGCCGGCCATGCCGACAATGCCCTGCCCCAGCTGGCCCGCGCCACGGTGAACTGCCGGATTCTTCCCGACCAGCCGCCCGATTCGGTCGAGGCGACGCTCAAGCGGGTGCTGGCCGACACCGGAGTCCACATCTCCCGCGAGCGCCCGCCCACGTTGAGCCCGGCCTCGCCGCTCCGGCCCGATGTGATCGAGCCGGCCACCGCGCTGGCCCACAAGATGTGGCCCGGCGTGGTGATCGTGCCCGAGATGTCGACCGGCGCGAGCGACGGCCTATACGTGAGGAACGCCGGGATTCCGGTGTATGGGGTATCGGCCGTGTTCGAGCGGATCGACGATATCCGGGCCCACGGCCGGGACGAGCGGATCGGGGTCAAGGCCTATCACGAGGCGGCGCAGTACTGGTATCAGCTGGTGAAGGCGCTCGCTGCGGCGGAACCTCAGACGTAGCGAGCGCCGGGCCGGGTCAACCGCCGACGCGCACCGGATGGAAGCGGTTGGTCTGGGTTCCATCGCCGAGCTGACCGGACGAGTTCCTCCCCCAGCAGTAGGTAGCGCCGTCGTTCAGAGCACAGGTGTGGTTACCCACGGTCCCGGCGATGATGGTGCTGAAGAAGCCCGCCACTTTGTTCGGCGTCGTGCGCCAGGAGGAGACGCCCAGCTGGCCATACTCATTCGATCCCCAGCAGTACACCACATGACCGCTGGCAAGGCCGCAGGTGTGATTGACCCCTGCCGTGATGCCGGCCAGAGAAAGTCCCCCGGCCACGGCTCGCGGCCGCAAGCGCGGAGTTTGAGTACCGTCGCCCAGCTGGGATTCCGCGTTGCGCCCCCAGCAGTAGCCGACGTGACCGGTGGTCACCCCGCAGCTGTGACGGCCTCCCGCCACCACATTGCTGAAGCTGAAGCCACCCAGCACTGCAACCGGCTTGAGGCGGTTCGTCGTCGTGCCATCACCCAGCTGGCCATCGGAATTGGATCCCCAGCAGTAGCCCCGATCCTGGGTGGTAACCGCGCAGGTGTGGTCGCCGCCGGGAATGATCCGCAGAAAACGGAGGGTACCGGCGACGCGCCCCGGCACCGCCCGGTCAGTGGTAGTGCCGTTCCCCAGCTGGCCCGATGCGTTCTCTCCCCAGCAGAACCCGACGCTGTTGAAGTCGACAGCGCAGGTATGGCGATAGCCGGCGCGAATCTGGCGGAAGTGCCGTCCACCGGCCACTGCCTTCGGGGTGTACCGATTCGTGGTGGTGCCGTCGCCCAACTCACCCGATGAATTCACGCCCCAGCAGTAGGCCAGGTTCTGTCCGGTCAAGGCACAGGTGTTGGACGAGCCGGCGCTGATAAGAATGAATCTGAGGTTGGTCGAAACCGGGACGGGTGCCTTCTGGATGAGCCCGCTCTTGTCTCCATTCCCCAGGGCGCCGAGCGCGCTCTCACCCCAACAATAGGCGCGATGGTCCGCAGTCAGGCCGCAGGTGTGATACGTCCCGGCACTGATCTGGACGAACGTAGGCGCCGGAGTGGCCAGGGTGCTGAGCGCCGGCGCAGTCTCGGGATCTGAAGGGGCGGTCGGATCGGCACAGCCAGACACGCTCAGGAGTGCCGATAGTGCCAGACCGATTGCGGAGACTTGGTACCGACCTCCGGTGTAACTGCGATATCTGAGGCTCATTGGATTCCTTCGGTGGTCAGCGCCAAACTACCCGTTTCGTACAACCTGGAGCGGGCCCATCAAGCCCGAGTCAAGTCCTGTGCCAGCGGCTGCCTGTCTCACTGCGACCGCCGTCGGCGCAGTCGTGCACCGGCCGAAAGAGTTACGCCTAGCGGTTAGCCTCGAGTAAGAGGCGACCGGCATGCTCATGCCGCCGGACCGGCTTGACGCCGCCGGCTCCGGCAGTCGTGAACTGCAGGTCGCGTGCCAAGGTGACACTGCGAGCCGACGCCAGCCGGATCATCCATCGCCCGGCGATACGGCAAGCGAGCGTCCGGCTGGTCGGGTGCACCGTCGTCGACCCCGCCGCCACGGTAGCCGGACTGGGATCCGGGCCAGGGACACGACTCCGGCGGCCGATCTGACTCCGCCGGCGAGCGAGCTTCATCTGGTCGGGCTCGAGCTCGTCAAAGCGCCACGTAGCCGGATCGGGTCCGGGCGAGCCGTTATGAAGCGTTTCCTCGCTTCCATCTGCCGGCGCGGGCGTAGCGTGATCCACGCCGATCTGATTCCGGTTCAGGTTCTCATCGCCGGTGGGCTAACGATGGTCCACGCCGACGGTCCGGCCAGCACGCCACCCATCCAGCCACCCATCGTAAGCAGAGCCAGCGCGATACCCTGGAGCACCAGCTCCGCGTTACCGGGCATCGCTCCAGGCTGTCCTCTGATGATGCAGGCGACGATAAACAGGGCCACGGCGCCGAGGTTGACCAGCATGTGTTTGGTCGCGCGCTGCTTGCCGGAGCTCCTGGGTGGCACAGTGCCGAAGTAGTCGATAAAACCCGGGATAGCAGCCACCAGCGCGGCTGCTATCCCGATGAGGCCGAGGTGCCCTCCCGTTCGCCACCAGGCCGGATGGTCAGTCAGCTTTCCGACGAAGTCGAAGAGGAACGCTCCGTACAGGAACGCGAACGGAAAGGGGATCAGCGCCGGATGAATCGGGTGTCCCCGAATACTGGCCCGGCTCCTCATGCCACCTCCTTATGCACCGCCAAACCTCAGGCCGTCGGCTTGCCCAGCTTCTTCTGAATCTGCTCCGCATGGTCGAGGTGCTTCTGGATGACCGGTCCGGCCTGCTCGATCAGCTTCTTCAGCTCCTCGTTCTGGGCCGCGTCGTGCGCCTTGCCGGCCAGGTCGAGCACCGCCTTGTGAATGCCGATCTCCTGGTCGATGTAGGTCCGGTCGAAGGCCGCGCCCTTGGCCGCACCCTTGAGCGCCGTCATTTCCGACTGCACCGCGGGCTTGAGCGGATCATCGGCCGGCAGCTGCGGGGTCACGCCCAGCCGCTTGGCCAGCTGCTGCCCCTGGGCACGGAGCGCGTGATGCTCGCCCATCATCAGCTTGGCGAATGCCTTCACGTCGGGATTGGTTGCTTTGGTGACCGCGTAGTGCGCCGGCCGCGCTATCGGCCATGTTGGCCTCGTCCAGCAGGGCCACGATGTTGGCATCGGACAGCGCGCCCGGCTGACGCCGACTGTGAGCCCATCGCCATCGAGGTATCGGCCGCTCCGCTGGTCATCGCGCTGGAGCTGGTATCGGAGCTCATCGCGGTGTTGTCCGAGGTCCGCTCCTTCTTACACCCGGCAATCAGGACGAGCATTCCGGCCGCCACGGCGGCTCGGCGAGTAATGTGATCAAGCACTTGCGCCTCCTAAAGTTGAGACCTGTTACCTCGGGAAACCCTTTATCTCTGCTTCCGGCTCAGCACCCCGGGTAGTAATACGAAGTTTGCCTCAGAAAAGCAAGATAGTTTATACTTATCTCGACTTTCACGCGGGGAGACCATTGCGAGACCTCAAGCGTGCCTCACAGGGAACCAGCGGCCGAATCCTCGAGCTGCTTCGTCGCGGGCCGATGACGGTGGACGATCTGGCCCGGGCGCTGGACCTCACCCGCACCGCCGTGCGGGCGCAGCTGGCGACGCTGCTCCGGGACGGACTGGCCGAGGTGCGGGGCAGCCGGCGGGGAGCGAGCAAGCCGTCCCATGTGTATGGGGCGACGGCGCAGGCCGAGCTGCTCTTCTCCCGGGCCTACGTCCCGATCCTGACCCAGCTCATGCATGTGCTGGCTCACCGGCTGCCCGAGACGCAGTTCGACGCGGTGATGCATGAGGTAGGACGCCGGCTGATGGACGGACGCGCGGCGCCCCGCGGCACTCTGCGGGAGCGGGTGGCCGGAGCGAGCGCTCTGCTGAACGAGCTCGGCGGCCTGACCGAGATCACCGAGGAGCAAGGCGGCTTTCTGATTCGAAGCCACGGCTGCCCCCTGGCGGCGGCCACGGCAAACCATCCCGAGGTCTGCAACGCGCTGGAGAGTTTGTTGAGCGAGTTCGTGGGCGCCAGCGTCACCAAATGCTGCGACCGCTACGACCGGCTGCGCTGCTGTTTCGAGATCGGGATACCCGATCAGCCGAACAGTCAGGTCGTCCATTGACCGGACGTTCGTGAGGAGAGTGACGTGACTTTCATGGCTTACCGGAACTGGCGCAATGCTGAGGCCGACGCCGATCCGCTGCTCGAGCGAAGGCTCAGGCTGTTCACCCAGATCATGCGTTCTCCTCGACAAGAGTTCGCGCTGCAGTTCGAGGAACATGACGAGTGTGCGGCGTTCGGAGGCTCGGTGCGGGGCCGGCTGTGCCAGCATCTGGCACAGCTGCCGCCGCGCCGGCTGGAACCGGGCCAGCACCTCTACCGGACGGGAAGTCCCGCCCGAAGTCTGTTTCTGGTGCTGAGCGGGCTGATCAAGACGGGCGCGATCTCTCCCGAGGGCGAGGAGCTGACGCTCCGGCTCTGCAAGCCGGGCGATCTGGTGGGAGAGCTCTGTGTCTGCGGCGGCAACCGGCGGGAGGACGCCGTCGCTCTGGAGCCGAGCGCGGTGGTGGAGATGTCGGTGGCGGCATTGCTGGGACGACTGCGGGACGATCCTGAAACCGCGGTGGAGTTTGCCGGCGCGGTGTGCGACCGTCTGGCCGACGCGTACGAGCAGATCGAGAGTCTCTCCTGGGACACGGTGCTCTACCGGCTGGTGCGCACCCTGCTCCGGCTGGCCGAATGAATTGGGCCAGCCGGCGGAGAACGGCACCAGCCTGGCGCATCACATCAAGCAGGAGGAGCTGGCCCGGCTGGTGGGAGCCCGGCGGGAGGTGGTGTCCGGGCTGCTCAATCGATTGCGAGCCAGCGGGCACATCAGCTACTCGGCCCGAGGGGCGATCACGGTCCATCCCGGAGGACTCCATCGGTTTCTGGAGGCCAGGAGCCGGGCGGGATGAGCGAGATGTTAGCGAGCTAACTGACGCGAGGTGGCGCGCCACCTAGGTTCGCGCATGGCTCGTTCCCCTGGCGCTCAGCGGTTCACCACGACGACTCTCCTTGGAGCCGCTCTGCTGGCTTCGGCCCCCGCCTGCAGCGACAACGGTCCCGACGAGGCTAACCCACAGCAACTGGCCCAGGGCCAGCAGACCTTCCGCTTCGACACCTACGGCGACGAGACGTTCTGGACCGACACCCTCCGGATGCATGAGGTGATCAGCTCGGGGGTGAGCCCGGCGACCGCGCTGAGTGTGGGACTCAAGGTGGACGCCGACGCGGTGCCGCCGGGCACGCTCGAGAGCGCAGACCTCAACTCGCCCGCGACCACCGTCGCCCTGCTCAAGCTGAACGCGGTGGTGGGTCTCAAGGGCACGGTGGAGACTATCAACGGGAAGGACACGCTCACCAAGGTCGGGATCACCTGCGCGCTCTGTCACTCCACGGTAAACAATTCGGTGCAGGCCGGTATCGGGCAGCGGCTGGACGGGTGGCCCAACCTCGATCTCAATGTGGGTGCGATGGTGGCGCTCTCGCCCGCGCTCACCAGCGAGCAGAAGGCGGTGTACAACTCGTGGGGACCGGGCAAGTACGACGCCCGGTACAACTTCGACGGGCAAAACGATCCCGCGCTGATTCCGCCGGCCTACGGGCTGGATGGGGTGAACAGCGTGACCTACACCGGCGATGGCGACCGCATCGAATACTGGAATCGCTATGTCGGCGTCACCCAGATGCACGGACACGGCTCGTTCGCGGAGCCGCGGCTCAACATCAGCGTGTCCAACCCGCCGGATCAGATCGAGAGCAAGCTTCCGGATCTCGAGAGCTATCAGCTGAGTCTTGCCAAACCGGCTCCGCCTCCGGGCACTTTCGATGCCGCAGCGGCCGCGCGGGGTAAGGAGGTATTTAACGGGCAGGGACAGTGCGCCACCTGTCACGCCGGCACCACCTTCACCGACGCGAACACCAGGCTTCACCCCACCAGCGAGGTGGTCACCGATCCGACTCACGCCGACCGGAGCGCCACCAAGATGTACCGGACCACGCCGCTTCGGGCCTTGTGGCAGCACGCGCCGTATTTCCACGACGGCAGCGCGGCCACGCTCAATGATGTGGTGGACCGCTACGATTCCGCGAAGAACCTGCAGCTCACGCCCGCCCAGAAAGCCGACCTGGTCGAGTATCTGAAGTCCCTTTAACAAAGTCCATTGTTGATAGCTTTGGCGAGTGACCACTCGCCTGATCCTGTCGTCGCTTTCCCTGATAGTTCTTCTCCTTGCCGTATCGGGCGATGGGGAGAGTCAAACCAGCCGCGCGCCGCTCAGGCTGGTGGCGGAGATCCCCGTCCCCGGGGGCGTCGGGCGATTCGACTACCAGAGCCTGGATCCCAGCGACGGAAGGCTGTACATCGCGCAGATGGGAGCCGGCCGGCTCCTGGTATTCGACACGAAAGCCGATCGGGTGATCTCCAGCCTACCGGGCTTTGCCCGGGTTACCGGCGTGCTGGCGGTGCCTCAGCTCGATCGGGTGTACGCCTCAGCGGCAGGAAGGCACGAGCTGGTGGTGCTGGAATCACCGGCGCTTCGGGTGATGAACCGGATCCGCGACATCCGATTTCCCGATGGGATCGCCTACGCGGCCAAGGCGGGCAAGATCTTCGTGTCGGATGAGTCTGGGCAGCGGGACGTGGTGATTGACGCCCGGGCCGACAGCGGACTCGGCATGGTCGCCCTGGGCGGGGAGGCGGGAAACACCCAGTACGACTCGGTGGGTAATCGAATCTGGGTGGCGGTCCAGACCCGGAACCAGCTGGTGGCCATCGATCCCGCCACGGACAGCATCGTGGGCCGCTACGATCTCCCCAGCGCCGATCATCCTCACGGCCTCTTCATCGATGCGCCGCACCGGCTGGCGTACGTGGCCTGCGAGGGGAACGGGAGACTGCTGGTGTTCGATCTGACTTCGCTACGAGTGATGGGAAGCTATTCGGTGGGAGACGATCCGGACGTGCTGGCCTACGATCCTGGATTACAGCGGCTGTACGTGGCGGCAGAGTCGGGCGTGGTCACTGTATTCCAGCAACGCGGCGCGGCGCTGGAGCCTCTGGGCGAGTATCGGGCACCGGCGGCGCACTCGGTATCGGTGGATCAGGCAACTCATCGGGTGTATCTGCCGCTGGAGAACGTCGGCGGACGGCCCGTGCTCCGGATTCTCTCGCCCCGCTGACCGAGAGCGCTCAGGCTGCCAGCTTTGCCTGACCGCTCTCGTCCGGAGGTGTAACTGCCTGGGCTCGCTTCCGCTCCAGGTCGGCGGCGATCAGGCGCTGAGCCAGGAGGATCGACGCCTCCACGGTAGCGGCGGCGGGAAGTCCCGAGTAGGCCTGGTCGAGCGGATTCTCCATGTTGTCCATCTTCCGAGTCTCCTGAGCGGACACGTCCGCAACCAGCGTCGGACCTGCCCCGCTCCAGACGTTAACTGAAAACCACTCTCTAAACGAACTACCGAGTGAAGGCCCGAAAGATTCCGCCGAGCTCGAGTCTAGCCTCTCGGGTCAGGAGGGGGTAATGCATCGAGCGTGCCATGCTACGACGGTTAACGGTGAACGGTGAACGGTGCTGGTGAACGGTGAACGGTGAACGGTGAACGGTGAACGGTGAACGGTGAAGCGTAGGATCCCTCGCCGGCGAAGTCAGGCCTGCCGCATGATGTTGTGGTTGGTCGGGTACGAAGCGTGAGCCGTCGTCGGGCGATGGGCCCGGCGGCGGCTTGCGATTCCCCCCTAACGCTTCAAGCAGTACCTTGGTTTTATCCCCTTCCCACTCGTGCCATGGCAGCGAAGCTCACCCTGCGTTGCGGCATCATCGCCCTCTATGGCTCCATGGTCGCCCTCCTGCTGGTGGGCTGCGATGCCGGGACCCTCATTGTCGTCGACAGCTGTTCCGGCGTGGTCGCCGTGGTGGTAACACCCGACCGAACCGTGGTGCGAGTGGGTGATACGGTCACGCTCAACGCCAACTTTGCTTCCCCGGACTGCGTCGCGGGAGGCCTAACAACCGAGCAGTGGCGGTGGTCGAGCAGCAATACCTCGATCGCACGGATCGACTCCTTGAGCGGAGTGGCGGAGGGCGTCGGTCCCGGTGAGGCCACCATCTATGTGCGTCACGCGCAGAACAGCGAAGTGGTGAGCAGTACCGACCTGACGGTGGTCGAAACAGGGCTGTAGTTCTGCTCCCCACCAAGAGATCCCAGTGACACCGACGGCGGGCGCTCCCGCGTCTGCTTTTGCAGCCGAGGAGTCTTCCGCAGCTGATGCGCGTTCCGTGCCTGCAGCACAACCGCAGGCACCGGCAGTGTCCGGTATGTAAGAGAGGATCATTATGCGAGCCTATTTACGGATTTCTGGCGCCCTGTTTGGACTCATTGCCTTGGCCCATCTGCTCCGGGTGGTCCGTCACTGGCCTGTTGATCTCGGGGGACACATAGTGCCCCTGTGGGCTTCATGGCTGGGACTACTCCTCGCTGGAGCACTGAGCATCTGGGCGTTCCGCTTAATCCGAGCTATGCCTAGAGCAATCTGATGCGCTTAGATACGGGCGTCTGACTGCCGCATGCAGCTGACGCGCGGTCCGTTGGGCGGCGCGCGAAGCATCTCCGCAAGGTCCGGAAGGCCCCAGTCATGGAGCGCATCCACCAGTCACGTCCGCGAGGGAGCCATGCCACTGGCGGCGATCCTGATTTGGTACATGGTGATTGGCGCGCTGGCGGCCATCGGATCGGTGACGATCAGCCGCTCGCGGTTCTCGCCGCGGGTGGAACACATGCTATTCGCGCTGCTGCTCATTCCGATCGGCGCGATGTACCTGGCCTTCGTGGCGTACTTCGGCGACTACTCGACGCTCCGGCCCGAGGCCTTTGCGGTGGCGGTATTCGCCGTGCTCGGCCTCCTAGGCCTCCGGTTTGCCGCGCTCGTCGTGCTGGGCTACGCGCTCCACGGCGGGTGGGACCTGATGCACGAGCTCTGGGTGCACCTCGGCTCCGGGGCCGGCGGCGCGCGACGGCTCACCGACATACCGCTGGCATACGGAGTGTTCTGCGCGGCGTACGACTGGTGCATGGCGGCCTACTTCTATACCCGACGGGTGGCCTGGCGGCAGTGAGCGGCGCGCCCTAGTCGAGATCTCAGCGCAGCGCCGCCTAAACAAGCGCATGCAGCTGGCGGGCGCCTCAGCTCAACGGAACGTTAGATAGTGTCCCAACGGGCAGGTCGCCGCAGCTGATGCGCGGTCCGTTAGATGGCGCCCACGCACTCATGTCGGGACAGATGAGACTACCTACCGTGGGACCCGAGAGCCCCGGTCAGAGTGAGCCGGGACTATCGGACGACCGACCGCGAGATCCACGCTTCTGTTACTGTCCCGAGCTCGCACCCAGGGTGACGAGAAGCTCGTCCAGCTGATCGAATGTCTCGCCCATTGCATCGGCTGCTCCGGTGCCGGCAGCGTCGAGCGCTTCCTTCGAAGGATAGCTCTCGCGCAGGACCACCAGCGTCTTGCCGCCCGTTTCCTCGAAGGTCACCGTGGTGACAGGCCCGCCCTCGCCACCTTCTTCATTAGTCCACGCGAGACGCGAGTACGGCTTCACTTCCACATACGTGCCGAAAAACGCGGCAGGCTCGGCGCCACCGTGGTCGAATACCAATCGGTACTTGCCGCCGACACGAGCATCCACCTCGCAGGACAGCAGGGTCATTCCCATCGACTTGGGCACCCACCAACGCTTGAGCAGCTCGGCCTTGGTAAATGCCTCGAACACGATGCGCGCCGGGCCGTTGATGGTCCGCGTGACAGCCACCTCGCGGTCCGACTTCCGGTCCACCGTGGTGCGGTTCTTCAGGGGGCCGGGCTTACTTTCGATTTTTGCGTTCATCGCTCTTCTCCTTTCGTGTTAGTTCCTCGACAACCTTGTCCAACTCGTCGAAGCGTTCGTCCCAGCGCTGGCGGTACCTCTCGAGCCACACCGTCTCTTGCTCCAATCGGCGCGGCCCCAGCTGGCACGTCCGCACGCGCCCGATCTTCTTCGTGGTGACGAGCCCCGCCTGCTCCAGAACGCCGACGTGCTTCTTCATGCCCGTGAGCGTCATGTGGAAGGTCTCGGCAAGGTCCGTGATCGAAGCGTCGGCTCGTCCGAGCTGCTCCAGAACCCCACGCCGCGTGGCGTCGGAGAGCGCGGCGAACGAAGTATCAAGTCGGGTCGTCAGATACTGAACCATATGGTTCAGTATATAACGCAAGCGTTGCGGCATGGCAAGGGGTGGCCGCGAAAAGCGATGCGTCCTAAGATCTCACAACGGCAGAGAGGGCCGTCACGATGCGGCCGTTCGGCAGGGACGCCCCTGTTTCTCAGTGCGTCCCTGCTTTTCGTGCTCGAGCCGATAGTGTCAAGAGCATCCTGCCACGCTCGGCGGCACACCGATGGCGTGGAATACGCCGCCGCAGCTGATGCGCGGTCCGTTAGGCGGAGCACCGCCCCGCTGTAACAGCCCGATCGCGAACTCGGGATTGTTCTAGCATCTTTCCTGGAGTCCGGTCGCGAAGGGAGAAGCATGTCAGAAGAAACCCTGCGAGAGCTGGTCGCGAACCTCCGGTCGGAACTCACTCAGCCACACGATCTCGATGAACCGACCCGGCGGACGCTCCACGAATTGGCGCAGGAGCTAGAACAGGCGCTAAACCGGCCAGCCGGCACACCGCCACGGCCAGTTCTCGCACTGCGCGGACGTTTGGCGGATCGGGTACGTGAGCTGGAAGCTTCACACCCGAGACTCGCGGCCACGCTGGAGAACATTATCGATACGCTGGCGTTCTACGGGCTGTAGTGGAGTCGGTCTGTGATAGCCAGCTCACCAAAACCTGGTCGCCGGGAGCGCGCCCAGGCCGTTGAACGCGCATGCATCCGACGGCCGGCCGAATCTGCGTGCGGGCGACCAGACTCCGCGAGGGAACATGGACATCAAACCGACGCTGTTGGCTATCTCCAACGACGCGCGGGCCTGGCTCAAGGCGTGGGCGCAAGACTTCACCGAGGCGGATGCCAGACTACCGGTGCCCGGGAGCCGCGCTCCGAATCCACTGGCGTGGCAGTTGGGCCATATCGCTTGCGTGGAGGACGATGTCGCGCAGCTGTTCACGCTGGATGAAAGACCGGAACCGCTCGTGCCGCCCGCCGTGCGAGCTGCGTGTGCCACCGGGAGCCCGGCACCCGACGAAGGGACAGGGTATCTCTCGCTAGCGGAGCTTTGGGCGCTCCTTGATCGGACGCATACGCACCTGCTGGCGATCCTGGAGGCAGCCGAGGACGCTGACCTGGATCGCCCGCCGCGCGTGGCGAATCCGTACTTCCGCTCCCTGGGTCAGGGAGTCTACGAAGCGGCCCTCCACGAGAACTACCATGTGGGCGAGATCGCGGCCGTACGTAAGGCGCTCGGTAAAACTCGGATCGGGTAGAGCCAGGCCGGCCTGCAGCCTAGCCCGCTAGTGCAGTCGACAAGCGCGCACGGAGCGGAGCTCTGCCCGGGATGGTAACGGCAGACAGGGAGTTGCGGAACGTAGATTTTGACGGGTCGCATGCAGCGGATTTGCATTTCGTTAGACCGACTCTAACCAGGGGATGGGGGAGCAATGACCACTGCGCCACCGCGCGATCTCGCTCTGCGCCGCTTGGGCCGGTCGGTAGTCGGAGCAGCGCTCGTTGGGGTCGCTGGTTGGATTACGCTGCGTAACCTACGCCTGCCCAACAACGATGGCTGGTTTTTCTGGGTTCCAATCGCGGGCTGGCTGGTTACGATGGGGCTGCTCTGCTGGTGGGCCGCACTGGCGCGTCAGCCGACGACCCGGGCTCGCATCGGGGCGAGTTGGCGGGCTGGCTGGGTCCTTGGCGCGGCCGGTCTCGCGCTCGGCTTTTTTGGTCCGCTTCTGATCACCCCGAAGGCCAACCTGGGGCCGCTACTCGGTATCTTGATCACAGGACCCGGGGCGTTTGTGCTGGGGGCGCTGGCGGCGGCGCTGGCATGGAGGAGTCCGTGATCGAGCTGGTGCGCAGTCCTTAGGCTGCTCCAGGCGATCACGATAATTCCTACACGCATGCCCTGCAGTGAACTCACTCCTGACCATGGGGCTCCGGCGTAGAACTCTCAAAGGGGCATGGTCCCGTCAGAACCGTTCTCTTGAGATAGCGTAACCACCATGGGAACTTGGGGCACCGGACTTTTCTCAAGCGATATGGCGCGTGACATCCGCGACTTTTACCGAGAGCGGATTGAAGACGGTATCGAGGACGCCGAAGCGACTCGCCTGACCCTCGAGAAGTTCCGGAGTTACCTCGACGATCCTGAAGAGGGCCCAGTGTTCCTTGTTGCCCTCGCCGTAACCCAGTCGAAGATCGGTCGACTTGATCCGGTCGTTCGTGGCCGGGCTCTAGCTGCCATCGACAGCGGTGCCGATCTCGCCACGTGGGAACAGGAGAACCCTAAGCTGCTGCCCAAGCGGCGAGAGGTTCTCAACAAAGCCCGCGGGCAAATAACGGGCGACCAACCAGCTCGCAAGCATCTACGACCACCGCCCCGGCCGAGCTGCGGACTCATCGCCGGTGACATCCTCGCTCTGAGTCTCGCGAATCGTGTTGCACTCTTGCGGGTCGTGCGAATCAAATCGCACCGCCGCGGTGAAACTCCGTATCTTGAACGACTCGACTTCAATGGCTCAGCAGTGCCGTCAGCACCTGAGCTGGCGCAGCTCGGGGCAACAGGCAAGAACCCGGTCAATAACCTCCATGCTTCATCTGGTGAGATTCGCTTTAGCGCGTTTACTGCCTCCGACAAGATCGGTTGGAGAGAGGCCGGTTTCGAGAAAGTCGCTACGATCGCTCCGAGGCAGGGCGATGATCAGGCAATTTGGCCCAGCTATGGTGTTGCGTGGTCCGCGCTCGTTCGACAGTACCGACAGCGGGCGGCCGGATAACAACGCAGTGCATCGGGCGAGCACGCGGCGAATGGCCAGGGTCGTGACGCAGCGACGGCCGCGGTGTATCTGGCGATCCCCGGCTGTCATGATATTGGATCGGCCGCACCACCAACTGGAAAGTCGGCAGGCACTAATCTGTTTCCCTACGCGCCGCCAACAAGTGCATGCAGCACACGGCTGCGTCAGCTTTAAGAAGACGCTGGATGGTTGGGCGAGCGGCGCAGTCGCAGGTGATGCGCGGTCCGTTTCGCCGCATTCACCC
Source organism: uncultured Gemmatimonadales bacterium (assembly GCA_963698975.1). Classification (GTDB taxonomy): domain Bacteria; phylum Gemmatimonadota; class Gemmatimonadetes; order Gemmatimonadales; family GWC2-71-9; genus CAVVWJ01. The sequence continues at coordinate 156,663 of CAVOSV010000001.1, forward strand.
GGCCTCCCCTTCTGGCACAACTTCCACCATCTGCGGAGTGTATCGCATGGCTACCATTATCGGCCACGAAGCTGCCATCCCCAACCCGACCCTGAAGCCTCTTGGTCTCCTTGTCGGCGAATGGCGCACTGAAGGCTCGCACCCCATGTTGCCAGGCAAGACTCTTCATGGTCGCACCAGCTTCGCCTGGTCCGACGGCGGGGCTTTCCTCGTCATGCGCTCGGAGATTGACGAACCGGACATTCCAAGCGGCATCGGGATTTTCGGCACTGACGACGATGCCAAGGAATGCTCCATGTTGTATTTCGACGAGCGGGGTGTGTCGCGCCGCTACATCGTCGCGCTGCGCAGCGACGAGTGGCAGTGGTGGCGTGAGACTCCTGGTTTTACTGGTCGACTTGTCGATGGGGGCAGGCGCATGGTGGGGCAGGGCGAGATGAACCGTGGTGACCGCTGGGAGCCAGACCTCCAGCTCACGTACACTCGGCTCGCATAACGAGCGGACTTCCCGGCCTGAATGCGGCCTAACCCCCTCATGCAGCCGACGGCCCGAGGCGGTCCATAGATTTTGTGCGGGTGCGGAAATGATCGCCCGCAGCGGATGCGCGGTCCGTTAGGCCGCGCCACCTATACCCTGTCCGGTATCGTCGGTGTCGGATCTTCTCTCGTCGGTGTCGGATCTTCTCTATGAACTGAACGCACGTTGAGATTTCCTCTGTCAATGAGGAATGGCTCCGCTTCGCCCTGGCCAACGGTGGAGAGCCCCTGGACCCCGCCAAGATCGCACGGCTCTGTTTTCGTTGTGACGCGCCTGACCGACGCCGACTCCTCGACCTCGAGATCTCCGCCGGGCGGGAGCGCGGGTTGCTCTACCGTGTCCGGACCTTGGGAGAACAGGAACGCCAACCAGTAGCGCTCTTGGAACCATACTCTTCACGGTCAGAGCATTTCGTGACCATCTGCGCATGGTGCGAGCGCGTCGCGGTGCCGGCGCAGGGGTGGCTGGAGATTGAGGTGGCTATTGCGGTGCTCCCCGCGCTTGCCGAGCCTCGTCTCAGGCAGCTGACCCATGGCGTCTGCGAGGTGTGCGCTCAGGCCCTCCACGGTGCGCTCAGCGAGGAACCAGTCAGTGTCGTTGTGGGGCAACTGGAGTCCGCCCGGCGCGCCTAACCCGCTAATGCAGGCAACAAACTCGAGCGAGGCCAGTAGTGACAACCGATCCCGCGCCAGCTAGCGGTCGCAAGGCCTGCCGACGGTACTGCGCTGACGGCCGCCAACAAACGATGTAGATATGAGGATGAGCACGATTCGACGTATTCAAAGGTTTCTTCTCCTCTCTGTGACGGGGACTCTCGCCCTGTCCTGTCGGGGTCGGGTGGATCCCTCGGCGAAGGAATCGGCGCCCATTGTGGATGTCCAGCTTGGAGCGCCGACCTATATGAACTACGGGGGAGATTCTTGGGATCCCACCTGGGCGGAGGACGACAACCTCTATGCCGCGGTGAACGATGGCGCCGCCTTCGGCACTGTTAAACGGAATATTGGCTATACGAAAATGACCGGGAACGATCCGCTCGCCTTGACCGGTCAGATGCAGAGCCTCATGGATTACGGCGCGATGAATGCGCCGACCGCCATCGACGGCCGGAACTGGAAAAGTGGGGGGAGCATTTCCATCGATGGGGTTCAATACTTGTCCATCGGCATGGATCGGTATGTTGACCCGGCCTACGGAGGAAGGCAGACCCGCATCCACGCGAGCATCATCAAATCGACCGATCATGGTGTCCACTGGACGCGGCCGATTGCGGAGAACCTCAAGCAGCCGATGTTCCCGGGGATGAGGTTCTCGACACCCTTCTTCATCCATTATGGAAAGGATTACGCCGCGGCGACCGTAGACAACGCTGACAAGTATGTCTACGCGAGCGCCAATAACGGCTTTTGGGACAATGGCGATAATTTCATTCTGGGACGTGTCCTGAGATCGAAGATTGGTGCTCTGAAGGCGGCGGACTGGGCCTTCTACAGCGGCGGGGCCGGGATGCAGGACTCGAGCTGGGTCAGCGACATGAACAAGGCCACGCTCATCATCGATGCTCCGGGAAGATGCGGCGAGGCTGGCGTGACCTATCTCCCCGCGCTCAAGAGGTACGTGCTGGTGACCTGGTACTACCCGATCGGCAACGGTCATGCCGGCAAGATCGAGGAGACCGAGCTCGTGTTCTACGAATCGCCCAAGCCATGGGGACCCTGGAAAAGCTTCAAGAACATCCGCGCCAACCCCCAGGGCTGGTACATCCCCAAAGTCCTGTCGAAATTCCAGACGCACGTGGGGCGGGACCTTCAGGCCTACATCGCCGTCGCCGGAGACTGGCGAAACCCTACCTATTACAAATTCACGATGGTGCCCGCCAAGTTCGTGACCGGCCCTCCAGGAGCGCAGGAGTAGAGATCGCCTCCGAGGAATCTTCAGCATCACGGGGTGACGCCCGGGGTGAGAAAGCGTACGCCCGATCAGGTGGCCGATTTAAAGAACGCGTTAGCGGAGGATGCAGTGGCGCGGCTCTAGGCGCTATCGGTGGGAGCGTTGGATATGGTGCGGCAGCGGAGAGAAGTCGCCGCAGCTGATGCCCAGTCCGTTGGGCTGGCGCTCATCCATGCCTGAGCCCTGCAAGCCTGAGACCGATGGAGCGACCTAATGGCGACCAAAGATGTCGTTCAGGGCTACTTCGATTGTCTGAGAGTGAAGCGAGGATGGGAAGCCTTCCTGGCTGATGAGATGGAGTTCACCAGCTTCACCAGCCCGATCAAGCGCGTGACGGGTAGAGGCGCCTATCTCGAAGCAACAAAGCGTTTCTACTCCATGATCAAGACTTTGGAGATCCAGGGCCCCATCATCGTGGATGGAGAAAGGGCCTGCGTTCTGACCCGATACGAACTTCAGCCACCTGCTGGCCTTGTGTTCGAGAGCCACGTCGCGGAAGTGTTTGAAGTGCGGAATGACAAGATCAAGGCGTTTAACATCTACTTTGACAGTGCACCTTTCCCCAAGTAAGAGAAACCCGGCAAATCACTGGGACGCGACGTTCTTGACCCCGGGCTCGGAGCCTATTACGAGCTGCCAGGCACTGAGTCGGCCAGACGTGTCCTGCGGCTCCTTGGCAGAGCCGTCGCAAGAATCGAGCAGCTGAGGAGGTGTAGCGGATCATGAGGAACCTAGTCATTCTCGCGGCGGCGCTCGAAATTCCGACCGGTCTGGTCCTCATCCTCGCTCCCACCCTTTTTACGCAACTTCTATTCGGCACCGAGATGTCAGCTCCAGACCGGGCACTTGCCCCGCTTGCTGGTTTTGCCCTGCTAGCACTCGCAGTTGCCTGTTGGCCGGCACGCGGTGTTTCCGCGCCGCCAGCTTCCGCCGTCCGAGCACTCCTGGCATTTAGCTTCTTGTGCGCTGCGTACCTGGTATATCGGGGGATATCGGGGAACAGGACTGGGCTACTCCTGTGGCCTGCGGCCACTGGTCACGCCGTGCTCGGAGTACTTCTGACGGTCGCTCCACGTTTAAGGGGTTAGATAGTATCCAAACGACAAGTCACCGCGGCTGATGCGCGGCCCGTTTAGGCGCACCGCTTGAAAGACAATCGTGACCACTCGCACAATCATCCGATTTGGGGGTTTCTGTCTCGCAGGTGGTGCGATTGCGTTTCTTGTCGTCTTCGCTTACCTCGCCGCGCGCTTCAGTTACCCTGATGTCCTTGATGGTCCGGCTGCAACGGTCTTGCCAGCTCTTCTCGCGACCGGCCCTCAGGGCCGCCTGGTTTGGGCCATCTATGCGCTCCTCCCACTGATATGGCTTCCAGCCGGCGTCGCGGCCTACGAAGCTTTGGCCCCGGTACGTCGTGGGGCGATGCGGCTGGCGCTGATGTTCGCGGTAGTGGCGGCCCTCGCCTTGATGTTGGGCCTCATGCGCTGGCCGAGTGTTCACTGGCACCTCGCATTGGCATTTGAGCGCGCAGGCCCCCCGGAGCAGGCCATCATTTCATCCATTTTTGATGGCCTTAACACCTATCTGGGCAACTACCTCGGTGAGTTTCTGGGTGAACTCTCTTTCAGCGCGTTCTTCCTATTGACTTCGATCGTTTGGCTGCACTCACCAGGGACAGCCAGCTGGATTGGCTGGGTTGGTCTCGCGACGGCGGCGTTCGGTTTTGCAGGCATGTTCCGCAACGTCACCGACACCGTGGCTCCTATCGCAGCCCTGAACAATTACCTACTCCCCGCTTTCATGATCATTCTTGGTATCGCGCTCGTGCGGTGGCCGATGGGCCACGATGCAACGGGCGCCTGACAAGCGCATGCGGGTGACGGCGCCTCACTTCAAAGGAACGTCGGGATAGTGTGCACAAACGAGGAAGTCACCCCAGCTGATGCGCGGTCCGTTAGGCGGCAGCCGAATAGATCATTGTGGCGCCTGCCGTTTCATGAAGTCGCAGTGCCGCCAGCTGGATCGTGCTCAATCTTGAGCGCCAGAGAGAGGGTCGGACAAGCCCCTGCCCGATGGAGGATCGTACGATGACGGAAGCAGGTCCCGGCACGGTATGTCTCGCTAGCATCGCACCCCAATTTCTAGTGGACGATCTCAGCGCAGCCATGGCGTATTATCGCGATAAGCTCGGATTCAGCCTCGACTTCTGCTACGACTCGTTCTACGCAGGTGTGAGCCGCGACGGCTGTGCAATTCATCTCAAGTGTGCCCCCAAGACGCTCAGCGACCGAGCACATCGTCAGCAGAACGAGCATCTCGACGCCTATATCAGTGTCACCGGGGCCGCGACCCTGCAAGATGAACTGCGGTCGCGTGGTGCATCCATCATTAAGTCGCTCGAAGCGCGACCGTGGTCGTGTATCGACTTCTACGTGGAGGACCCCGATGGATACATTCTCTGCTTCAGCGAGCCGACCGCCTAGAAGCCGGTCCGAACAGGCTGGCCTAACCCGCAAATCCAGCCGACAGGCGGGGGCGGGCCAGGGCTCCTGGGAGGCGCGGCGCTCCTCACGGCGTAGCAGCGGAAGCGTCGATGTGTGCGGGCGCCAGCATGATCGTCCGCAGCTGATTTGTATCTTCGTTAGACAGAACCGACGAGGAACGCGGTAGATGGAAATTGGATCAGTGAACCAGTTCCTGGATTACTGGGGCAACCTGCGGGAACGGACCCGCCGAGTGGTACTATGCATTCCCGCCGAGCGCCTGGAGTGGACGTATCGCGTGGGCGCGTTCACGTTCGGCGACTTGATTCGCCACCTGGCGACCATCGAGCGCTACATGTACGCGGAAACAGTGGCCGGGCGTCCCAGTCGGTATCCTGGATGCGGGCGCGAGTTAGCAGACGGGTATGAAGCGGTGCTGGCGTACGCCGATCGGCTCGATCAGGAGGCGAAGGACATCATTGCCGGGCTGGAGGACACGGACCTCGCGCGCAAGTGCCGGACGCCGGCGGGCACACCGATCACCACGTGGAAGTGGTTGCGGGCCATGTGCGAGCATGAGGCGCATCATCGAGCCCAGATCTACCTCATGCTCAACATGCTAGAGATCGATACCCCTCCGCTGTTTGGCCTGACGTCGGAAGAGGTCCGTGCGCGGTCCGCTAGACACCCGGAAACATCATGACGATCAGGCGGATGGACAACGTAGGCATCGTGGTAGAATCCCTCGATTCCGCCATCTCCTTTTTCTCCGAGCTTGGCCTGAGACTCGAAGGGCGCACCACGGTCGAAGGAGAGTGGGCTGGGCGCGTCACCGGACTCGGGTCCCAGCGCGTCGAGATCGCCATGCTGGTCACTCCAGACGGTCACAGCCGGCTCGAGCTTTCGCGGTTCATCACCCCGCCCGTTGTCGCCGATCACCGGAACGCGCCGGTGAACGCTCTCGGCTACCTGCGCGTCATGTTCACCGTAGAGAACATCGACGAGACATTCGCCAGGGTCCAGAAGCGAGGTGCGCAGCTCGTTGGCCACGTGGTTCAGTACGAAGAGTCGTATCGGCTCTGCTACATCCGCGGCCCCGAAGGAATTCTCATCGGACTCGCTCAAGAACTCGGGCAGCACACTTCCCGATGAGAACTGTGATAGGTACAGATTTTGACGCTGGGGGCCTACTCGGGAGACTAGTCGCCGTTTGCAGGCATCTGATAAATGCTTGAACCATACTTACGGTAAATGCAGCTGCGGCGTGCACGCACGGAAGACTCGGAGCGCCTCGTCGAGTTGTGGGAGCGCTCGGTTCGCGCCACGCATTCCTTTCTCTCAGAGGGTGACCTTGTAGCCCTACGCCCGCTCGTCGCGCAGGAACTGGCGAGCAACGCCGTCGATTGGTGGGTACTCATGTGTGCCGGGGGAGCACCGATCGGGTTTATGGGCTTCGCGGAAGACACGATTGAGGCGCTGTTCATCGATCCAGATCACCAGGGGCGAGGAGGGGGAAAATTGCTGGTGGCCCACGCACAAACTCTAGCCGTAGGCGGCGCCCTGGGTGTGGACGTGAACGAGCAGAACGAAACCGCGCTGGGCTTCTACAAAGCCCTCGGCTTCTCAGTGACAGCCCGGTCGCCGATAGACGCAGGTGGCCGTCCGTTCCCCATTCTCCACATGCAACGGGCAGCGCCCCGACCGTCCGGAGCCGTCTAACAACCGCACAGCTGGCGAGCGCTTCACGTCCAAGGAACGTGGGTTAGGCTCCAAACCCGCAAGTCGCCGCACCTGATGCGCGCTCCGTTAGCCGGACACGTAGATGCCTAAGTCGCACATTCCGATGGTATCGCTGGAGGCCGCGACCGCTGCGAACGCCACGCTTCTGGGCAACCTCCTCGAGCTGTACGCTCACGAGCTCAGCGATGTGTTCCCCGACATGGTACTCGGGCCGGGCGGACGATACAGCTACCCGAGCCTGCCGCTCTACTGGTCCGAGCCGGACCGGCGGTTCGCTTTCGTCATCCGCGCAGCCGGCCAGGTCGCGGGCTTCGTGCTCGCGACTCGGGGGTCCCCCATGGCGGCGGACCCGGAGGTCCTCGACGTAGCGGAGTTCTTCGTAATGCGGCGACACCGCCGGCTGGGTGTCGGGCGGCGGGCGGCGCGGCTGCTCTGGCGCCGACTGCCGGGGAGGTGGACGGTCCGGGTCGCGGAAGGGAACCGGGGCGGCCTCGCGTTCTGGGGGGAGGTGCTCGCGGCGGCAGCGCCTGCGGGGCTGACGGTGTCCATCCATCGGAGCGGGCACTTGTCGTGGCGGGTCTATACTTTCGACTCAGCCACTGTGCACGAGGCGGGCTAACCAATCGTGGGAGCTGACGTAGCCGCGCGACGTCCCTCACCGCCGCATGGATTACGCACGCGGATTCGCAGCTGAACTCCAGTGTTAGGCGGTCTAAACGGAGAAACGATGACACGAGTTCGCGTTGAAGGCTTCACCGTCTCGCTCGACGGATACGGAGCAGGTCCGAATCAAGACATCAACAATCCCCTCGGCGTGGGCGGGACTGAACTACACCAGTGGTTGTTCCCGACACGCACACTCCAGCGGGCCTTGTTCGGTAAGGACGGCGGGACGACCGGGGTTGACGATGATTTCGCCGCCCGTGGCTTTCGGAACGTCGGGGCCTGGATTCTGGGGAGGAACATGTTCGGCCCCATTCGTGGGAACTGGCCGGACACAAACTGGAAGGGCTGGTGGGGAGACAATCCACCATATCACGTTCCCGTCTTCATCTTAACCCATCATGCTCGTCCTCCCATCGAGATGGAAGGCGACACGACGTTCCACTTCATCACCGGAGGGATTCGCGAGGCGCTCGAGCGTGCACGCGAGGCCGCTGCCGGGAAGGACGTCCGTATCGGCGGTGGGCCGAACACAATCCAGCAGTACCTTCGTGCGGGCGTCATTGATGAGCTGCACGTTGCTATCGCGCCGGTGCTGCTCGGTAGGGGAGAACGGCTGCTCGATGGTGTTGATTTGCGGGCTCTGGGATACAAATGCGTTGAATTCGTAGGGTCGGAAAAGGCCACGCATGTCGTCCTACGGCGCCAAGGGATCACCGACATCTCGCGAAAGAAAGACGATGAGTAATCCTAAACCACCAGACAATCCGCGAGTACTCGTGCACCCGCCGGCGGTTTATGCTGCTGGCCTGCTCACCGGTTGGGGGCTTCAGCGGTTCCGCGCTTGGCCCTTTGTATCGGGCGAGGGTGCGGCGCTAGCTCTGACCCCCTGTATCCAGGCGCAAAGCGAGCTCGCCCACATTGGGGGCGCACAGACCTGCCATGCTTCGTGTTGACGCGTCCATCATCATCCGAGCTCCGTGGACGCGAGTGGCGGAGCTGTACCGAGACTATAAAGCCTGGCCAAGATTGTTTCCCGACACCATCCGCGGCGTTCATCTCTTGGCCTCAGATGGGAGACGGACCGAGCTTGAGATTGACCACCGGGAAGGTAAGGTGCCCAATGTCATGACTGAGGTGAACCCGCACCGCGTCGATCTCTGGGAGGCAAAGCGCCGGTATGAAGCAACCTTCGTCAACAATTTCGAGGGGATCCCGGAAGGAACGTGCTACACTGTCAGTGCGGAGATCAAACTCAAGGGTCTCGCGCAGATTCTAGAACCCCTGCTGGGGCCTTACATCCGGCGCCAGCTCATCCGGTATGTGTTGACGCCGCTGCGGGTGGCAGCCGAGGATGCAGCTTCTGGTCCAATTCCAGTTACGTGAAAGAGGATCATTATGCGAGCCTATTTACAGATCTCTGGCGCCCTGTTTGGACTCATTGCCTTGGCCCATCTGCTTCGGGTGGTCCGCCACTGGCCTATTGATCTCGCGGGACACATGGTGCCCCTGGGAGCTTCGCGGCTGGGATTACTTCTCGCTGCAGGACTGAGCATCTGGGCATTCCGCTTAGTCCGAGATGCCTAGAGCAATCTGATGCGCTTAGGCGCGGGCCGCGACTAACAAGCGCATGCAGGCGCATGATCCGTAGCCGGCAGACGCTTCACTCGTAAGGAACGTCAGATGGCAGGCTGAGCACTCGCGGCCGCTGATATGCGGCCCGATACCGCCAGGAGTTCCATGAGCCCTGAGAATCTCCCAACCACAGGTGTCTGGACTCGCCTGCTACGAGGCGGGGTAGTTCTCTCGCCGTTCGAGCGCTTCCTGCTCACGATCCTGGAGCAGCATGTGCCTGCCGAGATGGTCACGCCCCTCCGCGGACAATGGCGGGGACTGAACTTGATTCAGCGGAGTCCTGATTGGCGGGAGCTACGATTCTATCGTCTGGTTAGGGGCCGGGTCGACCGGACGGCTCTGCCGAAGCTGTCCGTGCGCGACGGTGAGGTGAAGCTCCTGAGTGTGGCCCTCAGTCCGGCGGGTGCTACCAAGATCGTAAATATCAACTTCTGGGCCGTTAATGGCTGGTTCTTCAGCCTCAACTCGGATCGGCCGTGGAAGCCGTTCCAGGAGCTCAGCGACGCTGCCATCTCAGCGGTGGAGCACTCGTACCGTTCCAATCTGGTCCGCCGTGGCGCCTGACAAAGGGACGCCATCAAGCCACGCCGAGCAACAATGCGGAGAAGATCACGAGTAACCCTGGCTACGGTACGGCGCCTGGCGCTCGCCTTTCCCGGCGTTGAGGAGGGCCTATCGTACGGCACGCCCGGTTTCCGGGTCCGCGGCAAGTTTCTGGCGCGGATGTGGGAGGATGGCGAGACCCTGGTGATCAAGTGCGGGGACGACGAGCGCGACTTCCGCATGAAGGCAGACCCCGAGACGTTTTTCGTGACCGATCATTACCGGGGCTATCCCACAGTCCTGGTGCGTCTGACCCGCGTGCGCGAAGATGACTTGGAGGCTGTCCTGGAAGAGGCGTGGCGGCGACAGGCGCCGAAACGGCTGGTGAAGGAATACGATCAGGAGCGGGCAAGCTGATCCCAGGCGTTCGCGCGGAGGTCTAAGATGAGGGGTCCAGCCACTTGGTCTGGTGGAAAAGTTCGAGCTGTGCGGCTGGCGTGGTTCGGCCTTGTGGGTTGCCTGTTTGTGGTCAAACTCTGGCGCCAGTGGCAGCGCCAAGCACCGGCTCCTGTCTCCGCGGTCCTACCTGAGCAGCACACGGACTACGTCTACAGTGTTGTCCTGGACGACGTAGCCCTCTTGAAGACCGCCCTATTGCTGTTGGGTCCGCCCGCGCTTCTGACAGCCCTTTGGCTCTACCTGCGGCACGGTTCACATAAACGCCCGCCCGCCTGACAAGGCATGCAGCTGATGCGGGTCCGTCTGGCCAGAGAGGAGAAGATCGATCGTGGCAGCGGCTGGTCTCGGCTGGGGTGGTCGCGTCATCGCTGCGGGCCTTGCGATCATCTGGCTACTCGCGGGCCTCGCCGCCGTCGCTATGGGAGTATGGCTCCGGCCTGGGGCATTACCAGTTATCCTCGGAGTGCTGGCGATAGGCTATTGCGGGTTGTGGCTGAGGGTGGCGCTCACCGGAAGGCGCCAAGCCTGGCCCTTTCGAGGTAACGTCCCTAAAGATGGCACCCGCTGACCGATTCTGAGTGCGGTACTGTGGCCAAACCCGCAATGGAACCGACAGGGGGACCCTCCCCGCTCCGCTCGGGCAGTGATAGCCGAGGGCGACAAAGTGATAGCCGAGGGCGACAAGCGGAACCCAACTTTGTGCTGGCATGGCCTTAAGCCATCTCCTCCAGCGAACTCGAAGATGAGCTCTATGGCATGAGTTCAGGCACCACTCTCAACCGCATTGCCGCCGGCGGTCTCCTCGTAGGCGCACTGTTTGGCCTCGCCGGAACGTTCGTCAGTTCACCGCAGCTTCAGGCTAGCTTGTGGGCTATCGATAGCGTCGGCCTGGTGCTCGCGGCCAGTCTCTTGACAGTGAAGTACCTTCGAGCTGGGTCCGAGCTTCTAGCCACCGGATTCCTGGTATTCGCGATTGGTGAAGGGGTGCTGCTCTCCGGTACTGCCGCAGGCCCGTCGGGCAGCATGCCGGCGTTCGCGGCGGGCACCGCGTTGTGGGCGGCGGCGCTGGCTCTCATAAGCGCGCCTCCCCACTTCGCTTCCTGGCTGCGCCTGCTTGGTGGTATGGCGGCGGCTCTGTTTGGGGTCACGGCCGCCCGGATCTATGCGGGGGAAGTGCTGCTGCCCACAGCGAGGCCGCTCCCGTTCTTCGCCTATCCCTTCCTGGTGGGAACGCTACTTGGCTGGGCGTGGACGCTGGTGCGCGAGGGCTGAGCACTCACTGAATGCTTCCGTTTGTGGCTGTCGAGTGACACCTTCAGTTTTGGTCCGAACTCTACCTGGAGAATCCTGTGGCTGAATCCCCATTCGACGATCCCACACAAAGCAGCGGTCAAGACGAGCTGGAGCCGGTACAGTACCCCACTAATCACGTCGTCGGCGTTCTGGATAAGTCGGACCAGATCGCCTGTGCGCTGGACACCCTGGTCAGCGGCGGATTTCTGGAGTCCGAAATCGAGCTCATCAAGCCGGAAGAGATCGAGCGCCTTGCTGTCGGCACCGGGCGCCGGGGCATCCACGACTGGTTCATCCGCGTAACCGGAAGCCTCGGATTGAAGAACGCCGAAACGGAGATGAAGGAACGCTACGAGCAGGCGCTGCGAGGTGGTGGGACCCTCGTCGCCGTCCTTGCGCTGACGGAAGACCGCAAGGACCGGGCTGCGCAAATCCTGCAGCAATGTGGCGGACACTTCATCAACTTCTTCGGCCGGCTCAGCGTGGAGCGGATCGCCAGCTGAGCCACCTCGCGTCGCGCAGCAAGGCGACGTGTCGGTCAGGGGCCACTACTCTGCCGGCAAAGAGTTATGGAGACGTGGATGGCAGAAGGGATTTGGACCATAGGCCACTCTACACGACCTCTCGCGGGCTTTCTCGACCTGCTCGGCGAGAACAGGATCGAGGCAGTGGCTGATGTACGGCGGTACCCAGGGTCTCGGCGCTGGCCTCATTTCGCTCAGACCGCTCTCGCCATGACCCTGGAGAATCTCGGGCTGGTCTACCTGTGGTTGCCCGAGCTGGGGGGCCGTCGCACACCGAGACCGGATTCATCGAACACGGCGTGGCGCAGCGCGGCCTTTCGAGGTTATGCGGATTACATGGCGACCGAGGCCTTTGCTGAAGGGTTGGGCCGTCTGGTCAACCTGGCGCTGGGTCTGCGCACCACTGTCATGTGTGCCGAGGCTCTCTGGTGGCGCTGTCATCGCGGGCTGATAGCGGACGTGCTCCGTTGGCTCGGATTTGAGGTGATTCATATCATGGGACCAGGCTCGACGGCCTTCCACCCCTACACGGCGGCGGCGCGGATCGTACGGGGGCGGCTTACCTACCAAAGTACTCTTTCATAAATGCGACCTCTTCGGTATTCCATCAACGTCACACTGGACGGTTGCTGCGATCATCGTGCAGGGATTGCCGACGAAGACCTGCACCGCCATGCGGTCGAGAACCTCGAGCAGGCCGATGCCCTCCTCTTTGGCCGGGTGATCTACCAGATGATGGAAGCAGCATGGCGGCCGCCGGCCCGGACGGCAGAGAGACCCGCCTGGATGGAACCGTTCGCCCGGACGATCGACTCGGCCAAGAAATACGTCGTGTCGAGCACCCTGAACCGGGTTGATTGGAACGCGGAGCTGGTACGCGGGGATTTGGGAAAGGCCGTTCAGCAGCTGAAGCAGGAGCCGGGTAAGGGAATTTTGGCGGGAGGGGTGAAGCTCCCGCTGGCGTTGGCGGAGCTGGGGTTGATCGATGAGTACGAGTTCATCGTCCACCCCAGGGTGGTGGGCCACGGGCCGAGATTATTCGAGGGGCTATCGAAGTGGCTCGACTTGAAGCTGGTCAGCCGGCTCGAGTTCGGCTCAGGGGCGGTGGCGATGCGCTATCTGCCGAAAAGGTAGAAAGACAATGTCGAAGGTTGTCGCAATCATGTCCATGTCACTCGACGGCTTTGTCGCCGACAGCAACGATGGTGTCGCCGAAGTGTTTGACTGGTACTTCAACTCGGGCGACGTCGAATTCCACACCGGAGGGTCCGACCCCATGACGTTCAAGGTGGCCGCGCCGAGCGCCGAGCACCTTCGCGGACTCACGTCTGAACTCGGCGCCATGCTCACCGGTCGACGCACTTTCGAGGTCGCCCACGGCTGGAACGGAAATCACGCTTGGGGCCCAGCATTCGTTCTCACTCACCGCATCCCCGCCGGATGGCCGAGGCCCAACTCGACCGTCCACTTCGTGACCGACGGCATCGAAAGCGCGGTGAAGCAAGCTAAAGCCGCCGCCGGCAGGAAGTCCGTTGGGGTCCACGGGGCTGACACCATCCGGCAGCTTCTGAATGCCGGCCTCCTCGACGAGATCCACGTCGACATCGCGGCGGTCCTTCTTGGCTCCGGAGTTCGACTCTTCGACCACCTCGCCGGCACGCCAACCGTGCTGGGCAACCCGACTGTTATCCCAGGAGTCGGCGTCACCCACCTGCGCTACCCGGTAGGGAAGGCATAGTTCCTTCCCACATCCCGTCCATTGTAAGTGCAGGCTAGCAGACGCATGCACCTGGCGCGTTTCAGGTCTGAGGAACGTAGATTGTCCCGATACCTGAAGTCGCATCCAAGTGGCGAGCAGTCAGCAAAGGCATTTTACCCGATGAACGATCCCGACCTCGACAGCCTCATGAGGGCCGCGGCCGAGCGCCAACTGGCGGTCACGGCGCTCCAGAGGAAGTACGCGGAGAGCGAAAGCATCTCCACGGAGCAGCTGGTGCTGGATATGCGCGAGTTGCTGGCTACCGAGCGGGTCGTGCTCGACGCCATCATCACGCTCTTCGTCAAGCTCGGGGGCGACGGCCCTGGGACATAATCGGTTGGCGGGAAAGCCGTACGTTTCGCATCGCCGCGGCCACGGAGCTGTGCACATGCTCCGGGGCGGCGGTGTTGGCGGCTGAGGCTCAGAGGCCCGTAGGAGGTACGAGATCCTGGGCGGGCGGCCGGAGCTTGGGAATTGGATCTAAATGCTCCAGTCCCGCTGAATTGAGAAATCCGGAAAGATCGGCCGCATGCTCAGCAGTATCTACTGCAATCTCAACAGTACCGTTCGTGACGATGGGAACGGCCTGCTCGGCATTGCGCCCAGGCCGCCTCAGCGCGCGCCGGATTGGGCGCCAAGGCCCAGGGAGGTTGTGGAGATCGACGCCTTCGCGTTTAAGGATCTTTGCAAGCACGTAGAGTGCGGTTGGCTCATATCGTCTGGTGGGGAGCACGTGCCTGTGGATCGACCCGGAAGGTCCTGACTTGGAGGGCTTGCTAGTCATTGGGCCGCTGCCTCCTAAAAGGGGACAAGTACGCCGGTTCGACGACCATTCAGCGTAGGTCCACTCATTGTCACAAGCGGTGAGTGCCGTCACATCATTTCCGCCGCCCGGCGCGGCTCCGCCGCAGCTGATTTGCGGTCATTATGCGGATGCAGGTCAAAGGGAGGTTTGGGTGGAGAAGTCACACGATGCGCTTAAGAGTCCGCGTATTCCACAGCGTGGCCCGTACTCTCAGGCCGTACGCCAGGGGGACCTGATCTTCGTTGCGGGGCAAGCGGGTCTCGATCCGGCGACCGGCCAGGTCGTTGGGGCGACGTTTGAGCTCCAGGCACGCCAAGCCTTCGAGAATTTGCGGATCCTGCTTGAGGATGTCGGCAGCGGCCTGGACCAGGTGGTGAAGACCACGTGCTTTCTGGCTGTGCCGGAGGCATTTGATACGCTTAACGCACTCTACAGCGAATATTTCCCGACTGCGCCTCCCGCGCGCTCGACCCCGATCGTTCAGCTGCCGCGCGGGCTGCTGTTTTCGATCGAAGCGGTTGCGGTCGCTGCTTCAACCAGCAGCACCGCCTAACAAGCGCGCCGCTGACGCACGATTGGTCGGGCGGATGCTCCCTATAGGAGGACATTGATGGGCAAGGGTCGGGTGGAGGCATTCAGCGATGCTGTCCTGGCGATCATCCTCACCATCATGGTTCTCGAGCTGCGGCCCCCTCACGGTACCGAGCTCTCGGCGCTGCGCCCGCTCATGCCGGTTTTGCTGAGCTATATACTGAGCTTCATCTACCTGGGGATCTACTGGAACAACCATCACCACATGCTACACGTCACCCACCGGGTGACGGGCACGATTCTCTGGGCGAATCTGCACCTGCTGTTTTGGCTGTCATTGATACCGTTCGTGACTGCCTGGATGGGCGAGAACCACCTGGCCTCAACCCCTACTGCGCTCTATGGCGTGGTTCTCCTGATGGCGGCCGTCGCCTACTTGGTCCTGCAGCAACAAATCCTGCGTGCCGAAGGGCCGCACTCCCTCCTGGCCACAGCGGTGGGTCGCGACCCCCAAGGGAAGCTCTCCCCCCTGCTCTATGTGTTCGCCATCGGAGCCTCATTCGTGCGCCCCTGGCTGGCTCATGCCCTATACGTTCTGGTTGCACTCATCTGGTTGATTCCGGATCCCCGTATCGAGCGGGCCGTAATTGGCGCGCAGACGAACCACCCGGGTGCGTCGGGCGCCGTGTAGGTCCGGCCGCGTACGTCAGGCCGTCAACAGCATGGGAGTGAACGCAGCCTGAGGATCTGGATCGATGCCGACGCGGCGCCCAGGGACGTGAAGGAACTGGTGTTTCGGACAGCCAAGCGGCTTGCGCTCGAGACTGTTCTCGTAGCCAATCAGCGGTTGCAGACGCCCCCGGGCAATCCGCTGGTCACGGCTGTATGGGTGGATGGCGGTGCGGATGTGGCCGATCAGCACATCGCAGCCCACGCCAGCCCGGGAGACCTGGTCATTACCCAGGACATCCCATTGGCTGCGCTTCTGGTCCCTAAGGGCGTTGCCGTGCTGGATCCGCGCGGTGATGAGCATACTCACGATAGTATTGGTGAGCGTCTTTCGGTGCGTGACTTCATGGATAAGGCAAGAATGGCAGGTACCATCACCGGCGGCCCGCCGCCCTACGATGCCCGCGCAAAGCAGGCGTTTGCGGCTGCGCTGGATCGGGTGCTCACGCGGCTACGGCGTTCGAAATGACCGCGTATCGACCAGCCCGACGCAAGTAACCTCGTCTACCCAGGTACCGAGATGCCCCCAGCAAAAGAGATGACCGCGAAGCAACACGACGGCTTGCTGAGAATCCTGAAGGCCCGATTCGATGCAAACATGGAGCGCCATGCCGGCATCGAGTGGGCTGCCGTGCAGGCACGGCTCGAGGCGAACAAATCCAGGCTCTGGTCGCTCAATGAAATGGAGCAGTCCGGAGGCGAGCCGGATGTGGTTGGTAGAGACAAGTCGACCGGTGAATACGTCTTCATGGATTGCTCGACCCAGAGCCCTAAAGGACGCCGAAGCGTGTGTTACGATCGCGAAGCGCTCGAGGCACGGAAGGAGCACAAGCCGAAGACCAGTGCTGTCCAGATGGCAACGGCCATGGGTGCCGCCCTTCTCACAGTGGAGGAGTATCAGGGCCTGCAGACGCTTGGCCAGTTCGACACGACAACGTCCAGCTGGGTGCAAACACCTTCCAAGATCCGCAAGCTCGGCGGCGCGCTCTTCTGCGATCGTCGCTACGAGACAGTCTTCGTGTACCATAACGGCGCGGAGTCCTACTATGCGGCTCGCGGATTCCGGTGCTCGCTCAAAGTCTAGATGCGAGCGAGGATCACGGAGTGACATTAGGAGCTGGTATGACCTCCCTGCGAAAGCACTCGTTGGCCGCTGGTGTCTTCTATCTGCTCACCTTCGTGTCGATTCCCACCCTGGCTCTCTACCGCTCAGTGCGGTCCTCGAGCTTCGTCACCGGCCCCGGACCGGACAGTCCAGTAATCGTGGGCGTCCTGCTGGAGATGATCGTCGCCCTCGCCGGTATCGGAACCGCTGTCGCACTATATCCGGTGATCAGGAGGCAGGGCGAAGCACGCGCGATGGGCTTCGTCGCCTCACGCATCCTGGAGGCCGCCACGATCTACGCCGGCATCGTGAGCCTCATGTCGATCGTGACCTTACGCCGGGCCGGCGCAGGAACCGGAGCGCTGGTTGTCGGCCAGGGCCTGGCCGCCCAGTACCAGTGGACTTTCTTCTTCGGCCAGAGCTTCATCCCGGCCGTGAACGGCGGGTTGCTCGGCTCCCTGTTGTACCAGTCGCGCCTGGTGCCCCGCTGGCTTCCGGTCCTGGGATTCATCGGAGCAGCTCTGCTCGTGGCGTCATGGTTCGCCATTCTGGTCGGGGGGATTGGCGCGATAAGCAGCGCTGCCGCGCTTGCGGCGCTGCCGATTGCCGTATGGGAATTCTCGCTGGGCATCTATCTCACGTTCTGGGGCTTCAAACCTTCGCCGATCATTGCCGGCCTGTGATCCCTTCTCCTGCGCATTCAGCTTTCTCGCCGCTCATTGCAACGCTGAGATATCGGCACATCAAGTTCCCGCCGACGACTGAACTCGTAGCACCTTAAGGAGCGGCATCTAAACGGCTCCCTCGTTGCCCGATGCACCCGACCTCGCGGCCGCCCTGGCCGACCGCTATCGCATCGAGCGAGAGCTGGGGCGCGGCGGCATGGCCACGGTCTACCTCGCCCACGACATCCGGCACGACCGGCCCGTCGCCCTGAAGGTCCTGCGGCCCGAGCTGGCTGCCTCGCTCGGACCGGAGCGGTTCCTGCTGGAGATCAGGATCGCCGCCCGCCTGCGACATCCGCACATCCTCCCGGTGCACGACTCGGGCGAGACCGCGAGCCGGTTGTGGTACACCATGCCGTACGTGGAGGGCGAATCGCTCCGGCAGCTGCTGTCGCGCGAGCGCCAGCTTCCGCTCGATCGGGCGATGCGGATCGCCGCCCAGGTGCTGGGCGCGCTGGGCTACGCTCACGCGCATGGCGTCGTCCATCGCGACATCAAGCCGGAAAACATCCTCCTGGAGAGTGATCAGGCTGTGGTGGCGGACTTCGGAGTGGCGCGGGCTATCAGCGCGGCCGGCGAGGACCGGCTCACCGAGACTGGTCTGGCACTGGGAACTCCGGCGTACATGAGTCCGGAGCAGGCCACCGCCAGCAGAGACCTCGACGGGCGGAGCGATCTGTACGCGCTGGGTTGCGTGCTTTACGAGATGCTCGCAGGGCAGCCGCCGTTCGTCGGGGCCACGGCGCAGCAGCTGCTGGCGCGCCACGCAATCGACCCGGTCCCGCCGCTCCGGACGGTGCGGGACACGGTACCTGCGGCCGTGGAACAAAGCGTAACCCGGGCGCTGGCCAAGGTTCCCGCCGACCGCTTCGCAACGGCAACCGACTTTGCCGAGGCGCTGACCAGAGCTGGTGATGGGGTCGTAGCGTCCCCCTCCCCAGCCCGGCGCCGGAGTGCGCGCCGAATGATCGTGCCGGTAGTCGCGGCACTAGGGTTCGCGCTCGTGGCGGGATACCTGGCGTGGCCGCGTCCAAAAACCGTGGTCGATCCCAACCTGATCGCCGTGGTTCCGTTTCGGGTGAGAGGAGCGGCTCAGGCGTTAGGCTATCTCAGAGAGGGGATGATCGACCTCGTCGCGGCGCGGCTCACTGGTGAGGGCGGCGCGCGGGCGGCAGACCCCGGCTCGGTGATGGCGGCTTGGCGGCGGGCCGCGGGGTCCGATGCCGGCGATCTCTCGGAAACTGATGCCCGGCAGCTGGCGCGCCGGCTCGGTGCCGGCCGTCTCCTGGTCGGAGGTGTCGTGGGCACGCCCGGTCACGTCGCCCTCAACGCATCATTGCTTCCGGTTGGAGTTGGCGGCCCGCCGGCCGAAGCCAAGGTCGAAGGAGCGACGGACAGCCTGCCCCAGCTGGTGGACCGATTGATCGCCCAGCTCATCACCGAAGAGGCGGGAGCGACACACGGGCTGACGGGCCTGGTCGACCATCCGCTCCCTGCGCTACGGCTGTACCTCGAGGCTCAGGCGGCGTATCGCCGAGCCGATTATCCCGACGCGGTCGCCCGGCTCAGTCAGGCGCTCGACCTGGATTCGACCTTCGCCATTGCCGGGCTGAGACTCGCGAGCGCCGCCGGTTGGACCACGGCGCCCGGCGCGGGCCGGCGGGGACTGGAGCGAGCCTGGAGCAGCCGGGACCGGTTGAGCCGGCCCGACCAGGCCCTGTTGCTGGCCGAAGTGGGTCCGGATTATCCGGCTGTTTCACCGCTGGCGAAGCATCTGGCCTGGTGGGAGCGGGCGGTGGACCTCGCCCCTGATCAGCCGGAGCGGTGGTACGAGCTGGGCGATCTGTACTACCATGAAGGTTTCTACCTGCAGATCGAGTCCACTCAGCAGCGGGCAGCGGAGGCCTTCCGCCGATCGGTGGCCCTCGACTCCAGCAGCGCGCCGCTGGGACATCTGCTCGAGATCGCGGTGCTGAACAACGACACTGCGGCGGTTCGGCGCCTGGCGCCCCTGTACCTGGCCCGCGATTCCAGCGGCGAGGTGCTCGGCTTCTACCGCTGGCGCATCGCGGAGGGGCTCCACGACGAGGCTGCGCTGAAGACATTGCGGGCCCAGTATCGGCCGATGGCGCTACCGAGTCTGTGGCGAATCATGAACTACGCGGTGCTCGATGGCCGTGGTATGGAGGATGCGGATTCGGCAGCCGTCGCCATCCGTGCCAAGGCGGGACGCAGCTCCGATTGGCAGCGCAGCAAGACCTATCTGCACGCCTTCGAGATCAACCGCGGCCATCCGGCCAAGGCGCTGGGGGACACGGCGCGCTCGGATGAGGACGAGTACGCGCCCCACACGGCCCTGTACGAGCGAGTCCTCGACGCCTTGTACGGCGATGGCGACAGCGTGAACGGCGGCCAGGCGGCGCGGGAGTTGGCCCGGATCGCAGCGCGGCCAGCGTCAGGAGGAAGCGAGGGGCGAGCGGTAGCACAGACGGATCTTTGCGTGGTCTCCCTCTGGCGCCTCAGCCATCGCGATCTCGGCGGCGCCGCTGGAGCCATTACGCGGCTCCGGTCGCGGGTGCCGGGCGACACACCAGGGACGATCACCAGCAATACCATTTGCGCCGCGCTGCTCGAGGCGAAGCTCACGGCGGCCTCCAACTCAGCCGACGCGGCCGCCGCGCTCGACCGGTTGGACACCCTCATGCGGAGCGGTCCCGGCGGACAGCGCAACGGCCCGCCGGTGGCATTCACCCTGAGCCCGGCCTATGTCAGATCTACGGTAGGGATCAGTCCCGTGGCCTTCGAGGACTTCGCCAACCTGGAGGTGGCTGGTCTGCGCGAGCGGCAAGGCAACATCCCGGCGGCATTATCGGCCGTCAGGCGCCGGCCATACTCCTACCACACCAGCGATTACCTCGCCTCACACCTACGCGAAGAAGGCCGTCTGGCTGCCCTCAGCAGAGATACATCGGGGGCCATCCAGGCCTACCGACACTACCTCGCCCTGCGGTCTGATCCGGAGCCGGCTCTGCGGCAGGTAGTCGAGGCGGTACGGGCGGAGCTGGCGAAGCTGGCGAAGCTGGCAGGAAGTTCTTAGGAGGGGATCAGTCCGCACCAGGAAGCGCGGCCATATCGCACGGTCACGTGGACTGCCAGGCGATGGAGCGGCGCGAATGGACGCCGAGCTTCGCGAAAATATTCTCCACATGATGCCGCACGGTATGCGGGCTCAAGTCGAGCTGATCGGCGATCTCCCGGTTCGTCGCTCGGCGCGCGAGCAGACGCGCGATCTGCGCCTCACGCCGGGTCAGCCCAAACCGTCCGAGTGTCAGCTCCGCCCCGACCTCGTGGTCACCCGCGAGACGCATGGTGACTCCCACCTTGAGGGCGGGAAGCAGAAGTCGGAGCAGCGCTCCCGCTGCATGTCTTGGGCTCGAGCGGCGCGAACGAAGTGACGTCTCGACGTTGCTGTACGAGATACACAGTGCGGTGTGTCCGTCGGCGACGGCCCAGTCGATGTTCTCGCTGTCGTATATCCGCCCGGGCGTGAGAACCTCGCCGAGGAAGCTCGAGCGCCGTCGTGCCGCGGGCTGCCCGGCGACCGCCCCCCAGAATGCACGAAGCCGGCTCCACACCTCGACGCCCGACCGCAGCCGCTCGCGCTCCGCCTTCTGAAGCCAAGGATCCGGCGGCAGGTCCGGCAACCTGCCGAAGAGCGTCTGGATCGCACGCTCGGGGTTCGCCGCCACGTTCATGGAATGGACGTGCATCGGCACGCCGGCGCGGGGCAACCCGAACACCACATGATCGCCATCGAGCAGTTCCGCGACTGACGATTCGACGGCGAGACACCAGTCGTCGCAGCACTGGTGCGCGAGCGGCGACAGGAGCGTGGTCAGCGCACGATCGAGCCGCTCGAGATCCACTTGTCGCATCGCCAGGCCCACGGCGAAGATCCTTCCGCAAATAGGACGGTTCGTCCGATCCCAACGTATGGCAAGCCCTCCATTATCTCAATGCCGATGCGCCAGGCAGCGGGCATCGGTCGGGAAGATCCAGTAGGGCAATCCAGCAGAGCCATCCGGAGCGGAGGAACTATGAAGCATCACACGATCCTCGGAGGAGGAGGCACTCGACTCCACCTCGTCGAAGCGGGAAACCCACGCGGCCCATCGATCCTGTTTCTCCACGGCTGCTCCCAGAGCTGGCTTACCTGGGACCGGCAGATGCGCTCCGAGCTCGCCCGACCCTACCGCCTCGTCGGCATGGACCTGCGTGGCCACGGCTCGTCGGAGCGGCCGCGCGACGGCTACGATGACTCGAGGCTGTGGGCGTGCCGACATCGACGCCGCCATCCGGGAGTTGGGGCTCGACCGACCGATCCTCTGCGGCTGGTCATACGGGCCGGTCGTCATCCTGGACTACATCCGGCATTACGGCGAGGAGCGGATCGGCGGGATTCATCTCGTGGGCGCGGTCACGAAGCTCGGCAGCGAAGCAGCCGCGGCGGTGCTCTCGGCGGAGTTCCTTGCCCTCTTGCCCGGACTCTTCTCGAATGACGTGGGGGAGGCCGTGCGCGGCCTTCAGTCTCTGCTGCAGCTGTGCTTTATCCGCGCGCCGGAGGCGTCGGATCTGTACACCATGCTGGGCTTCAATGCGTCCGTGCCGCCGTTCGTCCGTCAGGCGCTGCTGACGCGCGTCGTGGACAACGACGACCTCCTACCGACCATCGTGAAGCCCGTATTGATCACGCATGGCGCGCTCGACGCGGTCGTCAGGCCGGAGGTCGTCGCACAACACCGCGCCGGGTTGCCGCACGCGCAGATTGACGTCATGCCGGACGCAGGTCATGCTGCGTTCTGGGACGATGCCGCACGGTTCAACCTGCGCCTCGGTGCATTCCGTGAAGAGGTTGCGAGCAGTGGCGCGGCGCATGTCCTATAGCTGCTCACAGCGAGCGGAGGAACGCCTCCAGGTCGGCCTTCTCCCGATCCGTCAAACCCATCCGGAATCGCAGGTTGTAGAACTCCACCACCTCGGTGAGCGTCGCCGCCGCACCGTTGTGAAAGAACGGGGCTCGGGCCACCAGCCCCCGGAGAATCGGCCCCTTGAGCCGGCCGATGTCGGCGCACTTACCCGAGATCAAAGCCCGTCCCGGGTCTGAGGTGTACTTCACCACCCCCGCAAGCGGCCCCGTCTGGCAGGCCACCTGAAAGACAGGCAGGTCCGGCATGCTGAGCTGCCCTATTGCCGCGAGCACCTGGGGGTCGGATTCGTGCCCCGCCACGTGGCTGACCCCGATGTCGAGCGGCAGAGGACGCGAGTGGTTGCCCACGTTGGGCGTGTCATGGCAGGTGGTGCAGGTGCCGTTGATCGACGCCACCCCCAGCGCATCGTTCAGTCCCGCCACCCCGGAGATGGTAAGCGGGTGGGTGTTGAAGATCGCCTCGCCCCGGGCGAGCGCTTTCCGCGGCTCGGCGTAGCGGCCTGAATTGCCCAGCTCCTTCCAGGCCTTGAAGAGAGTGGACGCGCTGGGGTCGAACGCCGCTCCGGTAGGATTGTCGCCCAGCGGATCGTTGATGCCGGGGAAGTACGACGCCGTTGCCAGCGCTGTGGGCCCGCCGGTTCCCTGCTCTGACTGGAGGATGCCGGCGAGGTTGTCGGTCTGCTGGGCGGTGAACA
This sequence comes from uncultured Gemmatimonadales bacterium, assembly GCA_963698975.1. Lineage (GTDB taxonomy): Bacteria > Gemmatimonadota > Gemmatimonadetes > Gemmatimonadales > GWC2-71-9 > CAVVWJ01. The sequence goes on from CAVOSV010000001.1 coordinate 179,827, forward strand.
GCGCCAGCTCGAAATCGACAATCGAATTGAGCTGTGCCGGGGTGGGCGAGCGCGCGGCCTGGGCGTGCCCAAGCGTGGCATCCATCGCCTGATGCACCAGGCCGGCCCGCAGGTTGGAGGTAAGGGTGTTGCGGTCGGTCAAGGGCTGAACGGTTTCCCGCCCGTCCCACATCACGGCGCTGAGGAAGCGCAGGTTGGTCGTGGGCAGCACCCTCCGGTAGACCGATGCTTCCGCCGGAGACCCCCTGAGGGCGCATCCGTAGGGGTCGTGGACCGCGGTGATGGTGTATTCGGCGCCGGCGGGGACGGTAAGTCCGACCCGGATGAGCCCCTGGTTCAACAGCAGGCTGTGTCCCGCCGCCCCGTCGGCGGCTGTGACAGACGGACAGTTGGCTCCATCGAACGGGGCGAACAAGGGATCTCTGCCATCGCTGGCCGCGAATACGGCCCGGGCGGCCTCGGCGCTCAGGCCGAACGCGTTGGCCTGGAAATGGCAGCTCCCGCAGGTCCGCCCGTTGGTGCCGAAGCTTTGGAAGAACGCGTTGCCTCGGTCGATCGTACCGACGGTACTGACGGTCCCCAGCCGTCCGGCACTATTGGGTGACAGGAAGATCTCGAAGGTTGCCCGGGCGGCCGCATCCAGCCCTTCGCTGGGCGCAAAAGGTGCCTGGTCGGGCTCGCAGGCGAGCAGGAGGGCAGCCGCGGCCAGCGTCGCCAGGGACACTCCGTGGGTCTTCATAGATCTCCTCATTTTTTTCAGCTGTGCCGGGGAGAGTAGCGGAGAGCTATTCCTACAGAGGGCTGAAGACCAGAGCAATAGCGGACGTCTGTTGGAAGTCTTAATTTTGCTGAAGCAATCCCCCACCATCGTTCTGAGGATCCCCAGTGTCGTCCGATCCGGCAGCCGTCCCACCGATCATTCGCTTCGGCGATGAGCTGGAGCTGGATCGCTCGGCTTATCAGCTCCGGCGAGCGGGCCGGCTGGTCAAGCTCGAGCGGATCCCGCTGGAGATCCTCCTGCTCCTGACCGAGCGGCCGGGGCAGCTGGTCAGCCGGGAGCAGATCGCGGAGCGGATCTGGGGCAAGGGCACCTTCCTGGACGTGGACAACAGCATCAACGGCGCCGTCCGCAAGATCCGGCAGGTCCTCAAGGACGATCCTGAGCAACCCCGTTTCATTCAGACCATTACCGGTCGAGGGTATCGCTTTGTTGCACCGATCCTCGGTCCGACCGATCCGCCGTCCAAGGAGCCCGAAGCAGCGCCGGCCGTTCCAGAACCAACCCCTGCGTTAGCCCCAGCACGCCCCCGATCGCGCACCCCCCTGCGGCTCGTGGCCGCCCTGGCCCTGCCGCTCGTCCTTGCCGCCATCGTCTGGTCGCGTGAACGGAAGCCGGACCGCCCCTCGTCCCGGGTCATGCTGGCGGTCCTGCCGTTTCAGAATCTCACCGGCGACGAGGGGCAGGAGTACTTCAGCGACGGCCTTACCGAGGAGATGATCACCCAGGTGGGGAGCCGCGACCCCGCCGGGCTGGGGGTGATCGCCCGGGCGTCGGTGATGCACTTCAAGCACACTCAGGATCCGCCGGAGCGGATCGGGCGCGAGCTGGGCGCGCAGTACCTGCTTCTGGGCAGCGTGAGGCGGGACGCGAGCAGGGTTCGGGTGACCGCCGAGCTGGTGAGGGCCCGGGACCACGCACGGCTCTGGGCCCACCAGTACGACCGGCAGCTGAGCAGCCTGCTGACGCTGCAGGACGAGATAGCTGGCGAAATCACCGACGCCATCCAGTCGAGTCTCGGAACCCGCGGCCCGAGCCGGAGTGCGGCGGCGGTGCCGGCGCCGGCATCCGATGCCTACGATCTCTACCTCCGGGGACAGTACCTGCTCAACAAGCGGACCGACATCGACATCAGGGCGGCCGCCTCCTTGTTCGAGCAGGCCGTCCAGCGCGATTCCGGGTTCGCCCGGGCCTGGGCCGCACTGGCGCAAGCGGACGTGCTCGGCGCGGTCTACTCGATCGGGCCGCCACAGCAACTCGTGGCCCGTGCCCGCTTCGCCGCGCTCAAGGCGCTCGCCCTGGATCCCTCGCTGGCCGAAGCCCATACCGCCCTGGCGCTGATCATCCAGAACCACGACTGGAACTGGGAGCAGGCCGAGCGCCATTTCCGCCAGGCCATCGCCCTCAATCCCAACTATGCCACGGCCCACCACTGGTATGCCGAGCACCTGATGTGGCGGGGACGGTTCGACGAGGCGCTGCAAGAGAGCGAGCGCGCCCGGAAGCTCGATCCCCTGTCACTGATCATCGCGGCCGACAACGGCGCGATCCTTTATTATGCCCGCCGGTACGACCAGGCGATTGACCGGCTGCGCTCGGTCCGGGCCGTCGATCCTACGCTGTCGCGCGCCTATATCCTCACCGCGGTCTACGCCGATAACGGCATGTTCGACCAGGCTCTCGCCGAAGAGGAGCGATGGCGGCCGTTGCTCCCGGCGGTCCGCTGGTCGAGCCTGGCGTACATCTACGGCCGAGCCGACCGAACCGCCGATGCGCGGCATGCTATTCGGGAGCTGGTGCGGCTGAGCCAGCGGGAGCCGATCCAGGCGCGTGTCTTCGCCTGGAGCTATGCCGGGGTTAAGGACACGGCGCAGACCCTGGCCTGGCTGGAGAAGGCGTACGGGGAACGCTCAGGCGAGCTGGTGACGCTGAAGGTCAGTCCGGCCTATGACTTTCTGCGGGGCGATCCGCGGTTCGACCGTCTGTTACAACGAGTGGGACTCGGACGTGGGACCGAAGGCCGCAATGCGGCCGCGGGGCCGTGAGATCTGCCGTGCACCCGCAGCTCCCGGCGATAATTGACGAGCTCAGCAGTGCGCAGGCGCGGCTCCACGCGCTGGCGGCCTCCACGTCCCCCTCGGATTGGGCCCGACGACCCGACCCCGCCCGGTGGTCCATCGCCGAGTGTGTGGCGCACCTGAACCTGACCAGCGCTGCGTACTTGCCGCTGCTACAGCAGGCGCTGCGCGGGTCACCGGCTCTCAAATCGGCGACTCGGCAGCATTTCCGTCGAGACCTTCGAGGCTGGCTCCTGTGGCGGATGGTAGGCCCGCCGGTGAGGCTGCGGCTGAAGACGACAGCGCCGTTCATTCCAGAGATCGTGGCGAACGGCTCGGAGCTTGTGCCCGAGTTCGATCGGTGGCAAGCCGATCTGGTCGCCTGTGTGCGGGAGGCTGATGGCTTACCGCTAAACCAGATCTGGGTCACCTCGCCATTCAACCACCGGGTTCGCTACAACATGTACGCCGCCTTAACAATTCTGCCCCGCCACCAGCACCGTCATCTGTGGCAGGCTGAACAGGTCGGGGCCGCGCTGCAACGCGCCGGCAGCGGTCACGAGCACGAGGAACAGCGATGATTCGGAGCTCGAGTGTCCTCACGCTCCTGTTGGCTGCGGGTGCTGCAGTGGCCGTCCAGGCCCAAACGTCGCATGCGAGCGACAGTAGCGCTGCGGCGGCAGTGGTCACCGATTACCTGCAAGGCTTGCAGTTCAATGATACCCTTCGGCTGGCGAAGGCCTTCTGGCCGACCACTAAGCTGCTATGGGTCAAGCGGGACAGCACACTCGGCGAGCTGACTCAGGCCGCTTGGTACGCCAGCTTCCGCGGCAGCGTGGGTCAGCGGGTCGAGGGCACGCTGCGAATGGTGAGGCTGGAACTTACCGGTTCGGCTGCATCGGCTAAGGTTGTGGAGGATTATCCGGACTCCCGGTACACCGACTATCTGGGATTGCTGCGGATTACAGGCCGCTGGTGGATCGTAAGCAAGCTTTACGTGGCGGAGCGACGGTGACCTCTGAGAAGTCGCGAGATACGACTTTGGCTGACTCGAAGCGCGCGAGAATCCAGCGCGAATTCCTCCAGCGCCTCGGCTGGCAGGCTCTCTGGGCACTGCTGCTGATCCTGGGATCGTTGCTTGGAGGTATGGCGGGCTTTCACCATTGGTCTCGGTTGGCCTGGATAGACGCCTTTCTCAATGCGTCGATGTTGCTGGGAGGCATGGGGCCGGTCGGTGATCTGGGCCCTGCGGCCGGCAAGTTGTTTGGCGGCTTCTATGCGCTGTATGCCGGACTGGTTTTTCTGATCGTCGCCGGTCTGCTCGTGGCGCCCGTCTTCCACCATGTCCTGCACCGATTTCACCTCGAAGGCAAAGAAGAAGGGTGAGCCACCGCTACGCTCTCGATCTCGCTGGAGTCGCGGTGTTCGCCGTCAGCGGGGTGCTGGCTGCCGGACGCAAGGGTCTGGACGTGCTCGGCGTCGCGGTGATCGCGGTGGTAACCGCGATAGGCGGTGGGACGCTGCGCGACCTTCTGCTCGACCGTCATCCAATCTTCTGGATCGCGAACACAGCTTACCTGTGGGTGATTCTGGCCGCGACCGCCGTGACGCTGGGGTATGTACGGTTCTGGGCGGCATCGCGCCGCACTCTCCTCGTCGCCGATGCGTTGGGCCTGGCCTTCTTCACTATCGGAGGGGTGGACATCGCGCAGCAAACGGGACAGGCGGATCTGATCGCCCTGCTGATGGGGACCATGACCGGCGTCGCCGGAGGAGTACTTCGGGACGTCCTCCTGGGGGAGATCCCGCTCATCTTTCGCCCGGGGCGACTATATGCCACGGCGGCGATCGTCGGTGCCGGACTTTACGTGCTGCTGGAGGGACGAGGAGTCCCCAAGGAAACGGCGGCGCTTGCCGGCATGGGCACAATTGCCGGACTGCGTCTGGCCGCGATCTTCTGGCGACTCGAATTACCGGCCGTACGGGTCCCGGAAGACCAGACCTCCTAAGGAGCCGCCTGCCTAGCTCTGGGGGTGAGAACGATCGATCCGAGCGATGAAGCAGCCGGCTTCGGCGTTGCGCACATGCACATACTGAACACCGGGCTGGGCCCAAACCTCATCGAGCGCTGCTTCGAAGCTGTCGGTGCCAACTCGCCGCTGGACCAGGACCGCTCCCCCCGTACCATAGGCCTCCAGGGCGAGGGGCAGAGGCCGAAGCGCCTCGGGGAGCTGCAGGTCGTCGTAGCGCTCGCAAGGCTCACGATGGATGAAGATCGGACCCGGGGCCGGCAAGGCGTCGGAATCGGTGAACGGCTGGTAGGTAAACAGGAGGCGCTCATCCGCGCCGACGGTGAAGGTCTGCAAGCAGAGCCGACAAGGTCCGTACCCCGTGGCCACCTCCGCGTGAGCCGGATGGCCGTACTGGGGCGATTGCATGGTTGCTCGCGTAGCGGCAGCGAGACTTTCGGGAATGCCCTGGATGCGGTAGCGATTCATGGCCGGAAGGTAGAGGCTTCCGGGGGAGTCGGCGTCCCGAATCATGCGATCAAAGTGAGGGCACGTGCATGAGAATGAAGGCCTACGGCAGCTTCGACGAATACCTGAAAGACCAGAGTCGCAGTAACCAGGCGATCATCCGTGGACTTCGGCGCCTGGTAAAGCGGGTCGAGCCCGGGCTAAGTGAGTCGGTGAAGTGGGGAAACGGATGCTGGATCGGTAGTAAGGGTCCGGTCGCGTACGTTTACTCCGCCCCGGACTACGTGCAATTCGGTTTCTTCAGGGGATCATCCCTGAAGGATCCGAAAGGCTTGCTCGAGGGTAAGGGCAAGTACGTGCGTCATACCAAGGTCCATAAACCTTCCAGAATCGATGAACGGTCCTTTGCCGCACTCCTCCGGCAGGCTGCGGGCGAGTGAAATCCATCGATCCCGCTTCCGAAGCCCGGGTGCGCGAGAGCTTCAGTCGTCAAAGTCATATGGCCACTCTCGGCGCCGAAATTGTCTTCATTGCCCCCGGTGAGGTGCATCTGGCGTTTCCATTCGGGGAGGAATTCTGCCAGCAGAACGGGTTTCTGCATGCGGGGGCCATCGCGAGCGTCGCCGACTCGGCCAATGGCTATGCGGCGTACACCCTGGCTCCCCCTGATACCGACGTGCTAGCCGTCGAGTTCAAGATCAATCTGCTGGCGCCGGCCCGGGGCGCGGGATTTGTGGCATGCGGCCGGGTACTGCGTCAGGGACGAACTCTCACAGTCTGTCAGGCCGACGTCTTTACTACAGGATCCCGCGAGCGTTCCCTCATCGCCACCATGCTTTCCACCATCATCGTGCGCCCACGGACCCACGGTGGGACCGGCACCGCCTAGCATCACGCTCAGGGACGCGAATTCTTCCGAAGCCCTACTGCGGCGATGGCACGCAGGAGTGCTGACGTGGCCCGGTCCGGCACTGATGCTGTTCGCGCGCGCGGCGTGTGCGGTGACAGCGCAGGCCCTGGTTGCAGCCGGCTTCGCTTGGCGAGGATCGCCGACTCCATGGCATGCTGCCGAGCCATGGATGCCGGTGTACGGAACGTTGATCGACGCTGGATGCTTAACGTTCCTGTGGCGGCTCACCCGCCGCGAGGGCATTGGGCTATTCGATCTGGTCGGGTTCGATCGAACCCACCTCGGCCGCGACATCCTGCTCGGCCTGGGTCTCATCCCCTTCAGCCTGGTTTTTATTCTGGGCGGCATCCGGGCGGCCGGTTTGCTCTTGTATGGCACGCCTTCCCCGCCGTACCTCTTTGCGTCCCTGCCCTTCCCGGCCGCTCTGTACGGCGTGCTGGTGTTCCCCTTCATTTGGGGCTTGACCGAGCAGATGACCTATAACGGCTATCTGCTCCCCCGCTTCCAGGTTCTTGGTCGAAGCACCAGCCTGGCGATCGTATTGGTGGCGTTCGCCTGGGCGGCGCAACATGCCTTCATGCCTCTGACCTTCGATCCCAAATACATGACATTTCGTTTGCTGTCGTCGGTGCCGAACACGGTCTTCCAGACGCTCTTATATCTGCGGCTTCGCCGGTTGGTTCCGCTCGCGGTGGGGCACGCCCTGATGGATGGGGCAAGTGTGTTCATCGGGGTGCTTCTTCCGTTGTGGAGGGCATGACTCTGGATCTACGGAGGCCATAGGTCATTCGACCCAGGTCAGCCGACCCGCGCAGCACTACCTTCCGTTTCGCATCTTCTCCGCCGTCAACGGTGCCATACCCACTCGCAACGTTCACGTCGGAGGAGAAGATGACTCGAAGCATCGCGCTGGTGACCGGACTCACCCTGGTGATCGTGGCCTGCCAGGATAGCGACACTCCAGTTGGCCCCAGCACGGAAGCCGGCACCCTTGCCGCCGGCACCACGGTAGCCGGCCGCCAGTACGGAAGCCCAGTGAAGGTCGGCAACGGCTCAGCCCGTACCTACGTGATCTTCGACAAGACCAGCGGCGCAACGGTGGAGCTCGGCGTTGCCCTGAGCGAGAAAGCCATGGACGGGCTCCCGGCCCCGATGGGCGGTCCCATGGAAGGGCACGAGGACATGCACGAGTACATCCTGCCGCTCCCGAAGAAGGGTCCCGCCAACTTCCAGTTCGTGGAGCTGGACTGGAACCCTGCCGGGCACTCGGCGCCGTACTACAATCAGCCGCACTTCGACTTTCACTTTCACAAGTTCAGCCTGGCCGAGAGAAACGCGATCGATCCCTCGGACCCGCAATACGCCGAGCGCGCGGCCAACTTCCCGGAGCCGAACTACATCCCCGCCGGCTGGTACTCGCCCAGCACGCTCCTCGGCATACCCCCGGTGGCCGTCGCTGTCCCCCGCATGGGGATCCACTGGATCGACCCGACCTCGCCGGAGTACCCGCCTCAGTCCCGGATCTTCACTCACACGTTCATCGTCGGGACCTGGGACGGCCGGGTGACCTTCTACGAGCCGATGGTGACGCGCGAGTTCATGATGAACCAGCGCGCCGGCCTGGAATCCAAGGTGGACAAGGCGATCCCGGTCGCGCAGCGTCACTCGCCGGCCGGCTACTATCCCGACGGCTATCGGGTGCTCTGGGACGTGGACACTCGGGAGTATCGGGTTGCCTTGACCGGACTGGCCTTCCACCAGTGAGCCGCACCCCCGGCCCGGCACCGATCGTCCGTCTGCCAGGCGAGGCCGAGACCATGCACGTCCTCGCCGACCGGGCCACCTTTCTGATCCGGGGCGCCGACTCCCACGGCGCCCTCTCGCTGGTCGAAGTAGTTCTCGCCCCGGGGGGCGGGATTCTGCCCCACTCCCATCCGGATACCGACGAGGTGGTCTATGCCCTGGAGGGGCAATGCCGCGTTGCATTGGATGAGACCTGCAGCGCGCTGACCCCCGGGCGCCTGCGCCTTCGCTCCCCGGCAGGTTGTTCACGCTATCCGAAACGATTCAGACCTGCCGGCGCGCCTGCTGCTGGTCTCGGTTCCGGCGGCTGGAGTCGAACGGATGTTTGTGGAGCTGGCCGCCGGCTTCGCCGCAGGGGCGGGTGAGGCCGTACTCAGCCAGGTAATCGGCCGAATTGCGGCACACCGGGGCGTCGGCCTCGATACTCTGCCCTGAGGGGATCTCACCGGTGCGAGGTGCGGAGTGTACATTGGACCCTGTTCTACAGTTCACTCCACCGCCGAACCACGTCCGACCGACATGACCGCTTCACTTGATGCCCCGCAACCGGCCGTCGCAACCGACGCGCTGCAGGTCCTCGAGCGAGTCCTTCGCACCCTGCTCACCCCGCTGGATCACCCCGACTGGATCACCTGGCGCACCACCGCCCATCGCGAGCTGCTGACCCTGCCGGGGGTGGATGCAGTCTCCATGCACACGCCGTTGCAAGAGGGACCCGCGGCGTGGCTAGTTCCCCATGTCGACAGCCTCTCACTGCAGCGGTTCGCGACCGAGCTGCTTCCCCACGACATCGCCGAGCCCCGCCTGATCCAGTCGGGACTGGAGGTTGCCCATCAGGCCCAGCTGGTGGACCGGGCTACGCTGGAGCGCAACGTCGTCTATGCCGAGTTCGTGGTGCCCCACCAGCTCCAGGATACCACGCTCACCCGGCAGGACTTCGGCGGGCCGGCGCCGGCCCGGCTCTGGTTCACCGGTCGCTCTTCCACTCCTTGGGAGCCGGACGCTGGGCGCCTGGCAGTCATCCGGGCGGTGCTCCCCGCGTTCCGGGCGGGACTCGCGATGTGGCACCGGGTCGGGGCCCAGCGAGCCGAGCTGGGCCGGGTGCTCGATGGAATGCGCGACGCGCTGCTGCTCTACGACTCGACCGGCGAGCTGCTGCACGCCAATCCAGCCGCCGTTCGCCTGGTGGAGGGCACGGCGGGTGCACGGCTCCGGGCCGCGGCGCAGGAGATCGCCTGGGCCTTGGCAACACTGCTGCGCCGGGGTCAGCCCGGTCAGGTGACGCGCGACGTTGCAGCCGGGGCTACGGTGTTCCGGTTGCGGGGCACGTTCGCCCCCGCGGCGATGCTGGGCCGCGATCCGGGCGTGCTGGTCACGATCGAGGGAGAAGCCGTTGCGCCTCTCGGCGACGCGGAGCTGCGGGCCCGCTACCGGCTCACTGCGCGCGAGATCTCGGTGGCGCGGCTGGTCGCCGATGGCCTGAGCAACCAGGAGATTGCCGACCGGCTGGGGGTGAGCTTTTTCACGGCCCGCAACCACGTCGAGCGGGTGTTGGCCCGCCTAGGCGCAGGAAACCGGGCGCGAGTCGGTCCCCTGCTGCGAGGGGAGAGGGAGCCCGGCTAAAGCCCAAATGTCTGACTTCGCCGGCAAGGTCGCCCTGGTCACCGGCGCCGCCTCAGGCATCGGCGCGGCAGTCGCTGCGCGGTTAGCGCGTGAGATGGCCGAGGTCTACTGTGCTGACCTGAACTGCCGCGGGGCGGAGGGCGTGGCCGGCGCCAGTCCGGCGGCACGCGCGATAGACCTCGATGTGCGGGAGGAAGCCGCCTGGATAGCAGCCATGGAGACGATCCTCACCGGCGGCCGGCAGCTGGACGTCTTGGTGAACTGCGTAGGCGTTTCCGCGGCAACTCCCCTTCCTGACACGACGCTGGCCGAGTGGCGGCACGTGTTGGCCACCAATCTGGACGGCGCCTTCCTGGCCACAAAACATGGAATCCGGGCGATGCGCGCCGGTGGTGGCGTGATCATTCATGTGGGTTCTGCTTCGGGTATTCGCCCCGCGCCGGGGGCTGCCGCCTATTCCACCAGCAAGGCCGGCCTTCGGATGCTCGTAAGCACCGCGGCCAAGGAGTGCCGGGATGCCGGTCTTGCCATTCGTATCAACCTTGTGAGTCCCGCTGGGGTGAAGACACCGATGTGGCGATCGATGCCGTTCTTTCAGGAACTCACCCGCAAGCTCGGTAGCGAGGAGGCGGCATACGACGCCATGGCCGCAGCTGGCGGCGGACGGTTCATCGAGCCCGACGAAGTTGCCCGGGTCATCTGCTTTCTAGCGAGTGAGAACGCGCGGCACGTGACCGGAGTAGAATTGCCGGTTGATGACGGCTACGTGCTCTGATAGCAGGGGCACGGCTCCTTGGCCCTGATCCAAATCTGGAGACTGTGACTGCATGCGACTTGATATCTATGTGAACTATCGCGGAAACTGCGAAGAAGCCTTTCGTTTTTATGAGCAGCACCTCGGCGGCAAGATGACTGGGATAATTCGGCACCGGGAACAGCCCAATCCCAACATCCCGGCTGACTGGCAGGAAAAGGTCCTTCACGCCCGCTTGGAGCTCGGTTCGACGACGGTCATGGGCGCCGACATCCCGAGCGCCGAACCGATGAGAAGCGCTTATCTCACCCTTACTCTTGACCGAGAAGAGGAAGCTGAGCGGGTCTATGCCCTGCTTACGCCTGGGGGCGAGATCTTCATGAAGATGGCAAAGACACCCTTCGCCAACCGGTTCGCGATGTTGCGCGACAAGTTCGGTACATCCTGGATGCTTCTCCATCAACCTGGATCCACGTGATATGAAACAGACCGCGAGTGCTCGATTCGCCATCAAGAGCTGGGATGAGAAGCCCTATAGTGAGGGTGCGGACTTGCCAAAGCTCACTCGAGCGAGCGTGAGCAAGACCTACAGCGGCGACATCACGGGTGAGGGGCAGGTCGAATACACCATGATGTACCGGAGCGATGGCTCGGCGACCTTCGTTGGACTGGAGCGGGTCACCGGACAAATTGGCGGCAAGACCGGCAGCTTCGTGCTGCAACGCACTGGAGTGTTTGAAGGCGGCCAGGCAAAGGAGTCCTATTCCGTTGTTCCCGGCTCCGGAAGTGGAGAGCTGCGCGGTCTATCGGGGGAGGGCCGTTCCGCCGTCGGACACGGGATGGAACATCCTTTCACGCTGAGCTATGAGTTGAGGGCATCAGGGCAAAATTGACGAGTTCTCCGGCGTCGCACATGGAAAGCACCGATCCAGCTGCACGCCATTCGAATCGCTGTGCCGCAATCGAGCTAACCTTGGTCGTGCTCATCATCGCGGCCTTCGCGGCCGGCATCCTGCCGGTCACTGAAGTACCCCTCTTCTTATCCTGGGGTGGGTATCGCTCCGCCGCCGCGGGTTGCGCTGGTCAACCGTTGGCTTCAGACGACCGGAGAACGGCCGGCGAGCCGCGCTGCTGATAGCGGCTGGAGTGACTTATGCCATCATCTCCTTGTACACCCTGGATCCGCTGCTGGACCGGCTCACGGGGCACCCGGCTGATCTCAGCGAGTTCGCGGATGTGCGGGGGAACGCATCCATGCTCCTGTTCTGGTTGCTGCTCAGCTGGGTTCTAGGTGCGTTCGGGAGAGGAGCTGGCGTACCGTGGGTATATCCTGAACCGTATATGGTGCCGCAAAGGGCCGCCCCACAGTCGATCGCCATTCTTGGTAGCGCTGTGCTTTTCGGGGTCTCTCACGTATCACAGGGACTCTCCGGAGTGATCTCCAATGTTCTGGGCGGGCTGGTCTACGGAATCCTCTATGTATTGGCCGGCTGGAATCTCTGGGTTCCCATTCTGGCGCATGGCCTGGAGGACACCATAGGCTTCATCCTGACCTATGCCGGACGATACCCCGGCCTATAACGTCGCGTCGCATTCCGTTTCCCTGGTCGCACTGGCAACCGGTGGTAACCACATCGCCGGAATCGAGCGCGTTGAAGTCTGAGAACTGAGAGCAGGCGACCGGGTTCAGGCAGCCCGCCCAAAGTCTAGTTCCAGCAACCGGAAAAGCACCGCTTATTGATGATGGGAAGAACCGACTGTCCGGGTAGCCATCACAGAGCTTTTCGAAAGGAGCTGGACGTGCCTCGCCTGTCCCGCATAACAGCACCTGCCATCGTTCTCGTTTCCCTCGGCTTGGCCCCTTCGCTGCTCGCGCAGGCACATCACTCTGCGCACTGGACCTATACCGGAGCGGCCGGCCCCGACCATTGGGGTTCGCTCGATCCCGCGTTCGCCAGCTGCGCCATGGGCCACGCCCAGTCTCCCATCGACATCAGCGCGCCCAAGTCCCAGTCCCTCCCCAGGCTGTCACTCCATTATCAGGACACCCAGATCAGTGTGGTGAACAATGGCCACACGATCCAGGTCGCGTATGATCCGGGGAGCAGTCTCGAACTAGGGGGCACCCGGTACCAGCTGATCCAGTTTCACTTTCATACGCCGAGCGAGCATACGTTTGAGGGCAAGCACGCGCCGGCAGAGCTGCACCTGGTGCACCGGAGCGGCGATGGCCGGCTGGCGGTGATCGGCGTGCTGCTGCAGCCCGGGCCGGAGAACGCCGCACTGGCTCCGCTGTGGCAGCACCTGCCCGCGACCGAAGGTCCGGCTCAGCACGTGAATGCCCGGATCAACGCTCAGGATCTGATCCCGGCGCAACACACGAGCTATCGTTACGACGGATCGCTCACCACTCCGCCCTGCAGCGAAGGGGTCAAATGGATCGTGATGACCACGCCGATCACACTGTCCGAGCAGCAGCTGGAGAAGCTCAAGACGATTCTCCACGACGACAGCCGGCCCGTGCAACAGCTGGACGGACGGACAGTCGCATCCGACGCGACCTCCCGATGATTCTTTGGTGAGGAGGACCACCTCCTATGCCACTCGCGCAGGGTCCCCGGTCGACCGTCATCATCCTTCTTGTAGGAATTGCCATTGGAGCAGCCCTTACGGTGGCGACCGAGATCGTGCTGTCATTCCTCCGGCCCGAGCCGGCCAGCGTGCTTCGGCCCTGGTGGCGCTGACCAGTGGCTCCCGAGGTGGTGTTCCCGCTCCTGGGTATCGTCTTTGTCGCCCTGGCCTGGCCACTCGCCGCCCGGCGAGTACCACCCAATCGGTGGTATGGCCTTCGAGTGCCGGCCACATTCGCCGACGAGACGGTCTGGTACGATGCCAATGCGGCGGCCGGAAGAGACATGATGGCTTTCGGCACGGTGGCCACCGTGATTGCCCTGGTGCTGCCTCACGTGGCTCGCCTGCGGACCGAGACCTATGCTGGGGTCTGCGCCGGTGTCTTTGGACTCGGCTCGTTACTCCTGGCACTCCGCGGCTGGCGACTGGCCAACCGGCTACTTCGCCAGCGGCGGAGGAAGGGACGCCGTCTGACCGGCTACTTGTAGCGGAGTTTGGCTGCGAGAATGGCCCCATTGAGCACAACCATTCCCCCATTGGTGGCCACAACCGGCACGTCGGAAGCCAGTATCCCATAAGTAAGCCAGAGCACGCCGGCAGTGATCAGGAGAAGAAAGGTTCGAACCGAGAGGTCTTTGGTCCGCTTGGTACGCCAGACCCGAACGGCCTGAGGCACCAGCGACACCACGGTCAGGGCACCGGCCAGGTAGCCCACGTACGGCGTAAGTTGCACAACGACTCCAATTGCCAGGAAAAGAAAAGGGGCTATGATCGCGGGTTCGCACTGGGCCGGCGGTGAGGCCGCACACGGCAGCCAGAGCGGAGGCCAGGCTCGTTGCACGCCAGCCAGCCGAAGAGGTGAGCGGTGGCATTGCTGGTAGGGGTGCTGCTGGCGATTGGGGTAGGACTACTCGGCACCAGCACCGGTATGGACCGCGACCGCGCCTTCTACCCGGTAGCGACGATCGTCACTGCCTCCTACTACGCCCTGTTTGCGGTCATCGGCGGATCCTCCCATGCCCTAGCTCTCGAATTGCTGGCCGGCGTGGGCTTCCTGGCCCTTGCGGTTGCGGGGTTCAAGTCCTCCCTCTGGTTGGTTGCGGGTGCGCTGGTGGCCCATGGCATCTTCGATCTGGTTCGCGGCAGTGTCATAGCCAACCCCGGGGTGCCCAGCTGGTGGCCGGGGTTCTGTCTTACCTTCGATTTCACCTTGGCGGCATACCTCGGGTGGCTGCTGGTGACCAAGCGACGTCGCGCCTCCGCCGGGGTTTTGACTATCAGCTCTCGAAACGCTTCAGGGTGACGCACCGTAGGTTCATGATGACCCGGTCTCCCTTCCTCCCCCTGCTCTTCCTCGCCTGCAGCAGCGCCACCCCACCCGAGCGGTACGGCTTCGTGGCCACGCTGGGCACCGACACGGTCTCGGTGGAACGGATCGAGCGGTCTCCCCCCCGCCTGGTTGCCGATGGGGTGGATCGCTGGCCGTTCGTGCGACAGCGTCACACCGAATTCGATCTCGCGTCCGACGGGAGGATCCGGCACATGGTGATGGACGTCCGAACCCCGAACGGCCGGACGCCCAGGGAACGAGAACGGCGGGTCACGGCAGATTTTTCGAGTAACGAGGTCAAAATTTCGGTCCGCGACAGCAGCGGAGTGCGCGATACTGCCTTTGCCACGGGCGGCGCGATCACCGTTCCCCACGCATCCATGATGTACAGCGTCATCGAGCTGGAGATCGCCGCGGCGCTTCGGCAGGCTGCAGCCACCGGACTGGCGCCGGGAGACAGCGTGCTGTTCCGGCAGTTCTATCCCGATCGCGACGTGGGACCGAGCTTTACTCTGCACCGGGGCTATGTGCACCCGCTGCCCGGCGGCAAGGTGGAGCTCCGGCACGGCTGGCTGGCAGGAACCGGAGACGTTACGGTAGACAGCGCGGGACGAATGCTGACCTACTCGGGGATGCGGAGCACCTACAAGGTCTCGGTGGTGCGCACCGCGACCCCACTCGACGTTCAAGCCATTGGCGAGCGGATGGCGGCAACGGAGCGCCGCGCTGGCCCCCAGCAGCTCAGCGTGCGCGACACCACCCGGGCAACCATCGGCCCGGCGACCTTTTCCGTGGATTATGGACGCCCGCTGCGGCGGGGCCGAACGCTCCTGGGCGATGTGATCAGCTACGACCGGGTGTGGCGCACCGGGGCCAACGCCGCGACGCAGTTCACCACCTCGGCGCCGGTTACGCTCGCAGGATTGTCTCTGCCGGCGGGCACCTACACCCTATGGACCGTTCCGCACCAGACAGGCGTCGACCTCATCGTGAACAAACAGACCGGCCAGTGGGGAACGGAATACAGCCGGGCTCAGGATCTGGGCACCGCGCCGATGAAAGCCGACAGCGTAACCCCGCCGGTCGAGAAGTTCACCATTTCCATCGAACCAGCCGGCGCCAGGCACGGCACACTTGCGATGACATGGGGAACCTTTCGGTGGACGGCACCGATCGTGGTGCAGTAAGCCGAGGCATGGCTCCTCGCCCAATCGGGAACTCCGTTCTCATCCGCCCGATCCAGCGGGAGGACTTCGATGGCTGGCTGCCTCTCTGGGACGGCTACAACGCCTTCTACGGCAGGAGCGGCGCGACGGCTCTCCCGCCCGAGATCACGGAGACCACCTGGCGCCGCTTCTTTGATCCGGCAGAGCCGGTCTTCGCTCTGGTAGCCGAAGAAGATGAAAGACTGGTGGGCCTGACTCACTACCTTTACCATCGAAGCACCACCCGAATCGAGCTGACCTGCTATCTCCAGGATCTCTTCACTGATTCCGCCCGGCGAGGCCGCGGAATCGGTAGAGCGTTGATAGAGGGGGTGTATGAGCAGGCGCGGGCTGCCGGGATCCGGCGGGTGTATTGGCAGACGCGGGACTCCAATACCGCGGGACGTCTCCTCTATGATAAGCTCGCCAAACACGAGGGATTCATCGTCTACAGCTCAGATGTCTGACTTCAACGTTGAAGAGCCTTCTTCAGCCGACATCGAGTTCCTCGAAGACCGGCTGTACGAGTTCAATGCCGCCCGGACGGGGATCAATGATGGCCGTCTTCTTGGTGTCTTCCTGCGAGACGATGCCGGGAACATCGTGGCCGGCGCCACAGGGCACACCTGGGGAAAAACCTGCGAGCTGCGCCAGGTGTGGGTAGCCGAGTCCATTCGCGAGCGGGGTCTCGGCCGGGGTATGCTGGCTGAAGCCGAGGCGGAGGCGGTGCGACGCGGTTGCCGGCAGCTGGTTCTTAGCACCTACTGCTTCCAGGCACCCGGTTTCTATCAGAAGCTCGGCTTCGAGTTAATCGGAGAGATTCCTGACTATCCCCACGGCTACTCCCACCTCTTGTTGCACAAGCGCCTCCCAACGAAGGCCGCCGGTGCGACGTAAAGGGAGTACCCGGCTTTGCCAGGATCTCACTTCTCCATCTTGTGTTCGAGCGAGAATTTCGTAGTGTTAGTGAAGCCGGTTTCTACGTCTCTAGGCGTAGACCCGCAGGTTTCACCCGGAGGTCGTTATGCGCAGTGCCTTCCTGTTCCCGCTCTCACTCGGCCTAGTCGTCGCGGCCGGTTGTAGTTCCCCGGTCAAGGAGCAAGTCGCGGCACGTTCCGATCTGAAGCGGGATCTCACACTCGTCAACAGCACACGCGAAACCGCCATAGCTACCCCCATCGAGCTGGGGCGGATCCGGCAGCCGGCCGGTAACCACAACAATGTTGCAGTCCGGCACCGGGTGGTGCGACATAGGGCAGCAACCCGCTCCACCGCGGTGAGCTCACCTCAGCCGGTCCACGTGGTAGCCTCGACTCCGGCGCCTGCTCCGGCAGTGGCCCAGCCTCAGCCGATGGCGCCTGACCCGCACGAGCTTGCTCCCGGGAAGACGGTCACCATCATTCCGGTGAGCAGCGGTCCCTCCACCGCCGATCCAATGGATGGGTTCGGCAGCAGGCCGGGGTACGGAACCGGCGGGAGCGGCATGGGTGGTGGTGAAAGGGCTGGCGGAGGCAGCGGCATGGGTGGCGACTGTCCCCGTCCCGACTTCGGTCCCCGCACCATCGCAGGCAGGACACGCGGGCTGTTGTATTAGTCGGAGGGGCGGAGAGTCGGTGGGAGTGATCAACTCCCCAGACTCTCCGCCCCTTTCGCGTACCCGTCCGCCTTCTTCGACGTTGTCCCCAAAACCATCAAGTCATGACCATTGAAGTCAGGGACATCCCTGCCGCCGTGGCCATTGGCATCGGGGCAACCCTGCTGATGGACCTGTGGAATCTTTTTCTCAAGCGCGTTTTCGGGATTCCGTCGCTCGATTACTGCCTGCTGGGACGATGGGTCTGGCACATGGCGGGCGGCACCCTACGGCATACGAGCATTGCGGCGGCGGAGCCGAAGCGCCATGAGTGCACCGTCGGCTGGCTTTCACACTACAGCATCGGAGTGGTGTTCGCGCTGCTATTTGTGTTTCTATTGGCCGACTGGCTGGCGCGGCCAACCCTGCTGCCCGCCCTGATCTATGGAATCGCCACCGTGGTATTTCCCTTTTTCATCATGCAGCCGTCGCTCGGTCTCGGCGTCGCCAGTTCGCGAACGCCGAGGCCGGCGCAGGCCAGGTTCAAGAGCCTGATGACCCACTCGGTGTTCGGAGTTGGGCTTTATCTCGGTGCACTATGCCTGAGCTATGTGGTGCCGCGGCAGCACCAGGATCGCCCTGCGGCTCAAGGCTTCGCAGTGGACCGCGGGTCGTCCTTCGGAGAAACGTAGGTAATAGCGAACGGGCCGGTGCTCTGGACCTCCAGGATCACGTGGTTGGCTGCATGGAGGTAGTGAGGCTCCTTGGCGGCGAGCGTGACCGGAGCGTCTTTAGCCATCTCCTTCAGGGCATTGTCATCCCACTTGGCCCCGTGGCCAAAGTGAACGGTGCCCTCGAGCAGCCGGAGTTTCTCGCTCGTGGGATGATAGTGCGGACGAATCTTGTAGTCCGGCGGCATGTCGATTCGCACGGTAAAGGGCCCTGCCTTTCCTGGGTCACCGGAGACGACGGCGAGCCGCGCCCCTGCTGGCAGACCCGGCGGCGCCGGACCCCAGGTCAGTCCACCATCGTTTGCGGAGTCTGCTGTGGCTGCAGAGGCAGAGACCATCGTGTCGGTGCTGGTCTGATCGGCGGCGGCGGCGCGATCGGCGGTCCGGTCGGCACCCCGTCCACAACCGAGCAGCAGACCAAGGGCGGATGATAGGATGAGCGTGCTGCGCATGGTCCGATCCCTCCGAAGATTCCCCCAAGCGTCGAACGTGCGGGACAATCCCGCATGGCGCCAAGGCGGTGTAGCAGACCCACGTTAGACCGCGGAACGGTGGCCCGCTAGGGTAATGACGCTGGCACCTCAGCGAAGAAGTGCGACGGCCCAGACGGGGAGATGGTCGCTGGCGCGACGCACATTGAGCACGGTGCCCGAAGCTCCACTCTCCGGGGGAGCGAGGCCTTTGAGGAAAATGTGATCCAAGCGGCCCACGGCCGTGGTCGCCGGGCCCCGCTGGGTCGGCCAGGCATACCCTGCTTCGCGAGCGATCTGGCCGATGCCGGCATCGTTCATGTCACCGCCGATCACCACATGGGCATAGCCTTCGGCATCGGCCATCACAGTGCGGAGCTGTTCCCGCCGGGCGCCTGGTGGGAGCCCGGCCATAGTGGCAAGGTGGACCGAGTAGACCCGCACCAGCGACTGATTCACCCGAACCGTCGCCGCGGTTGCCACCCGCTGTGAGCCGACGAAGCGGGACAGATGTGGCAGCACGATCTTCCGGTCCTGTACAATGGGCCAGCGCGAAAGGATAGCGTTGCCGAGGTCGCGTTTGGTGTTGAAGCGAAAGACCGCCGGATAGTACACATACCCCATGCCCAGGGTATCGGCGATGCGCCGGCTGGCTTGTTCGTCCATCTCCTGAAGCAGGACGAGGTCGGCGCACGCAGGGCCGGCTCGGAGACCAGCACCGCGATGGCGCTGTCCACCTGAATGGCGTACTCGATATTGAAGGACACGATCCGCAGCGCAGGCGCGGGCCGGGGTGTGTTGCTCGTAGCTTTGACGCGGTGGCTCGCTCGCGTAGCGGGGGCCTTCGACGCTGGTATAGTTGCGGCCAGTTTGGCAGGCCCCGGCCAGGAGGAACAAGATGGAGGTGAGGTGCCTGGGCATTACTAGGCTATCGTCGTGAAGCGCGGCGGCATGGAGGCAGTTGCCGGCGCGCAACCTCATCCTGCCCGGAATCCGCCGTATGTACTGATGAAGCTCTGCGGGTGGAAAACGGATGCGATGTGCCGCCGCTATGCCATCGCTGACGAGCCCGATCTTCGTAACGCCGTACTGAAGTT
The DNA here is from genome assembly GCA_963698975.1 of uncultured Gemmatimonadales bacterium. GTDB lineage: Bacteria > Gemmatimonadota > Gemmatimonadetes > Gemmatimonadales > GWC2-71-9 > CAVVWJ01. Next base: position 199,266 of record CAVOSV010000001.1, read on the forward strand.
AGCGTGAAGTCCTCGGCACCTCGTCACGCCTGGAGCTTAACGAAAGTGCTGGATCAGGATCCCAGCCCATACAAGGAGGACCGTCACCCACAGTAAAACTCGCATATCACACCTCCTGAGAGGTAGTGGGTACGCTCTCTTACCAGGGGGAAGCAAGGGGGGCACAACTAGGATAAAAGCCTTTTCTACGGATCGAAAGATGCGGCGCGCAAGTCATTGTGCGGTAGAGTGCCCGAGGCGAGAGTCGAACTCGCACGAGGTTGCCCTCGGCGGATTTTGAGTCCGCTGCGTCTGCCATTCCGCCACTCGGGCTTAGGCCAATTATAACCAGTTTAACCTTCTTGCATGTTCCATTACCCGAGGTAGCTTAATCAGACCTTCGAGAATTGCTCCGGCTCTCCCTGTCGCTCTCCTCTCCCACCCGGAGCCAGGTGGATCATCATGGCTGCCTCGTCCTGCCCGTCCCGGGCAACGATGTTACTCGTGGATGATGAACCGCTGGTTCGGCATGTCCTGGCCCGTATGCTGGAGGAATCCGGCTTCAGCGTGGCCCAGGCCGAAAACGGCCGGCACGCACTCCAGGTCATCGAGCAGGTCGGCCCCGCAGTGAACATGGTAGTGACCGACGTCAACATGCCTCACATGAACGGGTTCGAATTCGCCAGGGTTTTCCGCACCCGTTACCCTGGCGTTCCCTTTCTGTTCATTACCGGCGGCGAGGCCTACGCCCCGGTTACAATCCCGCCCGACCTTCCCGGGGACCTGCTCTGGAAGCCATTCGGTCCCGAATCCTTGCTCCTCAAGGTGGACCAACTTCTCTCCGCCGAGGCGCATGTCCATTCCCAGTCGGCCTGATGTTCTCGAGCTTCGGCGGCAGTCCATTCGGCTGCGCGAGCATTCGCAGCTGCTGCGTCAGCGCAGCCGATTCGTTTTGCTGGTTTCTCTGCGGGCCCGGCGAAAAATGGACGATCTGGTGACGGTGAGCTGGTTCCAGCAAGACCACGCGTCGCGCCTACTGGGCGCAACGACCCGGACCATGACCTTCGGCCCCGGCCTTCTAAGCCTCTCTGTCGTTCCTAAGCGCTAGCGGCGGGTCCAGGATCTCGCGCCACACCACCGCATCACGGAGCTGCCTGGCGCTGTAGCCAGGTGTGCGGGTGTTGTCGGCCGGCTCCTGCCGAACCGTAGCCGTCGGCTGCTTCGATCCGGATCTTCTGCCCTCGTTCCGCTCGGCCGCGGCCTGGATCCGCTGGGCCTCGATACCAGCGGCCTCATCGTCGAAGTCTACCGCCTCCCGCTCCCCTTCTAGACTTCTGATCTCACGCCCCCGCCCCAGAGAGTCGCTCCGGTCGCGTGGTTCCCCTCCAGCAACCGGCGCGTCCGATGGCGATGCTGCCTGGGCCGCTACCTCCAACGCTCGGCGGAGATCTCCCAGCACCATTTGCAGGCGGAACCCCTCCTGCTGGGTTGGGTCCGGCCGGGAGGGCAGCGGAGTTGGACGGGGGTAGCTCGAGGGTCCCGGCTGGCGAGGACGAAGAGACCCCTTAACTCTGGTGATCAAGGTGAGCACGAACCAGAGTGCGCCAATGACGAGGAAGCCGTTGAACTCGCCGGTCATCCGCTTCCCAATGCTCCCGAAGCTCCGGCGTCGCTCTGACCCGCGATTGCCTGGCGCATGGTGGTATCGGCCTGGATGTTCCGGTACCGCTGGTAGTCCATCACGCCGAGATTGCCGTTCCGAAATGCCTCCGCCATGGCGAGAGGGATCTGCGCCTCCGCCGCGATCACCTTGGAACGCTGGTTTTGCGCTTCGGCCTTGAACTCCTGCTCCATGGCCACAGCAAGGGCTCGACGCTCCTCTGCCTTGGCCTGGGCGATGCGCTTGTCAGCCTCCGCCTGGTCGGTCTGCAGCTCGGCGCCGATGTTTTTGCCTACGTCTACGTCGGCGATGTCGATCGACAGGATCTCGAACGCGGTGCCGGCATCGAGCCCCTTCGCCAGCACCGTCTTGGAAATGAGGTCGGGGTTCTCCAGCACGGCCTTGTGCGACGTCGCCGAGCCGATGGTGCTGACGATTCCCTCACCCACGCGGGCCAGAATGGTTTCCTCACCGGCGCCACCTACCAGCCGGTTCACGTTCGCGCGAACCGTCACCCGGGCCAGCGCGAGCAGCTGAATCCCGTCCTTGGCCATTGCGGCGACCTTCGGTGTGGTGATCACCTTGGGATTCACGCTCACCTGTACCGCCTCGAACACGTCGCGCCCGGCGAGGTCTATCGCTGTTGCCTGCTGAAAGGTGAGCGGGATCTGCGCCTTGTCGGCGGAGATGAGCGCATTCACCACCCGCTGCACGTTTCCGCCCGACAAAAAGTGGATCTCGAGCTGATCGATGGTGAGGTCCAGACCGGCCTTTCGCGCCGTGATCAGTGGATCCACGATGGCGGCCGGACTCACCTTGCGAAAACGCATGCCGAAGAGGGTGAGGAACGAGACCCGCACACCTGACGCCGCCGCCCGGATCCAGAGCCCGACGGGAATGAACCGGATGAAGATGACGGCAAAGATGAAGGCGATGAAGAACAGCGCGAGCACCAGGCCGAGGCTGAGAGAGTCGTCCATGGGTGTTCCTGGTCAGGGGTCAGTCGCGAGACGCGAGTCGCGAGTCGCGGGTTCGCCTACGCAAACGAATCACCGGAATGGCTCGTGACTCGTGACTCGTGACTCGTGACTCACACACGCTCCGATACTTTTCGGACGACGTGGCGGTACCCATCACTCCGCACCACCTGCACCCGGCTGCCTTGGGGAACGTATTCACCTTCGGTGACCACGTCGATCCGCTCATCGCCGATCCGGGCGGTACCCGAAGGACGCAGATCGGTGACGGCGGTGCCGTCCTTCCCGACCAGCTCCGGCCGGGCCGGCGCGGTGATGAAGCCGGCGTCGCGATGTCCTGCGCCCTTGAGCAGCAGTCCGCTGAACCGTCCGCTGTTCGGCAGATGGCGGAGCCAGGCATACATCACCGCCGCGGTTATGAAGAGACTTGCCCCCAGGACGGCGAGCGCCTGGGCGACATCGCCGCTGGTCGGGTGACTGCCGACCATCGCCAGCAACACCGATGCGGTCACCGCCAGAATGCCCACGATCCCCGCGATTCCGAAGCCCGGGATGATGAACGCCTCTACCGCGAGCGCGATCAGCCCGAAGCCGAGCAGCAGCACCTCCTGCCATCCGGCAAGGCCGAGCATGAAGCTGGAGGCGAAGAAGAGGCCGAGGGAGACCAGGCTGAGCAGCCCACCCAGGCCGAAGGCGCCGGCCTTGATCTCCAGGATCAGGCCGAGAATCCCGACGGACAGCAGCACCGGAGAGATCAGCGGATTGGTCAGGAACCGGAGCAGCCCGTCGGCCCAGGCAGGGTCGGGCTGGAAGAGAGCGAGCGTCAGCAAGACGAAACGGCGCATCGCGGTGCTCGTTGGGTGAGATGGGAGAAATGTAAGGAGTTCCCAGTCCACAGTCGACAGCCGCCAGACGGTGATCTGGAGACTGACGACTGTGGACTGGTGACTGTATTTTCAACCATGCGACGCCCGAGTGTGATCGCCCATCGCGGCGCTTCCGGCTACGAATACGAAAATTCCCGAGCCGCCTTCCGGCGAGCAGTCATGCTCGACGCGGACGGCGTCGAGCTGGACGTCCACTCCACCCGGGACGGCGGCATCGTGGTGCATCACGACCCGGACATTCCCGGCATCGGTCCGATCGGCGGTCTCTCCCTCAGCGAAGCCCGGCAGCTCAAGATTCCCAACGGGGAGCAGCTCCCGCTGTTGTCCGAGATCCTGGAGTTGGTGGGAAACCGGGACGTGTGGGTGGAGGTGAAGAGCCTGCCGGCTCTGCACGACCAGAAGCTGCTCGAGGTGCTGGATCGTGGACCGGCCCCCGAGCGATACGCCATCCACAGCTTCGATCACCGCATCGTGTACCGGCTGGGAGAAGCCCGGCCGCCGCTGCGCCGGGGAATCCTGTTGAGCGCCTACCTGAGGGACCCAGTCTCGGTGATGCGCGCCGTGGGCGCAACCACGCTCTGGCAGGAATGGAAGCAGGTGGATCAGGAGCTGGTCAGCCAGGTACATGAGGCGGGTGGGGCCGTAGTCGCCTGGACGGTGAACGAGCTGGGCGATCTGGATAGGATGGTTCGCCTCGGCGTAGACGGACTCTGCGGGAACTATCCCGACCGGATCCGGGTCGCGATCGCACCCCGGATGGATCAGGTCTCCCGAGCCTGACCTCCGGTGGGCGGCTCCGCCGGCTGCGCGCCGACCGGGGCGGGCGCGTTGTGCACCGAGGCCGGGCCGGATGCCCGCCGCTGGGCGATTTGTTGCTCCAACCTGGCGATCTCGTTCTGGAGATCATCGAGCCGCAGCATGAGCGCATCGATTCGGCGCGCCTCGACCGGACTTCCGCGTTCCCGCCGGTGAAAGATCAGACCCAGCTCTCGCGCGGCGTGGTCCTGCCGGCGGCGAACCCGAAGCAGCTCGATCTGGAGCTTGCCCTCATCCAGGGCGGCCTGGGCCTTCTTGCCGAAGGCCTCCAGCTCCTGATTCAATCGATCAAAGACGGTGGATTTTGTCATGGTTGCCTCCGGGTGAGCTGGGAGCTGAGAGTCAGGAGCTTAGGAGCCAGGACTTAGGAGGGACGGGATCCCCGACCTGATAGTTTCAGAAAATAACGCGGGGGGACGCAGAGTAGTTCCGCATCCCCCAGCTTTCTGGTTTTCCATCTGTTGCTCCGAGCTCCCGACTCTAGCTCCCCGCCTCCACCGGATATACCGACACCTTCTGCCGGTTCTTATCCCGGAACTCGAACCTGACCACACCGTCGATCAAGGCAAACAAGGTGTCGTCGTTAGCACGCCGAACGTTCCGGCCCGGGTGGAATTTGGTGCCGCGCTGGCGCACGAGGATGTTGCCAGCGACGACCTTCTCCCCACCGTAGCGCTTCACACCGAGGTACTGCGGATTGCTGGTCCGGCCATTCCGGCTGGAGCCTACGCCTTTCTTGTGTGCCATTGCTCCCTCAGCCCAACTTGAGGTCGGTGATGCGGACCTCGGTGTAGCCCTGCCGATGTCCGGTCTTGCGGCGATAGTTCTTCCGCCGCTTGAACTTGAATACGTAAATCTTGGATTCCTTACCCTGGCCGATCACTTCACCGGTGACCGTGGCGCCCTGCACCAGCGGCGCGCCGGTCTTGATGGTTTGACCGTCGGACGAGAGCAGGACCTCCTCGAAGGTGACCTTCGAGCCCGCTTCCGCTTCCATCAACGGGAGGCGAAGAGTTTTGCCCTTTTCAGCCTTGAACTGCTTGCCACCGGCGCGGATGATCGCGTACATGTGTGGTACCGGAACGAGTAAGGTTCAAAATTAGCTCATAAACCTAGACGGGATCATCGGTTGAGACAAGGGGTTTAGTAGCCGGGGAGTTTGATCTGCTAGGCGGGATTCTGGTAGTGCTCAGTAACGCGGTTGCTTACAGTGTCACCCCGAGCAAAGCGAGGGATGACGCGCTGTGAGTGGCTCGGGATAGCTCCTAAGCCACCGCGTAAAGCTCGGTCACGTCCCTTCCCGCCGGCCGACTCATCAACCGGAACTCATCCAGCCGCATCATAGGATCGTCCCTGAGCTCGATGTCCACGCCCGTGATCTTTGTCAGTGTCTGCAGCAGCCTGGGCTCCTCCTCCAGCAGGTATAGCGCGACCTCGGGGTGAAGCCGGACAGTGAGTTGACGTTCTCTGCGTTCGTGGCCGGCCCGCTTGAGCGCGCGCTCGAGCCGCCGCGCCACCACCTCGGGGGTGAATACCCGTCCCGTCCCCGCGCAGGTGGGACAGTCCGTCGTCATCGAATGCCACAGTGAGGGGCGAACCCGCTGCCGGGTCATCTCCACCAAGCCGAGTTCGCTTACCGCCAGAGCCTTGGTCCGGGCGCGGTCCCGCCCCAAGTGGGTCCTCAGCTCCTGGAGGACCTTGTCGCGGTTGGAGCGGGTCTCCATGTCGATGAAGTCGCAGACGATGATGCCGCCGATATCGCGGAGCCGGATTTGCCGGGCGATCTCGCGCGCCGCCTCGAGGTTAGTCCGGAGGATAGTCTTTTCCGGATCCTTCTTGCCGGTGTAGCGGCCGGTGTTGACGTCGATGCTGATCAGGGCTTCGGTTGGCTGGATCACCAGCGAGCCGCCGGTCGGCAGCTCGACCCGCGCCTTGAATAGGTCGCGGATCTCCGACTCGATGTCGAACTTGTCGAACAGAGGGACAGCATCGCCGTAGAGGTGAACCCGGCTCATCAGCTCGGGATCGATCTGCTGCAGGTACTGCTCGATCTCGTTATAGAGCTCCTTCATGTCTACGTACAGCGCGTCCACCTTGGCGCTGAAGAGGTCGCGAATGATTCCCCGCGTGAGGCTGGTCTCCCGCTGCAGCAGCGCCGGCGCTCGGCGGACGAAGGTCTTCTTTCGATTGATCTTCTTCCACAGGCTCAAGAGCGAGTCGATCTCGCGGCGGAAGTGCTCCTCGGTAACTCCTTCCGCCACCGTCCTGACGATCAACCCTCCGGAATCCTTGGGCAAAAGCTTGGAGACCATTTCCCGCAACTTGGCCCGCTGCTCGCGGCTATCGATCTTCCGGCTCACTCCAACCTTCGAAGCGTAGGGCATGTACACCAGGAAACGGCCGGGCAGAGAGATCTGGGCCGTGACCCGGCACCCCTTGGTGCCGATAGGCTCCTTGGTAACCTGGACCGGGAGCGTTTGCCCCTTCTTGAGGATGTCCTGAATGTTGGGGAGGGCTCGGCGGGGAGAGATCTCACGCTGGCGTCGTTCGCTCTGGTCGGAGCGCTCGCCGGCGCCGTTATTCCGCCGGCGACGACGGTCGCGGCTGCGCCACGAGGTTTTGCGTTCCTGACTGGGTTCTTCCGCTGCGCCTTCTACTACACCCTCAGAAGACGCCACCTCGGCCTCGACAGGACTCCCAGCCGGCTCTTCGACTTCTTCCTCGCCCGGCTCCTCGTCCTCTTCCGGCTCCAGGAGATCGGAGGCGTGAAGGAAGGCGCTCTTTTCCTGACCGATGTCGACGAAGGCCGCCTGAATGCCGGGGAGGACCGCTTCGACTCTTCCGAGATAGATGTCACCGACCGTCCGGCGGTGGTCGGGACGGTCCACCAGCAATTCGACCAACCGATCGTCTTCGAGGATCGCCACGCGGGTTTCCCGCTGGCTTCCGTTGATCAGGATTTCACGCTTCAAATGCGACCTCAGCCGCGGCTGGATTCGAACGGAAAGACGCGCTCGTCGGCTGGCCTGCACCACCGAACGAGGAGCATGCCCGCGAGAGCGCGTCTGCTGGGCTGTAATTGTATAAGCGAGGCGGGCTTAGTTCAATCCACCAACTCTCCCAGGATTTGCCTGCCGATCACGATCCGCTGAATCTCGCTGGTCCCTTCGCCGATCTCGCAGACCTTGGCGTCGCGCATCATCCGCTCGACCGGATATTCGGTGGTGTAGCCGTAACCTCCGAAGATCTGCACTGCACGCGTGGTTGTTCGCATAGCCAGCTCGGAGCAGAAGAGTTTCGCCATGGCCGCCTCCTTCTTGAACGGCCTGCCGTTCTGCTTGAGCCACGCCGCATGGTAAAGCAGGTGCGTTCCCGCCTCGATTTCCAGCGCCATGTCGGCCAGCTGAAAGCTCACCGCCTGGAAGCTCCCAATCGCCCGGCCGAACTGCTTGCGCACTCCCGCGTAGTGCAGAGCCTGCTCGTAGGCGCCTTCGGCGATACCCAGCGAGAGAGCGGCGATGCCGATCCGGCCTGCATCCAGCGTCTTTAAAAAGTTGATGAAACCGTAGCCCGGCTTGCCCAGCAGGTTCTCCTTGGGCACCACGGCATCCTCGAACACCAGCTCGCGAGTGTCGCTGGCCCGCCACCCCATCTTCTCCTGCTTCTTGCCCGCGCGCACTCCGCGAGTCTTGGGCAGGTCGGGCGCATGTCCTACACCCAGCTTCCGACATTTGTCGAGATCCACCGTGTCCTTGGTCACGATGAAGCTGGTGATCCCCTTGTTTCCATTGCCCGGCTCGGTGCGCGCCGTGGCCACGAAGACCTCGCCCACACCGGCGTGGGTGATGAAGATCTTGGAGCCATTGATGACGTAGTGGTCGCCCCGATCCACCGCCGTGGTGGCGGTGCTGCCCGCATCGCTCCCCGCGCCCGGCTCGGTGAGGCCGAACCCGCCCAGCACCTGGCCCGACGCGAGCAGAGGGACGTACCGCCGCTTCTGCTCCTCCGTGCCGAAGTCGACGATGGGAGAGGTGCCCAGGTTGGTATGCGCGCTGATGGTAAGCGCGTGGCTTGCGTCTACCTTGGCCATCTCATGGATGGTGATGTAGTAGGAAAGCTGGTCCATCCCGGCACCGCCCAGCTCTTCGCCCCAGGGCACGCCGAGCAGGCCCAGCTCACCCATTGCCTTGATGTTTTCCCACGGAAAGGTGGAGGTGCGATCGAGCTCGGCCGCCACGGGGGCGATGTTGGTCCGGGAGAAGTCGCGAACCATCTCGCGAACCTGATGATGCTGCTCGGTGAAATAGAGAGAGTCGTCCATGGAGCTAGAGAACCTCAAACCGGAGTTTGCTCACCTGCCGAATCGAATTCCGAGGGTTACTGGAATGAAGTGGCTGTCATCGGCATCGGTGAATACCGTGTGGTAGCGGCCCTCGAGGTAGAGAACAATCCGGCTTACCGTGTAGTTCACTCCCAGACCCGCGTTGAGGCCGAAATCCGTTGAAGAGTCATCGCCAAAGAGAGCGGCATCATTCCCGATACCTTTCGAGTTGTACACCCCTCCCCCGCCGATCACATAAGGATTGAAGCGGGATGCCTCCGACCCTGCCCGCTTGAATCGGTAGACCAGATTGGCAGTCCCATACATCCAGCGTTGCTTGACATCAAACCCTTCAACGTCAAAGCCGAATTCGCTGTAGGTGCCGTCGATCAGCAAGCCCAGCCGGCTGTCGTGTCGCCCGAAGTTGAGCGACCCGGTGGCGTGCCAACCTATGTTGGCGAGCTCGCTGAACTTTCCGGTGGGGATGGAGGCACCACCGCCTATGGCAAACCGGTTCCCCTGCGCATACAGCGAGGAAGCGGCAAATAACGCTGCTGCGAAGAATACTCCGACTCCGCAGAGGCGAAGTGATATTGATCTATTCATGTACCACTCCGTTTGCCGGTGTTCTCAACCCGGACTTCTCGGCCCATCGCCGTGACCACAACATAGTCCTCGCGACCCGGAGCAGACAGGGCGGATGGATATGACGCTATTTGGAGCCCATGCCGAGGGGGACAGCAGCGACATCCTCCGTGCCGCAGCCAAGCGCATCCTCAGCACAGAAAATGGCCAAGGTGACCATCCCAATTCCACCGACTAGAAGCAGGGTTTTGCCGGGATCGGACTTGTAGATTTCGACTTTCTCGATATCTGCCAAGGCGATTGCGGCTGGACCGGCAACCTTGTCCCCCGATGATGACCGAGGTCGACCGTACAGCGTGTCCCGGGCGACTTCAGGATCCTCCAGGATCACTTTCGAGCTGCCGAGCCTGGTGACCCGGACCACCGGAGGCTTCTTGGTTGAAATCAGGTGGGCCGGACTCACCGGCTCCGACCGCCAGCTCATGCAGGCTGAGAGAGAGAGCAAGGCCGCGGCAGGGATGAACGCGCCGGTCACCCTCGCTCGACCCAGTCGAAGAAATCGAGACATGGCACCTTCCCTAAGTAGGGTACCAGAGAGATGCCTGACTCCGGACCGCAGTCAAGCACTCGGGCTGGCCCGCAAGGCGGTGATTTCAAGCAGGGTATCACCGAATTTCGCCAGGGCTCGAGGCCCGACCCCGTGGATCTTTGCTAGCTCGAGACGGCTGCAGGGCCGTTGGGTGGCGATGCTGCTCAGTGCCGAATCCGGCAGCACGGTATAGGCCGGCACTCCCATGTCGCGAGCCACTCCGGCGCGCCATTGCTGCAACACGGAGATCAGCCCATAGTGACTCGGTAACGGTACCTCCGACTTGCCGGCGAGGGCACCGAGAATTGCGCCGCCCAGACGGGCCGCGAGGGCCGGGCCCACTCCAGACACATCGGCCAGCGCTGCCGCCGTGGGCGGCGGATTCCGGGCCAGGGCCAGCAGTACCTCCGGCTCGAGCGGGCAGCCGCCCCAGGGAGTTTTGCTCTGGACCAGAGCAGAGCGAAGCCGGCTCAGCCGAGCGGAGACGTCTCGATTTTCTGGGGCGAATCTGGGTTTGGTGCCGCAGCAATCGCACCCGCTGCAGCGAGCCAGCCGCTCGCCGAAGTATCCCACCAGCCGAGCCCGCCGACAGCGGGACTCATGAGCATATTCAGCGACCGCTTGAATCCGAGCCTCTGCCTTGCGGCGCCGGTCTGAGACCGGCCGCCAATCCACCGGGCCACGTTCAGGCCGAAGCTCCCGTCTGAGCCGCTCCGCTGATTGCAGGACATTCTCTGGAACGCCGCTCACTCGGGTTCCCTTGCTCCAGATTTTTTCCAGCTCGGGCCTGGGGGGGAAGGTGACATCCAGCTGCCGGCGGTGAAGCGCGGCGTCTCCCGGGCGCCAAAGCAGGACGCAGCGGGCAAACTCTCCGTCCCTCCCTGCCCTGCCGGCTTCCTGATAGTAGGCCTCGGGCGTAGCGGGCGGGGTCCAATGCACCACCAGCCGCACGTTGGGCTTGTCGATGCCCATACCGAAGGCGCAGGTGGCGACGATAACGTCCACCCGGTCCTGCAGGAAATCATCCAGGGTGACCCGACGAAGCAACTTGCTCAGACCGGCGTGATATGGAGCGGCCCGGTGCCCGGCTACGGTCAACGCGCGGGTGATTGCCTCCGTGCTACCTCTGGTGGGGGCGTACACGATAGCCATCACATCATCCCCCTGGAGCAGGCGAAGAAGCGCGGCGAGGCGCTCCCGCTCGCTGTCAACCCGCACGGCACCGAACCACAGGTTGGCCCGATCGAACGAGCCCAGATGCAGTGCGTAGCCCTCTCGAAGCCGAAGACTTCGGGCAATATCAGCTCGGACGCCGGGTGTGGCGCTGCCGGTCAACGCGACCGTTTGCGGCGTTCCTAACCGATAGCGCACTCGGGCGAGCCGGCGATAACTGGGACGGAAGTCGTGCCCCCATTCGGCGATGCAGTGGGCCTCGTCGATGATCAGAAGCCGGGGACGAATCCCTGCGGCCTGCAGCTCCAGACTCAGGCTCTCGAGCCTTTCGGGGGAGACATAGAGCAGGCGAACCGATCCGTCCTTTATCGAGGAGCGGACTCGGCTCTGCTCCTCTTTTCCCAGCGAGCTGTTGAGGCAGGCTGCGGGTATACCGCGCGCGCTGGCGGCTTCGACCTGGTCCTGCATCAGCGAGATCAGCGGCGAGACGACGATGCTCAGCCCGCCGAGGACCAGGGCGGGCACCTGAAAGCAGATGGACTTTCCGCCGCCGGTGGGGAGAACGGCTAGGGTGTCCTTCCCGTTCAGGATGGAATAGATGACGGCCGTTTGAGCGGGCCTGAAATTGGGATATCCGAAGTGATGCTGAAGAAGACTGCGGGCCCGGGCCATGGAATCCATGGCCGAAACTCGCCCCTGCCTGGCGAGTTTACTTAACCACTTGCGCGCGGAACGGTGCGGATGCTCGCGGCAGCACCTGCTCCGAGCAAGACGGCGCTTGCTACGGAGCAGTGGCCTGACGCTGAACTACGGTTTAGTGGCCACCCAACCGGATGCCGAGCGTGATTGGGATGAACTGGGTGTCTGCACCATCGGTGAAAACATCGTGGAACCGGCCTTCGAGGAAGAGCCCGATACCGCTGGTCTTGATGTCGAAACCGGCGCCGGCATTGAGCCCGAACTTGGTTTCACCGCCGGGCAGGATGTCACTGGGATCGTCCGATCCGGTGATCTTGGAGTTGTAGACGCCCCCGCCTCCGATGATATAAGGACGGAAGGTGCTCTCCTCCGACGTCTTGAACTTGAAGACGAGATCGCCGGTACCCATGAGGAAGCGATTCTTCAGGCCGGAGAATCCGGGGAACGCAGCGTCGTCCAGGTTGTACTGCTGATATTGCCCGTCGATCTGAATGCCCACGGGCCAACCAGTCGGCACAAAGGAAACAGCTGCCAGGCCGTGCCAGCCCGTCTTGGCCGCGTCGTCGAAATCACCCAGCGGAACTCCGACACCGCCGCCTAACGAGAATTCAGCACCCTGCGCACGAAGCGCGGGGGCACTGAGCAGCATTCCAACCGCGAGTGCTGCTATACCCTTTGAGAAACCCCTCATATTCTCCTCCTGGTGGCGAGGTGTTGACTCTGTTCGAGGGGCCAAAGTAGCTCTGGCGGAATAGGGAGACCTGTGACAGCCGTCACAAAGGTCGTCGCCTCAGCCACAGGCGCAGCAGCAACGAGGCCGCAAGCAACGCGATCGCCGCCCACCCGAGTCTCCGCTCGTCCAGTGCGACACTCAGGAGTGCGGTGACAAAGCCCGCCAAAGCCAGCGCGAGCCTCAGCCGGTTCATCGTTTCAGGAAGCTCGCGATGGCGTCGCGAAAATCGGGTGTTGCCCGGGCAACGGCGTTGACCTGAGCCCCGCGGGCAATCCCCTCGTTCAAACTCATGCCATCCATTTGGTAGAAGAGCTGCTTGGTGAGCGCAATTGCGGTACCGCTGCTGCGGGCAAGCTGACTCGCCAGCTGGAGGACCGAAGACTCCAGTTCTGCGTCAGGATAAACCCGGCTGACCAGTCCGGCACGCTCGGCCTCCTCTGCCGAGAGCAGCCGTCCAGTAAGGACCAGATCGAGCGCAACTTTTTCCCCCGAGGCGCGACGGAGCAGCGCCATCACCATCGCCGGGACAAAACCGCGCTGGATCTCAGGGTACCCGATCTGCGCCCCGGCTCCGGCCAGCACCAGGTCGCAGGCAGCGGTTAAGCCGGCACCCCCCGCAAGCGCGCGGCCCTGGATCATGGCCAGCACCGGCTTGGGCAAGGCGCGCATCCGCTCGAACACCGAGCCGAGACGGAGCGCCGCTCTCTCGTTTTCGCTGACGCTCTGGTCCGCTGATGCGAGCAGTTCGTCCAGATCGGCCCCGGCGCAGAAGTCTTTGCCCGCACCGCGGAGCAGGACGGCGCGAACGTCGGCGTCGAGATCGGCCCGCTCGAGCGCCTGATGCAGGGCTTCGATCAGCTCGGCGTTGAGGGCATTCCGCTTGTCGGGCCGATTGAGCGTGAGGCTGAGTATTCCGGACTCGAGCGAGCTGAGGAGCGCGCTCATTGCGGCGCGAGACGGCGGGCCAGCACTGGCGGCACTGAAATTTCCATCCGAAGCAACGCGGTGGAGTACACCTTGCCCTGGGCGTCGGTCTTGAGCGAGATGGTGCCTCCCCCGTCGAGCGCACCGTGCAGCAGGAAGTTCAGCGCGTTCAGGTTGGGCAGCTCGAACCGCTCCACCCCCGTCACCATCCCTTTGAAGTGCCGGGCCACGCGCACGGTGGTGACCTGCCGCACGAGGATCGGGTAATAGGCCGGCTCGAGGGCGATGAGCCCCACGTTGGCGGTGTCGCCCTTATCGCCGGAGCGGGCGTGGGCGAGGTAGCGCAGTTGCAGGCGGCCAGGCGGACGGGAGGACGGGCGGACGGAACGCTGCTTCGAGCCTCCACCTCTGCTCCCGATTTTCTTTCTCTTGGTTGAACCCGTCATCGTTTGCCTTTCTCTCCGCCTGTCCGCCCGTCCGCCCGCCCGCCTACGCTCTAAGTATCTCCACCCTGACCTCGCTCTCCACCACCCCCCGGTCGATCAGGGCCGGCCAGTAGGCCACGACCTCTTCGACCGCTGGTCTGCCTCCCGCAAAACCGGTGACGCTGGGCGGACCGGTGAGCACCAGTGGTGCGATCTCCCGGGTAAACCGCTCCACCGGCGCTCGTTCCGGGGCACGAACTCCGATCCGCAGCTGCACCTCGGGCGCATCCGGATTCGGCGGACCGCTCAGATTTCCGTGGGTGGCGTTGGCACCGACAAATTCGGTGAGCACCTGCTCGTATTCGAGCCCCAGGTCTTTCAATCGTGCCCGGAGGATTCGGTCGGCGGCGCGCGCCTTGTCGTACGCCTCGGGCCAGGAATACACCAGGGTTCCGACCGCCTTGTAGCCGTAGAAGTAGGCGATGGACACCTTGAGCATGGGCGTGCGAGGTCCGCCTTTGATGCCGCTCACCCGAACCCGGTTGCGCCCAACCTGCCGCAGCTGAATAGTGGTGAAGTCGGCTATGCCGTCCGGTGTGATGTAGCTGTGGGGGTCGCCCATCTCATAAACTAGCTGTTCGGTTACCGACGCCACCGAGACCACTCCGCCGGTGCCCGCGTGCTTGGTGACCACAAAACTCCCATCGGCCGAAGCCTCCACGATGGGAAAGCCGGGATTCTCCAATCCCTTCACCGAGCGCCAGTCCTTCAGCAGGTTGCCGCCGGAGGCCTGGGCCCCACACTCGATGATGTGGCCGGCGACCGTCCCCGCCGCAACCTTGTCCCAATCATCCGTGGGCCAGCCGAACTCGTGAAAGATGGGCCCCAGCGTAAGTCCCGTATCGGTCACCCGGCCGGTGATCACTACGCCGGCGCCGAGCCGAAGCGCTTCTACCATGGGCGCCATGCCGAGGTAGGCGTTGGCAGAGAGCACTTTGTCCCGGATGTCGGCCAGCGGTTGTCCAGTTTCCATGTTGGTCAGCGGGTGCCCAGCGGTGATGAGCTCGTCCAGTCTTCCCAGGATGTCGTCGCCGGTGACCAATCCGATGTTCAACCGCCCCCCCAGACCGAGCCTTCGGGCGACCTCCAGCACCGCCTCGGCGCACCCGCGCGGGTTTACTCCGCCGGCATTGGAGGTGACCTTGATCCGCCGCTTCACCACCTCCGGCAGTATGCGCTCCATCAGCGGAACGAAATCGCGGGCATAGCCGGCTTTGGGATCCCGTGACTTCTGCTTCTGCATGATGGACATGGTGACTTCGGCGAGATAGTCCATCATCAAATAATCGATGGGTCCCCCGTTTACCTGGCGCACCGGCGCCTCCAGCCAGTCGCCCCAGAAGCCCTGCCCGGCAGCGACCCGCACCACGCGATCACTCATCGCATCATGGCAGGGTTGGGGAGCGGCAAGCCGCCTTCGCGGGTCCAGCTGTGCTCCTCTGCTCGGGCAACCAGCACACCCAGGGGAAAGAACCCGTCGCCCAAAGGCCAGGGACTTTCCGGTAGCGTAAAGCCCACGCTGGAGCTTTTTCCCGGCGCTATGGTCACGATCGAGTCGGTTGGGGTGGCAGGATCGAGGGCGACAGCCGAATCGGCGTAGAGCCGGATGGCGGCACGCAGCGTCCAGTTCTCCTCTCCGTTGGGATCGGCGAAGCCGGGGAACAGCGCCAGCCGGAGCGGCATGTTTCCGTGATCGTCGGGCAGCTTGGCCTGAAGCCGGCCGAACGCATAGTTGAGCGGCTGCTTCTCGACTTGGCGCCCGACCGAGTCGAACAAGGTGACGCCGAAATCGGTGAAACGGCTCCACTGGGCCCGCTCCATCGTAAGATCGACTACGACGGCCTTGGCCCAGGCGGGCGCCACGAAGGGAATTTCCCGGACTCCGGATCCTCGTGCGACCACTGTCTCGATCCGTTCGCCACCGCCGAGCAGCAAGGCCACGTCGGTGCGCACGGGGGCTGTGGTCAGATTGGTGAGCCTCGCCACCGCCCCGTCTTTCTCCCTCGCGAGCTGCAGCCGCAAGGGGGATTGGGTGACCCTGACATTCACAGCAATTCGCTGAGCCGTTGGGGCGGCTACGACGGTCTGATACCCGCCGGGAACGACGTCACGAGCATCGACCAGATACACCGCCTCCCGCTCCGCGGCGCCGATGGGCCGGGTGTACTCGTCGCGATAGGGCATTCCATCGGGCTCATGGAGGAAGGCGAGTCCCTTCTGCCCCGGGCTCGCGCTGGAAATCCGGAGCTCGTAGGGCCGGGCGCTATCGGCCATGAAGAACGTGCGCAGCTCGGTACCGGCATCCAGCGGCGTGCCGGACCTGACCTCGCGTGTGCCCGACCCAATCGGCTCGGGGGCAGTTACCGTGGTCACCAGCCGGAATGCCGGCCCGGCCAGACTGTCAGCGCTCCAGCCGCTCACCGTTGCGGTGTACCCGCCGGGCGTCTTGAGCCCGGACACGCGATAGCGCACGTCCACGGTTGCGGTGCGGCCAGTGAACGTCACCTTTGCGGGCACGGAGGCCCAGGGAGCGTCGGAGCGAAGCGAGTACACCTGGCGCGACGCCGAGTCGAAGCGCGTCAGCTCGAATCGCTGAACCCATACCGAATCCGAGGGCGCCTTCTGATGCAGCCCCGCGGTTGGCCGGCCCTCCTCGTTCAGCGCCCGAACCGCGATATCGGAGATGGTGCGCGGCTGACTGAGCCACTGAGCGGCCTGAGCCACCTGGGGCAGTCCGGTCCCCTCGTCCACCAGGCTCGCCCCAGGGAGGGGCCGCGCTGTAACCATGAGCGCCTGTTTGATCTCGCCTGCATTGATGGTCCGCTTCTCCTGCACCAGCTGGGAAACCAGCAGTGCCGCGAGTCCCGCCGCGTGGGGGGACGCCATGCTGGTGCCCTGCTCGATCTCGTGACCGGTATTCCATCGCGGCACAGTGGAGTACGCGACCCCAGGGGCGATCAGATCGGGCTTGGCCAGCTCACCCCCTCGCGAGCTGAAATAGGCCAGCAGATCGTCGTGCGCGCCGCCGCTGGGATTGGGCGGCAGAAAAGTCGAGGGCAGCGTGGCTCCGACGCTGATGCTGCGCCGGGCCGATCCGGGGAAGCCCATCGTGGAGAGGCCGGGGCCGTCATTGCCTGCGCTGATCGCGAACACGAGCGCGGGATTGGCGGCGAGAATAGAATCGATAATCCCATCGATCCGAGCGGTGCCCTCGATCTCGTTCCCCACCCCGAAGCTCAGATTCAGCACCAGGGGGAGCCGACGGCTCTGCGCGAACTCAATGGCATACTCGACAGCGCGAACCAGGCTGCCGGAGGTGGTGATGCTGCCCTGGGCGCTGTTCGCGATCTTCAGTCCGAGCAGCTGGGCGCCCGGAGCGACTCCATTGAAGCCGGTGACTCCGTACATGTCGTGCCCGGCGGCGATACCCGCCACATGGGAGCCGTGACTATAGCTGTCGAACACGAGATCGAGCTGAGGATCCTTTCCGCTGGCGGAGAAGTTGGCTGCCAGGTTCATTCCCGGGGGCCGGCCCCGCCGCGCCCATCCGAAGCTCTCTCGCGAGATCAGATAGTCGTGGACCGGCCGCTCACCGGCGAGGGACCCGTCGCCATCGGTGTCGGCAAAGAGCACCCAACCGTCGGTGGCTCGGGTGACGAGCAGCGGGAGCGTGTCGGTGTCACTGCCATTGCCGTTCAGGTCTGAGGCGGGAGGCTCACCCAGCGGGAGTTCCGCGATGGTGCCGGCGTAGTACTGGCCTCCGGTGCTCACAGCGGCCACCCGGCCGAATCCCTTGAGCGTGTGTCCTGCAATCTTTATTGAATCGCCGACCGGAGTGACCGGCCGGAGCGGCACCGATCCTTCGTGGGAAAAATCTCTGAGGTCCAACAGCTTTGGCGTGTCGGTGCTGGTCTTCAGCAGCCCGGGGATGCCGGGATCGATTCCGGTATCCAGAATGCCGATGAGCACACCACGCCCGTCGTACGTAGGATGCTGCTGGAGAAAATTCTCCACCCCGGTACTGCCCAGTGCCATCCAGCCGTGGCTATACGCAGCCTCGGGCGGGACCATTGGTTGGGGCGCATCTTCCTCTTCGGGTTCCTTGCCGGGCGGTGGAGTCTCCGGCGGCTTGGTCGATATCCGGCCCGGATCGATGTTGGGTTTGGGCGGCGGAGACTCGGGCTCTGGTTGCTTCGGTGCGCAGGCGAGCGTCAGCATCAGCACAAGGAGGCTGCAGCGAATCCAGGGCATTGAGTTCCTAGCGGAGAGTGGCCGCGTCGAGCTGCGGAAGCACGAAGGGTCCCAGATGAGGACCCGCGAAGTTGGCGGTGATCCGGAGGGTAAAGGCGAGTAGATCGCGGGTTTCTTCCGGCGTAATGATGGCGTCGACGAATCCGCGGGCGGCAGCGAACCGGGCATCGAGCTGCTGCTCGTAGTCAGCCCGCATCGATTCCATGGAAGCCTTGGCCTCGGGCGATGGCTCCCGGCCTTCGCGCTTGGCCTTTTCCAGCTCGGCCCCGTGCACCGCCATTACCGCCGATTCGCCTTCCATCACGCCCATTCTTCCGGTGGGCCAGCTCAGAATGAAATCGGGGTCGAAGCCCTGTCCCGCCATGGCGTAGTACCCGGCGCCGGATGCGTGGTTGATGGTCAGCACGATTTTAGGCACCACCGCGGTCGCCATCGCTTCGACGAAGTGCGCCCCCGCCCGAATGATGCCTGAGTGCTCCGCTTCGGGACCAACCATGAAGCCGCTCACATCCTGGATGAACAGGATAGGCAGCCGCTCCCGGCTCGCTGTTTCAATGAAATACGCAGTCTTCTCGGCGCTCCCGGTATAGACGATGCCGCCGAATCGGGGACGCTCACCCGGCTGGCCCTTTATGACTCCGCGCTGGTTCGCGATAACAGCGACAGGCCGGCCTTCGATGTGCGCATGACCGCAGATCATTTCCCGCGCAACATCGGGCTGGAACTCGTCCAACGCGCCCCCATCCAGAATGCACCCGAGCACCTGGCGCATGTCGTAGGACAGCCGATGGTCCTGCGGTAGAACATCGTAGAGATCGGTGGAGGGACGAGCCGGCGGACGCGCGGACCGTGTGCGGTGGCTGATCCCTTCATGCCGGGGAAGTCGGGCAATGTACTGGCGAATTCGCTCCAGGCATTCCGGATCGTTTGCCGCGCGGTAGTGGGCCACCGCGCTCACCTCGGTGTGGGTCTTGGCTCCGCCCAGGGTTTCGGCATCGATCGTTTGTCCGGTGGCGCCTTTCACCAGATTGGGACCGCCGAGCCCCATGAAGCTGGTGCCTTCGACCATGAAGATCACGTCGGACAGCGCCGGCAGGTACGCGCCGCCGGCGACGCAGCTTCCCATTACCGCGCTGACCTGCGGCACATGGAGATACCGCCGCATGATCGAGTTGTAGTAGAAGATCCGGGCGGCGCCATACTGTCCGGGGAATACTCCTCCCTGATAGGGGAGGTTCACGCCGGCGCTGTCCACCAAATAGACGATGGGGATCCGCTGCCGCATTGCCACTTCCTGGGCCCGCAGAATCTTCCTGATGGTCTCGGGCCACCAGGAGCCGGCCTTTACCGTGGCGTCGTTCGCCACCACCACGACTTCACGGTCTTCCACCAAACCCACTCCGGTGATCACGCCCGCGCCCGGCGCCTGCCCCTCGTACTGATCGTAGGCTACCAGCAGTCCCAGCTCGAGCCAGGGCGAGTCCTTGTCCAGCAGCCGCTCCACCCGTTCGCGCGGGGCAAGCTTCCCCTGCTGGTGCATTTTGGCCACCCGGGCCGAGCCACCGCCCTGCTTCAAGCGTTGCGCCAGTTGCTGATATTCCTCAGTCAGCGTGCGCAGGCGCCCTGCAGCGGGACTCATGACTCCAGGTGCGACGCGGCCCACGACTCGATGTACTCGATGAGTTCTGAGGTAGGCGTTCCGGGTCCGAACAGCCGGCCGACACCCTGCTGCTGCAAGGCCGCCATATCTTCGGGCGGAATGATGCCGCCGCCGGTGACCAGGGTCTCGGGGCGACCCATCTGCTCCAGGAGCTGCCGCACCCGGGGGAACAGGGTCATGTGGGCCCCGGAGAGAATCGACAGGCCCACCACGTCGACGTCCTCCTGCACCGCCGCCGTGGCAATCATCTCGGGCGTTTGATGCAGGCCGGTGTACACCACCTCCATGCCGGCGTCGCGGAGGGCAGCGGCAACCACCTTGGCGCCGCGATCGTGACCATCGAGACCGGGCTTGGCAACGAGAACGCGGATCGGACGAGTTGGTTTAGTTGCCATTGCGGGCGTTGGGAGAGAGAAGATCATCCACCAGGTCAGGAATCGAAGCGGTTACCCGGCAGTCGAGCCCGGTCACACTCTCCGGACCCGACAGCAACACGGCATCCAGACCCGCCGCTCGAGCTCCCAGCACATCGATATGGTAGATATCGCCCACGTACAACGCCTCCTCTGGTGTGACGCCAAGTGCGTCCAAGGCCGCGTGGAAGATACGCGGATCCGGCTTCTCCACACCTAGCAGGGCGGAGTCGATCACCACGTCGAAGTAATGGCGCACGCCCGCGGCGGCGAGGGCCTGCTCGACTCTACCATCGCTGTTGGACACCACACCGAGCTTCAGGCCTGCCTGACGCAACCGGGCCAGTGACTCGGCAGAGCGGTCTGCAAGTACCGACCAGAGATGACGCTCCACGTGCATGCGGTTGAGGCAGTCGCGCACCTGGTTCAGGGATTCGGGCGGAACCCCGCTGAGCAGGAATAAAGACTCGAGGTAGGCTGCGGCCCGGTGACGATCACCGCCAGTGGCGGACTCCATGGCCCGGGTGGCCGCGGCGCGGTGGCGGGCCAGACCCTCGCCGGTCAGCGGGAGCCCGATGGCGGCACCGACCTCTTCGGCCAGGCGCGCGTAGTCGAGAAAGACCAAGGTGTTCCCCGCGTCGAACAGTACCGCGCGGAGTCCCGCTCCCGGCCGCTTGTTCAACGAAAGCGGAGCAGCCCGCCCAGACCGTCAATGGCTACGCGGGCCTCAGGCTCGTAAACCACATTGACGTCCACTCCCTGCCGGAGCGCCTCTTCGATTGCATCGTCCACCAAGTCCAGAATCGGGATGGGCTCGCCTTCGCCACGGCACTCCCGTTCAGTGAGCGCCAGACGGCCGGAATCTCCGCAGCGGAAGCCCGGTTGAGTGGCGTCGGCATCTACCAGGAGGGAGCGGACCTGTCCCCGCGCCAATGCGCGCAGTGTCGGTGTGAGGCCGTTTACTCCCCAGCCCGTCCCTAATCCTTCGAGCATCTGATGGACCATTGCCCGTTCCGACGCGCGCTCGTACTCCTCGCGGACTGCGAGCGTGGCGTCATGTACGGCCGAGAGCGTCACGTCCTTGGGATTGAGCCGCGCGGTGCCGATCAGGCGCTCGGTGAGATAGGTATGAAGGAATGGCTTCACCGCGCCGGCTTCGGGACCGGGTCCAGCCAGCACGATGCCGTGGGCCGGCTGCCGGCGGTCGATGGTAAACAACTCTCGGGCAATAGCCTCGTAGTGGCGCTGTTTTTCCTGGCGAATGCGATTGTGGTAGGTGTGCTCGCCCCAACCGCCGGAGCCATCCTGATCGCCGTGAAACCGCTTACCGCGGGTGCTGTTGGACCGCAGGCCGGGGAGCTCCCGGGTGTCGTAAGCCGTGACTTCGAAGAACCGCGCGCTGGCCCGATCTACCACGGCCGTCAGGAGCCGCCCGAACTCGTCCTCCACCGAGGCCAGCTCGCGGACTAAGGGGGTCCCGTCAATGGCGAGGCGGGACCGGTGAACCACTGGCAGGGCCACAGCCTCGAAGAGCTCGATCCCTTCACAGGCAAAGACCGCAACACCTTGAGTTGATGGCAGATTGCCCGGTGTCCTGAGAAACTGCTGGATGCGGTCCAAGTCCCGTAGGATCAGTTCAGATATATCGCGGTCCAGGCCCAGGCGGGGGAGGCCATGCACTGCAGCCTTGATCCGGTTTTTCAGCTTGATCAAATACTTTCCCCGACTCCGGTCTCTCGGCTCCAGCTTCAGATAACAGCTGACCACCCGGTAGTGATCGGGCTGAATCCGGGTGAGCTGCTCCAACAGCCGAGCCGGCCGTCGCCCGTCCAACTCCAACCGGACGCCGTTCGGTCCGGAGTACGTATCCGGCTGAACCCCTTCGCGCCCTTTCCGCCGTCCCCGTTCTTCCCGTCTTTTAGAAAAAGACCGGCTCGCGATAGCTCCCATAGATTTCCTCGAGCACATGCCGGATCTCGTAGAGCGTGCAGTACGCTCGGGCGCAATTCAGCATGGCCGGTATAATGTTTCTGTCTTCAGCGGCGGCCTGGCGGAGGGCCTCGAGCCGCTGGGAGACCACACTTGCATCGCGGGTGGCCCGGAGCCGGGTCATCCGCTCACGTTGAGTCCGCTCGGCCTGGTCACCAACCTTCAGAATTTCTACCGGCGCCTCGGCCTCCTCCACGAAGTCGTTGACGCCGACGATGGTTCGCCTGCCCTGCTCCAGCTCGGCCTGAAAGCGCATGGAGGAGTGGGCGATCTGCCGTTGGAACCACCCGGATTCGATTGCCTTGACCACGCCGCCCTGAGCCTCGATCTCACCGAACAGCGCTTCCGCCTCTCGCTCCAGCTCGTTGGTAAGCGACTCGATATAGTACGACCCACCGAGCGGATCGGCGACGTTGGGCACTCCGGTTTCATACGCGATGATCTGCTGGGTGCGGAGCGCGATTCTCACCGACTCTTCTGTTGGCAGGGCCAGCGTTTCATCCAGCGCGTTGGTGTGGAGCGATTGAGCGCCGCCGAGCACCCCCGCGAGCGCCTGGTAAGCGACCCGCACCACATTGTTGTGCGGCTGCTGCGCAGTGAGCGTCACGCCCGCGGTTTGGCAATGAAAACGCATCTTCCAGCTGCGTGGGTCCTTTGCTCCATAGCGCTCACGCATGTGCCGGGCCCAGATCCGCCGAGCCGCCCGCAGCTTGGCAATCTCCTCGAAGAAATCGTTGTGCACGTCCCAGAAGAACGAGAGCCGAGGCGCAAAGTTGTCCACATCGAGCCCGCGAGCCACGCCGTGCTCCACGTAGCTGAAGCCATTGGCGAGCGTAAACGCCAGCTCTTGCGTGGCGGTGGCGCCGGCCTCTCTGATGTGGTAGCCGGAGATCGAGATGGTGTTCCACTTCGGGGTATGCTCGGCGGCCCATTCAAACAGGTCTACGATGATCTTGAGGGCAGGCTCCGCCGGGAAGATCCAGGCGTGCTGCGCCATGTATTCCTTGAGAATGTCGTTTTGAATGGTGCCCTGCAGTTCAGCAATGGGCACTCCCTGTCGCTCCGCAGCGGCGACGTAGAAGCAGAACAACATTGCCGCCGGGCCATTGATGGTCATCGAGGTGGAGACCTGGTCCAGCGGGATGCCGTCGAACAGGGTTTCCATATCGGCCAGGCTGGAAATGGCGACGCCACACTTGCCTACCTCGCCCTCGGAGCGTGGGTGGTCGGAGTCGTAGCCCATCAACGTGGGGAAGTCGAAGGCCACGGACAGGCCGGTTTGTCCCCGCTCCAGCAGGAACTTGTAGCGCTCGTTGGTGTCTTCGGCGGTGCCGAACCCGGCAAACTGGCGCATGGTCCAGAGCCGGGCGCGGTACATCGTCGGATGTATGCCGCGGGTAAACGGAAAATTTCCTGGAAGCCCGGTAGCAGGAATTACGTCGGCGGGAAGATCGAGCGCGGTGTACAGCGCCTCAACGCTGCGACCGGAGACCGAGCTGAGCTCGACGTCGTTGCGGACCGGAATTCCAGCCGCTCGAGCCCGCCAGGCGGCCACTTCGGCCCGAAGCCGCTCCAGCTCCACCTCCTGCTCGGTAAGTCGCTTGGTCGGTTTGCTGCGCCGTTCCTCTCGACGTGCCGTCATATCCTCTCTCCTTGCTTCAGCTCCTCCAGCACGTCCTGGGCCAGCTCATAGGGACTAACCCTGCCTTGTGCTACCTCGTCCAGCCTCTCGCTGATCAACTGCTCCGCCCGGGTCTCCTCCCATACCCACTTACGAGTGGCCCGGTCAACCACTTCGCGGGTTCGCTCCAGCAATCTGCGACGCCGCCGTTGCTCCAGCTCGCCAGTCTCCTCCAGCCATTGATGATGGCGATCCAGGGCGCCGACCAGATCCGTCAGCCCCTCGTCCTTCACTGCACTGGTCAGCACTACCGGCTGTTCCCAGATGGAGGGGCTGACGGGCGGAGGGGCGGACGGACTGGTATTTCGTGAGGCGGCGACTCTCCGACTCTCCGGCACTCCGTCCCTCCGCCCATGGTGCGCCCGCACGTGGCGAAAGGCATTGCCCCGCCGGATGCCCAGCGTGACCTCGATGTCCTGTCGCAGCTTATCAGCTCCACTCCGATCTGCCTTATTCACCACGAAAATGTCCGCGATCTCCATCACACCGGACTTGAGGGTCTGGATGCCGTCGCCCGACTCGGGCACCAGCACCAGTACCGTGGAATCCGCCATCCGGCCCACATCCAGCTCCGACTGACCCACCCCCACCGTCTCGACCAAAATGCGATCGAAGCCGGCAGCATCGAGCAGGTCGGAGACCTCCCGCGTGGTGGTGGCGAGTCCTCCGAGCGAGCCACGGCTGGCCATCGAGCGGATGTAGACCCCTTGATCGAGCGCGATGGATTCCATCCGGATCCGGTCGCCCAGGAGGGCACCACCGGTGAACGGGCTGGTAGGATCGACCGCCACGACAGCCACCTTGAGCCCGGCGGAGCGGTACTGCGCCACCAGTCTCTCAACCAGAGTGGACTTGCCGGCGCCAGGTGGACCGGTAATCCCGATGCGACGAGCCCGGCCGAGCGAGCGGTGAACTTCACCGAGCAGACGCTCGAAGCCGGGCCGTGTGTTCTCGACCACCGAGATCGCCCGAGCCAGTGCGGCAGTCTTGCCCGCCACCAGCTCGGCGATAAGAAGGTCGAGATTCATGCTGAAAGGTCGCCATAGGCACGGGGTCAGGCAAGCTGCCGGAATGCTGCAAGATTTGCCAGCGCTCCGCCTGTGACGAAGTAAATTCGATGACATGAGCCGGAGATCGTCACAGGAGTTCGAGACAGGAGCAGTGCTTCGTGAGCAGCTCGCTTACTATCGAGAGCGGGCTGCCGAGTACGATCAGTGGTGGCTCAGGCAGGGTCGTTACGATCGCGGCCCTGCCCAGAAGGCACAATGGTTTGCCGAAGTGTCGGAGGTGCAAGCCGCGTTGGTCGCGTTTCGGCCCGAAGGGCGCATCCTGGAGCTTGCCTGCGGCACCGGCATCTGGACCGAGCAGCTGCTGCCCTTTGCCGATGAGTTGACGGCCATCGACGGATCGCGAGAGATGCTGGCGATCAATGCGGGGCGACTAGGCTCAGCCCTAGTACGATATATCGAGGCTGATCTGTTCCGCTGGCGCCCCGCAGCGGAAGACCACTTTGATACCATCTTCTTCGGGTTCTGGCTCTCCCACGTTCCTTCAGACAGGTTCGCCGAGTTCTGGAACCTGGTTGACTCCTGCCTGGCACCTCGAGGAAGGATCTTCTTCGTGGATTCACGCTACCAGGAGACCTCGACGGCGGTGGACCACATCCTGCCGGAACGTTCCGCAACTGTGCTGCAACGGCGGCTCAACGACGGACGGGAATACCGGGTCTATAAGATTTTCTATGAGCGAGAGGAGCTCGCCCGGCACCTTGCCGAGCTGGGGTGGAGCTTCGAGATCGAGCAGACCACGAACTTCTTCCTCTACGGGTCAGGCTCTCGCAGAAATCTGGAATCAAGCCATGGCTGAGCCGTTTCCCGACCCCCGCGTCTACTTCGCCGCCGAGCGCACGATGCTGGCCTGGCTGCGTACTGGGATCGGCATCATGGCCTTCGGCTTCGTGGTGGCCCGCTTCGGATTGCTTCTTCGTGTGTTGCGAGCACAGTCAGGAGCAGTAGGTCACGGCATCTCGCCCTATCTGGGCGCCGCCTTGGTGGGAATCGGAGTTGTGACCACCGCAGCCGGAGCAATCCAGTATCGCCGATTCAATGGCACCCTGTCTCCAGATGCGAAGCCGAGCACCGCCAACCCTGGTTTCCTGTTGGGTATCAGCTGGGCATTGGTGCTGATCGGGCTCGGGTTAGGTCTGGTGTTGATCCTGTGACGGTCAGCGCCGGCTTCCGCAGCTTCGTGCTGGAACAGCTCGGGCGGGTGGTGCGCAACATCCGAGGCCGAAGCATGTTCGGCGGAGTTGGCATATACAGCGGAGATCTGTTCTTTGCGCTCATCGACGATGATACGCTGTACTTCAAGGTAGACGACAGCAGTCGTCCAGACTTCGAAAGCCGCAATATGGAACCCTTCCGGCCCTATGGGCCGGCAGGCGAGGTGATGCAGTACTACTCCGTGCCGGCGGAGGTACTGGAAGACGCTGAAGCACTGGAGGATTGGGCCCACTGCGCTATTGATGTTGCCCGGAGGGCCAAGAAAAGATCCTGATCTCCTCCGGAGGAAAGAACGTCCGGCATGCTGACGGAATTCCATGGTGGAAGCTGGGTACCGTCTATTCCAGGCGTCGATTACCCTGAGGAATGGCTCAACCTACGCAGATAGTTGTGCTTGGCGGAGGGTTCGGAGGAGTGGCCGCCGTCCGCCATCTCGAGCGGCTCTGTCGAGGCCGGCTCCCGGTGGAGATCACGCTGGTTAGCCGGAATAACTTCTTCGTCCTCACCCCCTTGCTCTTCGAGGCGTGCTCGGGCCGGTTGGAGCTGCGGCACTGCGCCCAGCCCATCCGGCCTGCCCTGAAACGCGCCCGATTTCTGGAGGCGAGGGTGGAGAGGGTGGATATCGATCGGCGCCAGATCCGGGCAGTGTCTGGGGACGGCGCCGTCTACGATTTGCCCTACGATCAGCTCGTGGTTGCGCTCGGCGCTGATACCAACGAGGCTCTGATACCGGGTTCAGCCACCGCACTCACCTTCAAGACCATGTCCGATGCCCTTCTGCTCCGGAATCACTTCATCGAGCAGCTCGAGCGGGCTGACGCAACGACGGATAGCTCACTGCGGCGGCGGTGTCTCACCGTGATCATCATTGGAGGCGGTCTGGTGGGCATGGAGCTGTTGGGCGAGCTCACCGCGTTCGCCGATGACGTGCTTCGCTACTATCCCAGAATTCCCCGGACCGAGCTTCGGTTTCATCTCTTCGAGGCGGGTCCACGTACCTTGCCGGAGATCGATCTCAAGCTCGCGCGGGTCGCATCAGAGGTGCTGGTCAAGCGCGGGGCCGACATTCGAGTATCGGCACCGGTGCGGTCGATCGAGCCCGGACGCGTCCACCTTCCCGACCAGACATTCGAGGCCGCAACCGTCGTGCTGGCCGCGGGCATCGTGCCCAGCGCCGCGACGTCGGCGATCCCGGTGGAGCACGACCAACGAGGGAGAATCGTGGTTGACGCCGAAATGCGGAGCCGCAGTCACCCTGACGTATGGGCGCTGGGCGACTGCGCTGCGATCCCCGATCCTCAGGGCCGGCCCTATCCGGCACTCGCCCAACACGCCATCCGGGAGGCTCGACGCCTGGCGGAAAACGTCGCCGCGGTGCTCCAGGGCAAGAGCCCGAAGCCATTCGTCTTTCGTTCCCTGGGAACGATGGCCTCACTGGGCCATTCCCGGGCAGTGGCTCAGGTGTTCGGCCTGCGGCTGAGGGGCTTTCCGGCCTGGTGGCTCCGGCGAACCTACTACCTGATGCAGATGCCGCGATGGGATCGCCGCTTCCGGATCGTGCTCGACTGGACTGTGGCACTCTTCTTTCGTCCGGATATCACCAAGGTGGATATTACCCGCGAGCAGCCCCTGCCCCATCTCGAGAGCGGAGGCACGGGCTGAGTCGCCGCGCCGACCGTCACCCACCTCAAGTTCGTCCGAGCGTGAGGGCATCCGTTTTCATCGGCACCAGCCTCGATGGGTTCATCGCTCGAGCCAACGGTGGCCTGGACTGGCTCCCGGAGGGTGGCGGGGAGGAACACGGTTATGAAACCTTCATGGCGACGGTAGATGCGCTGGTCATTGGCCGGAAAACGTATGAGACGGTCCTTGCCTTCGATGCCTGGCCCTACGGCGAGAAGCCGGTCTATGTGCTGAGCAGCGGTTCCGTGGATCCGCCTCCTTCTGATGCCAGAATGGAACAGCTCTCGGGCGACCCCCAGAGCATCGTTCGTCAGCTCGAGCAACGCGGCGTCGGCCATATTTACGTGGATGGGGGAATCACCATTCAACGTTTTCTCCGGGCCGGCCTGATTCAGCGGCTCATCATAACCCGGGTTCCTGTGCTGTTGGGGGAAGGAATTCCGCTCTTCGGCCCGCTGCCGCACGATATCCGGCTGGAGCACGTAGCCACTCGGCAATACCGAACCGGCCTGGTACAAAGTGAATACCTGGTCTTGCCGTCCCGGCCCCAAACTCACACTATAGACTTCGGCGGATGATCCCCGCCCAACCTCGCCGGTCCGGCCCCAGCCCGGGCCCTCGTGAGGCAAAGGGGGGCACACTCCCGGTTCCGTTCTGATCGAGCCTTTGGCGAGCCATCGGCGTCGCCGCTGGGGGGCAGCGCCTGTGGCTTGACCAGAGGATCATCACGTGCCTACCGAGAAAGACTTCAAGCGCCTGGTTCGCCGGCGCATGCAGAAGACGGGCGAATCCTATACCGCCGCCCGCGCTCAACTCCGGAAACCAAAGCCAGTCATTTCAGCGGCACCGCGGCCGGCGCAGTATGCGGCCATCGCCGGCAAGAGCGATGCTCTCATCAAGGAAAGGACCGGGTGCACCTGGGAGCGCTGGGTCAAGGCGTTGGACCGCGCAGAGGCGGCGACCTGGCCGCACCGGGAGATCGCGAAGTATGTCAGGGAGAAGTACAAGATCCCCGGCTGGTGGGCGCAGACGGTTACCGTGGGCTATGAGCGAATCAAAGGTTTGCGCGCTGTGGGCCAGCGCCGCGACGGCTCCTTCGAGGCGAATAAGAGCAAGACTTTCTCAGTGCCGCTGGATCGGCTGTATCAGGCATTTGCCGACGCGCCATTCCGGACGCGCTGGCTTCCCGGCATTCAGCTGATTGTTCGGACTGCAACCCGGAAGAAGTCCATGCGGATCACCTGGCCAGATGGGACGTCGCTCGAGGTCGGCTTCATGAGCAAGGGTGCGAACAAGAGTCAGGTGGCGCTGCAGCACGGCAAGTTGCCGGACCGGGCGGCAGTAGCGCGGATCAAGGAGTACTGGGCGGACAGACTAGAGGCTTTGAACGAGGTACTGGTCTGAGTGTCGCAGAAAGTGAACTGGAGGTGGGCCATCACCATGGATCCGTAGGTGACGCCGCGCCCGCCTGCGGCCCGGAATGGTGTGGCCCACCGACCCAGTTCACTATCCCGGATCTAATCCGTCTTGATCCACGTGGGTTTGTGATACGTCACCGGATCGTATAAATCCGGTTGCAGCTTGACGTCGGCCTGGATGTTCCGGTACTTCTCGCGCTGCAGCTCCTTCCCGTCCACCTTGATCACGCAGGTCGGCGCGACCCACCCCTTGGCGAGCGGCTGATAGTCCTCGAATGTGATGTCGAGGATGGCGGGTTTCTCCTCGGGCTTCTTCGGGTTCTTGTGCTCCTCGATAAGCCGAAGGAACAGCAGCCGGTCCTGCTCGATCCAGAACTGATTGGTAGTGGTGTCGCCCTTTTCCGCCCCGACCACCCACACCTTGGCGCCTCGCCAACTGTCCTCCCGGATTTTGGTCAGGTCCACATGAGCTGCCTTGATCTGGGCCACTGTGGTCTGTGGCGGCTGCCCGTACACATCGAAGCCGAGGGTCATCAGGAGGTTTCGATCCTCTCGGGCCCCCACCCGCTTTCCGGCCTTGAACACGATGGAGGAATCGCCCAGGTACATGAACGCGTTCATGCTGTCGAGCGGCGCGATGTCTATGCGGAGTTTCCCGGGAATCTCCCCGGCCTCATACCAGGTTTCGGCCGGCCGGTCGGGAAAGCTGGTGGTCTGGGTAAAAGTCAGATTGTGATACCACTTGCCGGCGTAGCGATCGTGCATCTGGCGGACCAGGTCTTCACCGGATTTGGGTGCGGGATGAATGCCAAGGAACAGGAGGGGAACCAGCAAGGCGAACGGTCGCACGCAGCCTCCAAAGAGTTGAGTCGGGTTTCAGGGCGAACGGTTGCCCTACGCCGCCGGGTAGTTGCGAGTTTCCGCAGAATCACCCACACCTACTTCTCTGCCGAATCCCCCGGGTGGTAAGCTCGTTCCGTGTGGCCCTGGAGCTGGCCGGGATAGAAGTACACTTCGCGCAAGTTGCCGGCGGCGTAGCGCTCCGCCTGGTCGTTGAAGTGTCGCGAGCGAGGATCGCCGCTTTCGCCTCCGGGGCTCACTGCTCGGGCCCGGATGCTGTCCTTTCCAAACTCCACCACGGCGACGAAGGTATTGCCATAGGTACCGTAGCGCCGCCGGGTTCCGGGGTACGTCTTGGCGCCGTAGGCCGCCAGCGAGCCCCACTGGGCCGGCGTAAATGGCACGGGGGTGCTCGGCGCCGAGTCGCGGAAGGCCTGCTCGATATCGCCGGTGAGCCGCTGAAAACGATTGATCTGGCCCCAGGGCGTCTTCCAGCTCCCGAAGTCGTGAGTCAGGCGATCCTGAGCCGACTGAAGAGCCGCCAGCGTTTGCGCCGGGCGGACCCGAGTTGTCATGTACTCGTAAGGCTTCATGCCCGCGTCTGCCGCGAACGGCTGGACCAACTGAGCCAGCGCCTCGCCCCAGTAAACCGCCAGCGCCGTGGGCACCGATGCTGAGCTCCAGCGATAGTTCCATTTCCGGAGAGAGTCTATCGGCTCCGCCAGCTGCCGCTTCAGGGTGTCGGCCGTCGCCGGAAGCGAGTCGTACGCGGCAACCAGTCCGGGCACCAATCGCGCAAATGCGGGCATGTAGGTATCGAACGCCGCATCCCGCAGCCGGTCTAGATTGAAGTTTTTCTTGCCGTCCAGCACCATGATGGCGTGGAGGCCTCGCGGGCTCTCCCCCGCGTTGTCCATGTAGGCCGGGAATTTCTTCTGCTTCGGGCTATAGGGGCCCGCAGCTGAATAGGGCCAGTTGTTGACGTTCTGAATCCAACCGTTGGGCGGATCGATCACATGAGGACTGTCTTCGATCCCATAAACTCCTTTCCATTCGGTAGCCGGATTGCTGCCGTCCACCGGCCGGTTCCAGTTGAACCGATCGTCCCGCCGGGGAACAAACTGGGGATGGAAGTAGGCGATATGGCCATCGGCGTCGGCGTAAACCGTGTTGTTGGAGGAGTTCGCGTGCAACTCCATGACCTTGCGGTACTCGGCGAGCGACCGGGCCTTGGTGCGGAGATAGGACTGACTCAGCGCCTCGATCGGTTTCTGCATCAGCCGGACGCTGATCCAGGCATCGTCTGCCGCTCGAACGATCGGCCCGTGATGGCTACGGAAGACGGTAAACGTGCGTGACTGCATGCCACCTGGCGTGCGGTAGGGCACCGTAACTCGCTGGCTTACCACCGGCAGCTCCTTCCCGCCATAACGATAGAAGAGCCGATCTTCCCGGCGCACTACCGTCTCGGCGTACTCATCGATGGCATCGGCACCGGTGGACGTGTGCATCCAGCCCAGCCGGTCATTGAAACCCTGATAGATGAAGAACTGGCCCCAGGTTGCCGCACCGTAGGTATTGAGTCCCTCCTCGCTGGTCATCTGCAGCTCGGACCGAAAAAAGAAGGTGGTGTGGGGGTTAATCAGCAGGAGGGCCCTGTGGTTTACCGTATTCGCTGGAGCGATGGCGAAGCCGTTCGATTCGGACTTGAGCGTGGCCCGGCGGCTCGAATCCGCCGGAGAAGGACGGCTCGCCGTGTCGCCATAGAACTTGCGCAAGTCATCGAGATCTATGCTCTCGATGTCGCCGCCAATGCTTCCCTCAGTGAAGCTGAGCGCCATCCAGGGCTCGAACCGTGCGATCACCTTGGGTTTCACCGCCGGATGGGTGTGCAGGTAGTAGTTCAGCCCATCCGCCCAGGCGTTCATCAAGCGTTGAAGCCATTGGGGACTTTGGGCGTAGGCCGCTCGGAGGCTGTCCGGGTCGATGAACAGTTTCATCCGGAGGTCCTGCCACACGGCAGCTTCGCCGGCAGCTTCGGCCAGACGTCCGAGTGCATTCAGATAGTTGATCTCGATTCGATTGAAGTCGTCCTCCGCCTGGGCGTAGATCATCCCGAACACCGCGTCGGCGTCGGTCTTCCCCCGAACATGGGCAATGCCCCAATCGTCACGGGTGATACTCACCGCCCTCGCCTCCGCTTCCCAGCGCGAAGACAAAGAATCGCGACGAGCCGGGGCCTGGATCAGGGAAATGGCGGAAAACAGAACTGGAAGGATTTGCATGGTTATGAAGCTCACGACGCTGAGACAGGGAGCGCGAAGACAGGGAGGTTATACGCGACCTTCGCGTTGCACCACTGGCCGGCCGAAACCCTGCACCGCATTATCTGGGTGATCTCCTCGGGCGAGTCGCATGATCGTCGGACAGACTCTGGAGGCAATTGTGCCAAAGCTCCCTCGTGATGGCGCGCGACTCCGCAAACTAGCACTCTCCTATCCAGGGGCTCACGAGGACATGCCCTGGGGCCATCATGCCATCAAGGTCAAGGGAAAGTCCTTCGTCTTCCTTGCCGCTGACGAAGAGACCTTCTCCCTATCGGCGAAGCTGCCATCCTCCGCCACGGTTGCGGTGAAACTCCCTTTTGCCTCAGCAACGGAATACGGACTCGGCAAGAGCGGCTGGGTCACCGCCCGGTTTCCCCGCTCAGCCAAGGTCCCGGTTCAGCTGCTCAAGCTCTGGATCGATGAGAGCTACCGAGCGATTGCACCCAAAAAGCTCGTTGCCCAGCTACCCGAGGAGTGAAGACGACGTGACGGCCCGGTGCTGCTGCTGAGCGGGTACCTTGGAGAATGGTTGAAGCCGGAGGATACGCCTCCGACATGAACCGGCGGGCCGGTTCTGGCGAATGTCAGCGATTTCGGGTATAAGCAGCACAGAGACTGCGCACTCAAGAAACGTCAACGGCCTAACCAGATCTACTATGCCAGATCCGGAGTATGAACGCCCTGCGGTTGCTGTCTGGCACACGCTGTTTGGTCCCCTGCCGCCGGATGCCGTGCCCATCCGGAAACCGGTTGCGCCACCAGGTATGATTCCCGATCCTGAGGCCTCAGCCGTGGCGGCGTGGGAGCAACTTATCCTCCATCTCTCCGCCGGTGACGCAGGTTCCCGCACGATACAGGTGGTGCTCGACGGCAGCGGTGACCTGCTCAGCGCGGGCGACGGGGTGCTCTATCGCACCGGCCTGGAGAACCCCGCTCCACCGCCGGTCAACGAGCCCGCCTTGATCCAGCAGGAAAGCCTCGGGGGCCGCTTCGAGCCC
The DNA here is from genome assembly GCA_963698975.1 of uncultured Gemmatimonadales bacterium. Lineage (GTDB taxonomy): Bacteria > Gemmatimonadota > Gemmatimonadetes > Gemmatimonadales > GWC2-71-9 > CAVVWJ01. Next base: position 232,636 of record CAVOSV010000001.1, read on the forward strand.
GACGGCAGCTTTCATGGCACCCGTTGGCGATCGGTGGCCATCGATCGGGGAGAAGAGGAGCTGGACTGGGAGATGGCCAGGAGTGAGCCCAGTCTCGACGACGTCTCCAGTCTGCGCGCTGTAGTAGATGAAGTAATCCGCCGTCAGTCACCCAAATCAGCGAGATAAGATGATGCTGGGTGGCCGATCATGGGACGAGTGGATCACCCGGTACTCCCACAGTCATCAGCATCCGATCAATCGGTTTTGCCACACGCTCGGCATCCCCCTGATCGCGCTCTCGATTCCGTCGGCGGTGGCGGCGATTTTCGTGCCCCGGCTCTGGCCGGTTGCGCTGGCGATGTTCGTGGTCGGCTGGATCTTTCAGTTTGTGGGACACGCATCTGAGGGTAAACCGCCGGAGTTCTTCCAGGATTGGCGCTTCCTCTTGGTGGGCGTTCGCTGGTGGATTGCCAAGCTTCGAGGACGCGGCTGAATCCCGGCTCGAGGGTTCCGATCGCACTGGCCTGGAGCGGGGGGAAGGACTCAAGCCTCGCGCTCGCGTCACTCCAGAACGACCCGGCCTTCCAGCCCGTCGCCCTGCTCACGACCATTACCGGTGACTACGACCGGATCAGCATGCATGGCGTCAGGCGCAGCGTCCTCAACGCCCAGGTGACGGAGCTCGCTCTGCCTCTGGTCGAAGCCACCATACCACCAGAGGCGAATAACGCGATCTACGAGGAGGCCTTGGCGACGGCGCTGGATGGGATGCGCTCGCGGCGGCCCGATCTCCGACACCTCGCCTTTGGGGACCTCTTCCTGACGGATGTGCGGACTTATCGCGAGCGCCTGCTGAATCAGGTGGGCTGGACTCCGGTGTTTCCGCTGTGGGGACGGGATACGGGCCGGCTTGCGCGGGAGTTCATCAGCCAAGGCTTTCGGGCCATCCTTACCTGCGTGGATACGACTCAGCTCGCCCCGGAGTTCGTGGGAAGAGAATTCGATGAGGAGTTGCTCGCCGATTTCCCAGAGTCAGTGGATCCCTGTGGCGAACGGGGTGAGTTCCATACCTGCGTGTATGATGGGCCAATTTTTCGGCGGCCCATTCACCTGCAGCGAGGCGAACGGGTCCGCCGTGACAACCGATTCGAGTACTGCGACCTGATCCTCCCGATCGTTCGGCCAGTTGCCCGAGGTTAGCGACATGAGAACTCAGCGATACCTCTTTGCTCTTTCTTTCCTGAACCTGCTGCTTCTCTCCTTCCTCCTGCTGTCGCGCACTGGGCCGGCCCAGGCCAGCCCCGGATCTCCCGTGCTCTGGGGACGCGCCCTGGAGATCGTTGATGATCACGGAAGAGTTCGAGCCAGCATCCAACTGCACGAAGCCGGGACCTTCAAGCCGACCGGGAAGAAGATTCCTGAGACCGTGATGCTGCGGTTGATCGATTCCGAGGGCCGGCCCGAGGTCAAGATCGGAGCTTCGATCGAGGGTGGTGGGCTCTCTCTGGTGGGAATGTCAGATTCAACTCAGCTGCTGCTTCTGGCCGACAGCAGCAGCTCATTGCGGTTGAAGAACCGAACCGGCCAGGAACGGGTGATTCAACCCTGACCAAGCTGCTGGGTTTCGTCGGGGCCACTGCGGGTGGCTATGTGGGCTGGTGGATCGGTGCGCCGGTGGGAACCATGACGGCGTTCATGCTCAGCATGGTCGGCACCGGCGCCGGACTCTACTACGGACGCAAGCTGGGTGACCACTACTCTCCCTGATATCCAGAGTCACGTCCAGGGTTTGGTCGAGCAGACCAGGCTTTTCGCCATGGCCATTGTTCTGCTGCTGGCCGCCTGCAGTCCGACTCCCGCTCCCGCCCCATCGCCGGCCGCCCTGAGCTGTGCGGTGGGCGACTCCGCCCTGGTCCGGGAGACGCTCTACTTCGGGCGCAACCGTCCCGGCGGCACGGTGTCGGACCGCGACTGGAACACCTTTCTTGCGGACGTGGTCACCCCCCGCTTTCCCCAGGGACTCACAGTCGCCGACGCGATGGGCCAGTGGAGAGGTGCAGGCGGGGCCACAGTAGAACAGGAGCGATCTGAGGTGGTCACCCTGTTTCGTGCCGACAACGAAGCCGCCCGCCAGTCGGTACAGGAGATCGCCCTCGAATACAAACGGCGGTTCCAGCAGGAGGCGGTCCTCCGGGAGACCGAGCCGACGTGCGTGAGGTTTGAGTAGGCGGAGGTCCTGAGAGGCGGAGGGGCGGAGATTGGTCCGCCACTCCGACTCTCCGACTCTCCGACCGATACTCAGAGGCATGACCTCGAGCATCGATCAGGCCGAGTGGCACTACGCCGGCGACTTCCCCCGGGAGCTCCCTCCTGAGGCCGGAGGCACTCATATAGGGATGTACCTCGCCTGGATCATTCAACGTGATCTCGGGAGCGCCACCCTCCGGAAGTACGCCCGCGATTCCCTGCCCCTCTTGCGCCAGCGAAAGATTACCGGCCGCGAGCTGTTGTTCACCGACTTGGACGAGAAATTCTTTGAAACCCTGCTCACCAAGGTAGGCCGAGAGTTCACCCGGGAGTACTACGAGACCGGCTGCTATATCGACGATTACGATGAGGTTCTGGGTGGGTCCCTGGCGACCATCTATCACGTGATGGACTCGTGGAGCAACTACGATCGGCTGGCGCCCGTGATCGACAACCGCTATGCCCACTGGAAGGAAGGAAATGCTCCGCCTCCGGGTACGCTGAAAGCCGAGCTGAAGTTGCTGGAGGAGGAATATCTGGACACCATCCTGGCCGTCGCCGGTAAGCTCCCGGCTGACCCGCACGCCGCCCTGGCGATCTTCCACGAGTATCTGGCTCGAGAGCCATTGCCGGCCTTTCGGATCCGGGTGGTCCGCGAAATCGAGCGGCTCCGCCTCAAGTACCAGCTGGACTCCTGAAACCGGCCGGGACCTGCCGAACTTTTCCCCATACATTCCGTAAATACACCATACCTCATCCGGAGGTTCGGCATGGTACGTCCGTTCATCCTTCCGATGTTCCTCCTCTGTCTGTCAGGGCAGGCAACAGCGCAAACCTCCCACTCGGCCGAGAGGGCCTCGGTTCAGCGCGCCATCGACGCGGGAAATGCCGCCTACATCGCTGCGTTCAAGCAGGCAGATGCCAAGGCACTGTCTCAGGTCTATGACCCACAGGGCTCCCGACTCAACGAGGGCGGGGTTGTAGTTCGGGGGCGAGAGGCGATCGTCAAAGACGTCGGTGGCTTCGTTTCCCAAGTGGGCCCGGTTCAGGTAACCCTGGAGAGCAAGGAGTTCTGGCTCATCGACAACAATGCCTACGAGACCGGTATCTGGTCCTACACCTTCCAGCCCAAAGGCAAAGCGGAGCAACATATCGGGGGTCACTATGTAACGGTGTGGAAGAAGCAGCCGGACGGCGGCTGGAAGATCTGGGCCGACATGGGAGTGCCGGGGACGTAGTCGAGGGTCGCGATCCGAGGGTCGGATGGTGGTGAGGGACCATGAACTGGCGAACGGAGTATTGGCGATCGTACAACGTACTGGTACGAGTATTCGGCGTGACCGCTGTTGCCTCCGGCACGGGCTGTGTCGGCTGGGGCGCAACCCGGCTGCTCAAGATGGGGCTCGAGCGGGCGGAGGGTGAGCCCGGGATCATTCTTTTGGTTTCCGGCCTCCTCTCAGCAGGCCTGGGCGCAGCCATCCTGACCACGTCCGCCTACCGTCCTGACCTGGGCGACCCTGCCATGCAGTTCGATCCCTTCGGAACGAAAGGCCGCCAGATGGAGATGGCAAAGCGAGCATGGTGGACGGGCGATCGGTAACCCTTCCCGTTATCGCCAACCACCACCGCTCACCTGCTCAAACGCCCGCCTGAGCGTCGCGACGGCCAACTTCTTCAACTGCAACATCCCACTCGTCCTGAGTTAGCCGCACTGCTGCGCGAGACATCGGACGTGCCTGCTATGGGCGTCCCGCGGATGCCGCCTCTCCTGCCCTGAACTCCGGAGTCCGCCCCGGCTTGGCAACGGCGAGGGCATCGCGGATCCCGGCTGCGTCGTGATCCGTCCCGTACACCGGTGTCCCCGGTTGCTGCCGCCAACTCTCGTCCAACCCGCCGGCGTCCACTCCGTCGAAGCCGAGCTGATCCAGCAGCCGGATGACAACATCCTTTGCCCGCTGGTCGTCTCCGGCTACCGGCAATGCGATCCGGCCCTGCACCCCTTTCGGTTTGCCGCGCTCCAGCAGGTGCCGAGCGTAGATGTTGTTGAACGCCTTCACGACGGGCCTCCGCAGTTGAGTTGCAACCCAGCGGCTCTCGGTGGCGCCTTGTTCGATTGGATCGATCCGCCCGTCCCGCTGCTGCGGATAGTAGTTCCCGGTGTCCACCACGACCACATTGTCGGGCACACCGTCGAACAAGTTCTTGGGCAACCGGGGGATGTTCTTCATGGGGATGGTCACGATGACCACATCTCCTGCGCGGGCCGCCTGCTCGACCGTAACCGGCTTTGCTCCGGTTTCGCGCGCCAGATCGCTTAGAGAAGCGGGGCCGCGGGAGTTGGCGATGCTCACCTCGTGGCCGGCGGCGGTCAGCCGCCGAGCCAGTGTTCCGCCGATCTGGCCCGCGCCGATGATCCCTATTCTCATCTCTCCTCCTCGATTGAAAAACGCTCCTGCCCGAGGATGCCGATGATCGCCCTGGATGGCAATGGCGGCTGCAGCTACGCCATGATCGGAGGCCGCCCTGTGGTGGGGGGCTGTGGCTCGGTTGGGGCTACCACTTCGACCTATGACTGCGGGAGCTACGAAGGTCGAGAGGCCCAAGTGGTTGAGCTTCCGCAGCTTCGAACCGCCACCTCCACCCCCGCTGGAGGGCGCCTTCGCCCAGTCAACTTCCCGACTTGAGTCCTGCTTGACTGGCTTCGGATAGACTGGCCGGTAATCGAAGCCCACAATCTCCCAACGAGGATCCTGCCATGCCAAGCCTGCGGACCGATACACTTTCTGTGGGCGCTCTGGCGCTGGTGGTGGTCAGCTGGGGCTGCTCTCCCGACGAATCTCCCACCGGACCGAGCACGACATTACAGCCGAGCATCACCGCGGCCGCCACTTACACCATTCGCGATCTCGGCACCCTGGGCGGTCCCTTTGCCAGTGCCTACGGCATCAACAACGCGGGCGTGGTGGTGGGCTCCAGCAGCCTGGGCGAGTACCCCGACACCAGAGTGCACGCCTTCGTGTGGAAGAACGGGGTCATGAAGGATCTCGGTACTATCGTGGGTGGATCTGAGAGCCATGCCAACGCCATCAATAACGATGGGATCATCGTCGGCTATAGCCTGAACGGCACCGGCGACACTCGGGCAGTGCGCTGGACCCCGGACGGAAGGAAGCGGAGCCTGGGCACCCTGGGCGGACGGAACAGCGAGGCCCGTGGAATCAACGACTTCGGCGTCATCGTCGGCTGGAGCGAGACCCTGAGCGGGCAGCGCCACGCCTTTCGCTGGGAGAACGGCGTGATGACCGATCTCGGCACCATGGGAGGGACCAGCTCGGAGGCCTACGACATCAATCGCGGCGGCGCCGTTGTGGGTGCCAGCAGGATAGCCTCGGGCAAGCTCCACGCCTTCAAGTGGAAAGCCGGGGTGTTCAAGGACCTCGGCGTGACGACCGCAGGGGGCGGATGGGAGGCGAAGTACAGCGTCGCCACCGCGATCAACACCAAGGGTCAGATCGTGGGGATTACGGGACCACCGCTGGATGCCGAGGGCGAGGAAGTGGATATCACCAGGGGATTCGTGTTCTACCAGGATCGGTTGACTGGATGTTGCCGGATCTTTCGTCCCACCACGGAGGTCAACGACATCAACACCGACGGCATCATTGTCGGCATGGAGTGGGATGGGCGGTCTCCGGAGGTCAACTACCAGGTCGCCTGGGTGCATGAGGGAGGAACGACCACGCAGCTTCCGGGGCTTTCGGATGAACCCAGCGAAGCGCTGGGGATCAATCTGGCCGGCAACATCGTGGGATTCAGCACGCTGGGGCCCTTCGGCCCCACCCACGCGGTGCTTTGGAGAAGGCAGTAGAGCAGAGATTTGTACCATAGATCTGAAGCATCCTGTAACCCGACCCCGAGGAGCTCGCCGATGCCGCGTTTCTCCAGCTTAACGGCCGTTGCCCTGGCAGCCCTGATTTCGAGTTGGGGTTGCTCCTCCGACGATCGGTCGCCCGTCGGCCCGAATGGCTCGCCGGAGCTCGCCACTGCCTCCGCCACTTACAGAATCCGGGATTTGGGTACTCTCGGAGGACCCTTTTCGCAGGCGAACGGCATTAACAACGCCGGCGCAGTGGTGGGCTCCAGCACGCTGGGGGTCTTCCCCGACACCAGACGCCACGCGTTCGTGTGGAAGTCCGGTGTGATGAAGGATCTAGGAGCCATCGTTGGTGGCAATGAAAGTTCGGCGAACGGCATCAATAACGATGGTGTCATCGTTGGCTTCAGCCAGAACAGCGCGGGCGACATGCGGGCGGTCCGTTGGATGCCTGACGGGAGGAAGCTCAGCCTTGGTACCCTGGGTGGCCGCAACAGTGAGGCCAAGGCGATCAACGACTTCGGGGTCATTGTCGGCTGGAGCCAGATAGCGGGCGGCCAGCGCCACGCCTTCCGGTACGAGAATGGGGTGATGACCGATCTCGGCACTATGGGAGGGGCGTGGTCCGAGGCAAACGACATCAACAACGGCGGTGCCATCGTAGGATATAGCCAGGTGGCATCAGGTGAGCGCCATGCCTTCAAGTGGAAAGCCGGCGCTTTTAAAGACATTGGAACCAGCTCCGCCGCGCGCAACTCGCAGTTCAGCATCGCCATGGCGGTGAATACCAAGGGACAGATTGCCGGTATCCTGGGTCCGCCGCTCGATGCCCAGGGCGAGGAGGAAGATTTCACCCAGGGATTCCTGTTCTACCAGGACGTGATGATCACCTGCTGCCGTTTCCGCCGCCCAACCACCCACGTGCAGGACATCAACCCGAACGGGATCATCGTGGGCTGGGAAGAGGATGTACGGAGCGCGGAGGAGAGCGATAACGAAGATCCCTGGATCTATGAGGCAGGAATTACCAGCCGCCTGCCGGAGCTTTCAGACGGTCATAGCGGAGCCGAGGGCATCAATCTCCGTGGCGATATCGTGGGGTACAGCCAGCCCTCCTCTTCCACCATCCACGCGGTGCTTTGGAAGCGACAGTAGAGTAGCCGGAGATATGTTTCCCCCACCGGGAAATGGAACCCGGTGGGCAATGCGTCCGTACGCATTGCCATGACCATATCTCAGGACGACTCATGATTCCCCTTCGCACCAATCTTTGCCTCCTCGCGGCTGCCGCCCTGGCGGGCGGCCTTTCCGCCAGCCGCGTCTCCGCGCAGACCGGGCACTCGTCTGCAACTACAGGTATTGATGTCTCCGGCATGGACCGGTCGGTCAAGCCGGGAGACGATTTCTTCGACTACGCCAACGGCACCTGGCTCAAGCACACCGAGATCCCGCCCGACAAGTCCAACTACGGCGCGGGCGCCATCTTGAACGACCAGACCGATAAGCAGGTGGCGGATCTCATTCAGCAGGTAGCAAAGGGGTCTGCGCCTGCCAACTCGGAGCGGAGCAAAATCGGGCTCTACTACACCACCTTCATGGATACGGTGGCTATCGAGAAGGCCGGTCTCAAGCCGCTCCGCGCCACGCTCGACTCCGTATCCGCCATCGGGGATCGCAGGCAGCTGGCCCAGTTTCTCGGCTCGACCCTTCGCGCCGATGTGGATGCGCTCAACAACACCAACTTCTATACCGAAAATCTGCTGGGCCTCTGGGTGGCTCAGGATCTGGACGACCCGACCCAGTATTCGCCTTTCCTGCTCCAGGGTGGCCTGGGCTTGCCCGATCGCAGCTACTACGTGGATACCTCGTCCGCCATGGGCGAGATCCGCTCGAAGTATCAGCAGCACGTTGCCGCTCTGCTCAAACTCGCCGGCATAGCAGACAACACAGGCAAGGCTGAGAGAATCGTGCAGCTCGAGAACAAAATCGCCCAGGTCCACTGGACCCGGGAGGCCTCAGGTGATGTGAGCAAGGCGAACAATCACTGGACCCGGGCTGAATTCAGCACCAAGGCCCCCGGCCTCGATTGGGCGGCCTACTTTGCCGAAGCAGGTTTGGACCAGGCGCCCCGATTCACCGTATGGCAGCCCAGCGCGATCACCGGCATCTCGGCGCTAACGGCAAGCGAGCCGATCGAGACCTGGAAGGATTATCTGGCCTTCCACGCCATTCAGTCGAGGGTCCCCGTACTTTCGTCGGCGCTCTATCGCCAGACGTTCTCCTTCTTCGGTCCGGTACTGAGCGGCACCCAGAAGCCACGCGACCGCTGGAAGCGGGCCGTCGCCGCCACCAACGCCGCCCTGGGATACGCGGTTGGGCGAATGTACGTGGCGCGCTACTTCCCGCCGGCGTCCAAGGCGAGAGTGCAGGAGATGGTGAGCAATATCATCGCCGCGTTCCGCGATCGGATTGACAGCCTCGATTGGATGGCAGCAGCTACCAAGCAGGAAGCGAAGGCCAAGCTCACCGTTCTCAAGGTGGGCGTAGGTTATCCCGATAAGTGGCCCAGCTACTCCGGTCTGCAGATCGTGAAAGGAGACGCGTACGGCAACCTCGAGCGGTCCCAGTTGTATGAGTACCGCCGCTCGCTGGAGAAGCTGGGCAAGCCGGTGGACCGGGATGAGTGGGTGATGACGCCGCAGACTGTCAACGCGGTGAATCTGCCGGCCATGAATGCACTCAACTTTCCCGCCGCCATCCTGCAGCCGCCCTTCTTCGATGCCAAACGTCCGGTGGCGATGGACTACGGGGCCATCGGCTCGGTGATCGGCCACGAGGTGAGTCACAGCTTCGACAACCAGGGCGCCCTCTTCGACTCCAAGGGACGATTGCACAACTGGTGGACCGAGGAGGACTTCAAGCACTTTCAGGCTTCGTCGAAACAATTGGTCGCTCAGTACAACCAGTACCGTCCCTTCCCCGATCTGGCGGTCAACGGACAGCAGACGCTGGGGGAGAACATTGCCGACGTGGCCGGGCTGGCCGCGGCGTACGACGCCTTCCACCGCTCGCTCAAGGGCAAGCCTGCGCCGCCAACGGTACAGAAGTTCTCCGGCGACCAGCAGTTCTTCATCAGCTTTGCTCAGGCTTGGCGGGGCAAGGCCCGAGAGCCCGCTCTGCGCAACCAGATCCTGACCGATGGGCACGCTCCCGCCAGGTATCGGGCCAGCACCGTCCGCAACCTGGATCAGTGGTATCAAGCCTTTGATGTGAGGCCGGGGGAGAAGCTCTATCTGGCCGAGAACGATCGCGTAAGAGTCTGGTAGGCGCCTGAGAAAAATCAGGACATCCGCGCGTCTGAGGTGGAGGCAGCCCAACCTCTACCTCGACGCCGGATGACCCTGGATGCGCGACCTTTGCCCCGTTGCCTCGCTGGCCTTCAGTGCCCTTCTTCTTATCAGCTGTAGTGGTGGAGATACCGGCCCGAGTGGCCCGAGCAGCCCAAGCAATCCGTCTCCACCGGCTTTCCCGCAGACACCCAAGCCGGCCAATGTGACCACTACGACAGATCCGGGCCGGACGGCCTCGGCCCGGATTACGGTCTCCGGCGGTACCCTCCAGGCCAGCGGCAGCGACGGTACGGTCTATACCCTCACCATTCCACCGGACGCGCTGCTTGCGGACACCACCATAAGCATGACGCCGCTGACCGGTGCCACCGGACTGGAGCTGTCGGGGGGCCGCTTGCTCGGAGTGCAGTTCGAGCCGGACGGGCTCCAGTTCTTCCAGAAGGCGACGTTGCGCATCGCTCCACCCGAGGGACCGGCCCATTCCGCAGTCGGCTTCATGGCTCATGGCAGTGGCACGGAGATTCACCGCCACCCGTTGACGCCGGACTCCAATTTGTTGGAAATGGACCTGCTCCACTTCAGCGATGCAGGGGTGATCGTGTACAGCGAGGACAATCCCAGGCCGGGCACCCTGGACGACGCTGTGCCCAGCAATCCGGAGGACCAGCTGGACGCGATGATTGGAGACATCTGGCGTAGCGACCGGGAGCGGGCGCTGCAGGGTCTGGCACCGGACCCCGATCGGGATGCCAAGATCGAGGTCATTCTGGAGGCTTTTTACAACGAGATCCTCGAGCCTTCATTCAACGACATGCGGACGGATTGTAGCCGTGCGCAAACCCTGGCGCCGATGGCGCTGCGCTGGGCCAGGAGGGTAGAGCTGATGGGACATCACGAACACTTTTCCAACCAGGAGGGAGAGGTGATGCAGGCGGTGACCGATGCCTTGAAGAACTGCTTCAACGTCACCAAGGGGAACTGCCTCGACACCTCTGATCCGGTCCAGATGAACGAGGCAGCGATGTATAGCCGGCAACTGGCGATTTTGGGGGTGGACGATCCGGCGTACAACCATCTCAACCCCGAGCTCCACTGCAGCCTCGGCTGGACCGGTACCGCCAGCAGCACGGCACAAGTCGAGAAAAGTGACGGCAGCGGCGTTACCGATATCATCACCACTGACGTGCAATGGGTAATCGACAGCGCCAACACTTATCCCGGAGTTCAGACCCGGTATCAAATCAAACGCGGAAGCATTCAGTGGGAGGAGAAGGGTACCGACCAGTTTGGCTGCACCCATAGTGGAGGACCGCAGTCGTTCGACCTTACGCCGGAGGATGGCGAGATCGTCGTCGATGAGACCAACCACACATATCAGGCAACCGGCGTAACGATGCACTTCACGCAAGCAACCGTCACCTGTCCGCCGGGACAGCCTTCCTACACGGCGGATGTTGCAGTCTCCTACTGGCTCATTACCCCAGTGATGCCTTTCCCAGAGAATGCAAAGGAGTTGTCGGGTAGCTACGAGTATCCGGGGCTGAACACCACGTTCGTGTGGGACTTCAAACGCTGAATCCGGGCACCTGAGGGGGAATCCTCGGATCCCCCTCAGGCCTACCGCAGGACTGCCCTCCTGCCGTATTCTTGGAGGACTCGCAGCAGCAAAGGCCGCATGCAGCTCAGCCGTCTCGCCTACATCCTCGTTCCGGTCGCCCTGCTGGCCTGCGGGGACTCCACCGCACCAGCGGAGGACGAGTTCACCATACAGACCACCGGCGAAGAGATCGTCCTGAGCAACGCCGCCGACAAGCCAACGTTCTACTTCATCGTGGAGCGGCAGACCGCAGCATTGCTCGACTTTGTCACTTGCGTTCAAGGCTCTGACTGCAAGAGCGTCGCGCCCGGAAAGACGGTCCGAATTCCCTACCGCCAAATCGCAGGGTATAAGCCCGAGCGGAAGGAGGCCATCGTCTATTGGTGGAGGAGTGTGCTGGCGGCCACCGGCCCCCGGGTGGACAAGCTGAGGAGCCAAGTGGTGGAACTATACTGAAATGATGAGAGTGCCCCAGCCAGAACCGCATCCGCAGCCCTATCCCAACCCGACCAACCCCTCTCGCCGGCCGGAGCCCCCGCCCCGTCCGGAGCCTCAGCCTGACGGCGAGCCGGACTAGCGTCCTACTCCTCTGCGATCTCGCTGTCGTCCAGGTGGAGCTCGTGCCTGGCGGTCCGATGGATGATGAACACGATTACCGCTCCCACCAGGAGCACCCCCAGTAGCCACAGCTCCACCCGCTTCACCTTCCCCAACAGCGCGATGGCGCTCCCGCTCACAACGTAACCGAGCCCGGTAAACACCAGGGCTCCAATCGTACAGCCGATGGCGTCGATCAGCAGAAATCGGGTAACGCGGAGGCCGTGCAATCCCCAGAACAGCATGCTGGCCGCTTTGGTGCCGTACACAAAGCGGGCCGCCAGCAGTTCCCACGGGCCTAACCGGTACGCCAGTCGCTCGATCGTAGGACCTACCTTGCGGTACAGCTTTCCTTGCCGGAATCTCGGGCCGCGCAGCCGGCCGAACCCGAACCACAGCGAGTCACCCACCATGCTGCCCAACACGCCGGCGGCTATGGCGTGAGGAAATGGAAAGATGCCAAGGTGAGCAACCACGCCCGCCAATATCAGGCTGAAGTCCCCTTCGAACGCCGCTCCCAGGACCACCGCCCACAAGCCGTAGCGGATCAGCAACTCCTGCAAGTGCATGGATTCAGGCCGGGCTGGTGGGTAAGGACTGCTGGGGAGCGAGACCGAGGTGCAAACGGGCCCTCGCGAGGGACTGGTCGATATCGGCGCACACGTGATCTCCGCCGATTTCCTCCAGCAGCCCGGAACGCTCCAAGGCCAGGCGCGGCTGTCTGGGAACATCCGACAGGAGCACCAGGGTTCCATCTTTTCGAGTTCGCCGCACCAGGTCCCTCAATGCATGCATGGCGGTGGAGTCGATCGCCGGCACGTTCCGCATCCGGACGATGAGCACCTTCGGCTTCCGGGAAACCTCGGACAAGGTGTCCTTGAACTTTTCCGCGGCCCCAAAAAAGAACGGTCCGTTGATCTCGTACACTTCCACTCCCTTGGGGACGGCACGGCGAAAGATGGCGCCTGACTGATCCTGACTGGGCGGAGCATCCTTGAACTCATCGGATACCACCGTGACGTTGGTGACCTCGGCCATGCGTTTCATGAACAGGAACGATGCCAGCACCATCCCAACGCCAATGCCGGTGGTGAGGTCCACCAGTACGGTGAGGAGAAAAGTCGCCACCATGACCAGCGCGTCGCTGCGGGGTGCGCTGAGCTCGTTCCGGAAGACCTGCCACTCAGCCATCCGGTAAGCCACCCAGAGAACTATCGCGGCCAGAGTCGCCAACGGGATCAGGCCGGCCAGCCGGCCGAAGAACAGGGTGACCAGCAGCAGGGTCAGCGAGTGTACGATCCCGGCAACCGGAGTGCGGCCGCCGCTTTTGACGTTGGTGGCTGTCCGGGCGATGGCCCCGGTGGCCGGAATGCCGCCGAAGAGCGGCGTCACTACGTTGGCTATTCCCTGCGCTACCAACTCCATATTCGAGCGGTGCCGGCCGCCGATCATCCCGTCGGCCACCACCGCGGAGAGCAGCGACTCCACGCCGCCCAGTGCGGCGATGGCGAGCGCGGGCCCGACCAGCTGACGCACCTGTACCAGAGAGACTGCTGGCAGCGAGAGTTGAGGGAACCCAGCTTTGATCTCTCCGAACCTGCTTCCGATGGTTTCGACCGGCAGGTGCAGCACCAGTGCTCCTACGGTAGTCAGGATCAGCGCCACAAAAGGCGCCGGCACCCGGTGGCTCACCCGCGGCCAAAAACCAAGGATCAGAAGGGTGACGAGGGACAGCGCGACCGCATACGGATTGATCGTGTGGATTCGTGCAGCATACAGAATCAGCCGCTCGATGAACTCCGGCGGCGCGGCGTTGAGTTGCAATCCGAGCACATCCCGCAGTTGCTGAACAATCAGGATGACGCCGATTCCCGATGTGAACCCGGTGACCACCGGGAACGGGATGAATTTGATGGCGGCCCCGAGACGGCCCAGGCCGAACCCGATGAGCACCATTCCGCCCAGGATGGTGGCGACCGTGAGCCCGTCGATACCGTATCTCTGCACGATTCCGTAGACAATTACCACAAAGGCGCCAGTCGGTCCTCCGATCTGCACCCGTGAGCCCCCGAGCGCCGAAATCAGAAATCCTGCAATGACGCCGGTGTAGAGTCCCCGCTCCGGCGTTACCCCGCTGGCGATGGCAAACGCGATGGCAAGAGGCAGCGCCACGATCCCAACGATGACCCCGGCGGTGAGATCGGCGAGGAATTGCGCGCGGGTGTAGGTCTGGAGTGTGGTGAAGAGCTTGGGAAGGAGCACGAGCTTACAGGAGCAACGTTCCCGCCAACCCGAGCAGGAGGAGGAAGCCACACACGTCGGTGAACGTGGTCACGAAGATCGAGGAGGCCACCGCGGGATCGGCGCCTAATCGCTCGAGCAGGATGGGGATGAAGGCCCCGGCAAAGCCGGCCACCATCAGGTTCCCGGACATAGCCAGGAAGACCACCACGCCGAGCTTAGGTCCTTCGCCGATCAGCGCAGCAACGGTTCCAACCGTAAGCCCCATGACAATCCCGTTAGTGATGCCGACGAGGATCTCCTTGCCCACTACCCGGGCAAACAGGTGCACCGGGATGAGACCCAAGGCCAACCGGCGGACAGTGACGGCGAGCGCCTGAGTGCCCGCATTACCTCCCATTCCTGCGATGATCGGCATCCACACCGCGAGCGCCACGGTGTGCTGAATGGTGTGCTGAAACAGATACACCACACCGCCCGCGAGGAATGCGGTCAGCAGGTTCACCGAGAGCCAGGGCAACCGGCTTCGCACCGCGCTTTCCCAGCCGGCGCCGAGATCCTCGTCCGCAGACACACCGCCGAAGCGGAGCATGTCCTCCGTGGTCTCGGCTTCGACCACATCAATCACATCGTCGAAAGTGACCCGTCCCAGCAGTTGCCGCTGCTCGTTCACCACCGGGACGCTCGGCAAGTTATATCGGGCCATCAACCGAGCGACTTCCTCCTGGTCCAGATCGGGGGTGACGTAGATGTCGGCGTCTTCCATGAAAGACCGCACCGGCCGCTCCGGCCGGCTGATCACCAGGTCCTTGAACGGCAGAACTCCGACCAGCCTGCGGTCGGCGTCTACCACGAACACCTGGTAGAAGTCCTCGACTTCTTCCGATTGCCGCCGGATCTCCTCCAAGGCCTCCCCCGCGGTCGCCGTAACCGGAACGGTGACCATGTGGGTGGTCATCAGTCCACCCGCGCTCTCCTCGTCGTAACGAAGCAGCTGTTCGACTTCGGAGCGGTCCTCGACCGCGGCGAGAATCTGCTCCTGGCGGGAAGGGTCCAGGTCGCCCAGGATGTCCGCCGCGTCGTCATCGTCCAGCTCATCGACGATCTCCGCAGCCAGATCCGGATCGAGGGCAGCCAGGGTTTCCCCGGCGTGGGCCTCTTCCGGCATTTCGGCGAGGGCTTGGCTGGAGAGCTCGGGCGGCAGTGCCTGCACCGCCGACACTCGCTCCTTCTCGTCCAAAGCGGTGAGGACTTCGGCTAGATCGGCCGGCTCGAAATCGTGGGCACGGCGGGTAAACAGGCCAAGCTCACCCTTCCGGACCAGGTCCACCATCCGGTCGAGGAGCTTTCGCATCATGGCGCGGGCGCGAGAGGAATGGCCGTGGCCGCCCCGGAACGAATCAGGAGCCGCTCGATGCGGGTGGGTGAAGCCTGAACGACGTCGAACTCCAGACCGTGTACCAGGAACCGTTCGCCTGCGTTGGGGATGCGTCCCGCCCACTCCACCAGCAAGCCTCCGACGGTCGTAGACCGCCCCGACGGTAACGACACTCCGAACCGTTCCTCGATGGCCTCGGTGGACACGTTTCCATCCGTCTCGAACAGCGTGGGCACTGGGGGGAGCATGGACGCGACTTCCTCGTCATGCTCGTCAAATATTTCGCCTACCAGCTCCTCCAGGAGATCTTCCAGCGTCGCGATCCCCAGTGTTCCGCCAAACTCATCGAGCACCACCGAGAGGTGGCGCCGCTCCCGCTGCATATCGAGAAGGAGGTCGCCACAGCTCCGGCTGGCCGGGGTCACTGACACGGGGCGCACCGGCAACGGATCGCCCGGCTCGAGCTTGAAAAGGTCGAAGGCGTGCAGCATGCCAATGATGTCGTCCAGCGTTCCGCGGATTACGGGAATTCGGCTGTAGCCACTGCCGGCAAAGACCAGCCGGATCTCATCCAGTGGTGAATTTTCCTCGATGGCGACGATGTCGGTGCGTGGGGTCATCACTTCCCGAACCGGTCGTGAGGTGAACGCCATCACCCCACCGACCATCATCAGCTCGTTGTCCCCCTGCTCACCTATCGCCGCGCCCTCCCGCCAGATCGACCGAAGGTCGGTGGGGCGGGTAGCGGTCCGGGCAGGAAGCAGGAGACCCAGCGCTCTGGACCACGGACGCAGGACGGGCGTGACCCGGGCCGCGACACTCTCGGCCCGCGGCTGGGTCAGCCAGCGGGGGACCAGATAGGCGGCGAACAAGACCAGCGGCACCGCGACCAGCACTAGCGCCACCAGGGATTTGGGAGCACTGCCCGCTAGCAGCCCGGGCACTGCGGCACCGAGCAGCAGGACGCCGAGCGAAGTTGTAGCCGAGGCGGCAGTGAGATAACGGTCGATCTGCGCCAGCCCGGCCAGCGAGGCGGCAGCGCCCCGCAGTCGCCGGCTCACCGCTCGGGTGAGCTCGGCCCGGCTTACGGTGATAAGCGCCGACCCAGCGGTAGCACCAAACACGGTGAGCACCACGCCGAGAGCGACTGCGAGCCAGATCATCGTGCGGCACGCTCCTGCTCGACGGGAACGTCGACCGGCGTGCGGTACACCCCGATCCGTTTCACTCGCCGACGCACCACATGCTCCACCACCAGCCGGAAGCCTTCCACATCGATGGACTCACCCGACCTGGGTACCCGTCCAAACTCCGCCAGAACCAGTCCGCCCACAGTGCTGACGTCGTCCCGGTCGAAGCTGTGCCCCAGCGCCGCCTCCAGCTCGGACAAGGCGACGCCGCCCTCCACTCGCCATTGATCTTCGCTGACCACCTGAATGGGAGCCACCTCGTCGGTATCGTACTCGTCCTGGATCTCTCCCACGATCTGTTCCAGGATGTCTTCCAGGGTGACGATACCCGCGGTGCCCCCGAACTCATCCACCACGACCGCCAAATGGCTCGGACCGCGCTGAAAGTCACGCACCTGGCGGTCCAGCGTCTTGCCCTCCGGCACGAACGCCGCCGGACGAATCAGGGCGTGCCAGGGCCGAGGGTCGTCCTGCCCGATGGCCAGAATGTCCTTGGCGTAGATCACACCGATTACCGCATCCGGGTTGCCGTCATAGACCAGCAGACGGGCGTGCTCCGAGCTTCGGAGTGTCGTGATGACCTCCTCCGGCTCGGCCGAGAGGTCTACGGAGACGATATCGATGCGGGGCGTCATCACTTCGGCGACTGTGGTGTCCGCGAGGGAGAATACCCCAAGCAGCATGTCGCGTTGGGCCTCTCCCGACTGCCGGCTCATACTGGTCGGGGCTCGGGCACGGGCCCGCGCATCGGCCCACGCAGCCAGCCGGAGCAAGGGACGGAACGGCACCAGCGTGGGGATTGCCGCCCGGCGCACCGGGACGGTGATGTCGGGAGCGACTGCCGCCAACAACCGCGGGACCAGGTCTCCCAGGACCCACACCAGCAGCACCGCCAGGAAGAGCCGCACAAGACCGAGAGCAGGCGACCAGGCCCACCAGGCGACAGCACCTCCCGCCGCGGCGCCAGCGAGCATGAGCAACGCGAGATGGGCGATGTGAAGATTGCGCGACACCGAGCCCGCGCCGCTCTCGGCCCCGATCTGGCCGCTCAAGGCACGAGGAAGATCGGCGTCGGACTCGGCCGCGAGCGCCAGCCAGGCCGCCCAGAGCGTAAGCAGCGCCGCCAGCAAAGGCGCGATAAACAGCTGCAGCATCGCGATCATGCCAGCGCCTCGACATAGCGTTCCTGCCGACGCCACATGGCGGACCGGGTGCGCTCCGGACCCTCGGGATGATCCCTGCCAAGCGCGTGCAGCGTGCCGTGAACGATCAGGCGGATCAACTCTTCTCGAAGAGAGATGCCCCGAGCCCCGGCTTCCTGCCGAGCCATCCAGGGGCAGATGTACACGTCTCCGACGATTTGACCGGCAGGATCGGTCAACGCGAAGGTGAGCACATCGGTAGGGTGGTCGTGTCGCTTATGCTCGGCGTTAAGCCGGCGCATGGAGTCGCGGCCAAGGAAGGTGACCGAAATCAGGGCGTCGCGCCGCTCCCGTTGGAGCACGGTCCGAACAACCCGCTGCACCAGCGAACGGGATATCGGCAAGCGGCGGCCGCTCACCGCGACTTCACTCACGCTCGGCCGGCTGGAATTCCGGGGTGACACTGCCACTCGGACGAGGATAGCCGATGCGCTTGTGGTAGGTGCCCGACATGACGCGGGCAAACTCGCGCTTGATCCGGTCCAGATCGCGCAGGGTCAGCGGTGCATCGTCCAGCTGGCCCGATCCCATCTTCTGTTGAACCAGATGCTCGATGGCGCTGCGCACTGCTTCGGGTGTCGGGTTACCCAGCACCCGCACGGCTGCTTCGGCCGAATCGGCCAACATGGCCACAGCCGTCTCCGCGGACTGCGGACGAGGTCCCGGATAGCGGAAGTCGGCAGGGTTTACCCGGCCATCGGGATCGTTGCCCCGCGCCCGGCTCAGGAAGTAGGTGATGTACGTCGTTCCGTGGTGTTCCGGAATAAACGCCTTGACTACCTCAGGCAGCGCGGCCGCCTCAGCCAGCGCCAACCCATCGAGCACGTGACTTCGAATCAGTTTGGCCGACTCCAGCGGACTCATCTGATCGTGTGGGTTAGGCGCGGTTCCCTGGTTTTCCATGAAATGACCGGGGCTCGCCAGCTTGCCAATGTCGTGATAGTAGCAGCCGACCCGCGCGAGAAGCCCGTTGGCACCGATGATGTTGCAAGCCGACTCGCAGAGGCTCGCCATCGCCAGACTGTGGGCCCAGGTGCCTGGGGCCTCGAGAGCCAGGCGCCGGAGCAGCGGTCGGCCGAGATCGGACAGCTCGAGCAGGGTGAGGTCGGTGGTGATCCTGGTGGCCGACTCGGCCAGTGGCATCACGATCATGGCCAGTGCGGCGCTGGCCAGCGCGATCACCAGGTCGAGCAGGCAGCTGCCCACAATGGTGCTGGTGGCCCAGCCTTGTTCCAGCCCAACGGCAACGGTGGCGAGTATGCCCGCTCCCGCCACCACACCGATGGTCAGATATAGATGACGCCGCCGGCGCACCACCCGAATACCTACGGCCCCCGCAACCCCGCTCACCAAGCCGAAGAACAGGACATAACTCTCCCGCAGGGCCCACTGCCCATCGAGCAAAATGGCGAGAGTCACGGCCGCGAATACCCCGACCCACCCGTTGTACAGCATGGTCATGAGAATGGCCACGAACGGAATGGGCACCAGCTCAGGCCGGCCTGGGAAGAAGCTGGACAGCGCCGCGGTCAGCAGTACCACCAGGGCGAACAGCGCGCCCAGGAAAATCATCTCCCGGAGGTGGGCGTAGCTCTCTCGCCGGTAGAAAGCGATCAGGAGCCAGAAGCCGCTCAAGACCAGCCCATTGAAGAGCAACGCTCCCGCGGCGCTCCGAATGGCGAGCCCCCCACTCCCCCGCCGGCGATGCTCCTCGAGGAGGGTAACCAGCTTGGCGTGCGCCTCCTCGGTGATCGGCTCGCCGGCCCGCACGATGCGCTCGCCGGTGCGGACCGAGTACTTGATCGGATTGACGCTTCCCCGCAGCTGCGACCGGCGAGCAACAGTGACGAGGGGATCGAGCACGATGGTAGGCTGATAGAAGGCCCCCACCAGACGGCGGAGAGTGCGCTGGCCCACGGCGGTAGGCAGGTTGAGTCCCGCCGCCTCGGCCTGCTCCATGAGGTCCGCGAAGGTAAGAATGGAATCCCGAGGGATGATCCGTTCGGTCTCGCCCCGGCGCAGTGCGATGGTCGGGCTGACCTCACCTCGTATCACTCCGGCGTCGGCCACACCGCGGGAGAGCGCCTCAGCCAGGAAATGGGTGCTCAGCTCCTGGATCTGACGCCGATTGGTAGAGTCGGTAAGAAATCGGGTTTCTTCGGGACCCAAACGGACTCGGGCAGCCACCGCCTGAGCCACGGAGTCAGGCCCGCCAGTCTCGGCGGCCTTGGCGAGATCGGCAAAGAACCCGCGGGCGGCAGCGAGTGAGGAATCGTAGGCCGTGGGGCTGAAACGGTAGACGGGTTGCGCCGTGAGCGCGCGGGACTCGCCTTCGCGGGCAATCTCCTCGGGTGACTTGCGCACCTCATAGGCAAACGGCGCCACCACGGATTGCTTGGAGATCTGGCCCACAGCCGCAACCGGAGTACCGATGCCGATGAGCGGCGGAAAGGCAAGGTAGGTAAGAAAGGCTACGGCCAGGAGCGGAGCCCAGCGCGCCAGGTGATACCGGGCGCGTTCCCGGAGCGTTGCACCGCCCAGATTGACCCAGACTCGCGCGCTGGAGCGTCGAGCCATCAGCCGCTCTGATCCTCCGCGTAAGCCTTGATGATCTCGCGCACGAGCCGGTGCCGCACCACGTCGGTCTCGTGCAGGTAACAAAACGCGATTCCCTCGATACCCGGAAGCACCCGTTCCACCTGGATCAACCCGGAATCTTCCCGCTGCGGCAGGTCGATTTGGGTCTTGTCGCCGGTGACCACGGTCTTGCTGTTCACGCCCAACCGGGTCAGGAACATCTTCATCTGCGCGCCGGTGGCGTTCTGTGCCTCATCCAGGATGATGAACGCGTCGGCCAGGGTACGGCCCCGCATGTAGGCCAGCGGGGCGATTTCGATGGTGCGGGTCTCCAGAGCTCGCTGCACTCGATCGTGTGGCATCATGTCTTCCAGGGCGTCGTACAGCGGCCGCAGATACGGGTCTACTTTGGCCTGCAGATCGCCCGGGAGGAAGCCAAGCGACTCCCCGGCTTCGACCGCGGGACGAGCGAGAATGATTCGCTTGACCCGTTTCCGGGCCAGGGCCTCGACCGCCTTAGCCACCGCCAGATAGGTCTTCCCGGTTCCGGCGGGTCCGATGCCCACCACGATGTCGTGGTTGCTGATAGCCTGGAGGTAGTCGCGCTGACCCTGAGTCTTGGGTACGATGGCGCGGCGGAGCCCAGGCAAAACAATCTTTCCGTCTGCCGTCTGGGCGGGAAGCTCGCCTGAGATGCCCTCGGCGGCCAGACGGGAGACGTCATCGGGCGTGACCGGCTCACCCATTCGGGCCAGGTCGAGCAGACCCTGGATCACCGGCCCCGCGCGCTCCACCTGGTCCGGGGTGCCCGATAACGTCACTGCATCGCCGCGCAGAGAGACCCGCACCCCCAGGGATCGCTGAAGCTCGAGCAGGTTGCTGTCGTTGACCCCAGCAAACAGGAGCGGATCGGCCCCTTCCGCGGACATTCTGGTCTGGATGTCGTCAGCCATAATTCCAAGGTAAGCGGTAAGCGGTGGGCGGTAAGCGGTAGCCGCCTGGCCGCGAGCACCTCTCACCGCTCACTCTTCACCTCCAGGTGCAGGGCCTTCAGGTCCGCCGCATCAACCGGGCTCGGAGCTCCTTCGAAGAGAGCTCGTTGCGCCGTCGTTTTAGGAAACGCAATCACATCGCGCAGAGAATCGGCCTGAGCCAGGAGCATGACGATGCGGTCGAGACCAAAGGCAAAGCCGCCATGGGGCGGAGCCCCTGCCCTCAGCCCCTCCAGCAGAAATCCGAAACGCTGCTCCGCCTGTTGCTCGGGAATGCCGAGCAGGGAGAACACTCGCCGCTGGAGCGAAGGATCCGCGATCCTGAGGCTGCCTCCGCCCAATTCCGTCCCGTTCAGGACCATGTCGTAGGCCAGCGGCTCGGACGCGCTCCGGAGCCGACTCGAGGAACTCGACGTCCTCCGGATGCGGAGCCGTGAACGGATGGTTTACGGAACTCAGTGCACCGCTAGCAGGATCTTTTTCGAACAGCGGAAAATCGACGATCCACACGAAGTGGTTTTTACCTGTGGGGATGAGGTCGAGTCGACGGGCCACTTCTTGGCGCACTCGGTCGAGTGCAGGGCCAGACAAATGATCCGGTGCCGCCACCAGCAAATACAAGTCACCTTCAGATATGCCGAGCTGAGCCACGGCCTCAGGTGACAGGTACTTGGCCGCCGGACCTTCGAGCTTTGATTCCGACTTCTTGAGTCGGAGCAGGCCCGCGGCTCCCAGCGATTTGGCAGCGGCCTCAATCTCATCCAGTTGCTTTCGGCTCAGTGCGGCTCCCCGCGGTACCCGGATTCCTCGAACTCGCCCACCGGTCTCGATGGCTCTGCGGGTGACGGAAAAATCCGCTCCGAGAAATGCCGTAGTAGCATCGAAAATTTCCAGGCCGTATCGCAAATCCGGTTTGTCCGTACCGTAGCGTTCCAGCGCGTCCGCGTGGCGCATGCGATGGGCGTAGCTGAAGGGCTGTCCCATTTCCCCCCAGATTCTCTGGACCAGGCCATCGCCCCACTCCAGCATGTCGCTCACGCCCACGAAAGACGCCTCGACATCGATCTGCGTGAATTCAGGCTGACGGTCCGCCCGCAGATCCTCATCCCGAAAGCAACGGGCGATCTGAAAGTAGCGATCGAAACCCGCGACCATCAGCAGCTGCTTGTACAGCTGGGGCGACTGAGGAAGGGCAAAAAACTCACCCGAATGGATCCGGCTCGGCACCAAATAGTCCCGCGCACCTTCCGGGGTCGGCTTGGTGAGAATCGGGCGTCTCGATCTCCAGGAAACCGTTCTCGTCGAAGTATCGGCGAGTTGCCTGCATGACCTTGTGACGCAGGATCAGATTGTACTGCAGCTCCGGCCGGCGGAGATCGAGCACCCGGTGGCGCAACCGAAGCTCCTCGGCGGGGAGCTCCTCCTTCTCCTTGCGAGCAACCGGGATGGTTGGCGTCTGGGCCGGCCCGACGATCTCGAGTGCCGTGGCATGGACCTCGACCTCTCGGGACGAGAGACGCTGGTCGCGCGACGGCTCGGGCCTGAGCGCGACGGTGCCTGTCACCAGCACGACCGTTTCAGCGCCGAGGCCGGCGGCGCGCTCCATCACCTCGGGCGACGTCCACTCCGGGTTGAAGGAGAGCTGCACCAGCCCGGCCCGGTCGCGCAGGTCTACGAACACGAGACCGCCGAGATCACGCCGCCGGTGGACCCATCCGCCCAGCTTGACCTCCTGGCCCAGCTGCTCTCGGGTGAGCGCCCCGCCGCGATGAGTCCTGAGTGCGGTGGCCCCCATCAGACGCTCGTTTCCGCCTCAGCCACTACAGCGCAAAACTCCTGGGCCGTCGTGGCGGCGCATAACTGATGCCGGAGGTCCTCGCGGCGCACGAGGCGGGCTATCCGGCTCAGGACTTTCACGTGCTGACCGGCGGAAGACTCAGGGCCCACAATGAGGAAGAAGAGGCGGACGGGGTCTCCATCGATTGAGTCATAGGGGACCGGGACTGCGCTTACCCCGCACACGACTGTGAGCTCCCGAACCCCGGTCGAGCGGGCATGTGGAATGGCTACTCCAAAACCGATTCCGGTGCTCTGAACGGCTTCACGCTCTTCGACCGCTCCGAGTACCTCGGCGAAGGCTCCGCCAACCCGATCGGTGAGGTGGTGAGTGAGTTCGGCGATAACACCGGCCTTGTCGCGCGCGGCCAGGGGGATCAGTACCCGCTCTGGCGAAAGAAACTCAGTCAGAAGCACAGGCGACCCTAGGCGGCATGGGTCAAACCTAAACCCCGCGATTGGGAGGGGCAATGCGTTATTGCTGTTGAGCTTAGGAGTGGCGTGAGGGCTCGCTTGGCTCTCCGCTGCTGAACCTTCTTCGTCGTACTTAATGGTCAGGCTCGCATCGAAGTGATGGGGAGACCCCGGTTAACTTTCTCCCATGGTAGCTCGAATCGTCAACGCACCGCCCAATAGCCTGCTCGATGTTCGGTCGTCCGACGCCCGCACCATTCTGGAGCGCTGGGTGGCGGACCGCGGCCTTCCTGCTTACCGGGCTCGACAGATCCACCGGCATCTCTGGGAAGTACCGGTCGTTTCGTGGGCAGATGCGACCGATCTGCCCGCGCAACTTCGAGCCGAGCTGGATCGAGACTTTCCACTGCCCAGGCTTACGCCCGACACCATTCAGCAGTCAGCCGACGGAACCCGCAAATACCTCTGGCGCCTGGCCGACGGCGAGGCCATCGAGTCGGTCCTGATCCCCACGGGAAGCCGGCGCACGCTCTGCATTTCCTCGCAGGCCGGCTGTGCCCTGGGCTGTACCTTCTGTGCCACCGGGCGCATGGGATTCCGGCGCAACCTTACTCCGTTCGAGATCGCCGGGCAGGTTCGGGAAATCGTCCTGGCCAATCCGGAGGACAAGCCCACCAACATCGTCTTCATGGGCATGGGCGAGCCGCTGCTGAACTGGCCCTCGGTGGATATCGCGCTCAGCATCCTCAACAGTCCCGAGGGCTTTGAGATCGGAGCCCGGCACGTCACCGTCTCCACGGTGGGAATCATCCCCGGCATGATCGAGTTTGCCAAGCGACCGGAGCAGTTCCGACTGGCGATCTCGCTCCATGCCCCGACCTCGCCGCAGCGCCGAGGCATCATGCCGATCGAGAAGAAGTACGATCTCGAATCGGTGCTCAAAGCCGCCGAAGCATTCCGCAAGCGGATCACGTTCGAGTACGTGATGATTGCCGGCCTTAACGATACGGACCAAGACGCCGACGAACTCGCCAGGCTGGCGCGTCGCATGGGTGCGCTGGTGAACATTCTGCCATTGCATCCCGGCGGCGGCCCCGACTTGACGCCGACTACCGTGTCGCGAATCCGGATGTTCGCAGACCGTCTGCGGAATCAGGGAATCGAGGCGGTGGTACGCAGAAGTCGTGGACTCGACATCAACGCGGCATGCGGACAGCTGAGAGTCGAGGTCGAAAGAAAGAGGAAGCAGGAACTAAAAACGTGAACGGTAAAGGGTAAACGGCAAACGTTGGGGTGAACCTCCAAGTGAGAGAATTGGCTCCGACTGGAGGTATTTGGCAACCCGTCTGCCGACTGCATATCGATAGCTTACGCCTTATGCGGGATCACACTTCCCTTCATGCATGGCAAGAAGCGCATACAACCGCGGTAGCTGTGATCCGGCTTTGCCAATTCTCCTGGCAGCCCTACGCATCAGCTCTGTTCAGCCAACTCCAACGAGCCTCTCTCAGTGTTCAACTCAACATCGCGGAGGGGTACACATTCGGAGCCTCCCCAACTTTCACTCGACATCTCGGAATCGCATATGGCTCCGCGGTCGAGACCAGTGAATTGCTCCGCTTATCCACAGAGGCACAGATAATCCACCCTGATGTAATAGAGCCTATTCTAAGGCGGGCCCAGCGAACTGAACGACTGCTTTTAGGGATGCTAAAACAGCGGAGGAGGTTCCAGCCTTAGTTCCGGTTCTCGTTTTACCGTTTACCCTTCACGCGATCATTACCCCGTCGCGCCGAAACCCGCCGCGATTGTATTGATTGACATCAGTAACGCCGACAGCTGTTCCTCCTGAGACTTATCTCCGCCGGATTCCCGAAAACGCCGCAACAGCTCGATCTGCTGCCGACTCACCTGATTGATGGTGGGCAGGCGCCGGCCGAGTCGCCGGCGGAATCTGGGGTAACGCTCCACCAGCGCTCGCCCACCACTGATCTTGAGCACCGCCTCGACGGTGCGCTGGTACTCCTCCTCAACCATTGTCAGGATGGTGTTTCGCACGCCGGAGTCGGGCACCAACTCGGCATATTCGCGGGCAATCTCGAGATCCACGTACGTGAGCGTCTTCTCCACCTCATCTACGATCAAACGGAACAGCCGTGACTCGGTGAACATCCGATCGAGCAGCGCGGCTCCGCGCTGGCCGCGCACCTGGAGGAAGGTGAGAATGCCGCTGCCCACGCCGTACCAGCCCGGTACGAAGTGCCGGTTCTGCGACCAGGCGAAGACCCAGGGGATGGCCCGAAGGTCGCTCAGCGACCGAGCTCCGAATCGCCGGGCCGGCCGGGAGCCCAGATTGAGCATGGACAACTCTTCCAGCGGACTAGCGGCCTGATAGTACGTCAGCAGATCAGGATGGTCGATCAGGCCTCGATACGCTGCCTGCGCCGCCCCCGAGAGCGCCTCCATGGCTTCGTCGAACTCTGCCGTGGGTGCCAGGGCTTTCTCTCGCTCCGACTTGAGCGAGTGTTCCACTACGCTCGCAGCCAACAGCTCGATCTGATACTGGGCGGTGCCGCGGTTGGCGTACTTGAAGGACACTACCTCGCCCTGTTCGGTGATCCGCATCCGGCCCTGGATCGAGCCGGCCGGCTGCGCGGCGATTGCGCGCCCGGTGGGTGCGCCACCCCGGCTGACAGATCCCCCGCGGCCATGAAAAAAGGCTATCGGAATTCCGGCTTCCTGACCGAGCCGGGTGAGCTTGATCTGCGCCTTGCTCAGCTCCCAGTTGGAGGTCAGAAAGCCGCCGTCCTTGTTCGAGTCGGAGTAGCCGATCATGACTTCCTGCACTCCCCCTTGCGAGCGCACGCTCCGGCGGACCAGGGGCACGGAGAGCAGCTCGCGCATGATGGCAGGAGCTCGCTGAAGATCTTCGATGGTCTCGAACAAGGGCACGATCGGAAGGGTGCAGCTTTCGGTGCCGGATGTATCGGCAAAGAGGCCGGCGTGTTTCGCCAGAAGATAGGCACCCAGCACGTCGCTTACGCTTCGGGTCATGCTGAGCACAAAGCTACCGAACGCCTCCCGGTCGATCTCCTCACGAAGCTGCCGCACCAACTGAAACATGCCGAGCGTCTCGGCCGACTCCGGCGGCAGCTCCGGCGCCTGCGCGTCCCGCGTCAATGGACGGCCCAGCTCGGCGGTGATCCAGCGCCGCCACGCGTCAGAATCATGGTCCGGGAGGTCACCTGGATTGGCCTGACGCCAAAGGTCAGCCAGGGCGGCGCTGAGCTTGGTAGTGTTCTCCCGCACGTCGAGACGCACGGTGCTGAAACGGAACGACTCCACTTCCCGCCTAACCGGCCGCACCAGCGTCGCCGCCAGGGAGACGCTACCGGCGAAGCTGAGCGCGTCTTCGATCCGCCGCAGGTCATTAGCGAGAGCGTCGGCGGAGGCATAGCCTTCCGGACTGGTGACGATCTCGCCCCGTTCGGCGCCGGTCACCATTAGATCGAGTTTGAGCAGCATGCAGGCGAGGTACTGACGAAATATTTCGCCTGGATTCCGCGCCGCGATCTCATCGCCTTGACCGCTGGCGGCCAACTCCTTCTCCAGGACCGCCCGAAAGCTCTCCGGCATCGGCATGGCGCGCTCGGTTATGCTGAGCGCCCGGACCAGTTCTCCCAGACGGCGGCGGTAACGGCGGAGGCCAGTGAGCCGGTTCTCCAGGAGCGTGCCCCGGGTGACCGAATTGGTCACGAACGGATTGCCGTCGCGATCGCCTCCGACCCATGAGCCGAACTGAAAGAATGGGGTGACCTGGAACGATTCTGCCGGATAGGCCTGTGTCAGGGCCCGCTCCAGTTTCTCCAGCAGATCAGGGACGGAGTCGAAGAGTGTTTCGTTGAAGAAGTGAAGCGCCCAGAACACCTCCTGGGGCACGGTCGGCTTGGCTAGGCGCAGCTCTCCGGTATTCCAGAGCAGCTCGATCTCGTCCTGTAATCCGGCTACCAGCGCCTGGCGCTCGCGCGGGGTCCAGCGGGGGGACTCCAGATCCACCAGGCGGCGGTAGATGCGGCGGTGTTTTTCGAGAACGGTTACCCGTTTGGCTTCCGTGGGGTGGGCGGTGATCACCGGGCGAACCCGAAGCACCTCCAGCAGCTTCCGCAGCTCCTCGGCGGAGACCTTGGCGGCGGCAGCGCTGGAGATCACCTGGGCAAAGGTGCCCCGCACCTGATCGTAGCCCCGGTCCGCTTCGGTCTGTCGCCGCCGGCGCATGGCCGCATTCTGCTCGGCGATGCTCAGCAGCTGGAACCAGAGCCCCTGCACCTGAAGAGTTCGGGCCAGCAGATCGGGGCTGAGCTCGGAGGCGGGACGCTCACCGCGCAGTGCCGGCTCCAACTCGGGCTGCCGCTCCCGAACCAGACCAAGCAGTAACCCGGAGAGAAGCTCGACTACTTCGTTGGCGTATGCGGCCGCGCTAGCGGCGGCCGGATCAGCCGACTCGGGAAGACCGACCGCTGAGAATGGATCGAGCAGCGTGTGGGTCACCTGACGGGATCGCGCAGCGGCTCACCGCTGAAGAATCGCCGCAGGTTTTCGACAGCTCGCTGACCCATGGCCACCCGAGTCTCCTGGGTTGCGCTTCCCAGATGAGGCAGCAGCACGACGTTCTCCATGTTGAGGAGCTCGGGCGCCACTTGAGGCTCGTGCTCATAGACGTCGAGACCGGCTCCGGCAATGGTCCCGTCGGCCAGAGCATCGACGAGGGCCGCCTCGTCTACGACGTCGCCTCTGGCGGTATTGATGAGAAAGGCGCTCCGGCGCATACGGGCCAGGCGCTCCCGATTCATGAGATGGTGCGTCTCCGGCGTGGCTGGGCAGTGGAGAGACACGAAATCCGATTCTTCAAGAACCTCTTCCGGGCTCTCCCGTGGTTCCGCGCCTAACGCCGCGGCTTCTGGCGCTGAGGGTGGGTAGGGATCGTGAAACAGGATCCTCATGCCGAACCCGCTGTGGGCTCGCTGGGCCACCGCGCGGGCAATGCGGCCCATCCCGATTAAACCCAAGGTTTTCCCGCTGACCTGCGAACCGAGCATGTGAGTTGGACGCCACCCGGTCCAGGCTCCGCAGCGCACGTGCCGCTCCCCTTCCCCGGCCCTGCGGCTGACCATGAGCAGTAGAGTCATGGCGATATCAGCGGTGGCTTCGGTTAACACATCAGGAGTATTCGAAACGGCAAGGCCGCGGGACTTGGCGGCATTGATGTCGATATGATTGTAGCCCACGCCGAAGTTGGCCAGCATGCGGGCGCGCAGCGGCTCGGCGCCGAGAACCTCGGCCGTCAATTTGTCCGTAACGGTACAGAGCAACGCGTCGGCGGTACGCAACGCGTCCTGTAAGCCGGCGGCTCCCAGTGGACGATCGTCGCGGTTGAGTCTGGCGTCAAAGTCGCGGGTCAGCTCCTCCTCGACACTCGACGGGAGCCGACGGGTCACCACCACCGTGGCCCGGCTGGTCACTTCACAGTGACCGTAGTGCGCTGGGATCGCTTGGCCAGGGCCGCGGCCACTGTGGTGCCCAACTCCGCTGGACTGGGTGCTACGGTCAGTCCTGCGGTTCGCATGATCTCGGCCTTTTCCGCAGCGGTGTCGCCGAAGGCGGAGATGATGGCCCCTGCATGGCCCATGCGTCGCCCTTTGGGGGCGGTCAGACCGGCAACGTAGCCGATGACCGGCTTGCTCATGTTCTCCTTCACGAAGAGCGACGCTTCAGCTTCCTGGGGACCGCCGATCTCCCCGATCATCATCACGGCCTCGGTTTCGGGATCCTCCTCGAACAGCTTCAGCATATCCACGAAGGAACTGCCGTTGATCGGATCGCCGCCGATGCCGACGCTGGTGGTCTGACCGATGCCGAGGGCGTTCATCTGCGCCGCCGCCTCGTAGCCCAGAGTTCCGCTTCGGGTGACCAGGCCGACATGGCCGCGGGAATAGATGTGGCCCGGCATGATGCCCAGCATTGCCTTGCCCGCGCTGATGATGCCGGCACAGTTGGGCCCGATTAGCGTGGTGCGCCGCTCCTTGGGAAAGCGGAACAGGTATCGCTTGACCATCATCATGTCCTGCGCCGGTATGCCATCGGTAATGGTACAGATGAGGCGGATGCCGGCATTGGCGGCTTCCATGATCGAATCGGCACAGAAGGCGGCAGGCACGAAGATGATACTGGCAGTGGCGCCGGTGGCCCGCACCGCCTCCCGGACGGTATTGAAGACGGGGCGATCGAGATGCCGAGTACCGCCCTTCCCTGGCGTTACTCCACCCACGATCTGGGTGCCGTAAGCCAACATCTCTTTAGCGTGGAACGTCGCTTTGTCACCGGTGAAGCCTTGCACCAGCACCCGGGTGGTTTCATCGATGAGGATGCTCATGACTGTCCATTTCCTCCGGCAAGACCGCTGGCGGCACGGCCGCGGGCTGGGGACTGAGACCGAGAGACATTGAAGGCTTGAACCACCCGCTCCGCCGCCTCGGAAAGACTGTCCGCCGTGATGATCGGCAGACCACTGTCCTTCAAAATTTTCCGGCCTTCCTCGACGTTGGTGCCGGCCAACCGAACCACCAGCGGAATTGCCAGCTGAGTTTCACGGGCGGCCTGTACCACGCCTTGAGCTACCCAGTCGCAACGGTTGATGCCCGCAAAGATGTTCACCAGGATGGCGCCGATCTTCTCGTCTGAAAGCACCAGACGAAAGGCCGCCGCCACCCGGTCGGGCGAGGCGCCGCCGCCTACGTCGAGAAAGTTTGCCGGGTGTCCCCCGGCATGCTTGATCATGTCCATGGTGGCCATGGCCAGTCCAGCGCCGTTGATGATACAGCCGATGTCGCCCTCGAGAGCGACATAATTGAGCCCGTATTCCGCGGCCTGCGATTCCCGGGGATCCTCCTCGGCATAGTCTCGCAGTTCGCTGACGTTGGGCCGGCGGAACATGGCATTGTCGTCGAAGGTCATCTTGCAGTCGAGGGCCAGCACCTGGCCGTCCTTGGTCACGACCAGCGGGTTGATCTCGACCATGGTGGCGTCGAGGTCGCGGAAGGCGCGATACGCGCCGAGCAGGGTTATGACGGCGCGGCTCACCTGCGCCGGCGCCAGCCCGAGACCGTACGCAATCTCCCGGGCCTGAAAGGCACTCATCCCGATTGCCGGTTCCACGACCTCCCGGAGGATCGAGTCGGGCGCGCTCTGGGCAATTTCCTCGATTTCCATGCCACCCTGGGGGTGAGCCACGATCATGATGCGCTCAGTCTTTCGATCGAGCACCAGGCCGAGATAGAGCTCCCGATCGATCGGCACGGCTGCCTCGATATAGAGCCGGTGCACCACTCTCCCTTCCGGCCCGGTCTGATGGGTGACCAGCCGCTTTCCCAGCAGACCCTTGGCGGCCTGGCGTACCTCATCTTCGCTCGAGCAGAGCTTGATGCCTCCGGCCTTGCCCCTGGCGCCGGAATGGATTTGCGCCTTGACCGCCCAGCGCGAGCCTCCGATCTCTGAGGCACGGTACACCGCCTGTTCCGGGCTGTACGCGACCCCGCCTCGCGGAATGGCGACGCCGAAGCCGGCGAGGAGCTCTTTGGCCTGGTACTCGTGGATGTCCATGGTCGTTTGGAGTCGCGAGTCGCGAGCGGCGAGTCGCGCGATGAAGTGAACCTGCTGAGCTACGACACGGGGACTCGTGACTCGAGACTCGTAACTCGCGATTTGCTGCCAATGGCCTTGTCCGTATCAACCACGTTCTGAGCCATGCGGGCGGAAGCAGCGTCGATCATCCGGCCATCGAGCTGGGCAGCGCCGCGGCCCTCGCGGGCCGCCTGCTCCAAGGCATCCAGAATCCGCCGAGCCCGCTCCACCTCTTTGGCAGGCGGGGTAAACACCTCATTAGCCAGCGCAATCTGGGACGGGTGAATGGCCCACTTTCCTTCGATCCCGAGGGCGGCTCCCCGCCGGGCGGCAAGGGTATAGCCATCCGGATCCTTGAAGTCTCCAAAAGGCCCGTCGATAGCGCGTAGCCCATAAGCTCGGCAGGCGACGATCATTCGGGACAGCGCCGCGTGCCACTGGTCGCCGGGATAATCGGGGTTCAAACCCCCGATGTTCACCGTGCGGGCCCGGCAGCTGGCCGCGTAGTCGGCTACACCGAAATGCATGGCTTCGAGCCGCCGGCTCGACTGCGCGATGGTTTCCACGTTGGCCATGCCCAGAGCGGTCTCGATCAGAACATCGATCCCGATCCGTTGCTCGATACCCTTCGCCTCTTCGATCTGGGTCAGGAGCGCGTCCACCAGGTAAACATCGGCCGGCACGCCGACCTTCGGAATCAGCACGACATCCAGCCGGTCGCCCGCCTGCTCCACAACATCCACCACATCCCGATACATGTAGTGGGTATCGATACCGTTGATCCGCACTGCGATCGTTTTTCCCCGCTCCCGCCAGTCGTGCTCGTGCAGCGCGGCGATGACGTTGAGCCGGGCCTGTGCCTTGTCGGCCGGGGCCACGGCGTCTTCCAGGTCGAGGAAGATGTAGTCGGCCTCGCTCTCCAATGCCTTGCGAAACATTCCCGGCTGAGAGCCGGGGACCGCCAGCTCACTACGCTGCAGGCGCGCCCGCGCCGGCTCGTACCGGGTGTGACTCATCGTCCGGCGCCGACCGTGACCTTCTTGGGTCCGGCGGAGGAGGGCTGCGCCTCGGGAGCCCGGGGCGGAAGTTCCCGCTTGGCTAAGGGAGTCGACATGCTCCGCCAGTATTCCTGCGCCGCGGCCACGCCGCTGCCGGGAGTTACCTTGATGCCCACGTCTCGCATGGCCATCTCTGCCCCGGCTAACGCACCGAGCAACATCAGCTCATTGAGATCACCCAGATGGCCGATCCGGAAAAGTCTGCCTGCCATGCGAGCGAGTCCGGCACCCAGGGCCAGATTGTAGCGGCGATAGGCTACATCGATTACCTCGGCGCCATTGATCCCCACCGGAACCATGATCGCAGTGACCGTGTCGGAGTTCCACTGGGGCGCCCGGGCACAAAGCTCCAGGCCCCAGGCCTTCACCGCGAGGCGCGTCCCTTCCGCCAGGCGATGGTGTCGGGCATAGACATTCTCCAGTCCCTCCTCCAACAGCATGTCGACGGATTCTTTCAGGCCATAGAGCATGGGAATCGAGGGCGTGTAAGGGAAGTAGCCGGTAGCATTGGCCTTCCTCATGTCACCAAAATCGAAGAACACCCGGGGCAACCTGGCTTGCTCGTACAGACTGAGCGCCTTCTGGCTGGCGCAGACGATGCCCAGGCCGGCCGGCAGCATGAAGCCCTTCTGGGACCCGGTCACGGCGAGGTCCACACCCCACTCATCCATTCGGAAGTCGATACTCGCGATCGAGCTCACTCCGTCTACCATGAGGAGTGCCGGGTGCCGGGTCTCGTTCAGGGCACGGCGGATTGCCGCCACGTCGCTGGTGACTCCGGTGGCAGTCTCGTTATGGGTAAACAGCACCGCCTTGATCTGGTGTGAGCTATCAGCGGCCAGCGCCTCCTGGTAGCGCTCGATCGGCGCGCCTTCTCCCCATTCGGCGTCCAGCACCTCGACCTCCAGGCCGAGTCGCTGGGCCATGTCGATCCAGAGATGGCTGAACATTCCGAAGCGAGCGGCAAGCACCCGGTCGCCAGGGGAAAGCGTATTCGAGAGCGAGGCCTCCCAGGCACCAGTCCCACTTGCCGGAAACAGGAACGGCTGGCCGGAAGTGGTTTTGAAGACTTTCTTCAGGTCCTCGAAGATCGGCGCCGCGAGTGATGGAAAATCCGAAGAGCGGTGATCCTCCATGGCCCGGTGCATGGCCCGGAGAACGCGGTCGGGCACGTTGGTGGGCCCGGGAACGAAAAGAAAGTTGCGGCCGGCCATGGGGACCTCTTGGAAAGAATTGCAGACTAGAGATGGCAGACTGAGGGATACGTCGGACTATTCCCGACCATAACACTTTGTGAACTTTTTCACAAGAGCGGCATCCTGAGCCCAACCACCCCACTCCAGCCCCGGGAACTGCTGGGGAACCTCTACTCTGTGGCCACAAACGCGGTTGCGCCAGGACCGGCTCTGGCGCGGCGGCTGGAAGCGGTGCCGGAGAGTGGCCGGCCAGTCTGGATACTGGCACTCGGCAAAGCCGCGTTTCCCATGGCGACAGCCGCACTCGACGTACTTCGGGGCCGGCGCACCTCACCCGCCGGTGGCCTCATCGTCGGGCCGGCTCAGGCTGCTACTCCGCATCCTTCTCTCGATTGCGTGGCCGGAGACCACCCCGAGCCGGGGCCCGCCTCACAGGCGGCGGCCAGCGCACTGGACCGAACTGTCAAGCGGATTCCGAAAACCGATGAAGTCTGGCTTCTCCTTTCAGGCGGAACCAGCAGTCTGATTGCCGCTCCGGAGCCCGGACTGTCGCCGGCGGATCTGACATCGATTTATTCCCTGTTGCTAGGCTCAGGCCTCGACATCACCGCGATGAATCGAATTCGTAAGCGGTTCTCCCGCTGGGGCGGGGGCAAGCTCGCTCGTGCCCTGGCACCAGCCAAAGTCCGGGGATACGTGGTATCTGATGTGATCGGGGATGATCTCGCTTCGATCGGATCGGGTCCGTCCGTTCCCGACCCGACCCTCGCACGGGAGGTTCGGGAGCAATTGGAGCAGGCCGGCGTCTGGCGTCGACTACCCGAGTCGGCTCGGTCCCTGGTGCTCTCGGTCGAAGCCGGAGAACGAGTGGAGACCCCAAAACCAGGCGACAATATCTTTGCCGGGGTGAGCCTTGAAGTGATCGCCAGCAATCGGCTGGCCCTCGAGGCCGCGGCCAAAAGAGCACGCGAGCTGGGTCTCACGGCTGTAGTAGCGAGTGCTCCCATTTCAGGCGAAGCAGCACCGGTCGGAGAGTCGCTTGCCCGGAGTCTGCTCGATCGATCCGCCCGGCAGGGTACGCAACCAGAGACCCGTCTGTGCCTGATCTGGGGGGGCGAGACGACGGTAACTCTGGGCGAGCAATCGGTCGGGGTGGGTGGCCGCTGTCAGGAGCTGGCGCTCGCCGCGGCCGGAGCGCTGAGGGGTGCACCCGAGGGCGTTGCCCTGCTAGCGGCGGGTACAGATGGTCGTGACGGTCCTACCGATGCTGCGGGAGCCATTGTGGATGGCCGGACCTGGCATGCCATCGAAGATTCGGGCCGCAAGCCTGCTCAGGATTTGGCCGCACACAATTCCTATCCGGCGCTTAGCGCCGCTGGAGCTCTCCTTCAACCCGGCCTGACCGGAACCAACGTGATGGATGTGGTGATTGGCTGCTGTCTCTAGGGATGCACCTCCAGCCTAGGCCGAAAGTCCTCTCCCAGAATCACGCTCACATCAACTCGGCGAAACGTGTCGATCTCTACCATGACTGCACCGGCGCCGAGAGCCGTGGCGACGTACTTCGCCTGAACCGAGTCGCCCCTCCGGGCCAAAACCCGGGTCAGAGAGGCGGTAGAATCGGCGTTGCCGAGAAATACCACGTCCAGTCCGCTGCGCCGCAGCATACGGGTGGCGGTCCTGGCTGCGCCCTGCCGTTGCGTCCCGTTGAGGACCTCGACGGTCACTCGTCCTTTCGGCGTGATCATGGCAGGGGCAGCAGAGGCGCGCTCCGGCTTGGAATGCGGCCAGAGCCACAGCCCCGCTCCCAGCACCAGGAGCACTGAAGCAGCGCCTAGTGCGAGCTCCCGCCAGTGGCGACGAGACTGTTCCAGAATCGGTATGTAGGCTCGAGAACGGGCCATCCAGATTCGATGATGTAGGACAGACGAGCGCGCGCGACTTCGCGGAGGACACCACGGGGGTCGTCAGGCAGGCGTTGAGCCAACTCGGCCCGTTGTGTCCTCTGAAACGGCCGCCCCGGATCGAGGTAATCCGCACAATATAGAATGCGGCCGACCATGTCCCATTCGGCCAGTCCAAGAGAGTGGTACCGGACCGCATCGAGCACACCCCGGTCCTCCTCTCCCTCGGCTAGCGCCCGCCCAGCACTGGCCGGACCATGGCGCAGCTCGGGCGGGCCCGGGGAGTCGGCGGCCCACTTTTCCAGATCCTCCGGTGATGCGTCGCGCAGGGCATCGTGCAGCCACACTGCCCGGAGCCACCGGTGTTTCTCCGAATCGGGGACGCCGATCTGTTCCGCCCACATCGCGGCCAGCCGGGCTACCCGCTGTATGTGCTCCAGCCGTTTGGGAGTGACCACCGCCCACTCGGGCAGGGTCGACCTGAGCTCGGCATCAACCAAGGCCCTGCGCCAGGTTGATATTGTCGATCAGGCGAGTGCTGCCGATCCGGGCAGCGATCGCTACAATAGTTCTTCCGTCTACGGTTGAAACAGGGCTGAGACTTTCCGGCTCGGCGATGGCAATGTACTCCACCCGCACACCGGCTTCGGCCTCGAGCACCCGGCGCATGCACTCCTCCAGCCTCGGAGCCTCACGTTCGCCTTCGCAAAAGCTACGATGCGCGGCGAGCAGCGCGCGGCTGAGGGCCACCGCCTGTCGACGTTCGTTCGCATTCAGGTAGGCATTCCGGCTGCTCAGAGCGAGCCCGTCGGGCTCTCGAACCGTCGGCACGCCGACGACCTCCATGGGCCAATCGAGATCCCGAACCATTCGCCTGATCAGGGTCAGCTGCTGGATATCTTTTTGCCCGAAGCAGGCCAGGTCTGGTTGCACCAGATGAAAGAGCTTGGACACGACCGTAAGAACACCGGTGAAATGCCCGGGCCGGGCTGCTCCCTCCCACCGTTCCGCCGTTTCACCCGGAGTGACCCGAACCTCGAAGCCAGACGGGTACATCATCTCGACTGAGGGCACGAAGAGGGCATCCACACCACGGCTCAACGCGAGGCTGCGGTCCCGAGGCAAATCTCTGGGGTACCGGGCCAGATCTTCTCGGGGACCGAATTGCAGCGGATTCACGAAGATGCTGAGCACTACAGCGTCGGTCCGGCGCCTTGCCTCATCCACGAGGGCGAGATGGCCCTCGTGAAGATACCCCATGGTGGGAACCAGACCGATGCGGCGCCTGGCATTGCGCTGCGCCCTGCCCCAGGCACGCATGTCGGCAATGGTGGTGAGCTCAGTCAAAGCTGTGCTCTCGCCCAGGATACTTTCCGTCCCGCACATCCGCGGCAAAGGCCCGCACTGAGTCCCGCACGGATTGTCCCAACTTGCCGTAGTGCTTGAGAAACTTGGGGGCAAACTGCTCGTTGAGCCCGAGCATGTCGTGCAACACCAGAACCTGGCCGTCGCAGTGGGGTCCCGCTCCAATTCCAATGGTCGGAATGGTCAGCGACTGAGACACGCGCCCGGCTACGGCAGCGGGAATCAGCTCAAGAACAACGGCGCAGGCGCCGGCCGATTGCAGGAGCTTGGCATCTCTAACCAGGCGCTCCGCGGCTTCCTCATCTCTTCCCTGCACGCGGTAGCCGCCGAGAGCATGCACCGACTGCGGGGTGAGGCCGAGATGCCCCATTACCGGGATTCCCCGCTCCACCAGCGCCGCAACGGTATCTACCATGTGGCCCCCGCCCTCGAGCTTCACTCCGTGGGCGCCGGTCTCCTGGAGCACTCTTCCCGCATTCCGGATCGCTTCAGGGATCGAGATCTGATAGGTGAGGAATGGCAGGTCCACGAAGACGAGCGCTCGGCGCGATCCCCGACGGACGGCAGCAGCATGATAGATCATCTGGTCGAGAGTGGCGCTCAACGTGGTCTCGTGACCGGCGATCACCTGATTGAGCGAGTCGCCCACCAGGAGCACATCCACGCCGCTGTCTTCGAGCAGTCGCGCGAAGATGGCGTCATAGCAGGTGAGCATGACGACGTGTTTGCCTGCTGCCTTCATCGTCAACAGGTCGGTGACCGTGAGCGGCCGCGGGTCAGCGTTCATCGGGCTTCAATTCCGCCAGCTCTCGGCGCCAAAAGTCGCGGTTGGACAGCTCGGGATGAGGAATGATAAGGTCAGGCTCCGCTACCCGCCTCTCTCCGAAGCGAACGATATCCAGGTCCAGTGTACGAGAGCCCCAGCGTTCGGTTCGCTTACGCCCCTGCGCCCGCTCAATGGTCTGCAGGGCTTCGAGCAGCTGCCGGGGCTCGAGGCGGGTTTCCAGAAGAACCATCTGGTTGAGATAGGGAGGTTGTTGCTTGCCGCCCAGCGGGGCGGTCTCCTCGATCCTGGAGGAGGAGACCAGGGCGGTGTCCGGCAGAGCCGCCAGGGCCGCCCGCGCTGCCCGCAGGTGGCCTTCCCGGTCGCCCAGGTTGCTGCCCAGCGCCACGTAGACCTGCTCCGGCAGTGTTCGCTCAGACCTCGACAACAAAGTGACTCGCGATCCGCTGGAGATCGGAAGCGAGGTCGCCGAGCTCGCGGATGGCCCGCTCCAGCTCGGCCTGTCCGGCGGAGGCTTCTCCCGCCCGTTTGGCAAGCGTATCGGTATCGGCCCGGCTCTTGGCAGAACTGGCGGCAACCTGCTCGATCTGGCCGGTGAGAGAGTTTACCGCGTCACGCTGTTGCGCCGCAGTGGCTGCAATCGCCTTGGCGTGGCCACCGGCCTCGCCAGTGGTGCCCACTATCGCGTCCAGCGCCTTGGCCGCATCCGCGCTGAGCTCCTCTACGCCGGCCACCACATCCCGGCCTCGCTCCATCTGGCTGGACACGGAGGATACCTGATCTGCGATTTCGCCGAGCAGCCCGCCGGCTTCCTGAGCGGCATGCAGACTTTGAGAGGCGAGGTCCCGGACCTCAGAGGCGACAACGGCAAACCCCCTGCCCTCCCGGCCGGCCCGGGCCGCTTCGATCGCGGCGTTCAGGGCGATGAGATTAGTCAAATCGGCGATCTCACGGATGGTGCCGATGAAGCCGGTGATGCGTTGAGTCAGCGCACCGAGGGTTGCCACCCGATCGGCGCCTCCGGAGACAAAACCCTTCAGCTCGACCAGCCGGGCGATGGCATCGCCAATCACGTCGCGGTTGCGCGCCGCAACTTCGGCGGCGGTCCCGCTTGCCGCCGCAGCCTGGGCGCCCTGACTCATCATCTCCTGCGAGGCATTCGCCAGGGACCCGGTTGCTCGCAGCCCGCCGGTGGCGAACCGCTCCAGCTCCATGGCGCCTTGACGCATGCCAAGCGAGACCTCAGCCAGCGCGCTCGCCGAGGTCCGAAGCGAGTCCGCAACTCGGGCCAGCGACGTGACCTGTTCACCGATCTGTCCCACGGTGAGCACCAATGGTCGTCGGAGCTCGGCGATATGAATTGCCGTGGCCATCTGGCCCGCCAGAGTGCTCATCGCCAACAGATCCTTGGAGCCGTACACGTGACGCTTCGGATGTTCTACCTCCAGCAGGCCGAGGATCTCGTCGCCAAATCTGATTGGATGAATGACCAGGGACTGGGCGTGACCGAGCACTCTGGAGACCCGGTCGTCCTTGCGGGTGTCCCGTAACACGACGGACTCCCGGGATTCCAGCACCTGCTGTCTGAGGGCGACCATCTCCTGGGGCGGCTCGCCACGATTGGGCCGCCCCATCGAGCTACGGAAAACCAGAGAGATTTGCGAGCCCTGCACCCGGTACACCCGAAAGTCGCTCCAATCGAGCAAGCGATAGCCGAGCCGCTCGATCTGGGTGAAGGACCCCTGAAGCGTGGCATTGCTGGCGATAGCCGCTTCCATCAAGTGAACCTTGTTCAGATCCTCGGCGCCTATTGCCTCGTCCAGAATTTGACGGGCGAGCAGACCGACGACCCCCAGGGCAATCGCCACTGCCACCCACGCGCCGGGCTCCAGCTTGGCCAGGGTGGCAACCACGATGGTACTGGCGATGAGAGTCAGCAGGTAGGAGCTGATCTCCCACCGCAGAATGAGGATTTTCTCGGCACTCTCCAGCTTGTTGCGGACCAGCAGGCTGAAGTAGAAGAGAGCCCGGCTCAGGAAAAAATACAGGGCGACGAGAATCGCCGCGGCCGGCAGGAAATCCAGCGTCAACTCGGTGGTTCCGCCCATGGCGAGAATCGCGGCGTAGGGGCCATAGGCCGCGACGAAGCCAATCACTTCCCGGCCGGCGTTGATCATGCCGGCCCGAGGCTGCTTGCGGAGTCCGAAGACGTCTGCAGCCGCAACCCCAACCCAGAGCGCGGCGGCAACCGACGATGGACCGATGCAGACGGCTCCCACGAGTGTGGGTATTGCCGACTGAGTCAGGTACGAATACTTGCTCAGCCGGACCGGCACCGCGCGGAGGGCAAAGATGCTGAACATCAACACAGCCGTGGAAACGGGGCTGGTCATCCAGCGAGAATCGATGGCCAGGACTCCGCCCAGGAGTACGAGCCCGCCCAGCGACAGCATTCGGCTGTAGTTGTTGAGCAGCCGCTGGACCTTGATGGTCATCTGCCGGCCTCTCCGTCCAGCCCCGCACGAAGCCGGCGAAGAAAGCGCGCCGCTTCACGGACGCCGTCGCGCCCCAGAACGTCCACCAGGGCACTTCCGACGACTACACCATCAGCCATTTGCCCTACGGTGTGCGCTTGATCCGGCGTTGAAATGCCAAATCCGACCGCAACCGGCAGTGGAGTGGCCCGCCGCACCTGCCGGATCGACTCTGCCAAATTCTCCGACAAAGCCGCGGTCGCACCGGTGACACCGAGCCGCGCAACCAGATACACGAATCCCTGCGCCCCTTCGAGTGCCACTCTCAGTCTCGATGTTTGCGTGGTTGGGGCGACCAGCCGAATCAGATCGAGACTGCTGGCCTGAACCGCAGATTCGACCACGGGATCGGCTCCGGCCGGCAGATCGGTGAGGATCAATCCGGCGACTCCCAGGGCGCCGGCATCGGCAAGAAAGCGGTCCATGCCGTAGTGAAAAATCGGATTCAAGTAGCTGAATAACACGATGGGACGGCTGAGCTCGAGCTCAGCAATGAGCTCGAAGGTACCGGACAGCGTCATGCCCTGCTGCAACGCCTGGAAGGTCGAGCGCTGGATCGTGGGCCCGTCGGCCAGGGGATCGCTGAACGGGACTCCAACTTCGATGATGTCTGCCACCTCGGCGGCGGCGCGTATCGCTGCGGCACTGGTCTCCCGGGTGGGGTAGCCCGCCGTGAGATAGGGAATCAGGGCCCGCCGTCCGTCAGCGCGGAGGGCAGCCCAGGTCCGCGTGAGCGGAGAATCAGACGAAGTAATCGCCAACTGTGATCCCATAGCGCGATGGATTGGTGACTTTGACGATCGATCGCCGGTAGGCCCCACTCTGATCCTTCTCACCCAAATCAATTTCGATGCCCGGTGCGGGAACTGGCCCGCCGTCGGCGTTGACCGCAACCCGCACCAGCGGACGCTTGAGCTGTTCGCCATCCGGATTTGGCGCGGAGACGACGGCAACCTCGAAGCTGTCGAGGATGACGCAGGTCCCGATCGGGTAGACGCCGATCAGATTGATCAAAGCTTTGACCAGCACGCGGTCGTAGCCCCGGTTCGGGTTCTCCCACATTTCCCGGAGCACCTGGTCAGGCTCGATTGGAACTGTCTGGTAGACCCGGCGAGTGGTAGCCGCATCGAAGCCGTCGGCCACCGAGACGATGCGCGAGAAAATGCCGAGGGCTCGAGGCCGGACGACTTTAGGATATCCGGTCAGGTCCGATTTCATGTGGTGCTCGTGGGCCACCAGGATCGACCGGTATGGAATCTCCTCGTAGCCCCTCATGCTGAAGAGGGTGAGAGCGCCGTACCAAGGATGCGACTGGATGACCTTCCACTCGTGCTCGTCGAGCTTTCCCGCCTTGTTCAATACTTCCGGCGGAATCCTTGCTTTGCCCACATCATGCAGCAGGGCGGCCATT
Organism: uncultured Gemmatimonadales bacterium; assembly: GCA_963698975.1. GTDB lineage: Bacteria > Gemmatimonadota > Gemmatimonadetes > Gemmatimonadales > GWC2-71-9 > CAVVWJ01. The sequence continues at coordinate 274,042 of CAVOSV010000001.1, forward strand.
CCTAAGTCGCAGAGCTGGGGCTTTGACAAGCCCAGCTTCTTTCCCAGAGCGACCGAGAAGATGCAGACGTTGACCGAGTGGGTGAACGTGTATTCGTCGTAATCGCGAATGGTCGTCAAGCCGACCATCGAGATCTCGTTGTTGAGCACCTGGTCGACCACCATCTGCACCGCGCGCTTGACCCGCTTGAGCCCGGTGGCTCGACCCAGCCGAACTCCGGCGATCACGTCCTTGGTTACCGCTACGCCCTGCGCGTACACCTGCTTCGAGGCCTGCCGCGCTTCGGCGGAGCTGCTGCCCTCATTGGGCAGACCGCGCTCGATCTCGAGGTCCGCGACCTTGGCCGCATCGAGCTTCTCGTGCAATTCCTTGAGTCGTTCTTCCGGCGAGCCCCGGCCGGAGAGGCTGAGCAGCAGGCTGAGGAAGATCTGCCACTGCCGCCGGTCGGTGCCGGTCTTCACCCGAAGAGCCCCGATCTCGTATCCTCGGAAGATCGCGAGGATGTGGCTGAACGAGGCGTAGTTGTCGAGCTCGAGGCGAAGGCGGGTGGAGTTCACGAAGATGAAGTCGCCGGCCAGGCGGATTTCCAGCTCGATCTCACTCCTGAGCAACGCGCGGGCGGTGTGGTCGAGATCGCTCAGGGACTTCTGAACGGTCGCGTTCTCCAGGGGATACAGCTTGAGGCTGCGAAGCGCGGTGTACAACGCGAGCAGGAGTGAGCGGCCGCCCTGACGGAGCTGCCCGTCATCGCCGGGAGCGCCGGTGGCCAGCTCGATCGGGCTGCTCACTTGGCGGCCTCACGCAGCGCGCGGTTGACGGCATTCCGAACCACCAGCTCCTTATCGTCCTGGGCCCGCTGCAGGACCTCCCGGGCTTCGGCAGTCTTCAGTCGCCCCAGCGCTATTGCGGCGCACGCGCGAGTCTCCGGCGGCTCTTTCATCCGCAGCAAGCCACGCTCGAGCAGGAGCGCGCTGAGCGGCTTCAGCGCATTGGCGCCAGCAATGGAGCCATAGGCTTCGAAGAAGGCCATCTTCTCGGTGAGGTCCATGTCCTTGATCGCTTTGCCCAGGACCAAGGCTTCGATGCGCCGGAGAGCGCCCTTGTAGCCGCGGGAACCCGCCGAGCGTACCGCAGCCAGCCTCACATTTCGATCTTCGTCTTCGATGGCTTTGTCCACCACCGTCATTGCGCCGGGGGTGCCCAGCAGTCCCAGCGTTTGGACCACCGCAAGGCGGATGGCAGGATCAGGATGACTCATGGTCTCTGCCAACCCCTGAACGGCCTGATTCAGACCCAAGCGGCCGCACAGGGTAACCATTCCAAACAAGGCCGGCGAGTCGGGCAGTTTGAGGATTCGCTGGACCTCGGCGGGATAGGTATGCGCCAGCCGATCGACGACCTCCTCCAGCATCCTGCGCAGCGGGTCGGAGGTGAGATTGGGCAACCAGCCCACCAATGGCTCGAGGGCAGTCGCCCCAAGCTCGCGCATCACCGCGGCAGCATGGGTATCCACGCCGAGATGGCTCGCCTCGTCGAGGGACTGCAGCAGCTGTCCCACGATGGCGGGCTCGCTCAACTTGGTGACAAAGACCTCGAGCCGCTCCGTCAGCTCCGGCTGCAGTTGCACCGCTTTGTCCCGGAGCAGCTTGGACTCGCGGAGCACGGCAGCGGCGCTCCGATAGTCGCGGGCGTTCAGAAGATTGGGAAACAGGCGCTCGAGTACCCGGAGGATCTCCTGCCGGACGTTCAGGTCCGAATTGGTCTCGAAGAGATCGAACAGGATGTTGAACGCGCTGCCTCGAACGTCTCGCTGATATTCCTCCTCCAGCTCCCGAGCCAGGTAGCTGATTTCCGCCTCCTCCAGGAAATAGAGCGTGGAGTCGACATCGTCGATCTCGATCAGACTCTTGGCTCGGGCGGGGGCTTCCTCGGCAACTTGTGCCTTTCGGTCGGCGGGAGTCATAGCCTGGCCGGCCGCCTGGCCAATGGCCTGAGGCATCGCCGTGCCGCCACCCTCGCCGGTGAAGAAATCGATGAAGCGATACTCGATGAATTCGAACTCGTGCTCCCACAGGAGGGTCGGCAAGTCGTCGCCGGCGTCGGGCGGCAGAAACCGCGCCCGGTTGATCGTGGCCAGGAGGAGTGGCAGCTCCTTCTCCTCGGCGCCCCGGCGGATGGTCACGGACCGCATGCCGTCCTTGAACAAACTCCAGCTCAGGCTCTCGTTCTTGTTGGGCTGCCGGTAGACGACCTGGTCTTCCCAGGAGAACTCAGACTCGGAGATGTTCAGCACCAGCTCCTCGGTTCCCGACCAGATCGGAGCACACGCTGCCTGGACGTTTTGAATCGCGCGCTGATGGATGGGGTTGTTCGGCAGGTAGATCTGGAACGCCCGAAGCGCCTTGACCATTGCCGCCATCAGCTCGACCACCTGAGCCGTGGGAACAGTCGTTGGCTGAACCTCGGGCTGCGCGGTCACAGCCGGATGCCCAGAGTCGCAGCGACGTGAGCCACATCCTTGTCGCCCCTGCCGCTAAGGCACACCAGGACCAGAGCCTCCTGGGGGAAACTTCCCGCCACCCGCTGGATCCAGGCCAGAGCATGAGCCGTCTCGAGTGCCGGGATGATGCCTTCCAGCCGGCAGAGGTCCTGAAAAGCGGCCAGGGCCTCGGCATCGGTGGCTGTCTCATAGGTGACTCGCCCGGTGTCGCGCAGAAAGCTGTGCTCGGGCCCAACCCCGGGGTAATCCAGGCCGGCGGAAATCGAGTGGGCAGGTGCTACCTGCCCATCGGCGTCCTGCAGCAGGTAGCTCAGGCTTCCATGTAAGACGCCCGGGCTTCCCGCACTGAGGGTTGCGCTGTGATGGCCCGAGCCAAGCCCCTCGCCGGCCGCCTCGACCCCGATTAGCCGTACTTCCTTGTCCTCGAGAAACCCGCTGAAGATCCCCATGGCATTGGAGCCGCCCCCAACGCAGGCCACCACCGTGTGCGGCAGAGACTGGAAACGCGCGAGCATCTGTTCCCGCGCCTCCCGACCGATCACGGACTGGAAGTCGCGGACCATCCGGGGGAAGGGATCGGGCCCCACCACCGACCCAATGATGTAATGCGTGCTCGGCACGTTGGTGACCCAGTCGCGCAGAGCTTCGTTGGTCGCATCTTTGAGGGTGCGGGTGCCTGACTCCACCGGGACAACCGTGGCACCGAGCAACTGCATCCGGTACACGTTCAGGCGTTGGCGCTCGACATCCTCGGCGCCCATGTAGACCACGCATTCCAGGTCGAAGTGGGCACACACGGTGGCGGTCGCCACGCCATGCTGCCCCGCGCCAGTCTCGGCGATGATGCGCCGCTTGCCCATCCGTCTGGCGAGCAGGGCCTGCCCGATGGTGTTGTTGATCTTGTGCGCCCCCGTGTGATTCAAGTCCTCCCGCTTGAGGACCACTCGGGCACCTACACTGCGGCTGAAACGGGGGGCTTCGGTTAACGGCGAAGGTCGACCGACGAACTCGTGAAGCAGGCTTTCCAGCTCGCTCCAGAATGTTGGGTCGGCGCAGGCAGCGTAATAGACTGCCGCCAGCTCATCGAGCGCGGCGACGAGAGTTTCGGGTACGTAGCGGCCACCATAGGGGCCAAACCGGCCTGAGACCTCAGGTGATCGGGCTATGAGCAACAACAGCCTCCACGAAATTCAGGATCTTGGTGGGGTCCTTCTCGCCGGGGCGTCGCTCCACTCCGGAGCTCACGTCCACTATCTCGGGACGGACCAGGGCTAGGGCATCGGAGACGGATTCGGGGGTGAGTCCTCCGGCCAGCACCATTGCATGGCCGCTCAGCCGCTCTCGAGCTTGCGTGGCAACCGCCAGATCGAGCGAGATCCCTGTGCCACCCAGGGCTCCGGAGACTCGCGGTTCGACCAGCACTGCGTCAGAATCGGGGATGGCGGCGCCTACAAGATCCAGATCGGCCGGCGCCGCGATTCGCACGACGCGCCAAACCTCGAGTCCTTCGCTGCGGAGCCGGTGTGCGTCTGGGCGAGAATAGGCGCCATGAAGCTGGGCTCCGCTAAGCCCTGCGTACGCACAGATCTGGAGGATTTCCTCGGCCGGCTGTTCACCAAAGACACCGAATACCGCCACGCTTTCCGCTGCGGCAACCAACTCGCGGGCCTGACTTCGGGTGACGGTCCTGGGTCCCGCAGCAAAAACAGCGCCCAGATAGGCGGCGCCGGCCCGAGCCGCGATCGCCGCATCCTGTGCCCGCATCAGTCCACAGATCTTCACCTTAGCGGTCATGTCGTTGGACCTCTGAGAGCTCGCGCAGGAGTTCCTCCGGGACCTGGCTTTCGGAGAGTGCTGTCCCCACCAGCACCGCATCGGCGCCGGCCCGGGCAACCCTGACCACGTCCGGCTCGCGTGCGATACCACTCTCCGCCACGGCGATTATGTCGCGGGGCACCTTCCCCAGCAGCCTCCAGGCGGCCTCGGTTTCGATGGTGAAGGTGTCCAGATCCCGGCTGTTGATCCCCAAAATCTTGGCCTCACTGTCCAGAGCGATTTCCAGCTCGGACTCAGTATGCACTTCGACGAGGGCGTCGAGACCCAACTCCCGGCAATATCGCAGCAGCGGTTTCAGTCGAGCCTTCCCCAGCACCCTGACAATCAGGAGGACCGCCGATGCCCCCGCCGCTCTGGCTTCGAGCACCTGGACCTCATCCAGGATGAAATCCTTGCGCAGGATCGGCAAAGAACAGTTATCGGCGGCGGTACGCAGATCCTCCATCGAGCCACCGAAGAAGGGGCCGTCCGTCAGGACGGAGAGAGCTGCCGCGCCATGTTGCTCGTACAGGGCGGCCCGATAGGCCGGATCCAGATCCTCACGGATGCTGCCGGCGGACGGGGAACGCCGCTTCAACTCGGCAATCACGGCCACAGTGGGACGCCGGAGCGCTGACGCTAACGAGGCTGGAATTGGCGGAGCTCGCTCCAGTTCCCGTTCGAGGGCGGCCCTTCTTCCCTGCAGGGCGGGAAGGCTTTGGCGGGTTGTGCTGAGGATCTGGTCCAACCGTTCGGGCATCTTGTCCTTCGGCGGGTATTCGGGTACTTTTTTTTCGGGCTCTATTCGGTCGATACGTCCCCGCGCACTCACCTCATGGAGGAATCCGGATGCCGCTGACCAAGCGCCAGAGTGAAATCCTCAGCTATCTGCAGACGCATATTAACGGGCAGGGATACGCGCCAAGCTTCGAGGAGATCGCGGAGAAGTTCGGGTTTCAGTCGCTGGCCACCGTTCACGAGCACCTCACCAACCTGGAGCGCAAGGGGTACATCCGGCGGTCCTATAACGAGAGCCGGTCCATCGAGGTGCTGCCGCCCCGGGGCACGTCCTCCGCCAGCGAAGTTCCCCTTCTCGGAAAGGTTGCAGCCGGCACCCCCATCGAGTCGCTCATGCAGGAAGAAAGCATTGCCGTACCCGAGCACATGCTTCCCCGGCGCGGGCCAAACTATGCGCTCAAGGTCGAGGGCTCCTCGATGGTCGACGAGCACATCGTCGATGGCGACATCGTCGTGGTCCACGGCAAGCAGAGCGCTGAGAACGGCGAAATGGTCATCGCTCTGGTCAACGGCAGCGAAGCCACCGTCAAGAAGTTTTACCGAGAGCCCGGCGGGTGGATCCGGCTGCAGCCGGCCAACGCCACCATGCAGCCGATGCGGTTCCAGGAGCGGGACGTGCTCATCCAGGGTGTGGTGGTCGGCGTCATTCGCAAATACTAGAATTTATGCCTGAGCCAGGGGCCTTGGTGCTGCCGCCCGGAAGCGCTGGAGCGCCAGGGCTGCGGCGCCACTCTCCAGGGCGGCACGGGCACGTTCGGCCGATTCGTCCAGAGACCAGCCGTTGCCTGAGACGTACAGCGCCGCTGCCGCGTTGAGCAGCGCCGCGCAGAGTCGAGCCCCGCTTTCCTCCCCCGCCAGGAGCCGAATGATCAGGTCAGCATTCTGCTGCGGCTCACCCCCTGACAACTCATCCAGGTTATTGCACTCGAGTCCCAGGCGAGCAGGATCCAGCTCCCAGGTGCGGGTGCTCCCATCCACCACTTCCCAGACGTAGGTACATCCGGACGGACTGATCTCGTCCATGCCCACAGCGGCGTGCAGCACCAGCGCGTGCCTGGCACCAAGCTCCGCGAGGGCCTCGGCTAATACCGGCCCCCGAGAGGCATCTGACACGCCCACCACTTGGCGAGTGACCCCGGCCGGATTAGCCAGCGGCCCCAGGAGATTCATGATGGTGGCCACCCCGAGCTCTTTGCGCACGGGCCCGAGATGACGCATGGCCGGGTGGTAGCTCGGGGCATACATGAACACCACACCGCTGGAGCGAAGCACCCGAGCTGCTGCCCGAGGATCCATGACGATGTCGATGCCCAACGCCTCCAGGACATCTGCGGACCCGCAGCGCGAGGTGTAACTCCGGTTGCCGTGTTTGGCGACGGGAACACCAGCCCCGGCGACCACAAAAGCAGCCGCGGTCGAGATGTTGAACGTGCCAACCCGTCCTCCCCCGGTTCCGCAGGTATCTACCAAGGCATCCCGCTCTCCCAGGTCGGCCTGGAGCATGGCCCGTCTCAAGGCCTGAGCTGCTCCGGCCATTTCCTGGGGCGTCTCGCCCTTGATCCTGAGTCCGATGAGCAAGGCGGCTGCCTGCGCCGGCGTGAACCGTCCTTCCATCAGCGCATCGAACGCCGCCCCCGCCTCTTCCCGTTCCAGGGAGAGCCGTTGGGATAGCTTCTGCACAGCAGAACCGAGGGCGGAGTCGTCCATTACCGGTGTGACCTGTGGGCCGGGTTGGGGTAGGTCATGGGGAGAGGCGAAGGAGGGAAAGTGTATCCGCCGAAGAGGCCTTTTGTCAATTCTGACAAGCAGTTGCAGGCTTGCTCCGAGTCTGGGCCTCGGCTAAATTCCGGCCGTGAGCCGGACCTTCCTCGCCACGCTTCACTACGACGGCACCGGCTTTGTCGGATGGCAACGTCAGCCGGCCGGCCGTTCGGTTCAAGCTGAATTCGAACGGGTCCTCGAACGCATCTTCGGCCGCCACATGGCAGCCAACGCCGCTGGTCGAACCGATGCCGGCGTCCACTCGGTAGGTCAGGGCGTCAGCTTTACCGCTCCGGCCGGCTGGACCGAGGAATCCCTTCATCGCGCGCTGAACGCTCTGCTACCCGGTGACTGCTGGGTGGCATCGGTGCATCCCATGCTGCCCGGATTTCACGCTAGAAAATCGGCCGTGTCCCGGCGTTATCGCTACGACATCGGAACCGATCAGGCCTCCGCTTCACCCTTTCGCCGCCACTTTGAATGGGCGCTGAAGCGTCCGCTGGATTTTGCGCTGCTTCAGTCCTCTGCTGAGCGGCTCCGCGGCGAGCACGACTTCAAGGCCTTTGCCGCCAAGGGCGATAAGCCGCACCACCGCTGCCGACTGCTGCTCTCCCGGTGGGAGCACCGGCCGGACCAGCGAGGCGTAAGCTATCACGTGGAGGCGGATCGGTTTCTTCATCACATGGTGCGCATGCTGGTAGGCACCATGGTAGATGTCGGTTTGGGCCGGCGCCCGCTGGACGACATAGATGCCCTGCTCGTGCGGCAGGATAACAGCGAAACCAGTCCGCCAGCTCCCCCGCAGGGCCTTTACTTCAGCGCGGTGACGTATCCGCCGGAGCTGTTCGAGTCCCCCGTCGAGGCAACTCATGCCGCCGCGCCGGTCAGCTAGCCTTCTGCTGGCGATTGGGCTGGCATCCATAGGGTGCCGCGATGCGCGCAAGCGGGAGCTCAGGGTAGATACCGCAGGGGCCCAGGCGTCATCTCGTGTGGCTTCAACCCAGAATGCCGTCGATGTTTCCCGCCGCACTGCGCTGGTCACGGCCGCGGATCGGGTGTCCCGCTCGGTCGTCTCGATCAACGTCACGTCGCGCCAGCAGGTGACGCCCCGGTCACCCTGGGATTTCTTTTTGTCCCCGAGGGAGCTCGGGTCGTCCAGGGCTACGGAACCGGTTTCATCCTTCGGTCCAGCGGCATCATCGTCACCAATCAACACGTGGTGGCCAATGCCGAACGGGTGGTGGTTACCCTACCCGACGGTAGCGACCTGCCGGCCACGGTTCTGGGCGAAGACCCGGTCACCGATATCGCGGTGCTGCGAGTCAAGCGGGAGGGGCTGCCGACGGTGGCAGTGGGTCGCAGCACCGATCTGATGATTGGAGAGTGGGTGGTGGCCCTGGGAAATCCATACGCATACATGCTGGGCAACGCGGAGCCGACCGTCACCGTCGGAGTGGTGAGCGCTACTGGACGCAACATTCTTCCGGGCGGCGAGCAGACCGGACTGTACCTGGACATGATTCAGACCGATGCCGCCATCAACCCGGGGAACTCGGGCGGGCCGCTGACCAACGCGCTGGGTGAAGTCGTCGGAGTCAACTCATCGATCTTCAGTAGCAGTGGCGGGTCGGTCGGCCTGGGTTTCGCCATTCCGATCGAACGTGCCGTGCGGGTAGCCGACGAGATCATCAAGAGCGGTACCGTACGGCGCGCCTGGGTTGGACTCGAGGTGGAGGGAGCGAGTGCCATGCGGGAGTGGAAGAGTCAGGGTGGGGTGGCGCTCTCCAGTGTGGCGCCCGGTGGTCCGGCGGCGCGCGCCGGCCTTCGACCAGGCGATGTTCTGGTCGAGGCCAACGGCCGGCGACTTCGAAATTATCTCGATTGGGAAGCGGTCAAGCTCGACCTCCACGTGGGCGACACGGTGACCGTGGTCCAGCGGAGCGGAAGCGGCACCACCCAGCGGCGTATCGTGACCGGCGACCTCCCCACGGTCACCGCTGAAAAGATCACCGTGCTCCAGGACCTGCAGTTAATCAACGTCACCCCCGCCATTCAAGCGGAGCGCGGCATCCGGAGCGAACAGGGAGCGCTGATCTTTCGGATTTCGCCTCAGGTGAGTCGCGCGACCGGGCTGCAGGAGGGAGACGTGATCCTGGCCATTAACCGCTCGCCGGTTCGCAGTGCCGCCGACGTCTCCGACCTGATGAACGTCCGGCCGGGCCAGGTGATCCGGATTTACGTCGAACGTGAGGGACAGGTCACCTTCACGGACCTGATCTTCCGATGACCGACGAGCGCTGGCGTTCTCCGCTGAGCACGCGCTACGCGTCGCCCGCCATGCAGACGCTGTGGGGCGAGGCCCGCAGGATCTCCCTCTGGCGCCGGCTTTGGCTGGCCTTGGCCGAGAGCGAGCGGGAGCTGGGGCTGGATATACCCGAGTCGGCGATCGCGCAGATGCGCGCCCACCTGGACGATGCCGATCTAGCCGTGGCCGCCCGCTACGAGCGCCGTTTCCGGCACGATGTCATGGCTCACATTCACGCCTTTGGCGACCAAGCGCCGGCGGCTCGGCCTTTCCTCCATCTGGGTGCCACCAGCGCGTTTGTTACCGACAACGCCGACCTGATCGTCATGCGTGACGGTTTGCGTCTGCTGTTGGGGCGCCTGATTGCCGTGCTGCAAGCGCTGCAGCGATTTGCCAACCGCTACGCCGGACTTCCCTGCCTGGCGTACACTCACTTCCAGCCGGCCCAGCTCACCACGGTCGGAAAGCGCGCCACCCTGTGGATGCAGGACTTCTCCCTCGACGTGGAGGAGATGTGTCACCGGATCGAGGGACTCCGGCTGCGGGGCTGCAAGGGGACTACCGGAACGCAGGCCTCTTTCCTTCAGCTGTTCGGTGGGAATCACGAGAAGGTCCGCGAGCTCGACCGGCGGGTAGCGAACAAGTTGGGAGTTCAGCAGACCTTCGCGGTGACCGGGCAGACCTATTCCCGCAAGGCCGACAGCGTGGTGCTGGAAGCCCTCGGCGGCATTGCGCAGTCGGCCTCCAAAATGGCCGGTGATCTCCGTTTACTGCAGCACGAGGGAGAGCTGCTGGAGCCGTTCGAGTCGGAGCAGATTGGCTCCAGCGCCATGGCCTACAAGCGCAACCCAATGCGGGCAGAGCGGATCAGCGGCCTGGCACGGTACGTCATGGCCTTGCCGGCCAACACCTCCCAGACAGCAGCAACCCAATGGCTGGAGCGCACCCTGGACGACAGCGCAAACCGGCGGCTCACCCTTCCCGAGGGCTTCCTGGCCACTGACGCGATTCTGATTCTGGCCACCAACATCGCCGCGGGGCTCGAGGTTCGAGAAGACGTGATCCGGCGGCATGTGGCGGACCAGATGCCGTTCATGGCGACTGAACGCTGGCTGATGCAGGGTGTGGGCGCGGGAGGCGACCGTCAGGCACTGCACGACGTGATCCGGCGGCACAGCCTGGCCGTGGCAGAGGCCGTGAGCCGGGGAGAGACGAACGATCTGCTGGCACGCCTCGCGGCCGATCCAGCCTTCCGGGGTGTCTCCACCGCTACGCTTCAGGCTGAGCTGAACCCGGTGAACTACACCGGCAGGGCAGCGCAGCAGGTACCGGAATTCGTAGACGAGTACCTGCAGCCGCTGCTGGCCCGGGCCCGGCCGCTGGCAGCAGAGGCCGAGACAACGGAGGTAGTGGTATGAGGTCGCAGGCGACGCTGGTGCAGAGCCGTTTGCCGCTCCCTTTGCTTCGCCGGGGAAAGGTGCGCGAGGTCTATGAGGTAGACGACGAGCATCTTCTGATCGTGGCGAGCGACCGGGTGAGCGCGTTCGACGTGGTGATGCGGGAGCCGGTGCCATACAAGGGCGCCGTGCTGACCCAGATCAGTGCCTTCTGGTTCGAGCGCCTGGCCGACGTATTTCCCTCGCACTATATCACCGCACGAACCGGAGAGATTGTCGACCGTATACCTGAGCTGGAAAGCGCCCGCTCCGAGCTGGCGGGTCGAGCCATGCTGGTCCGGCGGGCCCCCCCAGTGCCTTTCGAATGTGTGGTGCGAGGTTACCTGTCAGGGTCAGCCTGGGCGGAGTACCGCCATCGGGGAACCTTGGCGGGCGAGCGGCTGCCGGAGGGATTGGTGGAAAGCCAGCGCTTGGATCCGCCACTGTTCTCGCCCGCAACCAAGGCCGAAACCGGCCACGATCTCAATATCACCTTCGATGCCGTGGCGGAGAACCTGGGGCCCGATCTGGCGGAGCGGCTCCGAGAAGCCAGCTTTGCCATCTACGAATCAGGTCGCGACCACGCGGCCCGGAACGGCATCATCATCGCCGACACCAAATTCGAATTTGGCACGGACCTGCACGGCGATCTCCGCCTGATCGATGAGCTTCTGACGCCCGACTCCTCCCGTTTCTGGCCGGCCGACCGGTACCAGCAGGGTCACGCTCAACCCAGCTTTGACAAGCAACCGCTCCGCGATTACCTGGCTTCCCTCAAGGCGGCCAGCCAATGGAACGGCGAAGCCCCTCCGCCGGCGCTTCCTCCTGAAGTTGTGCAGGCCACCAGCCGACGCTATCTCGAGGCCTTCCGCCTTCTTACCGGACGTGAGCTGGTGGTGGAAGCGTGATCCGTACGGCACCGGAGGGACGCTGGTTCATTATCGGAGCCTGGGCCATTTCGCTGGGGCTCTGGCTGGCGGTCTGGCGCTACGCCACGCCGACCTGGTGGATCGCTGCGGTGCTGTGGACCGTTCTGGCTGTCTGGGTGGTAGCGTTCTTTCGAGACCCCAACCGCCAGGGCCAGCGAGGAGATCGGCTCATCCTGGCTCCAGCCGATGGCAAGGTCGTGAGCATTCTCGAGGTCGAAGAGCCGGCTTTCTTCGGGGGCCGAGCCACGCGGATCTCGATTTTCATGAACGTGTTCAACTGTCATGTGAATCGGTATCCGACCGATGGCAAGGTGGAGTACCGGCAGTACAATCCAGGCAAATTCGGTCATGCGGCTGCGGAGAAATCGAGTCTGGATAACGAACAGGCCAGCGTCGGCCTGGTGAACGGGCGGGGGAAGGTTCTTGTCCGTCAGATCGCGGGTCTGATCGCCCGGCGGATCGTTACCGATCACGAGGTGGGAACCCGAGTGCAGCAGGGGCAACGGATGGGGATGATCCGCTTCGGCTCTCGAGTTGACCTCTTTCTGCCTCCAGCGAATACCCGCGTCCTGGTCAAAACGGGCGATAACACACTGGTAGGAGTGACTGTGGTGGCCGAATGGAACTGAGACAGCAGCGCGAGCGCCTTCCCCGCCCCACCATGCGCCACGTGGTAGTCGTGATGCCGAGTGCCTTCACGCTGGCCAATCTGTTCTTTGGCTTCTGGTCTATCGTGTCCGCGTTCAACGGCAATTTTCGGTGGGCGGGATGGTTCATCGTCTTCGCCGGAATTCTGGACATGCTGGATGGACGGGTGGCCCGCCTCTCCGGCACCGGGACCCGCTTCGGCGCGGAGCTCGATTCGCTGGTGGACCTGATCTCCTTCGGGATGGCCCCTGCCCTGCTGATGTACTTCCTCGATTTTTCGAACGCGGGCCGTTTTGCCTGGATCCTGTGCTACATCTACGTGGTCGCGGTGGCGCTCCGACTGGCTCGCTTCAACGTGCTCTCTGCCGGCAAGCCATCCACCGGCTGGTTCACCGGAATGCCCTCGCCCTCGGCAGGCATGACGCTGGCCGTCTACTATCCCTTCAGCCAGACCAACTGGTATCGCGCCTCATTGGCCTACATGGATCTGCAGCACGAGGGACTTGTGGTGCTCATGCTGCTGCTAGCGGTGCTGATGGTCAGCAACGTCAAGTACCCGAAGTTCCCTCCAATCGGGGTTCGGAGCGCGCGAGGAATTCTGGGTCTCACGGTGCATCTGCTCATTCTAATCGGCGGAATCTTCGCGCCTGAGTATTTTTTGTTTCCATTGGGACTGTTGTACATGGCCTTCGGTCTGATCCGAACCACGGTGCTGGGGTTAATGGAACGGCCGGAGCCGGTTACGGTGATCGGCGAGCGGGTGGCTGACGCGCATGATCCCACTCTGCCGCCACCGCTCTCGCATGAGCGTCGGAGACACTCAGGAGAACGCCGACAGGGGCCCGAATAATGACCTTTCGCGTACACGTGCGAGTAATGCCGCGGACCGGGCTGCTGGATCCCCAGGGACAGGCCGTCGAGCACGCACTATCCGCTCTTGGTTTTGCCGAAGCCGGAGCCGTTCGGGTGGGCCGAGCCATCGAGCTGGACGTGGATGCTGGCTCACGGGATGAGGCGGAAGCTCGGGCCCGGCTGATGTGCGACAAGTTGCTGGCCAATCCGGTTACCGAGGACTATCTGCTGGCCGTGGAGGAAGACTGATGACCCGGGTGGCGATCGTGCGATTCCCCGGCAGCAACTGCGATTTCGACACCCTGCGTGCGGCGCAGAGCCACGGGGGAGATGCCTTCTTCGTGTGGCATCGTGACACCGATCTCAAGGGCGCCGACGTTGTCATCCTCCCCGGCGGATTCAGCTACGGCGACTATCTCCGGAGCGGCGCCATTGCCCGGTTCAGCCCGATCATGCAGGCGGTGCAGCGCCATGCCGCCGAGGGTGGACCGGTGCTCGGGATCTGCAATGGATTCCAAATCCTATGTGAGGCCCAGTTGCTGCCCGGAGCGCTGCTGCGAAATGCCGGGCTCACGTTCGTGTCCAAGCCGGTGGATGTCACCGTCGAGCAAACCGACACCGCATTCACCTGTGATTACGAGCCCGGCGCCCGGCTGCGCCTACCGGTTGCCCACGGAGAGGGACGGTACGTGGCCTCGCCCGACACGCTGCGAATGCTCGAGGCGGAGGGCCTGGTGGTGCTCCGCTACGTAGCCGCCACCGAGCGCTCGCCGTTTCAGCCGAACCCCAATGGGGCCACCAACCATATTGCCGGCATATGCAATGCCGCGGGGAACATCGTGGGCATCATGCCCCATCCCGAGCGCGCCATCGACCGTCTGCTCGGGCTTACAGGAGGGGCGGGGTTCTTCACTTCTCTCATCTCGTCGCACCAGAATGCCGCCAGCTCGAGGACCCAGGAATGAAGTCGGACAAGCCCAGTCGCAACGAAGAGGAGTACTTTGCCCGCGAAGACGCCGAGTTGATGCGGCGGGAGCGGGAGCGCGCCCACGTGGCCGCCATCGCGGCGGAACGCAAGTCGCACTACATGAAGTGCCCCAAGGACGGATTCGATCTGGCCAGCAGCAATGTTCACGGCGTCCAGATTGAAACCTGCCCTCATTGTGGAGGCATGTGGCTCGACGCCGGTGAGCTGGAGGCGGTAGCTCACGAAGACCGGCCGAACGTGTTCACCCGAGTGCTCTCCGACGCGCTTGCGACTTTTATCCGCCGGTCTCCCAGAGCAAGCCAAGCTGATAAGCCCGTCCACGACCCGGGTAACCCCCTCAGCTGAGGAGCGGCAGTGACGGTTTCCGGCGTTGCCAGCGCAGCCAGCGAAACGATCACCGGAACGGGAGAGCGTCCGGTAACTCCCGAGCTGGTGCGCGAGCACAACATCAACGAGCTCGAATACAGCCGGATCGTTGACCTGCTCGGCAGAACGCCCAGCTTCACCGAACTCGGCGTCTTCTCCGCTCTTTGGTCGGAACACTGCTCGTACAAGCACTCCAGGCCGGTGCTGAAACTATTCCCCACTACCGGACCGCAAGTGGTTCAGGGTCCCGGGGAGAACGCCGGAGTACTCCGGCTGCCGGATGGTTGGGCGGTGGCCTTCAAGATCGAGTCACACAACCACCCTTCTGCGGTCGAACCCTACCAGGGGGCAGCCACCGGCGTCGGTGGGATTCTGCGCGACGTGTTCACGATGGGTGCCCGTCCGGTCGCTCTCCTCAATAGCCTCCGTTTCGGTCCGCTGGATCACCCCCGCAACCGCTACCTCTTTGCCGGGGTTGTGCGCGGAATCGGAGACTACGGAAACTGCGTGGGCGTTCCTACACTCGGCGGCGAAGTGAACTTCGCTCCAGGGTACACCGGCAATCCGCTGGTCAATGCCATGTGCGTAGGGCTGCTCCAGGAGAGCGACCTGATCAGAGCAGCCGCGCACGGTGTGGGGAACGTGCTGCTCGCGGTGGGTGCCCGCACCGGCCGGGATGGCATTCATGGCGCCAGCTTTGCCTCCGAGGAACTGTCCGAGAAAAGCGAGAGCCGGAGACCCCAGGTCCAGGTGGGAGATCCATTTACCGAGAAGCTGCTGCTCGAAGCGAGTCTGGAGCTGATCACCTCCGGGCTGATCGTGGCCATTCAGGATATGGGAGCCGCGGGACTCACCAGCTCTTCCGCAGAGATGGCCGCGCGGGGTGGCGTGGGAGTGGAGATCGACACCGGACTGGTTCCAACCCGGGAACCGGGAATGACGCCGTACGAGATTCTTCTGTCCGAGTCGCAGGAGCGCATGCTGGTGGTGGCGGAGCCATTGCGGGTGGCCGAGGTCCAGGCTGTGTGCGCCAAATGGGAGCTCACTGCAACCGAGATCGGGCGGGTAACCGACGACGGCATGTTCCGGGTCAAGCACCATGGACGAACGGTGGTCTCCATTCCAGGTCGCCGGCTGCTCGAAGACTGCCCGGTCTATCACCCCGAAGCGGAAGAAGGAGAGGCTGCACGGCTCCGGCGATCGCAGATCGATCCGGGCGAGCCGGCGGTCGACCTTGAGGGTGCATTGGAGCTACTGCTCGACAATCCGAACATCGCGAGCAAGCGCTGGGTCTATGAGCAATACGATTCGACAGTGCAGGCTTCCACGGTGCTTCCCCCCGGCTCTGACTCTGGCGTGATCCGGGTTCCGGGCAGCAGCTTCGGCATTGCCATGTCGGTCGACTGCAATGCCCGGCTGGTTGCCCTCGATCCCTACGAAGGAGGCAAGGCCGCCGTGGCAGAGGCGGCCCGCAACGTGGCCTCCAGCGGAGCCAGACCGTTGGGAATCACGAACTGCCTCAATTTCGGGAACCCCGAAAAACCCGAGGTCTTCTTTCAGTTCAGCGAGGCCTGCCGAGGGATTGGGGATGCCTGCCGCGCTTTCGGCACTCCGGTCACTGGGGGAAACGTCTCCTTCTATAACGAGAGCCCCACCGGCGCGGTCGATCCTACCCCTACCATCGGCATGATCGGCCTGCTGGACAATGTGGAAGACCGGGTTGCCAGTTACTTCGATTCGCCCGGAGACGAGGTATTCATGCTCGGCCAAACCAGCGGCATTCTGGGTGGATCGGCCTATTGGGCCGAGGTCTGCGACTTTGTCGGCGGCGATCCTCCAGCCGTGGATCTCGACGCCGAGCTCCGGCTGCAAAGGTTCCTGGTGGCCGCGGCTCAGCGCGGGCTGCTGCGTTCAGCCCATGACTGTTCCGAAGGCGGCCTGGCGGTGACGTTGGCGGAGGCCGTGGTCGGCGGCCCTTATGTACCGGGAAGCCTCGGTGCCGAACTCGACCTGACCGGCTACGCACCGGAGCTGCCCACGGATGGTCTCTTGTTTGGCGAGGACGGCGCCCGGGCGGTCATTTCATGCTCCCAAGCTTCTGCCCGGCCACTCATAACCCTGGCGGATGAGCACGGGGTGCCGATCTTCCGAGCCGGGTTGGTCCAGAGCGCTGGCACCCTGGAACTCCAAGTAGGGCCCCACTTGTTCTCCTGGAGCACCGAAGCACTGCGACGGATTTACTACGAAGCGATCCCCCGGCGAATGCAGCATGCCGACGTGGACCGCACGGCGGGAGAATAGCATGTGTGGCATCATCGGAGTTTCCGCACTACCTGACGCAGCTCGGCTGGCGTATCTCGGCCTCTACGCCCTGCAGCACCGGGGACAGGAGAGCGCCGGTATCGTTGCCATCGACCGTGAGGGAATGGCCCGGTCGCACCGCGGAATGGGGCTGGTGGCGGAAAACTTCGACGACCAAACCCTCGCCGGCCTGCCCGGTGACGTTGCCGTTGGGCACACCCGCTACTCGACGACCGGCAGCACCGTTCTGGCGAACGCGCAGCCCTGCAGTGTCAATACCAGGTGTGGTCCCCTGGCCATCGCCCACAACGGCAATCTCATCAATGCCGATGCCATCAAGCGCGATCTGGTCGAGCGTGGCGCCATTTTCACCAGCTCGAGCGACACGGAGGTGTTGGTGCACCTCATCGCCCGTTCCGAGGAACACACTGTAGATGACCAAATTCGGGAGGCCCTGGAGCAAGTAGACGGCGCTTACAGCCTGATCATCACGGTTGGCAGGACCATGTATGCCGCGGTGGATAGCCGAGGCTTTCGGCCGCTGGTTATCGGTCGCCTGGGCCCGGGCATCGTGGTGGCCTCGGAGTCGTGCGCTCTCGATCTGATCGGGGCCACCTTCCATTGCGAGCTCAGGCCAGGTGATTTCGTGCGGGTTGATAACGGCCAGGTAACTCATCTGCCTCGGCTGGCGCCCCGGCCGGTGAGCCGCTGCGTGTTCGAGCTGGTTTACTTTGCTCGACCCGACAGCACCGTATTCGGCGAGTCAGTCGATCGGGTCCGGCGGGAGCTTGGACGCCAGCTGGCCCGGGAACAGCCTGCGCCGGACGGTGAGGTGGTCTTCAGCGTTCCCGACAGCTCCAATGCAATGGCATTGGGGTTTTCGGAGGTCTCCGGGATCAAGCTGGAGTACGGGCTCATCCGGAATCACTATGTGGGCCGCACGTTCATCAACCCGACGCAGGCCCTCAGGGTGGCAAAGGTCAAGATCAAGTTCAACCCGGTGCGGGAAGTGATCCATGGGAAATCTGTGGTGGTGGTGGATGACAGCCTGGTCCGGGGCAACACCAGCAAGGAACTGGTGCAGATGATCCGCTCTGCCGGCGCGCGTGAGGTCCACCTGCGCCTGGGCTCACCGCCAATTACCGGACCGTGCCATTATGGCATCGATACGCCCAGCCGGGAAGAGTTGATTGCCGCCACTCACTCGATCGCAGAAATCCGTCAGTTTCTCGGGGTCGACAGCCTGGGCTATCTCTCGCTCGACGGCATGCTGTACGCAGCTGGCAAGGACACGGGATTCTGTCACGCCTGTTTCTCGGGCATGTACCCCACACCAACTCCTGATGACCCGGTGCGTCTCCGACATGCGACACCTCTGATCGCCACTCCCGCATGAGCGGTCCCTACACCCAGCCGCTGGTCTACTCGTTCGGACAAGGCCGCTCCGAAGGGACCGCGGCCATGAAAGACATTCTCGGCGGCAAGGGTGCCGGTCTCGCCGAGATGACCACCATCGGCATTCCCGTCCCGCCCGGTTTCACCATCGCCAGCAACATCTGCATCCACTATCTCGAAAGCGGCCAGTTCCCCAAACGGCTGCAGGCCCAGGTCGAGAACGCGCTGCAGCGACTCGAGGCCACAACCGGAAAGCATCTGGGAGATGGGGAGAACCCGCTCCTCGTATCCGTTCGTTCCGGAGCCGCCGTCTCGATGCCGGGGATGATGGAGACGATCCTCAACCTCGGCTTGAACGACGTCACCGTGGAGGGCCTTACCCGGCAGAGCGGCAATCCCCATTTCGCCTGGGATTCCTACCGCCGGTTTGTGCAGATGTATGGCAGCGTGGTGTTCGAGCTGCCGAGGAAACCGTTCGAGCAGATCCTGGACGAGAGCAAGCAGCGCTGCCGGATGGAACGGGACATCGATCTGCCGGTTGAGGAAATGCAGGGGATCGTACGCCGGTTCAAGGAGCACGTGCGGAAGGAATCGGGACGGGAGTTCCCCTCGGAGCCGCTTGACCAGCTGTGGGGAGCCATTGCCGCCGTGTTCGAGAGCTGGAACACTCGCCGGGCCATCGATTACCGAAAGCTCCATGACATCCCGGATTCAATGGGAACGGCGGTGAATATCGTGGCCATGGTGTTCGGAAATCTGGGCGAGGATTCCGGCACCGGCGTGGCGTTCAGCCGGGACCCGTCCACCGGAGAACAACGGCTCTACGGCGAGTTTCTGCTCAACGCCCAGGGCGAAGACGTGGTGTCAGGCACGCGGACACCCATGCCCATCGGACAGCTGAAGGACCATCTGCCGCATTCTTACCAGGAGCTGGAGCGGGTAGCCCGAACGCTCGAGCGGCATTTCCGGGACGTGCAGGATATGGAGTTCACCATCGAGCGGGGCAATCTCTACATGCTGCAGACCCGGCGGGCCCAGCGCTCGGGACATGCGGCGGTCCGGATTGCCTGCGACATGGTGGATGAAGAGGTAATCACCGAGCAGGAAGCCGTTGCCCGGATCCCGCCCAACGATCTCAATCAGCTGCTCCATCCCATGATCGATCCGAACAGCCGGCTCGATCTGCTCACGACCGGCCTCCCCGCGTCACCCGGGGCCGCGTGTGGTACCATCGTGTTCGATGCCGATGAGGCGGAGCGGATGGGCCGGGCGGGACAGTCGGTAATCCTGGTCCGGCGGGAGACCTCGCCCGAGGACTTCCACGGCATGGTGACCGCCAAGGCCATTCTCACCGCAAGGGGCGGGATGACTTCCCACGCTGCCGTGGTCGCCCGCGGCATGGGCAAGCCCTGCGTCGCCGGCGCCCAATCACTTCAGGTAGACGAAAAGGCCAGCCGGCTCTCGGTGAATGGCCGGAGCCTGGGGGCTGGCGACTGGATTACGGTGGATGGAAGCAGCGGGAAAGTGTTTGCCGGCCAGGCTGCACTCATTCCTCCGGAGCTGAGTGGCAACTTCAACCGGGTGATGAAGTGGGCCGACCGGATCATGCAGCTCAGGGTAAGAGTAAACGCCGATACGCCGGCCGATGCGCACCGGGGACGGGATTTCGGCGCCGAAGGAATCGGACTCTGCCGCACCGAGCACATGTTCTTCGAAGGCGATCGGCTGGTGGCCATGCGAGAGATGATCGTGGCTCAAGATCCGGCCGGCAGGCGCACGGCGCTGGCCAAGCTGCTGCCCATGCAACGCGGCGACTTCGAGGCCATTTTCCGGGCCATGGAGGGCTACCCGGTAACCATCCGGTTGCTCGACCCGCCACTCCACGAGTTCCTGCCCAAGGAAACCTCAGAGATAGAAACGCTCGCTCGCGAGCTGAAGATGGCGCCGGCCGCGCTCAAGCAGATCGTGGATAACTTGCACGAGGTGAACCCGATGCTCGGGTTGAGAGGCTGCCGGCTGGGCATCATCTATCCCGAGATCACGGCCATGCAGGTGCGCGCCATCTTCGAGGCTGCCTGCACTGTGGCTGCCCGCAAGGGGCGGGTCATGCCTGAGGTCATGATCCCCCTCACTGCCAGTGTGGTCGAGTTCCGCAAGCAGGCTCTCATCGTCCGCCAGGTGGCGGAGGAAGTCTTCCAGGAGCGGCAGATAACGGTCCCCTATCTGCTGGGCACCATGATCGAGCTCCCGCGGGCTGCGCTCACCGCAGACGAGCTGGCCCGGGAGGCGCAGTTCTTCTCCTTTGGCACCAACGACCTCACCCAGACTACCTGGGGCCTGTCCCGGGACGATGCTGGACGATTCCTTCCCTACTACCTCGAGCACGGCGTCATCGAGGACGATCCGTTTCAGGTGCTGGATCAGGCGGGAGTCGGCAAGCTCATCGCCATGGCCTGCGACCTGGGCAGAAAGACTCGGCCCGACCTCAAGCTCGGCGTCTGCGGCGAGCACGGCGGTGATCCCTCAGCCGTAGCCTTCAGCGACCGGCTGGGCATGAACTACGTATCCTGCTCTCCCTACCGTGTTCCCATCGCACGCCTTGCTTCCGCCCAGGCGGCGCTGGCGGCCCGGGGAACGATGGACCGGACCAGATCTACCGTCTGACGTCCTCCCGGTTCAGGCGCGTGCAAAGATCTCCAGCATCGAGTGACCGTAGGGGTTCCAGTCGGATCGCGGACCGGCAAAGCTCCGCTCGGTGATATCCACATCTCCGATGGCGGTAGTGATGAACGTTCGCCATCCCGGAATGTCGCCGCTGTGGCTGAACCCCGCGGTCTGATAGCCCAGGAGAATGGGCTCGCCCGCCTCGTGAATGCCCAACAAATAGGGTTCCACCGTCCGCCGGAATCCCTCATAGGCAAACTCCACAACCCGGTGGCCCAGGATGGCACGCACCAGGCGCTCTCCAGTCGTGAGATCCTGAAGGGAGGCCCCGGTAGGCGTTGTTTCCTGTTCCTGCATGATGCACCTCCAAAGAATGCGCGTCTCAAGCTAGTGGGGTGCGGCCATGCCTTGCCATCAGCATCGGGTCGCCTCTAATTCCTGCCTCTCGAGGGTAATTGCGCGGCCCCAGTCTTCCGGAGGAAGCAGATGACGCAGCCCCTGGTGGGCATCGTGATGGGCAGCGACTCCGACTGGGACGTAATGCAGCACGCGGCCCGGCGGCTCAATGATTTCCACGTCGTGTATGAAGCACGCGTGGTGTCCGCCCATCGAACTCCCGACCTGCTTTATCGATATGCCGAAGAAGCCGCCGGGCGCGGATTGCGCTGCATCATCGCCGGAGCCGGTGGCGCGGCACACCTGCCGGGCATGCTGGCCGCCAAGACGATTATCCCGGTGCTTGGCGTCCCGGTTCCGACCAAGCATCTGCAGGGACTTGATTCCCTCCTTTCCATCGTGCAGATGCCGGCCGGCATTCCGGTGGCCACCTTTGCCATCGGTACTGCCGGCGCCGGGAATGCCGGCCTCTATGCCATAGGAATTCTCGCCTTGCATGACCCCGACCTGGCCGAACGGCTCGAGGAGTTCCGCCACTCTCAAGAACGGCGGGCCCTCGACACACAGCTGCCGGACCTCTCGTGATTCTTCCCGGGGCGACGGTGGGGGTTCTGGGTGGAGGGCAGCTGGGAAGGATGTTTGCCCTGCGGGCGAGGACAATGGGATATCGGGTTGTGGTGCTCGATCCCGATCCTCAGAGCCCCGCGGCTGCCGTGGCCGACCAGCATATCCGCGCCGGGTACGAAGACCCAGAAGGTTTGACCGAGCTGGCCAAGCTCTGCGCCGCGGTGACAACCGAGTTCGAGAATGTGCCGGCGCGGACGCTCGAGCAGCTGGCCGCTTCGTGTCTGGTTCGTCCGTCGGGACCAGCGGTGGCAACCGCTCAAGACCGAATTGCTGAGAAGACCTTCTTCCAGAGGCACGGCTTTGCCACGGCCAAGTTTCGTCCGGTGCGAGATCCGGGAGAGCTGGAAACAGCCGTAAGCGAGGTCGAGCTTCCTGGATTCCTCAAGACCAGTCGGTTGGGGTACGATGGAAAGGGGCAGATGTTGGTGACCAAAGCGGCCGAAGCGCGCGAAGCCTTCGCCCGGCTGGGGTCGGTGCCCTGTGTGCTGGAGGAGAAAGTCGAGCTCGACTGCGAGCTGTCGGTTATCGTAGCCCGTGGAGCAGGCGGAGCGCAGGCCATCTTCCCGGTGGCCGAGAATCGGCACCGTAACGGTATTCTCGATACATCGGTGGTTCCCGCTCGGGTACCGGAACGGATGGCCAACCGAGCCACGGCTATGGTCA
Source organism: uncultured Gemmatimonadales bacterium (assembly GCA_963698975.1). Taxonomy (GTDB): domain Bacteria; phylum Gemmatimonadota; class Gemmatimonadetes; order Gemmatimonadales; family GWC2-71-9; genus CAVVWJ01. Next base: position 296,486 of record CAVOSV010000001.1, read on the forward strand.
CTGAGGTTGCCGCGGCTCTCGGTTACGAAGGAGTGCTCGGCGTCGAGCTGTTCGTCACCAAGGAGGGACAGCTGCTGGTCAATGAGATGGCGCCCAGGCCCCACAACACCGGGCACTACACGCTGGATGCCTGCTCGGTGGACCAGTTCGAGCTCCAGCTGCGGACTCTTTGTGATCTTCCCTTGGTCCAGCCATGGCTGCTTTCGCCGGTCACGATGATCAACCTGCTGGGCGACCTTTGGAGCGGGGGCGAGCCTCGGTGGGAGGAGGCGCTGCGCCGACCCGGGGTCCGTCTGCATCTTTACGGTAAGGCAGAGGCGCGGCCCGGCAGAAAAATGGGTCACTTGAACTGCCTCGCCTCGACTGCCGATCAGGCCTTGACCCTCGCGCTGGAAAGCCGCGAGGCCTTGCGCCGCAACTGACAACAGAGGAGCCAGCATTATGCTTTTCCTGCCCGCGCTTGTGCTGACCACCAGCATCAGCCTCGTCCCACCTGCAGTCGCGCATCCCGATACCACCTGCCCTCACCGGAATGTTCCGCTGGAGACGCGTAAGAGTCCGCTCGACTCGGTCACATTCAGCGTGTCGGGTCAGCAGGTGAAGGTCTGCTATGGCCGCCCCAGCTCGAGAGGACGGACCATGCTCGGCGGAGCGGATGTGCCCTACGGGAAGTTGTGGCGAACCGGCGCGAACGAGCCCACCATCTTCTACGCGCCGGTTCCGCTCACCGTGGCGGGCATTAAGGTACAGCCCGGCGTCTACTCGCTGTATACAGTCCCGGGCAAGAGCGAGTGGGAAGTCATCGTGAACCGCTCAATTGCGCAGTGGGGCAAAGAGGACCAATACACCGACGAAATAAAGGCTCAAGAGATAGGACGAGCGAAGGTCAAGGCCGAGACCAGCAGCAAACCGATCGAGACCTTTACTATCCGAAGCGAGCCGGCCGGTGGCAAAGGAGCGTCGCTGGTGCTCGAATGGGAGAAGAGCCGAGTAAAGATTCCGGTGCAGGCAGCGAGCTAGTTCGCCCCGGAGCGGCTATCGCGCGCAGAGGTTGCGTACGGCGTCGATGAGCCGCTCCACCTCCTCCATGGTGGTGTAGCAGGCGCAGCCGGCCCGGACCACACCGCCGGGTTGTCCCAGCCGCTGCACCACCGTGGTGGCGTAGAAGTCTCCGCAAGACACAAACACAGCCCTTTCCGCCAGCCATCGAGCCACTGACTCCGAAGAACGGTTTGCCACGGTGAAGGCCACCGTTGGCGTTCTGGGCTGGCCCGGTCTCGGCCCATGCAGGGTCACGCCGTCAATAGATTCGAGGCCGGTCCAGAGCCGCCGCAGCAACGCCTCGCCCCTTTGGCGCAACTCGGAAAAGGTTTGCCTTAGCCGGGCTTTGCGAGACTCTCCCTGACTGAGCGAGGTCAGAAAATCCACCGCCGCGCCCGCGCCAACAATTCCCTCGTGGTTCAGGGTTCCCGTCTCGATCCGCTCCGGCACCGTATCAGGAGCGGGCAGCAGCTTGGGGACGTCGAGCTGCGCCAGAACGGCCTCGCGAGCGTACAAAATTCCGATATGCGGTCCATAGAACTTGTACGCGGAACAGGCCAGGAAGTCGCACCCGATCCGCCGTACGTCCACCGGCTCGTGAGGAGCGAGGTGCACTGCGTCAATGAAGCTGAGGGCTCCCGCATCTCGGGCCAGGGCAGACGCGCGAGCGACATCGTTCACCGTGCCGAGCGCGTTCGAGGCGCCGCCGATGGCGAGCAACCGCGGACTGCTTCCCATGAGCGCTTCCAGCCGAGCCCAGTCAAGCTGACCGGTTTGGGGAAGCATCGGGACTGTGGCAATGGTTACTCCCCGATCGCGCTCCAGGGCTCGCCAGGGGGCAATGTTGGCGTGATGGTCGAGCTCGGTCACCACGATGGTATCTCCTGGCCCCCAGGATCTTCCCAGAGCGCGTGCTAGGTGGAAAGTAAGGGTCGTCATATTGGCACCGAAGGCGATCCCGGTAGCATCGGCACCAAGGAAAACCGCCAGGGCTTCGCGCGCTGCTCCGAGAAGCGCATCCGTCTCCTCGCTGGTAGGATAGGGCCAGTGAGTGTTGGCGTTATGGTGGTACAGATAGGACTCCATCGCACTCACCACATTCCGGGGCACCTGGGTGCCGCCCGGTCCATCAAAGTACGCCACGGGAAGACCACCGTGGCGTCGCTCCAGAGCCGGGAAAGAAGCCCGGATCTCGGCCACAGACTGGGTTGCCGACGGAAGGGATGTGACCGCGCTCATGCAGATCCTGTGATCGTAGCTGTTTATGGTTGAACTCTCTGGCGCCCGAGCCGACCCCAACGTACGTTCAACTCATACTATCCACCACCCTGCAGTGACTTTCTTCTTACGGTTTTTCTACCCGGAGTTTACGATGGTGTGGCTTTGCCGGAGAGCGTTCGCTGGGTACACCGGAACGCTGTATGCCCTGGCCTTGCTCTCAGGATGCGGGAGCAACACCGAGCCCAACGGTCCGGCCAACATCACTCTCGATCCACCTTCCCTCTCATTTAACGCGGTCGGCCAGACCCAGCAATTGTCGCCAACGGTCACTGATCAGCAGGGAAATGCGATCACGGATGCGGCGGTCACCTGGACCACCAGCGCCCCCGCCGTGGTGAGCGTCTCATCCACCGGCGTTGTCACCGCAGCCGGCAGTGGCTCCGCTGAGGTCACCGCCACAGCGGGTTCAGCCCACGCTGTTGCGGAGGTCACCGTATCGCAGACCCCGACCCAGGTGGAAAAAAATCAGGGAGATGGGCAGACTGTGGTGGCAGGTCAGCCGGTGCCGACACCGCCCTCGGTCCTGGTGACCGACGCCAACCACAATCCGGTGCCGGGCGTCGATGTCACCTTCGAGGTGACTTCCGGGCGGGGACAGGTAACCACGGCGGTGGTGGCAACGGACAACAGCGGCATTGCCCAGGTGGGGGGCTGGAGTCTCGGCAGCAAAGGCTCAAACGGTCTCACCGCCACCGCCGCCGGCACTGGAATCTCGGGTAACCCGGTGACCTTCACGGCCACGGGAACCAGCGCGTTCGATATCGAGGTCCAGTTCCTCGGCTCTGCCACAGCCAGTCAGCGGCAGGCTTTCACTGATGCCGCGGATCGGTGGGAGAGTCTGGTCACCGGAGACATCGAGGACATTCCGCTCCAGACCCAGGCAGAAGACTGTGGCCCGGGCTCGCCAGCTTTGAATCGGACCATAGACGACCTGCTGATCTTTGTCACCCTCGAACACATCGATGGGAAGGGCGGAGTGCTAGGATCGGCCGGTCCCTGCTTCATCCGGAATTCCAATAGTCTCAGCCTGGTCGGAGCCATGATCTTCGACAACCAGGATCTGGCCGACATCGAAGACGCCGGACTGCTGCAGACTCTGATCCTGCACGAAATGGGGCATGTGCTTGGATTCGGCAGCCTCTGGCCAACGGTGGGGCTTCTCGCCGATCCTTCCTTGCCTCCGGCAACCGGCACCGATCCGCATTTCACTGGTCCCCAGGCAATCGCGGCGTTCAATCAGGTCGGGGGCACCGCCTATACCGGCGCCAAGGTCCCGGTCGAGAATATGGGCGGCGAAGGCACGGCAGATGGTCACTGGCGGGAGTCCGTCTTCATCAACGAGCTCATGACCGGCTTCGTGGACCTGGGAGAGAATCCCCTGAGCATTGTCACGGTGTCTTCCCTGGCCGATCAAGGATACGTGGTGAACAAGGTTGGGGTCGACCCCTTCTCGTTGACACTGAGTCTGCGAGCCCTCAGCGGACGGCATCGGTTCCAGCTCGGTAGCGATGTGCTCCGGCTTCCGATCAGGAAGGTTGACCGAGCCGGACGGGTGACTGGATACTTCCGGAGATAGTACAGAGGAAAATCAAAAGGGACTCTCAGTCGAGAGTCCCTTTTGATGATGGAGGCGCAGGGAATCGAACCCTGGTCCGAGTAAGCTTCCAGAACCGCGTCTACGTGCGTAGGCTCGACTTCTTACCGTCACTTCGGAGCGCTGTCGAGCCGACCTCTCCGAAGCCTATCTCCTGAAATCTCGCCGAGTGCGCCGGAGTGACGCGCCCAGCCAGCCCGGATTTGCGATTCGGCACGCGGCGCCCCAGGCGGGCTCCACGGGCCGAAGGAGCATAAGCGAGCTTAGCTCAGCTTACGCAGCCAGTGCCATTTCAGTATTGGCAGTTGAATCATTCCAGACAGTTTTACCAGGAACCTGGACCTGGGCACGCTACAATTCCTTCACCAAACCCGTCGAAGCCAGTCGCCCCCGGGTGGTAGAATTATAGGGGGTCAGGCGGTCAGGTGGAAGCTAGGTCGGGCAGGCGGTCGGGCGGTCAGGCAGTCTGATATCACTAGATATCTGCACGATATGTCGCATACCGAGCATATGTTAGCGTATCGGGCTCAAGTAGAGGTTCAGGACAGGTCCGGCCGACCGCCCGTCTACCGTCCCGCCCGCTCTACCCGGTTTCGCCCGCTCCGCTTGGCCTGGTACAGCGCCGAGTCGGCCTGCGCCGGAAGGTTGTCGGGACTGCTGCTGGTTTCGGGGCAGGCAGCCACTCCGAACGATGCGCTTAGCGGCCATACTCGGCCCTGCCAGTCCCAAGGGACATTGCCCAGCTTCAGACGAATCCGTTCGGCAATCCGGGAGCCAAGCTCGAGATCGGTATCCGGCAGCCAAATGGCGAACTCCTCACCTCCAATGCGGGCGGCCACATCGCCGGTGCGGATCTGTTCGCGGATGATCCGGGCGAAGTGAACCAGCGCCGCATCTCCGGCAGGATGACCGAGGGTGTCATTCAGGCTCTTGAAGCGATCCAAGTCGGCATAGAGCAGCGCACCCTGTCCCGCGGTAATCAACCTGAAGGCCTCGTCGAAGCCGCGCCGGTTGGGTAGCCCGGTCAGGGGATCGATCGTGGCGGCGCGCTTGTGCTGGTCGGCTTCGAGAGCGCGGTCGATGCGGGCGGCCGCGTTGTGAATCGCTTCCATGATCTCCGCTCGGACGGGACCCGACGGCTCTCTCCCAGTCGACAGCCAGATGGCGACCGCGCCAACCGGTTTTAAATCGTGCCGGATGGGCAGCAGCAGAACTGAGCCCGAGCGACTCCGGCGGTCGGCCACCGCTCCGCCGACGGGGTCGCCCTTGGAGATATGTCCCTCCTGGTCGCCCCGAGCGACCTGGGCCAACTCACTGGTATCGGTTAGCTGACTGTCGAGCAGGCGCCGGTCGGCCCGACCAGAGACTCCAATCACTCGGACGTTTGGGCCATCCAGCGCGGCGACGATCACCTGGCTATCCAGAGTGCGCTCGAGCTGGTACGCCAGCCGAAGGCCCACGCTGCCGACCGACTCCAGCGACGCTCCTTGCGACTGCGCCTGAGCCAGAGCAACGAGATTGGGACGGCGGCGAACCCCATCGAGTAGACGGCGCAGATCGTCTTCCACCCCGTCCAGTCCGCCAGCGTCGAACTTGTCGGACAACAGCAGCCCAACGGCGGAGCCGGCCTGCGCGTGGAACACCAGCATGCCCCCTTCCATCCGCTCCGCCCCACTCTGTTCCTGGTCTCGTGCCCGCTCGAGTCGGCGGTCCACGGCCACGATCTGAGCGACCGAAAGCCGCTCCGGCTCTACGATGCGCTCGGCGCGGGGACCTTCTTCCTGGGGGTCCAGCTCGGAGACCCAGACCCCGATCGCGCGATGAGCTCGGCGCAGCCATTCCAGCGCCGGGTCGGGGAGGAGATGGGGAGCCACCCCGGAGCGGAGCGCGCCGGTGCCCTGCTTTCGGCCCAGGAGCCAGCCCAGCACTCCCGACCCGATCGCCAGCACCAGGAGCGCGACCGCCTCCATCATCCTCGCAGCCAGCCGCGGCGACGAAACCAGAGATAGATCACCAGGGTCACCACCCCCATCCCGATCATCACCGCCGGATACCCCCAGGGCTGCCGGAGCTCGGGCATGTAGTGGAAGTTCATCCCGTAGATGCCCACGATGAATGTGAGCGGCAGGAAGAAGACGGAGAACACGGTGAGCACCCGCACGACCTCATTGGTGCGGTGAGATGCCAGCGCGAGCTGGATGCTGAGCAGGTTATTGACGTCCTCCAGCAGCTCGTCGGAGTAGAAGTGCATGCTTTCGGTATTCTCCCTCAGATCCTGGTACAGTGGCGCGGTCGGCTCCGACCCCGGCACCAGCTTCTTCACCGCATCCAGAGTATGAATCAGCATCCGTCGCATGAGGGTGACCCGACGCTTCACCAGGTAAATGCTCCGGAGGAGTCCGGTAAACTCCTGATCTCCGAACACCGTCGCTTCGAAACTGTCGATGGTTGTCTCGGCTTCCTCCAAGGGCTTCTGATAGGTTGCGACCGCGCCGTTGACCAGATCGATGATGAGCCGGGGGAGAAAACCTTTCCTCCGCTCGGGAGTGCCCTCGGGCGGAGCGGCCCGCTGGTACTCTTCCATTATCGCAGTGAGAAAGGATTGCTCGCTCCGGTGAATGGTGACGAGGAAGTCCGCCCCATAGAAGATCGCCACCTTGCGAGTCATTTCATGCAGCGTCGAACAGTCGTGTGCTGCCGCGACATCTATGGCCCGAGCGATGATAAAAGTCGTCGACCCGATCCGCTCGTACTTGGGGAGGTGATAGGGGTCCAGCGAGTCCTCCACTGACGTCGGGTGGAGACCGTACTGTTTGGCGACTTCTCCCAGCTCCCCAGGCGACGGACGCACCACATCGACCCAGGTAAACTTCGGATCCTCGCTGCTGATAATGGTCTGGAGGGTCATGAGCGCAAAATCCGGCTGGCCGCAACCGCGGCGCCGAATCCATTGTCGATATTGACCACCGTTACCCCCGCCGCACAGGAGTTGAGCATCCCCAACAAAGCGGCCAGTCCTCCAAATGAAGCACCGTACCCCACGCTGGTGGGAACCGCGATCACCGGTACCCGCAGCATCCCGCCCACCACGCTGGGCAGGGCGCCCTCCATTCCAGCCACCACGATGACGACCTTTGCCCGGTGCAGCTGATCGCTGGCAGCAAGCAGTCGATGCAACCCGGCTACGCCTACATCGACCAGCCGCTCCACGGTATGGCCGTAGGCTTCGGCCACCACTGCCGCCTCTTCCGCAACCGGGAGATCGCTGGTGCCGGCGGAGATCACTAGAAGGGGGCCGGTTGCGGGGCGGTTCGAAGGCTGAGTAGCCGGAAGGTGCACGATACGCGCAGTAGGATTCCAGATCAGCCGCGGAAAGCGGTCCCGTAGCCGTTGGGCAACTGCGTCGGAGGCGCGGGTCCCCAGAAAAGATCCGGAGGCGGCCTCCAACCGTTCGCAGATCGCTACAATCTGGTCCGGAGTCTTGCCCTCACAGAAAACCACCTCGGGCTGACCCTGGCGGAGCTCACGGTGATGGTCGATGCGGGCAAAGGAGAGATCTTCAAAGGGAAGGTGCCGCAGCTTCTCCAACGCCGCGGGTGGGGCAATTCGGCCGGCCGCAACCTCGGCAAGGAGGGCTTCGATCTGTTCGGCGGTCACGCCACCTGGGCGACAGGCTCGAGATATTCGAGGAAGATCGCCTCGGCTTCCCCGATCGATTCGATCTGGTAGAGGCGCTGCCTGAGAGCGCTGGACCCGTGCAGGCCTCGGGTGTACCAACCCAGGTGCTTGCGGAACTCCATGACGGTTCGCCGAGTGTCTCCCTGAAGCCGGATGGCCAGCCGGGCATGCTCGAGCGCCACGGCAAACCGCTCCTGCGCCGATGGGAGCGGCGGAGCGGTTTCTCCAGCCAGCAAGGCTTGCCCGTCGCGGAAAAGCCAGGGATTCCCGAACGCTCCCCGACCGACCATAGCCCCGGCACATCCGGTATGCGCTCGCATCCGCACAATGTCAGCCGCCGTTTCCAGGTCGCCGTTGCCGATCACCGGAATATCCAGGGCCTCCACTACGCTGGCGATCTCGTCCCAGTTTGCCTTGCCGGAGAACATCTGGGTCCGAGTCCGGGCGTGCAGGGTGAAGGCTTTGGCGCCCGCGTCCTGCATCCGCAGCGCTATGGAGACCGGGTCACGAGTCTGATCGCTCCATCCACTTCGGGTTTTTACCGTCACCGGCAGGTGTGTGGCCCCGATGACCGCGCGGATGATCCGGGTCACCAGATCCATGTCCCTGAGACAGCCGGATCCACCGTTGCGCTGTACCACCTTCTTCACCGGACAACCGAAGTTGATGTCGACGAACTCCGGCTGGTAGTGATCGGTGATGAGAGCGGCCGCCTCCGCCATGGCGTTGGGATCGGAGCCGTAGATCTGGATGCCGATGGGCCGCTCGACCGGCTCGAACTCAGCGCCCTCGAGCGTACTCCGAATGCGCCGCCGGATCGCCTCGGACGACAGAAACTCGGACAGCACGACATCGGCACCCATTCGCCGGCAAATCTGCCGGAAGGGTGCCTCCGAAATTCCGGCCATTGGTGCCAGAATCAGCGGGAAGGGATGCGCGGAGGGATAAGGCAACTGCATGGCGATAAAATACTTGGCCATGAGCGACTTTGACACCCCCTGACCGCGGAATTAGGTTGCCCGGGCCATGCACCTCAAGGATTTCTTCAGCCCCGACGCCGTTAATCTTCAGCTCCGCGCGGGCTCGAAGGATGACATCCTGGCCGAGTTGGTGGGATTGCTGCGGATGGATGAGCGTTCTTCCGGCACCCTGCTCCGAATCATCCAGCGACGGGAAAATCTGGGATCGACCGGGATCGGCCGGGGCATTGCCATTCCCCACTGTCGCTCACTGGTTGTCAGCAGGCTACGTCTTGCTTTCGGTCACCGGAATGACGGTGTGGAGTACCAGGCCATCGACGGAAAACCGGTGTGCCATTTCTTTCTGATTGTTGCCCCGCCACTGGAGATCTCCAACCAGTACCTTCCCGTTCTCGGGAGAATTGCACAGCTTGCCAAGGAGGGGGACGTCCCCGAGCGCCTCGCCGCCCTGCGATCCAAAGACGACTTCTTTCGCCTGCTGGACGAGAAAGGGGTGTAAGTAGCGCGGCCTGAGACGTCAGATCTACAGAGGGATCTCCATGGCGAACCGATTGACCAGCGGCCTTCTGGTCCTGCTTACCTCCCACATCTCGCATCTTGCCGCCCAAAGCTCGGGCTCGCGGTCGGACTTCGAGCGGGTCCAAGACTCAGTCGCGAGTGTCAGCGATACAGTCCGGCTCCGGGCGCTTTTCCGACACAGCGACGACCCAGTTCGCGCCGGGATCATCGGCATCCGACTCGGAGAGCTGGGTGATGACCCGGATTTCAGTGACGCGATCGGCCGGTTCCGCCGCGCAACCCGGCAGCACGCTGGAGACGCCGCGGCCTGGTTCGGTATCGGTCTGGCCCAGGCCAAGCGGTCGGAGTGGGAGATGCGGGACATGCTCCGCCTGGGGAGTCGGGTAGGCCTGGGAACCCTGGAGCAGTCCAGCGATGGCTATCGGCAGGCACTGGGGATCGATCCCACATACGTGCCAGCCGCCATCGCCATGGCCCAGGTCGATCTTTCGCTGCTGGATACTACCCGTCTGCGTACCGCGCGCGATCTACTGCGGCGCACAATTGCGATGGTCCCCCAGGCTCCCCACGAGCTCCTCCTCGTCTGGGGCCGAGTCGAACGAGCGTCGGGCAGCGTTCGGGTGGCGGCTTCCGCATTCGAGCGCTTTCTCGCCAGCGGCGGCAATCGCGCGCTGGGCCTGCTCGAGTTGGCGCGGTGCCGCCTGGCGCTGGGTCAGGCATCCGGAGATGCACCGTACTACGAGGGCGCGGCGCTGGATGACCCAGAAGCAGTAGCCGAGTATCGGGCAGACCTCCAGGTCATAGCGGCCGACTCGGTCCTTCATGAGTTCGACAGGCTGAGGGGTCAGTGGCGGGCTGCCTTTCTCCATCACTTCTGGACCGATCGGGACCACTTCGATCTGCGTCCCGAGGGTGAGCGGCTGCGGGAGCACTATCGCCGCCTGCTGTTTGCCCGAACCCACTTTCCCCTCACCGTGAGCCGCCGCTTTTACGGACCGCAAGACGCCTTTCGGTCCGGCAGTGTCGAAGTGGACGATCGCGGAATCATCTACATACGCCAGGGCGAGCCCGCCGAGCGGCTCCGGCCGTTCATTTTTGGCGCCATGCCCAACGAGTCCTGGCGCTACAATCGGGCCGAAGGCGATCTGCTCCTGCACTTCAGCAGTGGCTACGACGGCCACGCTGGCGGCGACCTCTATGACTATCGGCTGGTCGAGAGCGTGCTCGATCTGCGCGGTGCTGAAGACGCGCCCCGCGACCAGCTGATTCTGTCTCGGCAGACGCTGTCGCCCATTTACAGCCACATGCTGAACTGGGGACGGTTCGGCTCGGCCAACGAAGCGGCGCAGGAGAGGCACATTGGAGCCACCAGCATCTGGGTAGGCACTACCACCGATAGTCACGAGCTTCAGTTCCGCCGCCGCCTGGGGGCGGTGGCCGACCTCATCGCCATCGGGCAAAGCGCCCGAGGAGGGTTGGGTCACTTCGTCTTCGGCATCGCGGCAGCCGGCACAACGTGGCAGAGAACTACGGCGGGAGTCGAATATCCGGTCAGAGTTCGCCTGGTGGCCCTGGACCGCCACGACCGGGCTGTTGCCATCCTGGATACTTCACTGGTAATCCGGCACGACCATGCACTGACTGAGAGAGAGTTCCTCGTCGGGAGGGTTGAGGTCCCGCTCCCGCCGGGCAGGTGGACCTACCGGGCTGCCATTCAGGAGGGCGACAGCGGAGGTGTACTGCTTCCCCGAGACACCGTATTGGTGGCGCACAACGGAGAGGTTTCACCCGCGCTGAGCGACATCGCGCTGGGCACCCCCGGCCGGGCGGTGCCCTGGAAAACAGACGCCGGAGACACCGTGCTGCTGGCGCCGTCGGCGCTGTTCCGGGAGAAGTCTCAGGTCGTGATCTACTATGAGGTCCGGGGTGTCAGGACCGGCACAGGGTATCGTCACCGGATTGCCGTGTTCCGCCCCGGCCGTGAGAGCGGAGACCAGCATCCGGTCGTTGCCTTGTCCTTCGACGAGATCGCGGCCAGCCCGGTGATCCGATCGCGCCGGGTGGTCCGCCTCGACCAGCTCAAGCAGGGCAGCTACATCGTAGAGGTGAGAGTGAGTGATCCTCAAGGGCAGCAGCAGGTCCGGCGGCGGCTCATCCACATCATTGGCAACTAGGCCCGTTATCTACTCCCACTCAATTGTGGCCGGTGGTTTGGAGCTCACGTCGTAAACCACCCGGTTTACTCCATCCACCTCATTGGCGATCCGGTTGGATACTCGGGCGAGCACCTCGGGAGGAAACGGGTACCAGTCGGCGGTCATTCCATCGCGGCTGGTCACCGCCCTGAGAGCGATGACCTGATCGTAGGTACGGCCGTCGCCCTGCACGCCCACCGAGCGGATAGGTAGCAGCACCGCAAACGCCTGCCAGATGTCGTCGTACAATCCGGCCGCCCGGATCTCTTCCGTGTAGATGTGATCTGCCCGCCGGAGGATCTCCAGATTTTCCGGCGAGACATCACCCAGAATGCGAATCGCCAACCCCGGTCCGGGAAATGGGTGCCGGCCTACCATCTCCTCCGGCAAGCCGAGTTCGCGCCCCACCTGCCGGACCTCATCCTTGAACAGCTCACGCAACGGCTCCAGCAGCTTGAACGGGAGCCGCTCGGGGAGGCCACCCACGTTGTGGTGGGTCTTGATGGTGACCGACGGACCGCCGAGTGGAGAGAGCGACTCGATGACGTCAGGATACAGAGTTCCCTGTACCAGAAATCCCACGTCCTTGCCGACAGCCCGGGCTTCCGCCTCGAACACATCGATGAAGGTGTGGCCGATGCGGCGCCGCTTCTCCTCAGGATCGGTGACCCCAGCGAGCTTTTCCAGGAAGCGGCTTCTGGCATCCACCACTCTCAGATCGATGCCCAGGTGACGGCGAAAGGTCTGCTCCACCTGCTCCCGCTCGTGCAGGCGAAGCAGTCCGTGATCCACGAAGATGCAGGTCAGCCGGTCTCCCACTGCCCGATGCACCAGGACGGCGGCCACCGATGAATCGACCCCGCCCGAGAGCCCGCAGATGACCCGCGCGCTGGGACCGACCAGCTCCTGAATCCGGGCAACCTCGGTCTCGACGAAGTGTCCCGGCGTCCAGTCCGGGGTACAGCCGCAGATCTCGAAGAGAAAGTTGTTGAGAATCTCCCCGCCCCGGGGGGTATGAGCCACCTCCGGGTGGAACTGCACGCCAAAGAGCGGCCTCCGGCTGTGCTCGAACGCGGCGATTGGGGAATTCACGCTGGATGCAGTGACAGCATAGCCCGGAGGCGGAGCATCTACGTGATCGCCGTGACTCATCCAGACCGGTGTCTCCTCTCCCCGGCCGAACCCCTGGAACAACCGACCACCACTTTCGACCCGCAGGTTGGCCCGGCCGTACTCGCGCCGATTGGCGCGCGCCACTTTGCCACCAGAGAGGTGGGCCAGGAGCTGCATCCCGTAGCAGAGGCCCAGAACCGGAGTTCCCAGCTCGAGCAGGGCAGGATCGGCGGTGGGAACGCTGTCGCCGTAGACCGAGTTGGGGCCGCCGGAGAGGATAATCCCCTTGGGGTTCCAGTTTCGAATCCACTCCACCGTGTGAGAAGGGGGATGGATTTCACAATACACGTGCGCTTCACGCACTCGTCGCGCAATCAACTGGGTGTATTGCGAGCCGAAATCGATGATCAGGATCGCGTTCACGGCGACAGCCGCTCGCCGGCGAACAGATCCTCGACCCGTTCCCTGGGCCGGGCCACCCACCATCTGTCCTGGTCGACGATGATCTCGGGCGGCTTGGGTCGGCTGTTGTAATTGGAGGCCATTACGAATCCGTACGCCCCGGCGCCCAGCACCGCCAACCTGTCTCCAGAGCGAAGACCGGGCAGCATCCGGTCCAGTGCCAGGAAGTCGCCGGTTTCACAAACCGGCCCCACCACGTCGGCTCGCACCGAGGATCGATCTCTTTCCTCGAGCTCCACAATCTCGTGGTACGCCTGATAGTGACTCGGCCGGACCAAGTCGTTCATCCCCGCATCAACCACCACGAACTCCTTCCCTCCGGAGTGCTTGCGGTACAGCACCCGGGTGAGGAGAACACCAGCGCTGCCCACCAGAAATCGACCGGGCTCGAGATAGATGGTCAGCCCGGTCGGAGCCAGGCGGGGAATCAGGGCAGCGGCAAACTCGGCCGGATCAATGGCCCGCTCCTCGGCGTATCGGATGCCCAACCCGCCGCCGATGTCCAGCACCCTGACGGTGGTCACCCCGCTCTCTCGGATTCGGTGGATCAGATCCGTGAGGTGGGCGATTCCCTGAAGGTAGGGATCCAGGTCTACGATCTGGCTCCCCAGATGCATTGCCAGCGTGGTGAGCTCCAGCTGGGGGTGAGTCGCGATGAACTGGGCTGCTGGAAGCACCTGATCGGTAGGAAGCCCGAACTTGATCCCGCTCTTGCCGGTGGAGATATAGGGATGGGTGTCGGTGGTGACGTCCGGATTGACCCGGATGCCCACCTGCACCTGCTGCGCCTGAGACTCGGCAATCCGAGCCAACAGCTCGAGCTCCTCGCGTGATTCGACATTGAGATGCCCGATGCCGGCCTTAACTGCAGTCTCCAGCTCACCGGCCGTCTTCCCTACACCACTGAACACGATCTTGTCGGGGGAGAAGCCGGCAGCCAGCACGCGGGCCAGCTCACCAGTGGAGACGATGTCCACTCCTGCCCCCAGGTCCCGCAGAAGTCTGAGCACCGCGAGGTTGCTGTTGGCCTTGACCGCGTAGCAAATCCTGTGCGGCAGGCCGGCCAGGGCGTCGTCGAGGGAACGGAATCGTCTCCGAATGGTTTCCGCGTTGTACACGTAAGCTGGTGTTCCGGTTCGGTCGGCAATCTCAACCAGGGAGATGCCGCCCATGGTAAGAATGCCCCCCTCCCGATGTAGCCCGGCGTCGCGAAAGAGTTGAGGCTGGTCATCGGCGCCGCGGCCGCGCGTACCGGCTGCCCCGCTCAGTACGCCTTCGCCCACACCGCCTCGGCAATGCTCGGGCGTTTGCACCACAAGCAGATCGTGGGAGCAACCGGCGAACGAAATTCTTCGTCCGGAAGTACTCGGATGGTGGCTTTGGTCTGCTCCTTGATCTCAGCCTCGCAGGTAGGGGAGCCGCAATAACCGGCGAATACGAATCCACCTTCACGCTCCATCCGGGCGATGAACTCCTCCCGGGTGGCCCCGCGTAAGGTCGCGGCCTCTCGACGCGCCAGCGCCGCCTGGAGCAGCTCCTCCTGCATCTGATTCATGGCCGCGAGGATGCGACTGGACACCTCAGCCATCGGGATAGTTTCCTTTTTGCCCCCGGTGCGGCGGGCCAGGACTACCGTGCTGGACGCCAGGTCGCGCGGCCCGATCTCCAGCCGGAGCGGAACTCCCCTGCCCTCCCACTCATAATATTTGGCGCCGGGCTTCATGCCCTCCCGGGCATCCAAGTGGACTCGAACTCCGCCGGCGGACAGTTCCTTCCGCAGGCGGTCTGCCGCTTCCACCACGGTGGCTCGCTCCTCGCCAGTCTTGTAGATCGGAACAACCACCACCTGATACTGCGCCAGCCGAGGCGGACACACCAAACCGAGGTCGTCGCTGTGAGTCATGATGAGGGCGCCGACCAGCCGGGTGGACGCTCCCCAGGACGTGTTCCAGACGAATTCCAGGTCTCCGTTTGCGGTCTGGAAAGTCACCTCGAAAGCCCGGGCGAAGTTCTGACCCAGATTATGGCTGGTGGCCGACTGCAGGGCGCGGTTGTCCTGCATCAAGGCTTCACAACTGTAGGTGCGCACGGCGCCGGCAAACCGCTCGCTATCGGTCTTACGGCCAGTGATCACCGGCATGGCCATCCACTGCTCCATGAAGGTGCGATACACCCTGAGCATTTGCAGCGTTTCCTGTTCGGCCTCGGCTTCGGTGGCATGGGCGGTGTGACCTTCCTGCCAGAGAAATTCGGTGGTTCGAAGGAACAGGCGGGTACGCATCTCCCAGCGCACCACGTTGGCCCACTGGTTGATCAACACCGGGAGATCGCGATAACTCTGGATCCACTTCGCGTACATCGCGTAGATGATGGTCTCGGAAGTGGGCCGCACCACCAGAGGTTCCTCCAGCTCCTTGCCTCCGCCATGGGTCACCACCGCGGTTTCCGGCGCGAAGCCTTCTACGTGCGCCGCCTCCCGGGCGAGAAAGCTCTGAGGAATGAACAGAGGGAAGTACGCGTTCTGGTGGCCGGTATCCTTGAACATCTGGTCCAGCGCGCGCTGCATCTGCTCCCAGATGGCGTAACCGTTGGGCCGGATGACCATGCAGCCGCGCACCGGGCTGTAGTCGGCCAGCTCGGCCCGGGCGATCACCTCGTTGTACCAGGCACTGAAATCGGCGGCTCGAGTGGTGAGAGCCTTGTTGTCAGCCATGCATCCGCCCTTTGATCGCGTCAATCAGCGCTGTCTGGCTCATCGTTTCCTGGGTTCCATTCCTGAGATCTCTAAGGACTATCTGGCCCCGGGCCCGTTCATCCGGTCCAACCACTACCGCAAACGCGGCCTGCCGGGCATCGGCCAGCTTCAGCTGCTTGCCGAGAGCCTGGGGACCGATGGCATATTCGACCCGAAGGCCTTGGTCTCGCATTTGATGAGCGAGGGCAAGCACGTGAGGCAAATCCTCTTTGCTGATGAATGCAACGAATACATCGATCCCGATACCATCGACCGGAGCGAGCCCGCGATCCTTCAGCAGCTCGCCCAGCACCACGTCGCCCATACCGAACCCAAGGGCAGGGAGATCAACGCCACCCAGCTCCTTCAGCAGGTTGTCGTATCGGCCGCCGCCGCAAATGGCCCGCAACGTTCGTCCGGCATCGAACAGCTCGAACACAACTCCGGTATAGTAGGCCAGTCCCCGGACGATGGTGAGGTCGACCTCCACAAAATCACCGAGGCCCATGTCGGTGAGTGCCTGGTGGACCTCGCGCAGAGCCTCGCCGGCTTTGACGGCTTCGGACGACCGTTCCAGCTCCTGCTGAAGCTGCTCCCAGCCACGAATCCGAGTTATAGCAACGAGATCATCTACTGAGGCTGGTTGAAAGACTTCAGCCTTTTCGACTTTAAACGACTCAATCTGCTCCTGCTTGAGCCGTTCGTATTTGTCAATGAAATCGAACGCCTGGGCGAAACTGTCCGGTCGGAAGTCCCGGTGCCGTAAAATCGCGGTAAGTACCCGTCGGTCGGACAGACGAACCCGTACATCGTTCGGCCCCAACCCGAAGGCCCGCATACAGTCGATAGCCAGCGCGACGATCTCCGCGTCCGCCAGCGGCCCCGGCTCTCCGATCAGATCGCAGTTGAGCTGGAAGTGCTCTCGAAGCCGCCCCCGTTGCTGCCGTTCGTAGCGGAACAGCTGGGGGATGGAGAACCACCGTATCGGCTTCCGTAGCTCCCCGGCCCGCGCCGCGACCATCCGGGCCAGGGTGGGGGTCATTTCCGGTCTCAGCGCGACGGCGCGATCGCCTTTGTCGGTAAAATTGTACAGCTGCCCCACGATCTCCTCTCCACTCTTGGTGGTATAGAGATCCAGTGGTTCCAGCGGCGGTCCATCGTACTCCTCAAACCCGTAGCGGGTGGCAACCGTTCGCCAGGTATTGAAGATGTGGGACCGGAGCGCGAGATCGGGAGGGTAAAAATCACGAAAGCCCGGCAGGGCCTTGGTTTTCATGGGGGGAGTATAAAACGGTAGGCGGTGAGCGGTAAGCGCTCAAGCTACTGAAACATCCATTCCCAGAGCCAGCATGACGTCCCCAACGGTGTGGAAGGACCCGGTCACGAGCGCGGTTCCGGCACCTTCCTGCACCCGCCTTATCGCTTCTTGGAAATCGGGCACCAGGGTCCACTCCCCGCGTGCCGGCGGTCTCGCCGAGTCGCGCAGCCAGCGACGAAGCCATGCGATGTCCCACCCGCGCGCTGCCGCCGTCGGCGCAATCGTGAGAAACCCTCGATCGATGACACGGTCGAGCTGCACCAGCATCTCCGGCCATTCCTTGTCGCCCAGGATCGAGACCAGCGCGTGCACCGGACGGGCGGGATGAATTGTTTCGAGTGCCGTTACCAGAGACCGCATGCCGTCCGGGTTGTGAGCGACATCGAAAAGCCAGCGACCCCGGCTGTCGAGCCGGCCGGAGACCCGGGTCGACCCGAAGGCCCGCTCCACCTGTTCCCGTGTGGGGCGGTAGGCAGCGGGGAGCGCTGACAGGATGCCGTGCGCTATCGCTGCATTCCTCCGCTGATGCGGTCCCGCCAGGCTGAGCGGGCCACGCCATTCGTACTCCGCTGGAAGCACCCGAATGTCGGCCCGGCCTCGATTGCCCTCGGTGTGCGCCCGGGCGCAGGCCCGAATTGCCTCACGCCGCAGCACCTGAACCAGAGCCGGATCGGCCTCACCGATGACGAAAGGCACGCCCGGCTTGGCGATTCCTGCCTTCTCGCAGGCAATGAGCTCGAGACTGTCGCCCAGATACTTCATGTGGTCGCGAGCGATTTTGGTTACTCCGCTTACCAGAGGGCGCACCACGTTGGTGCTATCGAGTCTTCCGCCGAGCCCCACCTCCACTACCGCAATCTCGACTCCACGGGCTGCAAAGTCGGCAAAGGCGAGAGCCGTCGTGGCCTCGAAGAAGGTCGCCTTCCGTTCCAGAATGGGCGACAGGAGGCGGCCGGTCCACATGGCCACGGCTTCCTCCGAGATGGGAACACCATCCACCTGAATTCGCTCCCGGAACGAGATGAGATGCGGCGAGGTATACAGGCCCACCCGCCAGCCTGCTTCGCGCAACGCGGCGGCAACCAGAGCGCACACGCTGCCCTTTCCGTTGGTGCCGCCAATGTGCACTGAGGGCATGACCTCGTGAGGATTTCCCAGTGACTTGAGCAGTGCGCGGGTGGTGGCCAGCCCGAACTTTATGGTGGTGGTGCGGGGAAAGAGAAAGTCGAGGGCCTCCTGGTAGCTCAGCGGCATCGGGACTCGGGGGACCATCGTGACATTAGGAACACCGGACGGAAACGAATGCGCCCCACCGACGGCAGCCTGGGTGGGGCGGGTACGAAGAAGAGACTGGGCCTCAGCTTACTTCGGCGACCTCGACATGAGGACGTTGACCCTGCATGTGCCGGAGCAGCCGCGCGGTGGTGTCCCGAAGCGACGCCCGCGGCACCACGTCGTCGATCTGCCCGTGCTCCAGCAGGAACTCGGCAGTCTGAAAACCCTCCGGCAGATCCTGCCCGATGGTCTGCTTGATCACCCGCTGGCCGGCGAAGCCGACCACAGCGCCGGGCTCGGCCAGTACCACGTCACCCTGCATGGCAAAGGACGCGGAAACCCCGCCCGTGGTGGGATCGGTAAGGATGGAGATGTAAGGAATGCACTCGCGGTGCAGCTGCGCGATGGCGGCGGACGTCTTGGCCATCTGCATCAGGGAGAGCACGCCCTCCTGCATCCGCGCGCCGCCGGAGGTGGAGACGATTACCAGAGGAATCTTCTTCTCCAGCGAACGGCGGGCCAACCGGGCAATCTTCTCCCCAACGACCGAGCCCATGGACCCGCCCATGAACCTGAAGTTCATCGCCGCCAGATTGAAGGGCAGCCCGTCGAGCTTGGCAGTGCCGGTGTAGACCGCATCGCCATCGCCACCCTTTTCCCGGGCGGCCTTGAGGCGGTCAGGATAGTTCTCGAACCCGAGCGGGTCTGCCGAGCGCAGGCCGCCATACAGCTCGCGCCAGGTTCCAGGATCGGTGAGGAGCTCGATGTAATCTTCGGCGGTGATCCTGCGGTGCTTGCCGCACTCGGGGCAGACGTTGAGCGCCTTTTCGAACTTCTCCCGAATATCGATGTGCCCGCAGCTGTCACACTTCTCCCAGGCGTCGGCGGGAATCTCCAGCCGTTCACGCTGCGACGTCCGTGGCTTGCGTTCTTTCTTAAACCATGCCATGACGGCCATAGAGTAGCAGGTAGAGGAGTAGGGGGGACAGTCACCGAAAAGCCCCTGCAATTTCAACCGACCTCGACGTCTACGCTAGGCCTTGCTCTGTAAAGCCCTGTCAAGCATCAGTATAGCCCGACAATCTCGAGTCCCACGCCACCCGGAGAGCAAGCCCCAGGCAGAGCGAACAAATGATGAAAAATGAGCCGCCATAGGAAAACATCGGCAACGGGATGCCGGTGATCGGCATCAGGTTGACCGTCATTCCCACATTCTCGAAAACGTGGGTGAAAAAAAGTCCTACGATCCCGAACACCGCCAGACTGCTGAACGGGTCTGTCGCCCGCCGGGCAATGCGCACCAGCACCAGGAACAAAGCCAGGAACAAGCACAGCGCCACCAGCACCCCCACGAAACCGAGCTCCTCGCCGACTACCGAGAACACAAAATCGGTGTGCTGCTCCGGAAGAAACGCCAGCCGCTTCTGTGGCCCCTGGGTATAGCCTGACCCGAACCAGCCCCCCGATCCGATGGCCACCCGCGACTGAATGGCATGGTATCCCGCTGCCCGGGGATCCGCCTCAGGATTCAGGAAGGTGAGCAGTCGGTTCTGCTGGTAAGGCGCGAGCCGGTTCCACAGCGGCATCGCAATGGCCCCCATCGCCAGATTCGCCGTGAGGAAGACCACCCAGTCCCATACGTAGGGGCGCCAGGCAATCAGAATCAGCACGAACACGACGATCCACACGCTCCACGCCAAGGTATTGAACGCCAGCAGGAGGCTGATGACCGGAGTGGCCAGGAGGAACAGCATGCGAGGACGCACGCCGGCCCAGAACAGCATGGCGAAGAAAATCCCTACAAAGACGAACGCGCTTCCGAGGTCGGGCTGCTTGAGCACCATGAGGCAGGGCACGCCGACGATCAGGACGGGTGCGATCAGATCGCGCAGCGAGCGGGGAGGCTCTTTGCGGCTGGATAGGTACCGCGCCATCATCAGCACCGTCGCCACCTTTGCCAGCTCGGAAGGCTGCCCAATCTGGTGGCCGCCGATCGAGAGCCAGCTGTGACTGCTCTCGGCCGTTCCCGCTCCGGTTCCCACCACCAGCACCACCAGCAGCAGAAGGATGCTGAAGGCGTACAGCGCCGGTGAAATCCACTCCAGCACCCGAAGCGAGACGTGGAAGATCACCCAGGCCGCAACGATCCCGACTCCGACCCAGATGAACTGGCGATACCACACGCCCGCAGCCCTGGTGGGGACATCAGTCTGTCCGGCCGAATAGAGGATGGCGAGCCCGAACAGGACCAGAGCCAAGCTGACCGTGACCAGCTGGCGATCAACGGTGGGAACTCTCATGGCTCGGTGACCTGGGGAATCGAATCGGGCACAGAGGTTCGGGCCGCTGCCGAATCGGGGTCGAGTTCGATCGGCCGTGCCGCGTTGTCGGCGGAGGTCACCGATTCATCCTGCAGCGCTCCCAGCTTGACTGGGGTGGCGGCAACGGGACCGAGGATGTAGCGCCGGAGAGTCTGCACCACGTACGGCGCCACTACAGTGCCGTGCTTGGCGAACTCCATAATTCCGCCGACGATGAGCTCCGGCTTCTCGGCCGGAGCGAAGCCGATGAACCAGCCGTGGTCGTCGCCGTGGGGATTCTGCGCGGTCCCGGTCTTGCCGGCCACAGCCAGGTCGGAGTGGCGGCTGGCCGATGCGGTACCGTGCTCAACTACGGCAATCAGGGCCCGACGGAGTCCATCCAGCTCCTGCTGGGTGAGACCGAGCGAGCGTTTGCGGTTCGAGCTCGGCTTCACGATGAACGGAGTGACGGCCTCACCATTCCCAGCCAGACCCTGGTAGAATCGCATCATGTTGATCAGGGTCTGCGTATTCTCCCCCTGACCGATGGAAAAATTGAGGGTAGTTCCTGGAGGGCTCCAGTAGCGCGGCCCATAGAGCTTGTCGAAGTACGCGGCGGAGGATGGGTAAATCGGGTTGAGCTCGTTCTCCAAATCGACCCCGCTCCGATCGCGGAAGCCCATCAGCACGCCGTCCTGGAGGATTGCGTCCAGCCCGAGCCTGAGTCCGAGCTGGTAGAAGTACACGTCGCAGCTGGCCGCCACCGCACCCGTGAGGTCCAGCGAGCCATGCCCTTCCCTCTTCCAGCAGCGGAACACCCGATTGCCCAGTCTCATTCCCCCCCGGCAGGGCTCGGGCATCCTGGTGTTGAGCCCGATCAGTCCCCGCTTCAACGCCATGGCCGCAATAGCCAGCTTGAACGGTGAAGCGGGTGGGTATCGGGCTTGAATCACGCGATTGAGCAGGGGCTTGGCTGGATCGTTGTTGAGCTTGCGCCATTCAGCGGAGGAGATGCCTCCCACGAAGTGATTGGGATCGAAGTTGGGAGCCGAGTACAGGGCGCGGATCTCGCCGTTCGGGGTCATCGCCACCATGGCGCCCCGCACTCCGGCGGGCCAGATGCTGTCGATGTAGCGCTGCAGATCCAGGTCCAGCGTCGTGACGATCGGCTTTCCCGGAGTGGGCTGCAGCGTGGCAGATGCCGCCCCCTCTCGCACCAGACGCCCCCGGGCGTTCACTTCGATGTAGCGTACGCCGTCGTTGCCCCGGAGGGTGTCGTCGTACTCCCGCTCCAGCCCGGCCTTTCCCACGATCGATCCCAACACCGCACCGGGATACCGGTCGGCCGTCAGATCGGCCTCCGTCACCTCGGATACGTATCCGACGATGTGCGCCACCGACTTTCCTGCTGGGTAGAGCCGCTTGGGCTCGGCTTGAATTACCAGTCCCGGCAGCGCCGAGCGGTGCTCCTCCAGCTTGGCGATGACATCGAATGACGCATCGCCGAATACCAGTGCCGGTTGATAGCGCGCCTGCTGGTAGCGATCGATGATGTCGCCGACCTGACCACTATCCAGCGGCACGTAGCGCCCCACCCGGGCAAGAACCGCCCGGAGGGAATCCGCTGAAGGAGCGAGCAGCTTTACGGAATAACCCGGTACGTTCTCGGCGATGACGAGCCCGTTGCGGTCGAGGATCGTTCCGCGGGGTGGTGTGAGTGGAATCGGGCGAAGCCGGTTGGTCTCGGCCTTCAGCTGGAATTTGTCGTGTTGTATGACCTGGGTGCGAAAGAACGCTCCGCATAGTACCAGGAACGCGCCGATCAGAACCAGACGGGCAATCTCGGCGCGTTCCCGGACCCGGTACGAATCGAAGCCGTTCACGCGTCCAGCCGAATGGAGAACCAGGCCCGGAAGGTGATCAGAAGCAGCAAGGCAAATCCTGCGGTGGTGAGCGCCTGCAGCGGGCTGTAGACGGTAAGCTCGGTCAGCAGTTGGGTTCGCTCGGTTCCGCTCATCACCAGGACGATGAGGTCGCGAAACCAAAGACCGACCGCAACGAATGCCGCGTTGACCAGTATGTTGTCGGCAAAGAATACGGCCCGGCCCCAGGCGGCGAAGTAACCCACCAGGGTGTGGGCCAATGCTCCCGCGCCGAACCGGGCAGGGGTCAGCGTATCCTCGATCATGCCAATCAGGAACCCGGCCAGAGCTCCGGCTCCTGCCCCACTCCGCATGGCAAACAGCATCAGCGCTATCAGCAGAAAGTCGGGACTGACCCGCGCGCTGCCCAGGCGTGGCCGGAGATAGAATTGAAGAACCACGAGCACCAGCATGACCAGCAGCAGCTGGGCCCGGGTAACCCGTGGTGAACTCATGGCGTGGAGTCTCTGCGCGTGGAGTCTCTGCCGCTGCCGCTCAGAATGTTGGCCGTCGGAGCTCCTCCCAACATGGGCGAGCTCCGGTGCAGCGAATCCCGGCGAGCGAGCCGAGCTGCTCTTGCCGCCTTAGCAAGAGAATCCGCCCGCTGCGAGCGGGCAATCGAATCCAGGCGCATGGCCTCCAGCTGGGAATCGGTCGGAAAAGCATTGGCGAGGTCGGTTGCGCGGGACCCAACCAGGATCAACACATGTGCCGCCGAGCCCGGATTGGCAGCTGGCCTCAGCCGGTAGACTCGCTCCCAGCCAGCCTCCTCTCGCAAGGTGCCGTTGACCGTTCCCACGGGAATCCCCTTGGGGAAAACGCCACCCAGTCCGGACGAGAGCACCAGTGTCCCGAGGGGCACCGAATCGCGATAGGGAACGCCGCGAAGCTCGAGCGAGCCCTCGGCGTTCCGGTCGTCGGCTGAAGGCGCCACTACGCCAAGCGCATTCCCACTGACGGTGAAAGCGCTGACCCGAAACTCGGGATGCGCCCAGGTCATGGCGACGCTGCTCCCCGGTGTGACACTGAGAACCATCCCGATCAGCCCCTCCGGAGAAACCACGGGATTGAACGGAGCGACGCCCTGACGAGAGCCCGCGCTCAGCAACAGGGTGCGGCCGTCAGTGGCATGCGGCTGGTGCAGCACCTCGGCCGGCACATAGCTGGCCGAAAGTCGGTGGCTGAGCTTGAGGAGCTGCCGAAGCCGTTCATTCTCCGCCCGCAGCGAAGGAAGAAACTGGGCCAGGTAGGCAGCGGAATCACGCTGGGCCGTGAGGATCCGGAAGCGGACCCGGCTGGTCCGGCCTTCCTCGGCGCGGGTTTGCAGCCAGACAAGCGGCGATAAAACCGTTCGCCTTAGGGTATCGGCGATATTGTAGCTCCATCCGGTCGGCGAGAAGAGGCACACAATGGAAAGGCCGAGACAGAGGATGAACACCACGGTGTCCCGGCGGGTGTAGCGACGATCCGAAATGCTGGACATGCTCAGGAGGACAGGACGCTGCGGTATTTCTCGTAGTCGTCGAGAATCCGCCCGGTACCGCGCACGACGCAGGTGAGGGGGTCCTCATCGACGTGGATCGGCAGGCCGGTCTCCTGCGCCAGCAGGAGGTCGAGACCGCGAATGAGCGCACCGCCGCCGGTCATCACAATGCCGCGGTCTACGATGTCGCTGGCCAGCTCCGGCGGGGTGATCTCGAGCGCCCGGCGCACAGCATCGACAATCTGCTGGATAGGCTCCTGGACGGCCTCCCGAATTTCGGTGGAGTGCACTCGCACCGTTTTCGGAATGCCGGACACCAGGTCCCGGCCCTTAACCTCCATCTCCCGCTCATCGCCCGTTGGCGCAGCCGAGCCGATCTTGATTTTGATCGCCTCCGCAGTGGGCTCCCCCACCAGCAGGTTGTAGTTCTTCCGCATGAATTGGACTATGGCCTGATCCAGCTCGTCGCCACCGGTGCGGATGGAGGTGTCCGACACGATTCCGGACAGTGCGATGACTGCGATCTCAGTGGTCCCACCACCGATGTCAATGACCATGTTGCCAGTTGGGGTCTCCACCGGAAGTCCCACCCCGATGGCTGCGGCCATGGGCTCCGCCACCATGAGCACCTGCTTGGCACCGGCGGTCTCGGCGGAGTCCCGGACCGCGCGGCGCTCCACCTCGGTGATGCCTGAGGGTACGCAGACGATCACCTTGGGTTTGACCCGAAATACGTGCTTGTCGATGATGGTCTTGAGAAAATAGCGGAGCATCTTCTCGGTTACATCGAAGTCGGCGATGACGCCGTCTTTCAAAGGGCGGACCGCCACAATGCCGTCCGGCGTGCGGCCCAGCATGCGCTTGGCTTCCAGGCCAATGCCCTTGATCCGCCCAGTGCTTTTCTCGATGGCGACAACGGAAGGCTCGTTCAGCACGATACCCTCGCCTTTGACGTAGACGAGGGTGTTGGCCGTGCCCAGATCCACCGCGATCTCATTCGCGGGAAGCCAGGACATCAGATTCAGGGCGGGAACTTTCATCGAGGAGCCGCTAGGCACATGGCGCTGAAGGTAAAAGGACGGTTATGCCGCTGGAAGCTACCTCCCGCTACTGCCGAACCCGCCTGTGCCTCTGGTCGTTGGCGGTAACGCGTCGACCGCTACGAAAGCCACTCGCTCCACCCGGGCCACCACCATCTGGGCGATGCGCATGCCCCGGGTGACTCGAAACGGCTCGGCTCCGAGATTGACCAGGGCTACCATCAACTCGCCGCGGTAATCGCTATCGATCGTAGCCGGCGTGTTCGGCAGCGTGATCCCGTGCCGGAGGGCCAGACCTGACCGGGGCCTGATCTGGCACTCGTAACCTTCGGGAACGGCTATGCTGAAGCCAGTCCGGAACAACTTCCGCTCCAGGGGTCCCAGTTCGCCTTCATCCGCACTGGCCAGGTCGTACCCGGCAGAGCCCGGGGTGGCCGGTGCGGGGAGCGGAAGGTCCTCGGCATGGGGCAGCCGGGTGAGGAGCACCTCCACCGTACTGCCGGCCCGAGACAACTCAGACAACGGTGTTGACGTCGGTGAGCGGCAGGCGGAAGGCCTCGGCCACACCAGGGTACACCACTTTCCCTTCGACGACGTTCAGTCCCAGACGCAGAGACGGATCGGACTTGCACGCCGCACGCCAGCCCTGTTTAGCAAGCTTAAGTCCGTATGGCAGCGTAGCATTGGTGAGCGCGAGGGTGGAAGTTCGGGGCACGCCGCCAGGCATATTTGCCACGGCGTAATGCAGAATGCCGTCGACGAAATAGGTGGGGTTCTCATGGGTGGTCGGCTTGATGGTCTCCACACAGCCGCCTTGGTCCACTGCAACGTCCACGATGACCGAACCGGGCTTCATCAGCTTGAGGTCGGCCCGCTTGACCAGGTGGGGAGCTTTGGCCCCCGGCAACAGGACCGCGCCGACCACCAGATCGGCCCGGCGGAGCGCATCCAGGATGTTATGGCGGTTGGAGTAGACGGTATCCACGTTGGTAGGGAGAACGTCGTCCAGGTAGCGCAGCCGGTCCAGCGAAATGTCCAAAATCGTCACATGGGCCCCCAGCCCCGCAGCCATCTTGGCGGCATTGATGCCCACGACCCCTCCGCCGATGATCAGGACCTCTCCCGGTGCCACGCCAGGAACCCCGCCCAGCAGGATCCCGCTACCGCCGAACACCTTCTCCAGGTATTTCGCCCCTTCCTGAACCGCCATCCGGCCGGCCACCTCCGACATCGGGGTCAGCAACGGGAGCTCGCCGCTGGGGATCTGCACGGTCTCGTAGGCGACCGCGATGGCGCCCGAGTCGATGACGGCCCGGGTCAGGTCTTCGGCAGCGGCAAAGTGGAAGTAGGTGTAGATCACCTGACCACGGCGCATCCGGGGCCACTCCACCGCGATCGGCTCCTTCACCTTCATGATCATTTCCGCTTGCTGCCACACATCATCGGCCGTAGGCAGGATGCTGGCGCCGACCGCACGATACGCCTCGTCGGAAAATCCGCTTCCGGCTCCCGCTCCCTGCTCCACGAATACCGTGTGACCGGCAGCGGCGAGCGCCTCTGCCCCCGCGGGGACCAGGGCGATGCGGTTCTCGTTGGTCTTGATCTCCTTCGGGACGCCGATCTTCATCGTTGAAACCCGGGGGTGGGGGTGCAAAAGCGTAAACGGTAAGCGGTGAACGGTAAACAGGCCCACCGGTCCGCTCGGTTCACTGTTTTCCGGTTAACCGTTCACGGCTTCTCCGGCCCCAGACGTACTACCGTCTGCCGGTCCGGTGCGAAGAACTCCGCAGCCACATCCATAACGGCATCCGGGGTGACCGCGTCAATCTCCCGGAGCATCTCGTCAAGCGGCCGGTAATGGTCATCATAGAGCGTGAACCCGGCGAGCCGGCCCATCCGGGCGCCGGGGCTCTCCAGCGAGAGCATGATCTGCCCCTTGAGCTGCTGCTTTCCGTCGCTGAGCTCGTGCGCTGGTAGCCCCTCGCGGGCAAGCTTGGCGTATTCATCCCGGATGGCAGCGGTAGCCCGGTCCGCCGTGGCGGGCTGGGTGCCCACATAAACCCCAAGCTGCCCCGAAGCCTGATAGAAGTGCTTGTAGGCAAAGATGGCGTAGGCCAGCCCCAGTTCCTCCCTGATGCGCTGAAAGAGCCGGCTGGACATGCCCCCGCCAAAAGCGTTAATCAAGATAGCAAGAGAGAAGCGGCGCGGATCGCGCAGAGGAAAGGTGTCGGTGCCGAAGACGATGTGGGTCTGCGCAGTGTCACGATGCTCGGTGCAGTGTCCCCCCCGCACCGCGGGAATGGGCTTTACTCCGACGCGGGAGGGCTCGAGTACGCTTCCCTCGAACCAGCTTTCCCGTTCGAGCACGGTGAGCAGCTGACTGTGGTCGACGTTTCCCGCCGCCGCCACCACGCAGTTCCCTCGGTAGTAGCCCCGCTGATGCAGCGCCCGCAGGTCGTCAGCCGACATGGCATCCAGAGTGTCCGCCGTGCCCAGAATGGAGTAGCCGTAAGGATGTTGAGGCCAGAGAGCGCGAGCATGGATCTCGAAGACGAGATCGTCGGGAGTGTCCGCCACCCCATTGATCTCCTCCAGCACCACATTCCGTTCGGACTCGAGGTCACTTTGCCGGAGGAGCGGACGGCGCACCAGATCGGTGAGAATCTCGACTGCCAGGGGTAGATCGGCATCGAGAACATGGGCCTGGTAGCTGGTGTAATCGCGGCTGGTAAAGGCATCCAGGCCCCCTCCCCGCACCTCCAGCTCGAGCGCCAGCTGCCGGGCGCTCCGTCGCTCGGTTCCCTTGAACACCATGTGTTCCAGCAGATGGGAGATACCGAGCTGGGCGGGGTCCTCGTGCGCACTGGCAGTGCGCACGTAAATGCCAACCGCTGCCGAGCGCACGCCCGGCAGTTTTTCGCTGAGAACCACCAGCCCGTTGGGAGCGGTGGTCTTGAAGAGCCCTTCGTCGAGTTGAGCCGTTTCCACGAAGGGCTAGTCCCTGGGCAGCAGCGCCTTCCGAGAGAGCTTCATTCGCCCGCGGTCGTCCACCTCGAGCAGCTTGACCTGAACGATATCACCCTTCTTGACAACATCTTCGGTCTTTTCTGTGCGGCCATGCTGCAGCTCGCTGATGTGCAGCAGACCCTCCACCCCCGGGAGAATCTCGACGAACGCGCCGAAGGCCGTGGTGCTCTTCACCGGGCCTTCGTACGTGCGGCCGACTTCCGGCTCCGTGGTGATGGCGGCAACCATGGCGCGGGCCTTCTCTCCGGCCTCGCCTCCCACCGCGGAGATGGTTACCACGCCGGTATCCTCGATGCTGATCTTGGCGCCGGTGGCGTCCTGGATCCCGCGGATCGTTTTGCCCTTGGGGCCAATGACGTCGCCGATCTTATCCGGCTTGATCTGCATGGTGAAGATCCGTGGGGCATACTTCGACAGCTCGGTACGCGCTCCCGAAAGGGTGCGGGCCATCTCCTTCAGGATATGGAGCCGCCCTATGCGCGCTTTCTCCAGGGCCTCTTCCATGATCTTGAGGTCGAGCCCCTCGATCTTGATGTCCATCTGAATGGACGTAATTCCCCGCTCGGTACCTGCCACCTTGAAGTCCATGTCGCCCAGGTGGTCTTCCGATCCCAGGATGTCGGTGAGGATGGCAACCTTGTTGCCTTCCTTGATCAGACCCATGGCTACACCCGCGCAGGCCGACTTCATGGGAACGCCGGCATCCATCAGGGCCAGCGAGCCGCCGCACACGGTGGCCATCGAAGAGGAGCCGTTCGACTCCAGGATCTCGGAGACCACGCGCAAGGTGTAGGGGAAGTCCTCGTAATGGGGCAGCAGGGGCTGCAGCGCGCGCTCCGCCAGTGCTCCGTGGCCGATTTCCCGGCGGCTGGTTCCCCGCATCATCTTCACTTCGCCGGTAGCGTAGGGCGGGAAGTTGTAGTGCAGCATGAAGGACTTCGTGGTCTCACCGGCGACATCGATACTGTCGATCCGCTGCTCGTCATCCGTAGTACCCAGCGTTACCGAAACCAGCGCCTGGGTTTGACCGCGGGTGAAGATCGCCGACCCGTGGGTGCGAGGCAGCACACCCGTCTCGATCGTGATCGGACGGATGGTGTCGGGATCGCGACCATCAACTCGCTCGCCGCGTTCCAGCACCTGTGAACGCATGACCCGGTACTCGATATCCTCCAGCTCGGTGCCGATCTCCCGGGCTTGCTCCGCAAAGTCCGGGGTCAGGCTCTCGAGAACCTGCTCCTTCACCGCCTTCACCGCGTTGGAGCGCCCCGCCTTGTCTTTGGCGTTGATGGCCTGCGCCATCTGCGACTCGGCCGCGGCTCGGACCCGGGAAACCAGGGTCTGATCGACCTCGGGCTTGCTCCACGCCATCTTCTTCGGGGCCCCGGCCTTGCTGGCCAGTTGTTGCTGCTGTTTGATGCCGTCCCGAATTCCTCGCTGGGCAACTTTCAGGGCCTCGAGCATCTCGCCCTCGGAAACCTCCAGGGAGCCACCCTCGACCATGACGATCGAGTCGGCGGACCCGCTGACGACGAGGTCGATGGTAGAGAACTCCAGCTGCTGGAACGTGGGGTTCAGGATCCAGTTCCCCTCCACCCGACCAACCCGTACCGCGCTGAGCGGACCGTTCCAGGGCACCTGGGAAAGCGTAAGGGCGGCTGAGGCGGCTATCACCCCCAGGATGTCCGCGTCGTTCTCCTGATCGGCCGACAGCACCGTCACGAACACCTGGACTTCGTTCTTGAACCCCTCGGGGAACAGCGGCCGGATCGAGCGATCGATCAGCCGGCTGGCCAGAATTTCCTTGTCGGAGGGCCGGCCCTCACGCTTCAGAAATCCGCCAGGAATCTTTCCGGCGGCGTAGGTCTTTTCGCGGTACTCCACCGTGAGCGGGAAGAACGGAAGGTTGGAGATGTTGGGAGATACGGTCACGGCGGCGAGTACTATGGTATCGCCAAACCGGATGAGGGCGGAGCCGGCGGCCTGCCGGGCCAGACGGCCCGTCTCGATGGTCAGCTGGCGTCCGGCGAACTCCGTTTCGATGCGTTGAACTGTCACTGCTGCACTCTCTCTCTTTAGGGCGTCTTTGCTGCGTAGTCAGGAGTTGGGAGTCTGGAGTCAGAGACGGCAGTCGTGGCAGGGACCCGACTCCCGACTCCCAGCTCTCGACTCAAAAACAGAGAGGGCGTCCCGAGATCGATCAGGACGCCCCCGGTGGTCATCATCTTTTAGTGCCGGAGTCCAAGCTGCTCGATGAGCGCTCGGTACGTCTGCAGGTCACTGCGCTTGAGGTACGTCAGCAAGCGGCGCCGGGTGCCCACCATCTTGAGCAGGCCGCGACGGCTGTGATGGTCCTTCAGATGGGTACGAAAGTGCTCGGTGAGGGAGTTGATCCGCTCGGTCAGGAGCGCCACCTGCACCTTCGCCGAGCCGGTGTCGCTGGGATGCGCCTGGTGCTTTGCTACCACTGCCTGCTTATCGAAGCTCATGCCTCGGGTCCTCTGAACGATTGTCTCGCGCTTCGTAATCCGTTGTAGCACGAGAAAATAGCCGGACCGGCAGGTCCAAGCAACCCCGTGAGCCCGCCCCTCCCTTGCCCCACCTCTCCAGGGCATTCACTTTGATCGCCCAGATGACCACGCCACTCGAGCCAGTCTCCGGCATTGTCCGGGTCGGATCCTTTGCCGGCTTCTATCAGCGGTTCGAGGAGTTGATCGCCACGTCCAGCCGAATGGCGCTCTACTTCATCCACTCACGGCGCTGGCGTGAGAATCATTCGGCAGCAATCAAGACCTTTCTGGCCCGCAGTGATACGGAGATGCAGATCTTCCTGCCCGACCTGGAGAACCATGAGCTCATGTTTTCGCTCTCCCGGCGCTTCGAGGACGGGCCGCTGACTCCCACGCTGGTGATCGATGCCTACCGGTACTGCTACCGATTGGCGCGGGAATACGGGAAGCCCGCGGAGATCTGGCTCTTCAGTCGCTATCCAGCGTACTCGTTCTACCAGTTCGACCAGCGCGCGGTGATCGCGCTTTACTCCAACACCTCGGCCAAGAAGGACATACCTGCATTCGAGGTGAGCGCGGATGGATTGTTGGGTAAGTTCCTGGCCACCGATATCGAGGATCTCCAACGGGAATGCCGGCAACTCACTCCTGACCAGCTGGAGTCGGTGATTGCCACGGTCACCGAGCCTTAGGACGTTACCCGCCGAACAGCCGCCTGAAATCGTTGGAGAAGGCCAGACCCATCAGCAGGATGATGAGCACCAGGCCTACCGTCGTAAGGCGTTCCCGCAGCTTGACCGGCAATGGCCGCCGAATCACGGCTTCCGCCAGCAGAAACAGAAATTGTCCTCCGTCCAGCACCGGTACGGGTAAGAGGTTCAGAATGGCGAGATTGATGGAGATCAGAGCCATGAAACCAAGGAACGTGTCCAGACCCATCCGGGCGCTCTCGCCGGCAAGCTGGCCAATGAGAATCGGACCGCCGACGTTTCGCCCGGATATTCTGCCGCTGAACAGTCCGCGAACGGTCCGCACTACTTGGGTGGAGGCCCCGGCCGTGGCTCGCCGTCCCTCACCGATCGCCTGAGGGAGATCGAGCTTCTCGGAGATGAAGTCGTTCCGCACCGCGATCCCGATGCGCCCAATTGCCTTGGGTTTCCCATCGAGGTCTGGTAGTGTGTCGGTATAGGGCCGCATCTGAACTTCGTGCTGTTCTCCGTTCCGCGACACTGTCAGGGCGAGTGTCTGACCCACGCCGGATTGCACCACCTCCAGCAGGTCGTACCACTGCTCGACCTGCCGGCCGTTCACCGCGACGACCGAATCTCCCTTCTGGATGCCGGCTCGCGCTGCGGGCTTGTCCGGGAGTACCTCTCCGATGACTGGAGCCCGAAAGGGCTGCAGCGCATGGGCGGCCTTGAGCCGCTCCTCGAGGGCGTCAGGATGGATCGGGAGAACCACGGTCTGCCCCCGATCCAGATCGATCCGAACTTCGGGCGCCGAGGTGTTGGCGATCCCGCTCACAACCTCGTCCCAGGAGCTGACGGTGTCACCATTCACCCGAATGATCTTCGACCCGGGAGAAATCTGTTTCAGCGCAGCGGCTTCCCGAGGGAGCCCCTCAGTGAGGACGCGTCCGACGGTAGTGACCGGATCGATCTGCCGGCCGTTCTTGTAGGCCAGAAACGAGAACATTGCCCAGGCAAAGAGCGCGTTCATGGTCACCCCGGCGAGGATCACCACCATCCGCTTCCACATCGGCTTGGCCTCGAACACCCGGTTCGGCGGCACCGCCGCCGTGGGCGCGCCACCCTCGAGCGCACTGCTGCCGATGTCCTCTTCACTGCTCGCCATTTTCACATAGCCGCCAAGGGGCAGCCAGGATATCGAGTACTCGGTCTCACCTCGCCGGAAGGTGAGCCATGGGATTGGTGGACCCAGGCCGAGGGAGAAACGGTGCACGTAAATCCCGGCCCACTTGGCGGCGAGGAAGTGTCCTGCTTCGTGGACGAACACCAGGACACCAAGGACGACGATCAACGACAGTAGGGTGAGCAGCATCAGGTCTCTGCGCTCCGGCGAGCCGTTGCACGGGCCCAGCGATCGGCGGCTCTCACGGCCTCCACCGAGGTTGCCGGTACCGGCCGATGGGCCTCCAGGGTCATCTCGATGGTCTCACTGATCCGGCCGAACGGAATGACACCCTCGAGAAAGGCCGCAACCGCCACTTCGTTGGCTGCGTTGAAGACGGCCGGAGCGGTACCACCGGCCCGGCCTGCGGAAATCCCGCACTGCAGTGCTCGGAACACTTCCATACGCACCGGCTCGAATGTGAGTGGCCCCGCCGCGATGGGATCGAACCGGCGAACCCCCGAGTCGGGCAGCCGTTCGGGATGGGTCAGGGCGTACAGAATCGGCAACTCCATGGAAGGAAATCCGAGCTGAGCCAGAACACTGCCGTCACAAAACTCGGTGAAGGCATGCACTACGCTCTGGGGGTGCACCACCACGTCCAGGGCGTCATAGGGCAAGCCGAACAGATAGTGCGCCTCGATCAGCTCGAGTGCCTTGTTGGCCAGAGTCGCACAGTCGACTGTGATCTTGGTACCCATGCGCCAGGTGGGGTGCTGCAGTGCTTCCTCGACGGTTGCATGCCATACCCGCTCCGGCTCCCATTCGCGAAAGGGACCTCCTGATGCGGTCAGGATCAGTCGTGCCAGACCGTTGTCCCGCCCGGTGACGCACTGCAGCACTGCGCTGTGCTCCGAGTCGATCGGGACGATCTCGCCGCCGCCGGCGCAGGCGGCCTGCGCCACCAGATCTCCGGCCATTACCAGGGTCTCTTTGTTGGCCAGCGCCACTCGCTTGCCCGCCTGAAGCGCGGCCAGCGTCGCCTCGAGGCCGGCAGCCCCAACAACCGCGTTCACCACAATGTCAGCATCCGGGTGAGTTGCGGCCTCGATCAGGACCTCGGGCCCCGTGGGCCAGCGCGAATCGCTACTCAGTCCCGCAAGGGCCGCGTAGGATGGCCGCCACTCCGATACCTGCGCCTCCAGCTTCTCCCGGTTCCGTCCGGCGGTGAGCGCCACCAGCCGGAAGTGCTCCTGCTGCCGCCGGAGCACATCGAGGGTGCTATGACCAATGGAGCCGGTGGAGCCCAGGAGGGCCACGCCTCGCTGCGTGCGGGCCACGGTCATCAGATCACCCCGAAGGCGCGGTACATTGCCGCCGCCGTGGGAATGACGAAATAGAGTGAATCGAATCGGTCCAACACGCCGCCGTGTCCGGGAATGAGGTGGCTCGAATCCTTGACGCCTGCCTCCCGTTTGAACAGAGACTCGGCGAGGTCTCCTACCTGGCCGATCACCGAGAGCACGGCCGCGATGGCAACGAGCTGCCACAGCGGAATGTCGAGACCCACCCGGGGGAAAACCAGGAAACCGAACACCGGCGCCATGAGTGTGCCACCAACCACGCCCGTGGTACTTCCCGAGATGGTTTTCCCTGGACTGACCCGCGCCGCAAGCTTGGGACCGCCTATAGTGCGTCCCCCGAACATGGCCGCCGTATCACACACCCAGGTGACAACCAGGGGGAAGAATACCAGCCCGGCACCGGACCAGGACTTGAGGGCGAAGCTGGTGTGCCGAATGGCCAGCAGAAAGGCGGGCAGTGCGCCGGTGTATGCCACGGCCAGAAGAGTGATGCTCGCGGCAGACAGCGGGCGTTCGGTGGGTGTGCGCGCGGCAAGCACCCAGCTGAGCAGAAGCAGCAGCCAGATGGCGGCAAGATACGGCCACCAGAGGCCCACCCAGCGGCGCACATCGGCCGTCGCGATCACGCCGTACACCAGTAGTGGGAGGGCCGCGGCACTCAGCAGGGCGAGGGGCCGCACTGGAAGCACGTTTCCGCGACCCGCGAGGTCCAGCAGCTCACGCGCACCGAGGGCGCCCACGAGGGCCAGCACCAAGGCCAGCGGAGCTCCGCCATACCAGATGAGGATCAGAGCGAGCGGAATTGCAACCACCGCAAATCCGACCCGCCGGACCAGATTGGCATCCATGCTCATCCGGCTTCGACGCGGCCAAACCGCCGTTCGCGCCGCTGAAACTCCAGAATGGCTTCGAAGAGGTGTCGCCGGCTGAAGTCCGGCCAGAGCACGGGAGTGACGTACAGCTCGGCATAGGCGAGCTGCCAGAGAAGGAAATTGGAGATCCGCATTTCGCCGGAGGTCCGGATCAGCAGATCGGGATCGGGCCAGGGAGCGGTGTAGAGCATCCGCCCCACCGCCTCCTCGTCGATGTCGGCCGGGTCGAGCTTGCCTGCCGCCACCTCCTGAGCCAGCATGCGGGCCGCTCGGGCAATCTCGGCCCGGGCGCTATAGGAGATGCAAAGGTTCAGCGCGAGCGAGGTACCGCCCGCCGTTTCCGCGATGATACGATCGACCGCGCGGCGAGCACCCTCGCCCAGCTGGTCCAGGTGGCCCAGCACCCGGACCGACACCCCCTGGTCCCGCAGCTCGGCGGCCTCCCGAGCGATGTATTCCTCCAGCAGCTTCATCAGAGCTTCGATCTCTCCCGCCGGACGCTTCCAGTTCTCCTGGCTGAAGGCGAAGAGCGTGAGAACCCCTACGCCGGCCTGCAGACAGCCCTCGACCACCTCGCGGACCGCCTTCATCCCGGCGTGATGGCCCAGCGGACGGGGTAACGAGCGTCCCTTGGCCCAGCGGCCATTGCCATCCATGATGATGGCGATGTGGCCGGGAACCGCGCCATGAACCCGCAACCGCTGCAGCAGATCGTTGCTCATTCGATCAGACTTCCAGGATCTCCGCTTCCTTCGAATGAATCAGGCCATCGATCTGCTTGATGTGCTCGTCGGTGAGCTTCTGGATCTCCTTTTCGGCGTGCCGCTTGTCGTCTTCGGAGATCTTCTCGAGCTTCTTGATACGGGACAGCGTGTCGGTCCGGGCGTGCCGCACCGCAATGCGCCCTTCCTCACCCAGCTTATGTACCACTTTCACCAGATCCTTGCGGCGTTCTTCCGACAAGGCCGGAAGCGGCACCCGGATCAGATTGCCCTGAGTGGCTGGATTGAGGCCCAGATCGGAATCCCGGATAGCCTTTTCGATGGCACCGCTGAGAGACTTGTCGAAGGGCTGGACGGTCAGCAACCGGGGCTCGGGAGCATTGATCATGGCGACCTGATTGAGCGGCACCTGACCTCCGTAGGCTTCCACCCTCACGATGTCGAGCAGGGAGGTGCTGGCCTTCCCACTCCGGATCGAGGTGAACTCCCGCTTGGTGCTTTCGACCGCCTTGTGCATGAGCTCGCGGCCATGCTTGGTCAGTTCTGGAATTGTGCTCATCGCACGATCGTCCCCACGCGCTCGCCCTGAAGTACCCGTGTGATGGCGCCGGGCTGATTGATATTGAAGACAATGATGGGCAGCTGATTGGCTTTACACAGACCGAACGCGTTGGCGTCCATGACCGCGTAGTTCTTCACGATGGCTTCCTGAAAGGTGAGCTCGGGAATGAAGGTGGCCGAAGCATCTTTGCGTGGATCCCCGGTATAGATGCCATCCACGTTGGTGGCCTTGAGAATCACCTGCGCCTCGATCTCGAGGGCGCGCAGGACTCCGGCGGTGTCGGTGGAGAAGAATGGGTTGCCGGTACCCGCGGCAAAGATGATCAGCCGCCCCTTCTCCAGGTGGCGGACGGCCCGTCGGCGAATGTAGGGCTCGGCCACCGACTCCATGCGGATGGCCGTCATGACCCGGGTATCCACGCCGATCTTCTCCAGCACATCCTGGAGCGCCAATGCGTTGATGACCGTGCCGAGCATTCCCATGTAGTCGGCAGAAACACGGTCCAGTCCTTCGCGGCTGGCGGCAGTGCCCCGGATGATGTTGCCGCCACCCACCACTAAAGACAGGTGCACACCCATGGCGTGCACCGCTTTGATTTCCTCGGCGAAAGCCTCGACCATATGATAGTCGAGACCAAAGCCCTTATCGCCGGCCAGCGCCTCGCCCGAAATTTTGAGCAGGGCGCGGGTGTAGGCGAGGGCCATCAAACTTCTCCGATTTTAAACCGGGCAAAGCGCCGGACCGAGATCACCTCGCCCAGTTTGCCGGAAGCCTCCTTGATGAGCTGGCCAACCGTCTTCTTGTCGTCGCGCACAAACAACTGCTCCGTCAGCGTGCGCTCGGCCACGAATTTCTTCAGCTTGCCGTCTACGATCTTACTCCGGATGTTTTCCGGTTTGCCCTCCTGAGCCACCTGCTCCTCGGCAATCCGGCGTTCCCGCTCGATCAGCTCGGCGGGCACATCCTCCGGGTTTACCGCGATCGGATCGGCGGAGGCCACGTGCAGCGCGATGTCTCGGGCGAGCTGCTGGAAATCGTCGGTCCGGGCAACGAAATCGGTTTCGCAGTTGAGCTCCACCAGCGAGCCCACCTGGCCATTGTGGTGCAGATAGCTCACCACCAGGCCCTGCGACGCTACCTTTCCGGCCCGCTTTTCGGCCTTGGCGATTCCCTTCTTCCGAAGAATCTCCGAGGCCTTATCCATGTCGCCACCGGACTCCTCCAGGGCGCGCTTGCAGTCCATCATACCGGCGCCGGTGCGCAGGCGGAGCTCACTGACGTCCTTCGGCGAAATTGTCGTGCTAGCCATAGTCTCCAACCAGGGGTTCACGCTGGGGTGAATAGTAAAGCCGCCGCTCGTGCCCGGCAGGCTGAGCGGCGGCAGACTGCCTGTAGGGCCGTTGTGTGCTTAGACGCCTGTGTCGCTCACGGCTCCGGGGGCCGCTGCTTCCGCTACTCCCTCTGTGTCGGCGTCGGTCTTGAGCCGGGCCGCGATAGCCTCGGGCTTGGGCCGGCGCTTGCGGCGGGGACGGCGGCGCTTGCGATCGGCATCGGCATCGCCCTCGCTGCCGGCATCCGTGCTGTAGGTCTCCGCTTCGAGATCTTCGGTGACCTCACGCATGGGCATCTGCGAGCGGGCTTCCTTGATGACGTCAGCCAGGGCCGCGGTAATCAGAGAAACTGAGCGGATAGCGTCATCGTTGCCGGGAACCGGCACCGTGATCACATCCGGATCGGCGTTGGTATCGACGATGGCTACCACCGGAATGCCCAGCTTGTTCGCCTCGGCAACCGCGATCTTCTCCTTCTTGGCATCGACGATAAACAACGCGCCGGGTACCCGACCCATGCCCTTGATGCCTTCCAGGTTACGGCTCAACTTCACCCGCTCTCGCTCGAACAGCAGCTTTTCCTTCTTGGTGTAGTTCTCGAAGTCGCCTTCGGCGGCGCCCTGCTCCAGGTCCCGCAGCCGCCGAATCTGCTTCTTGAGCGTCTGGAAGTTGGTGAGCATTCCACCCAGCCAGCGCTCGGTCACGTAGAACGCCCCGCAGGTCTGCGCCTCAGCCTGGACGATGGCCTTGAGCTGCTTCTTGGTGCAGACGAAGAGTACGCCATCTCCCTTGAGGACGACGCTCCGAAGGAGCTCCTGCGCCTTGCCAATCTGGCGGAGTGTTTTTTGGAGGTCGATGATGTAGATGCCGGAACGTTCGGCGAAGATGAAGCGGCGCATCTTCGGGTTCCACCGGCGAGTCTGGTGGCCGAAATGCACCCCAGCTTCGAGCAGGTCCTGCAATTGAGGCTGTGCCATGCTGTACTGATTTCCCGTCCGTGTTGGGGTTAGGCGTCCACCGCGTTCGTCTTCGGCTGAGACCCCCGCAGGGGCACCCGCAGCCGAATCCCGCGATGTGCGATGTTAGCGGGGCAGCGGGACCGCTGGGCGGCGGGGCAGTTCACCGAAATCTCTGCCCTGCTGCCCGTCTTCCCCGCTGCCCTGCCTCAGCAAGCGCGACTAGCGCTTGCTGAACTGGAACCGCTTCCGCGCTCCGGGCCGGCCCGGCTTCTTCCGCTCGACGGCTCGGGGATCGCGGGTCATCAACCCGGCAGCCCGAAGCTTGGTCCGGTGCTGCCCATCGGCCTCGACCAGCGCCCGGGCGATGGCGTGTCTCAGGGCGCCGGCCTGTCCGGCCTGACCGCCCCCGTTCACATGCGCCTTCACGTCAAAAGCGCCGAGAGTATCGGTGGCAGTGAAGGATTGCTGGATGTGCTGCACCAGCGATGGCCGCGGGAAGTAATCGCCCAACGTGCGACCGTTGATGTCCCACTTGCCGGTGCCGGGCGTGAGATACACCCGGGCGACGCTGGTCTTACGCCGGCCCACCGCCTGCCAGCGAAACTGGGGTGTTGCAGTCATGCGGTTGCCTTTGACGGAGTGACGTTAAACGGCTTGGGCTGTTGCGCCGCATGCGGGTGCTCCGGCCCGGGGTATACCTTGAGCTTTCCCCGAAGCTTCTGCTTGGCCAGCGATGTCTTGGGCAGCATGCCGTAAACCGCCTTTTCGATGACCCGCTCCGGGTGCTTGGCCAGAAGATCGCGTGCCTGGGTAAAGCGCTCGTGACCCATGTATCCCGTGTGAGCGAAATACACCTTATTGGTCAGTTTGCGGCCGGTCAGCCGGACCTTGGCTGCGTTAACGACGACCACAAAGTCACCGCCATCCATGTGCGGCGTGTAGGTCGGCTTGTGCTTCCCGCGAATCAGTTGAGCGATGCTGCTCGCCAGCCGCCCGAGCGGTACGCCCGCCGCATCGACGATGTGCCACTCATGACTGATGTCCGCTGGTGTGGCGGTAAAGGTCTTCATGAATTCCGCGCCTTGGGTCAAACAGGGCCAAACCAAAACAGACCCCGAAGATAGCTGGCCTGTCGCAATCGGGTCAAGGTGGCGGGATGTCTTCAAACTCGACCAGCACCTGCCCTTTCTCTACCGCTTCTCCGGCCACAACTCGAACCCGCTTCACCATGCCTACGGCCTGGGCCTTGAGCTCGTTTTCCATCTTCATGGCCTCGAGCACCACCAGCCCCTGTCCGGCAGACACCTGGGCGCCCGGCTGCACTTGAACCCGTACCACCAGTCCGGGCATCGGCGCCTTGAGAACTTCGGCCACTCTGCGCTGGTCCGCAGCACCGGTAAGACCTCGAATGTGGTGGGCGCGCTCATCCAAGACCTCGAGCTCGACCCGCTCGCCATGCTGCGTCAGCGCCCAGCGGCCCCGGCCCAGCGCCGCGACCGACATAGTTGATGGCTCGTCGTCCAGCAACATCTGCCGCAGCGGGGTGCCCGGGATGACGCCGAGACTCGCCTGACGAGTGCGTCCCGCAACGGTGACCCGCTCGCCGTCGATCTCCACCTCGATCGAGCGCCCATCCACCAGGACGACGTACCTCATGCCGGCTCCAGGGTAGCGACCGTCTCCACATGGGTCGTCTGGGGAAAGAGGTCGAAGGCGCGCACCGCGGTCAGCCGGAAGCTGGGCAGCCGCTGGAGATCTCGGGCCAGCGTCGCCGGATCGCAGGAGACATAGACCACACAGCTAGGGCGCACGCGCTCCAGTTCGGCGGTAACCCGCTCGTCCATCCCAGCCCGAGGCGGGTTGGTGATCACGCCGTCGGGGGCCCGCAGTTGGGTCATCAAATCCTCAACCCGACCGGCGAGGCGCCGCGCCGTTGGGCCCCGAGCCTCCGCTTCGGCCACAGCACGCCGATCGAGCTCCACGCTTTCCACTAGAGCGCCGCGCGAGACCAGTTGGGCAGTGGTTTCTCCGATGCCGGCATACAGGTCCCACAACTTTCGCCCTCCAACTTCGCCCAGCTGTTCGATGGCAAAGCTGCGGACCTTATCGCCCATTTCAGGATTGACCTGCTCGAACACCGTAGCCGGAAAAGCCTCGCTCGCGCCGGCAACAGCCCGAGCGACCCCGTCAGGCGGCTGGTACCACAGTGTGGCTCTCGCGCCCTGGCGCTGCAGCTCACGATAGAGACGGTCCGCCCCGGACCAGACCTCGCCCGCCCCAAGCTTGAACACCAGATGGCAGTGGCCCCGGCGGTCGAGACGAAGAACCAGCTGTAGCAACTGGGGGGGAAGGAGCGCACGGTGGCGTCTGACCTGCTGCCAAAGCTCCATCAATGGTGGGGCGGTGATATGGCACCAGGCCAAATCGAAGATCTGGTCGGGCCGGTCATAAGGATGCAGGCCAATACGTCGCCCATCCGAGGCCACGTGAAGCGTGACCTTGGTCCTATAATCGTAGGTCTGCTCGGCAGGAACGATGGGCGGATCAGAGATATCCCGCTTCCCTATTCGCCGGAGCGCGTCTCCCACGAAGGCGCGGCGGCTCTCCAGCTGGGTCACGTTGTCCAGGTGTTGGAACTGACAGCCGCCGCAATCGTCTCTGGTGTAATGGGGACAGCGAGGCTCGACCCGTCGCGGAGAAGCCTCGAGCAATTCTCCCAGCCGAGCCCGGGCAAATTTCTTGTGCTCTCGAATCCCGGTGATCTCGATGAGATCGCCTGGCGCTGTCCTCGGAACAAAGAGCGTCCGGCCATCGTCCAGCTTCCCTACTCCATCGCCACCAGCCGCCAGCCGTAGAATCCGGATCGGGCTCACCGCAGCGCTTCACTCCGGGCCTGCCTTGCCCACTCGCTTTCCCGACTGGTATCCGCCGCAAGCAGAGGAAGGCGCGATTGTCGGGAGCTGTCCTCAGCCAGGGCAGCCGCGATGGCCAGGTGCTCGACCCGTTCGAGCGTACGGTCGGGGCCGGTGAGGTCCGGCCGCCGGTCGAGAAACTGAATGTCGATCTCTCCCCGGGCGAACGCGGCATCGGCAATAAGCCGCCGATGGAAGCCCTGGTTGGTGGCCACACCCGTAATCACCAGCTCATTCAGAGCACGAGTCATTCGAGCCAGCGCTTGGGCGCGGTCTGGTGCCCAGACAATCAGCTTGGCCAGCATGGAATCGTAGTAGAGGGTGACTTCATCTCCGATCTCGATCCCACTGTCCCAGCGAACCCCTGGCCCCGCCGGCGGCTTCAGGTAGTCGATCTTGCCGGTAGAGGGCAGGAATCCATTGGCGGAGTCCTCACTGGTTATCCGGCACTCCATGGCCCATCCGCGGGGGGAGAGCGTCCCCTCAGGCACCCGCATCGGCTCGCCTCGCGCAATGCGCAGCTGCTCCCGCACCAGGTCCACGCCGTACACCAGCTCAGTGACTGGGTGCTCCACCTGAATCCGGGTGTTCATTTCGAGGAAATAGAACGAGCCATCCGGAAGCAGTAGAAACTCGCAGGTGCCCGCACTGCGATAGCCGACAGCTTTTGCGGCTGCAACGGCGGCCGCTCCCATGCGCTCTCGGAGCTCGGGCGAGACTGCAATCGAGGGCGCCTCTTCAACCAGTTTCTGGTGACGTCGCTGTACCGAACACTCGCGTTCCCCGAGATGGATCGTGCGCTCCCGGTCGGCCAGGACCTGGATCTCGACGTGGCGGGGACGCTCGATGAATTTCTCGAGATACACGCTGGCATCGCCGAAGGCCTTGAGCGCCTCTGAACGGGCAGCCTCCAGCGCAGCGGCCAGGGCTCCTGCTTCGCGCACCACTCGCATACCCTTGCCGCCGCCCCCCGCCGCAGCCTTGACCATCACCGGGTATCCGATCTTGTCTGCTGCGCCGCCGGCTGCCTTCAAATCTTCGCTCAGAGCACTGGCGCCGGGCACGATGGGCACCCCCGCCTCCTGCATCCGCCACCGCGCCTCCGTCTTGTCCCCCATCGCCCTGATGGCAGTAGCTGGAGGTCCCACAAAAATCAGACCGGCCGTCTCCACTGCCTCGGCAAACGCGGCTCGCTCGGCTAGGAATCCATACCCTGGGTGGATCGCCTGGGCCTTGGTCTTCTGGGCGGCGTCAATCAGACGCTCGATGGAGAGGTAGCTCTGGGCCGGTGCCGCTGGTCCAATAGAAACCGCATGATCTGCCGCACGTACATGCGGCGCGGCACGATCCACACTGGAGTACACCGCCACCGCCTCCAGACCCTCTTCATGACAGGCGCGGATGATCCGGAGCGCGATCTCCCCGCGATTGGCGACGAGCACTCGGTTCATTGGAAAGTGGGAAAGACTGGCAGGACGTAAAAAGCGGTACGAGGGATGTGTGGTCCGACCCTCAGGGACGGCATGCCGGTGGGGGTGAGTCGCCGAACACCGTTAGCAAGCTGCCGCACAGCAGATTATTGAACCGCGCGGCCCGGTCGTACACCAACCGAACATCGTGAACCCACACCGAGCTGCCCTGGCGGGTAGCCTCCAACAACTCCGTAACCGAAAGAGCCTCTGGTCCGGGCGCGGCGGCTCGGCTGACCCGAGTGAGCCGGAACGGTTGCCATTCCAGT
The DNA here is from genome assembly GCA_963698975.1 of uncultured Gemmatimonadales bacterium. GTDB lineage: Bacteria > Gemmatimonadota > Gemmatimonadetes > Gemmatimonadales > GWC2-71-9 > CAVVWJ01. The sequence goes on from CAVOSV010000001.1 coordinate 339,269, forward strand.
GCGGGGGCTGCAGCGCTGTCTGCCGTCGGAGTGAGGCACAGAGTCCGGTGGTCGGCCACATCCTTCAGGGCATTGCGCACCGGGAGACCCGGATCGATGCCCATGGCCTGCGCCATTCGGCGACGATAGATCGAATCCGTGGCGTAGCGGTCCGGACGAATCGGAAGGATCTCCCGGGTGCGGAGGTCCAGATCGTCATACCAGACAGAAAGCGCTTCGAGGTCGCTACCCAACAGCAGAACCCCACCTGCCGGGCAGGAGCTTAAGAGATTGGACCCGAGCTCTACAATGAACCCCGGCATTTCGGGGCTGGTCGGGCGAGGCTGCCCTGGGCCAACCACATTCCAACCCGAATCTTCGATTGCCACTACGGAGCGTTCCAACTCGGCCAACCCCCGGAATACGATTCCCGAGTCGACTGAAAGCCGAATTGCCTGGTCGAATGCCGTGGCGGCAAAATCGAGATACAACAGGCCGTCCGGATCACCCTTATGCCCCTGAAGATGCCAGTCGCGGGCGTCGAGCAGGTAGAATCGGCCCAGCTGAAGCCAGGCTCGTCCGTCATCGGGGGCGGTGGCGAGGTACCGCCCCAGCAGATCGATGGCCATCTGCCGTTCCCCGCTCCGCTCCAGAGCGGCCGCTTTGGGTGCCACGTTCGGGTCGATCGCAGCCTGGGCGCGGAGTCCAACGGGGCCCAGCGTTCCGATGAGGAACAGGGCCAGGGCTATCGGGGAAAGCCGGAGACGTGCCGCACTGGGGGGAGTGGTCTGCACCGAAGCAACCTGAAACATGTGTGACAAAATGCCCCCCCGAGTACCTCTTGGCTAGGGGACGTCGGTGCCAGGGGGCGGTGCACCGGATTCCCTTCAGGGGTCACGATTACAACGGAATATTCCCGTGCTTTTTCGGCGGGTTCCGATCCCGCTTGCCTCGGAGCGTCCGCAGCGCTTCGATCAGCCGAGGGCGGGTGTCCCGCGGATCGATCACGTCATCGATATAACCGCGGGCCGCGGCAGCATAGGGGTGCGCGAATTTGGCGGTGTACTCATCAATCAGCCGGTCGGTAGCCGTGGTGCGATCCTCGGCCCGGGCGATCTCGTCCTTGAAGAGAATTTCCACCGCCCCTTTGGGTCCCATCACGGCAATCTCGGCTGAGGGCCAGGCCAGGTTGACGTCGCCCCGAATGTGCTTGGAGCTCATCACGTCGTACGCGCCGCCGTAGGCCTTCCGGGTAATCACCGTGAGCTTGGGAACGGTGGCCTCGCAATAGGCGTAGAGCAGCTTGGCGCCGTGCTTGATGATGCCACCATGCTCCTGGGCCACTCCAGGCAGAAATCCCGGGACATCCACGAAGGTGACCACCGGAAGGTTGAAACAGTCGCAGAAGCGGATGAACCGAGCCGCCTTCAGCGAGGCGTTGATGTCCAGGACTCCGGCCAGGACCGCAGGCTGATTAGCGACTATCCCGACCGGGGTACCCCCAAACCGAGCGAATCCAACTACGATATTATCCGCGTAGCCGCGCTGCACCTCCAGAAAGGCGCCGTCGTCGACCACCCGCCCGATCACCCCGTGCATGTCATAGGGTTTATTGGGGCTCTCGGGAATGAGCTCCAGCAGCGCTTCATCTCGCCGGTCGGCCGGGTCTTCGGAGTGCCGCTGGGGCGGCTCGTCGAGGTTGTTCAGCGGGAGAAAGCCGAGGAGCTCGCGTACCGCCTGGAGACATTCCGGCTCGGAATCGTGCACGAAGTGAGCGACACCCGAGGTGCCGCCGTGAGTGTCGGCGCCGCCCAGCTCGTCGAAGCTCACCTCTTCGTGGGTCACCGTCTTAACCACATTGGGTCCGGTGACGAACATGTAGCTCACGTTACGAACCATGAAGATGAAGTCGGTGATGGCTGGACTGTACACCGCCCCGCCGGCGCAGGGCCCGAGAACCACCGAGATCTGCGGTATCACTCCGGAGACGAGAGTGTTCCGCAGGAAGATGTCGGCGTAGCCGCCAAGGGAGACAACACCCTCCTGTATCCGGGCACCGCCCGAATCGTTCAGGCCGATCACTGGGGCACCGGTCTTGAGCGCCAGATCCATGATCTTGCAGATCTTCTCCGCGTGCGCCTCGGAGAGCGAGCCTCCAAAGACGGTGAAGTCCTGGGAGAACACGTAGACCAGTCGGCCATCGATCCGGCCCGATCCGGTCACGACCCCGTCACCAGGGAAGATCTGTTGCTCCAGCCCAAAGTCCGTCGAGCGATGGGTGACGAAACGATCCAGCTCGACCAGGCTGCCCTCGTCCAGCAGCAAGTCGAGCCGTTCCCGGGCCGTCAGCTTCCCTTTCTTATGCTGTTGCGCGATGCGGTCGGGGCCACCGCCTTGCTCGGCGAGCGATTGGCGGTGATGCAGGTCGTCCAGCAGCTGTCGGGGGTCGGACATGGGGGATGAATGTAGCGCGGGCCCGACCAGGGTCACAACGCCACGTTTGTTTTCGAGTTGGCCTGAACTGCTGTTGCTGAATTAGCGGGTGCTCAGGGTGGGGGCCGGGTCGGTGGAGACAGGCGACCAGGTGGAGTCCGGGTTGTACACCTCCATGGCCTTGAACTGTTCGAGCGTCTTGGGTCCAAGATCCTGCTCGTACACGATTCCGCTGTGGCTGACGATGAAGGTTTTTACTCCGCTTACCCGGTATTCCGCGGGGGCCGCGGCCAAAGCAAAGCCGCCGATCATCAGGCCCTTGGTGACGAAATTCATCTCTCCCAACGGCGCGGCGGGACCCTGGCCTTTCAGGATCTTGAAGTAGTATCCGTGATAGGGCTGGAGGTCGTCCTGGTAGCCCTCCGCTATGACCCGCGCGATTGCCTCGCCCACCGGGCCCTGCCAGATCCCGTTGCTGTCCTTCCAGGCAAGACCATCATGCTTTCCCGGCGTGCTGATGATGCGCTGGGCATACTGGTTCACCTCGGCACCGTCATGCAGGGTGGTGGCGTACATCCGCTGAGCTTCCACGTACCCGCGACACACCTGAATGGCGTCGAGTTCGTTCTGCCCTATGCGGCGAATGAGGATCTCCTCCGCCCCGGCCTCGGCGTCGAAACGCCAGGTGTTACTGTCCTTTACGATGGGGAAAGGCAGAGGCCAGTCAGTAGGGCCCACCGTCAGGGTGGCTACTGTACCCGATGAATCCAGTTCTATCCGGTGCTGAATGCGCGCCTCGGAGGCGAACGCGAGTGCCCGCTGCCGGTCCTGCACGGAGTCCTTGGAGAAAATCAGAGGCTTGCCCTGGCTGCCGAGCATCTCCACCAGCGCTCGGCGGTCGAATTGCTCAGCGGCTTGAGTAAAGGCAGCCGCCGCCTCCTGGGGAGAGGCAAAGCGGCGCTGCTTCACGTCTCTATTACAGGCGCCTAGCGGACCCAGCATTGCAATGAGCCAAGCGAGTCCAACGACGCGGCTGACGGCACTCATCTGCGACGCCCTCCACCGCCCCCGCGAGACATTCCACCGCCCCTGGAGCCGCCCATGCTCGATGATCCGCGGGAGCTGCTCGACCGAGCGCTTCTCCCGTCGTACCCGCGCGACCCGCCGCCGAATCCGCTGCTCCCCCCACGGTCTGAAGGAATGCTGCGATTCCCTATCTGATCCCCGCTGCGACCGCCGCCTGCATTCGGTACGCGGTCGCTCCCGCCGGCACCGCCGCGCTGTCCCTGACCGCCGGCGGAGGCCCGGTTGCCTGCACCAGCTCCACCCTGTCCCACGCCTCCACCACCCGCTCTGTTGCTACCCCCCGCGCCCGCGCCCCGCTGCCCCTGTTGCCCCCGGGTTTGACCACCGAACTTGTCGGCGGTCCGCTGGTCGGCGTAGGGTGCACCGCCTCGGTGTGAGGGGTTGTGAGACCAAGTGCTGCCACCCCCCTTGGGCTGGGCACCACCTGGCCGGCCGGCACCGCCTGCGCCGCCAACACCACCGGGCTTGCCCGCACCGCCTACTCCACCAACTCCTCCTGCGCCACCAACCCCTCCTACGCCGCCCACACCACCGACACCCCCAACGCCACCAACACCGCCCACACCCCCAACGCCGCCAACACCGCCAACACCGCCGATACTGTTAAAGTGGTTACCTCCGTTGATGTAAACGTTGCCGCCGCCCCAGCCGGCATAGCAGCAGGCACCCCCCCACATGGCTGCCCCCCACATCATGCCCACGCCGAACGAAATGAATGCGGCACCGGGCGGATAGTACGGGTAGTAAATGGGGGGATAGGGATACACTGGAGGCCCGTATACGACGGCGGGGCTGTAAGAGGGTACGTACACCACTTCTGGGTTGGCCGACTGGATGACGATCACTTCCTTCTTCTCGACTACCTGGGTCTCCACCTTCTGCTGTTCGTTGGTCTCCAGGGTGCCTTTATCCTTCGCTTTCTTTCGCATCCGCTGAACCGCGCTCATCACGTCGGCCTGTTGCGCCAGAAAGGCATTGCCCAGCTCGGTGGTCCATTGGATGTCGTCGCCCAGACGTTTTACGAGATCCGGTAAGGGCGCCATCGACTGGATGCTCGGGTCCCAGGGCTGCTTCGCCACCGAATCGGCCAGCGCCTTGTCCTTGAGTCCTGGATTCTTGGCGAGCCACTGCTGCAGTTGGACGATCTCGAGGGGGTAGGTGGACGCCACGAGGGTCTGAGCCAGCAGCTCATCGGGAAATAGCGCGATAGGAGCCACCATCGCATCGAGCTGGTCGGGTGTGCGCACCTGCGCCGAGTCCGAAGTGGCCTTCTTGCCGGTATCGGCTACCGTCTTTGCTGGAGTCTGCTGTGCCGGCTTTGCTGGAGCCTGCTGGGCCTGAGCCGGGGCCTTTTCCTGTGACACCGCCGCCGGCACGCTACCCAGAAGCTGCGAGGCGCCTGAGAGGCAGAGCAAGGCTCGCCCGATCTGCGCGAGCGCGCGGAGATGTCGTGAAACCAGTGTCATGAATGGGGAGCTCCTCTCCGTCCCAAACTCGGCTTTGACCGGCAGTGGCGCAACCTGACCAATGGTTTAGGTCACTTCATCGTGTCCCGCAGCTCCATAAGGGCACGATCGAACCGATCTATCCGGATCAGCCCCAAAGTCGGGTACTCGAGGTCGAGAATAAGATATGCCGAGGCCGCAATGGTGAGGGAAAAGGCAATCATGTGAAGCCAGCTTCGCCGCCGGTATCCCGCCATCCCATACCCTGCCAGCAACGCTCCGGCCAGCGCAACCACTGCCAACATGACGTAGATGATGGCCGGTGGGTGGATCCGGGTGGCCAGCCTCCTGGCCTGTGAGATATCAAACATCTCGTTCATGGGAGGAAGGATCAGCAGCATTCTGGGGGCACCGCCGTCCTCCGGCCGGCTGGCGGCGGCTGCCTTGGCCCAGAGATCATCGGCGGCCTGGTCAGCCCGGGCAAATTCCTCAGCCGTCAGGTCCGGCAGCTTTCGGTAAGCCGCAATAGTGGCGTCGACGTAGCGCCGGAACCCGTCACGGATAGCAGGCTGATCGTCCGGCGGCAGCATGTCGATGCGCTTCCATGCCGTGCCGATGGCGTTGACCTCATCGACCACCAGGTGGCGACGCTCATCGAATCGCCTGGCTGCACCGGAAAAGGTAAAGGCCAACATCAACCCGAGCAGCCCGAAGACGGATCCTTCAACTACTCCCACGCCGGCGTTAGAGCTCTCCGGCCGGTGCTCGATCTGTCTCAGTCCGAGAATTCGGCCGACTTCAATACACGCCAGCATCCCAAGGAACAGAGCCATGCCAAGTGCGAGTGCGAGAAGCGTGAAACTCACATCTCACCTCCCCAGAACGGAACTGCTGAAATGAAAAGGGCGACGGAATCTTGGGATTCCGTCGCCCTTTACGCCATCTAGCCTTTCGCGCTATTCCGGGGTGATGCTCTCCTCGTACGCCGGCGGCCTGACCGGCGGAATGATAGGCTCGTCCGGGAATCCGATGACCGCCAGCACGATGCGATGATGGATGGGATCGACCTCGAGCACCTTGAGGTCCAGCGCCTGGCCCTCCTTCACGGCATCGCCCGGGTTTTCGATGTCGGCCACGCCGAGCTGCGACATGGGGACGAAGCCTTCGATGTCGTTGCCCAGATCGACCACCACGCCTTTGTCCATCAGCCGAACCGCCCGCCCCCGGAGCTCCATCCCGATGGGATAGGTCTCGCCGATCTTGAGCCAGGGGTCTTCCTCGGCCTGCTTGAGCCCCAGGGAGATCCGTTTGTTCTCGGCATCGATGTTGAGGATGACCACATCCACCGCATCGCCCTTCTTGACCACCTCGGACGGATGCTGCACCCGCTTGGTCCAGGACATGTCGGAGATATGGATCAGGCCGTCGATGCCGGGCTCGATCTCGACGAAGGCGCCGAAGCTGGTCAGGTTGCGGACCTTGCCATTGATCCGGGTGCCCACCGGGTACTTGAGCGGCAGCACCATCCAGGGATCCTGCTCGGTCTGCTTCATGCCGAGCGAGATCTTCTCCTCGGCCTCGTCCACCTTCAGCACCACCGCCTCGATGGTTTCGCCGATGCTGACGATCTTCGACGGATGGCGAACGTTCCGGGTCCAGCTCATCTCGGAGATGTGCACCAGCCCCTCGATCCCGGGCTCGATTTCGACGAAGGCGCCGTAATTGGTGATCGAGACCACCTTGCCCTGAACTCGGGTGCCCACAGGGTACTTGGCGGCGACGTTCTGCCAGGGATAGGACTGCAGCTGCTTCATCCCCAGGCTGATCCGCTCCCGTTGCCAGTCGATATCGAGGATCTTGACCTCGACTTCCTTCCCGATGGCGACCATTTCGGTGGGATGCGACACCCGACCGTAGGACATGTCGGTGATGTGCAGCAGCCCGTCGACGCCGCCGAGGTCGATGAAGGCGCCGAAGTCGGTGATGTTCTTGACCACGCCCTTCCGGACCTGCCCCACCGCCAGCTCCTTCATCAGGTGCTCGCGCTTGTGGGCCCGCTCGTTCTCGAGGATGACCCGGCGGCTGACCACGATGTTGCGCCGCCGCTTGTTCAGCTTGATGATCTTGAACTCGTAGGTCTGGCCCAGCAGCTCGTCGATATTGGGCACCCGCCGAAGCGCGATCTGGCTACCCGGCAGAAAGGCGTCCACACCCATCAGGTTTACCACCACTCCACCCTTGATCTTCTTGACCAGGGTTCCCTCGACCGGCTGATCGCCCTCGTGGGCCACACGGATCTTTTCCCAGACCCGCATGAAGTCGGCCTTCTTCTTGGACAGGACAACGGCGCCTTCCTGGTCCTCGAGATGCTCGAGGAAGACCTCGACCTCGTCGCCCTCTTTAAGGGTGTGAGGGTCCTTGAACTCGTCCAGGGGAACGGAGCCTTCGGACTTGAAGCCGACGTCGAGAATTACCGCATTGTCCGTGACCCGCAGAACCTTCGACTTGACGATTTCGCCTTCGACGATCTGCGACATGGTGCCCTCGTACATCGAGAGCATCTGCTCGTAGTCTTCGTCGCTATAGTCTTCGTCGTACAGGTCCTGACGAACCCGGAGGCCGGTGGGAGAGGTGAACTGATCGCTTGTAGGATGAAGTTGGTCAAGCATGCGAAAGGCTGGGTCCTTTAGTCTGGCCGGGCAACTACGCCACGGGTAAAAGTCGAGCCGCCGGCAGCAGGAGTGCTTACCGTCGGGAGCCTAGGAGGATAGCGGCGGACTGGCCACAACGCAAGATCTATCAAGCGGTTGCCCTGAATTAGCCGCCCGAGAAGAGAGGCCGAGCCCGGTCGACGATGAAGCGGACCTGGTCGGAAAAGTCCATGGTGGTGGTATCGAGGTGCACGGCATCAGGCGCCGGCCGCAGCGGCGCCACCTCACGGGTAGAGTCGGCGTGGTCTCGGGCAGCCAGAGCAGCGGCCTCGGCATCCAGATGAGCCGGCTGGACCGCCATTCCTCGCTGACTTATCCGCCGCCCGGCCCTGGCCTCGGGTGAAGCGGTGAGAAAGATCTTGAGATCGGCATCGGGAAAGACGACGGTTCCGATGTCTCGCCCATCGACGACAACGTCCTGGCCGGCCCGAACCATGGCCCGCAGCCGGGAGTTTACCCACTCCCGTACCACCGGCATCGCGGCGACAGCCGAGACGTGTGCGGTAACCTCGGGACTTCGGAGTGCCTCTTCGGCCGGCTCCCCCTCCAGGTAGGCGGAGAAGCCAACCCCATCGGACTGCAGCATCAGACCGCGGTCTTCGGCCGCCCGCAGAATTCTCTCGGGATTGAGTCCCGCGAGAGTCGCACCTCCCGACCCGTCCCGCAAGCCTTCGCGCAGCGCGACGAGGGTAACCCCTCGGTACAGTGAGCCCGAGTCCAGATGGGCAAATCCCAGCGCCTCGGCTACCGCACGTGCGGTGCTGCTCTTTCCGGACGCCGAGGGTCCGTCGATGGCAATGACCCCACCGCTCACCGGGTACCTCCTGTCGAGAGTCGGCTGAGGGTCTCGGGAAAGCCGGGGAAGCTCACCGCGGCACAGGCGAGATCGTCGATCTCCACCCGTGCCCCCGGCACCGTGCCCAGCACGGCAAAGGCCATGGCCAGACGGTGATCGGCCGCGGTTCGTACCGCCCCTGCCGGCGGCTGGTCACCACCTCCGACCAGCAGATCATCGCCTTGAACCTCGGCCCAGGCGCCTACCGCTCTGAGATTATTCGCAAGTAGTCCGAGTCGGTCGCTTTCCTTTACCCGGAGCTCGCCGACCTGCCGGAATGTGGTGACGCCCTGCGCGCGAGAGGCGACAACCGCGAGCAGCGGGATTTCATCGATCAGACCGGGGATCTCTTCGGCGGTGACCTCCGTGGCCCGCAAGGACGCGGGCTCCACCACCAGGTCTCCCACCGGCTCTCCGAACTGGTCCGATTGATTGTCGATTTCAACCAGCCCACCCATGCGAGCCAGCACCTGAAGGAACCCGGTCCGGGTGGGATTGAGCCCAACGCCCGATATGCGCAAGGATCCGCTTTCAGCCAGCAGAGCGGCGCCGACCAAAAAGGCGGCCGATGAGGGATCGCCCGGCACATCGATCGCGAAAGGCTCGATCCTGCCGGTCGGCTTTGAAGTGATCCAGCCGTCGTTCTCCGTCAGCTCGTACCCGAAGGCGCGGAGCAGCCGCTCGGTATGATCGCGGGAACGGCCGTGCGGCTCACGCAGGCTGACCTCGACGTTACCGACAACTCCGGCGAGCAGGAGGGCGCTCTTGATCTGCGCGCTCGACACTGGGAGCTGGTAGCGGAGTGGTCTGAGCGAGCCGCCATGGATCGTCAGCGGCAACCCATCCCCGTTTTGCTCGGTAAAGCGGGCGCCCATGGCTCCCAGCGGAGTGGTAACCCGGCGCATGGGCCTGCGCCTCAGCGAGCTGTCGCCCGTCAACGTGGCGGCGAAATCGTGCCCAGCCAGAACTCCCAGGGTCAGGCGAGTGGTAGTTCCAGAGTTGCCGCAGTCGAGGATTCGATCAGGCTGGCGGAGCCGGCCGTGACCGTCTACCCGGGCCACCACGCCGGCCCGGAGAGGCGATACTGTTGCGCCGAGCTGCCGCAGGATCCGAGCGGTCGAGCGGGCATCCAGCGAGGTGAGCGCGCCACGTATTCTGCTCGAGCCCCGCGCCAATGCTGCGAGCAGCAGTACTCGGTGGGTGATGCTCTTGTCTCCAGGAACCCGGATTGTGTCGGCCACCCTCACCGGTCGATACCCAGCCGAAAGCCCCGGGCGGTGTCGCAGAATCGAACGAGAGCGCCACGCTCCTCATCCGAAAGGAGTTGCTGCAACTCCTGCAGGCCGGCCCGGGTTTGCTCCAGAGCCTCGACCACTGCCGAACGATTCAGCAGCAGAATATCCACCCACATCTCGGGGTTGCTCGCCGCCAACCGGGTAGTGTCCTTCGCCCCGCTCCCGAATGACACCCCTCCCAGTCCGCGGTCGGCGAGCACCTTGGCCAGAGCGTACGCTACCGCCTGGGGCAGGTGACTGGTCCAGGCCAGCTGTCGGTCATGGGCTGCGGGATCAATCAGCACTGGAGAGGCATTCAGGGTGTGCTCCCAGAAGCTGGCCACCGCGGCCGCCGCTCGATGGCCGGCGGTTGTACCGGTCTCGCAGATGTAGACTACGCAGCCGCGAAGACGCTCAGCGCTTGCTGACACGAAGCCGGTCTGATGGGTCCCGGCCAGTGGATGACCTCCAGCGAAGCGATCGCCCAACCCGGAGGCCACGGCGTGCCGGATAATCGGCTCCTTAACGCTACAGACATCAGTCAGCACCGTTCCGGGAGCCAGAACCGAAGCCAGCGATCCAATCAATTCCAGCGTTGCCCGCGGCGGCACCGCCAGCACCACGATCTCCGCTTCCCGGGCGGCCTGAATCGCGGTATCCGCCAGCTCGGTGATGGCACCCGCTTTCAGCGCCTGAATCCCCTCTGCGGGCAGCGGCGAATACCCCACCACCCGGTCTACACCCGCCAGGCGCGCTTGCCACGCCAGGGAGCCTCCAATAGCGCCTAGGCCGATGACCGCCAGCGACGAGGGGTGCACGAGTTGTTAGAGTGTGCTCAGGTGAAGCGACGTTATTGCCCGGGAACAGCCAAGATTGTACTGATAAGGCGCCTGATTCTCAAACGGAATCTCACGTGCCGAAGATCCTGGTCGTGGAAGACAGCCCCGACAACATGAAGCTCTTTCGTACCCTGCTGACCCTCAAGGGCCACGAGGTGGTGGGGCTCTCCGGCGGAGAGGGGCTGCTGGACACGATCGAGCAGGGAAACGTTGATCTCGTGCTCATGGACATTCAGTTGCCCGGCAAAGACGGCTTTGCGCTGCTCCGGGAGATCCGCAGCTCTCCGATTGGAACCATGCCGGTGCTTGCTCTGACGGCGCACGCCATGACAGGAGACCGGGAACGCGCTCTGCAGGCGGGGTTCGACGGGTACATCACCAAGCCGATTGACGTGAGGGCATTTCCGGAGCAGGTGCAGCGCGCACTGCAGGGCGAAAGGCTGAGCGGTTAAAAACTCACTGCAGAGTCGAAGCGCAGCAGCATCAGGGAGTGGGCCACCAGATTGACTGACCCCTCTCTCACCGGCCGAACACTCGGATGCGCCGTATTCAGCACCTCGGCCCAGGAGCCGGGTTGGGCCAGGGCGGGAAGGATGAAGGGTTTTGAGCGAGCGCCTCCGTTGAGGAGCAGCAGGATCGCATCTCCGTTCACTCGTCGCCCTCGTTCGTCGGTTTCGTCGGTCGCTTCGCCTCGGATCAGCATCCCAAGCACATGATTGGCGGGGTCCTTCCACTCCTGCGGGGTCATCTCCGCTCCGTCGGCCCGAAGCCAGGTCAGGTCCCTGGCGCTTCCGTTCGGGGGCTCGTGCCGGAAGAACGTGCGCCGGCGGAGTACCGGATTGGCGGCCCGAATAGCAAAGACTCTGCGGGTGAACTGCAGCAACTCTCGCTGCAGTGGGCTGAGCCGCCAGTCGATCCAAGTCGTCGGATTGTCCTGGCAATAAGGGTTGTTATTCCCCGATTGTGACCGGCCGATCTCGTCGCCGTGGGAAATCATGGGTACACCCTGGGAGAAGGCCAGAGTGCCCAGGAAGTTGCGTTTGATGCGCTCCCGCATCCGCACGACGTGCGCCGCTTCAGTGGCCCCTTCGACACCCCAGTTCCGGCTCAGGTTGTGGTCCGTGCCGTCCCGGTTGTTCTCCCCGTTGGCTTCGTTGTGTTTGGATTCGTAGCTGACCAGGTCCTGCAAGGTGAAGCCGTCGTGACAGGTGACGAAGTTCACGCTGGCCAGCGGCGTGCGGCCGCTCGTCTCGTAGAGATCGCTGCTGCCCGAGAGCCTCGACGCCAGATCCCCCACCGTTCCTGGATCGGCTCGCCAGAATTGCCGCACGGTGTCCCGGTACTTGCCGTTCCATTCCGCCCAACCGTTGGGGAAGCGGCCGATCTGGTAGCCGTCGGGTCCGAGATCCCAGGGCTCCGCGATCAGCTTCATCTGGGAAACGATGGGGTCCTGCCGAATCACTTCGAAGAATTCGGCCATGGGATCCATGCCTCGGTCTCCCCGAGCCAAGACCGGCGCCAGGTCAAAGCGAAAGCCATCGACATGCATTTCGGTGATCCAGTATCTCAGGCTGTCCAACACCAGCTGCATCGTTCGCGATTGGCGCAGATCGACAGTGTTGCCGCAGCCGGTATAGTCGACGTAGAGTCGCGGATTCTCCGGATCCAGGCGATAGTAGGCCGAGTTATCGATGCCCCGGAATGACAAGGTGGGGCCCAGATGGTTGCCTTCGGCGGTGTGGTTGTAGACGACGTCCAGGATCACCTCGAGCCCCGCGGCGTGAAGCCGTTTCACCATGGACTTGAACTCGGCAACCTGTTGCCCGGCCGGGGCGCCGGTAGTGGCATAGCGGATGTCCGGAGCGAAAAATCCGATGCTGCTATAGCCCCAGTAGTTGGTGAGTCCCTGCTCGGCCAGCCGCCGCTCGGTCACCATGTGATGGATCGGCAGCAGCTCGATAGCTGTTACCCCCAACCCCTTCAAATGATCGATCACGGGATCGGTGGCCAGGCCGAGATAAGTCCCCCGGAGCGCCTCGGGTACGTCGGGGTGCAGTATGGTCATTCCCTTGACGTGACATTCGTAGATCACCGTCCGGTTCCAGGGAGTGCGGGGAAGCTGGTCATCTCCCCAGGTGAAGGCGGATTCGACAACGATGGACTTGGGCATGACGCCAGCGCTGTCTTGCAAATCGACCGCAAGATCGCGGTCGGGGTCGCCCCTCCGGACCGGATAACCGCAGAGGGCATCGCTCCACTGGATCGTGCCACTGATGGCTTTGCCGTAGGGATCGAGGAGCAGCTTGGCCGGATTGAAGCGATGACCTTCGGCGGGGGCATACCGGCCATGGACCCGATAGCCATAGGCCTGGCCGGGCCGGACATCCGGCAGGTAGGCATGCCAGACCTGGTCGTTTCGTTCTTTCAGCTCGACCCGCTCGGCTTCGACCGCGTCATCTGGGTGATTGAACAGGCAGAGCTCCACCCGATCCCCGTTTTCAGAGAAGAGGGCGAAGTTGGTTCCCTCGCCGTCCCAGGTGGCACCGAGGGGAGCCGGCTGACCCGGCCAGATGCGGATCAGAGCTGCCTCAGAAGCGCAGCGCTCCGGGCAGACAGGCGAAGGCCGGTCGAGGTAACAGCGCTCTTCCCTTCCCCACCATACCGAGGGTCGTCGGTAACTAATATCGCGGCGTGACTGCCCCCGGATTCCAGTGGCAACGTGCCCTCCACTGAACCGAAGTTGAAACCGGCAATCAGCTTCGATCCGGTTGCCACGAGCCTGAGCGAAATCCACTGGTCGGACTCGCTGTGCTTGACCGAAACGCTGGCACTACCCGGACGCAGCGCGGGCTCCTGCTTCCGAATTTTGAGGAGATCGGTGTACAGCGCGCGCAATCTTGCGTGGCTCCCATTTCCGGCCCGGCCCCAGTCCAGGCGGGAATCGGCGAAGCTGGACTCGCTCTGGGGGTCCGGGACGTCACCCCCCCACCCAAACGCGGCGAACTCGCGCCGACGTCCCTCCCGCACCGCCTGGATCAGACCGGCATCTCGATGACTCACGAAATACAGGAATGGATTGGTTTCACCGTACTCCTCTCCCATGAAGAGAAGCGGAACGTAAGGTGACAACAGCAGCACCGCCGCGGCGAGCCTCAGCGCTGCGGGCTCCACCAGGACGGACAGTCGCTCTCCCCCCACCCGGTTTCCCACCTGGTCGTGATTCTGGATGCAGACCACGAAACGGTCGGCTGGGATATCGGCGGCCGGATGGCCATAGCGGCGGCGCCGGTACGGTGAGTATCGGCCATCGTTGACGAACCGGTCGGCCAGGGTCTTGGCGACGGGTCGTACTCCGCCAAAATCGCCAAAGTATCCCTGACTCTCACCGGTCAGTGCGACGTGCACCGCATGGTGGAAGTCATCGTTCCATTGGGCGTCCAGGCCGAAGCCGCCAAGGGCCTGGCTTCGGATGAAGCGCGGATCGTTCGCGTCGCTTTCCGCAATGAGCACCACCCGACGGCCCAGGGCATCAGCCTGGAGCCGGACCGTCGATGCAAGCTCTTCCAAAAAGTGCAGTGCACTCTGGTCAACGATCTTGTCCGCGGCGTCCAGCCGAAGGCCATCCACATGGAATTCGATGAGCCAGTACAGCGCGTTATCCACCAGGTAGCGCCGAACCTCGTCGCTGTCCGGACCATCGAGATTCCACCCATGGCCCCAGAGAGTCTGGTGCCGATCGGAGAAGTAAGGCCCAAACTCTGGGAGGTAGTTACCCTCGGGACCCAGGTGGTTGTACACCACGTCGAGAATCACGGCCAGACCGCAACGATGGCAGGCGTTCACCAACCTTCGGAAGCCATCTGGACCACCGTACGTGCTCTGAGGGGCATAGAGTGAAACACCGTCGTAGCCCCAGTTCCGGCCGCCAGGAAACTCGGCGATCGGCATGATCTCCAGAGCGGTCACTCCCAGCTCCCGCAGCAGTGGCAAGCGAGCAAGCACCCCATCGAACGCGCCCTCCGGCGAGAAGGTGCCCACATGAAGCTCATAGATCACCAGGTCGGCGGTGGTGCAGCCGGCCCAACTTTGATCCGTCCACCCGAAGCCCGACGGGTCCACGATCCGGCTGGGCCCGTGCACTCCGGCCGGCCGGTATCGGCTCACCGGATCCGGCCGCAAGGGGCCGTCATCGAGCGCGTACCAGTAATCGGTGCCCGGCGCGATCCCGGCTGCTGCCCCGGTGAACAGCCCTCCGCCGGATGACTCCAGCGGCAGTGTGCGTGCGCCGTCACCGGTTTCGATCGAGACCCTTACCTGTCGAGCTTTGGGAGACCAGACGCTGAACCGAACCGACCCGTCCGGCAGCACAGAGGCGCCTCGGGAAAGAGACCAGCACGCTGCGGGATGTTTCAAGAGGTTTGGCGGAACCGAACACTCCGGACCCGCGCGAGCCCGCGGATCACGACAGCCAGGGTGACGAGGGTCCACAGTGCAGTGAACACGATCTTGCCGGAGTCTGAAGCAGTGTCCAGCCCTGCCAGGAAATAGAGGCTCACGAACACAGCGTCGACCAGAAGCACGGCGATCACCAGCCACATAACCTCGCGCTTCACTCTCTTCATGCCGAATGACCCGCGGCTCGGGCCGATTTCAGCTCGACCGGGCGAACCGCGCCCACGCCGGCGGAATTGCCGGTTACCACTCGCCGATGACAATCGATCTGACCGAGGTGGTATGCCAGATGGGTGGCCAAATGCACCAGATACTCGCCCGTGCCTACGATCATTCCGGCAATCGGCTCGGGATAGTCTTCCTGCAGGAGTGTTGTGGTAGGCCGGGAGAGACCGGTCCTGACCGCCTCACGGGCGGCCTCGATATCCCGGAGCAGCTCGGCGCGCGGCACATTGCGCCGGGAGAACTCGGCCGGACGATCGCGAACGTAGCCGGTGTCGGCAAAATATCGTCCGATGAAATGCTGCAGATTTCCCGCCAGATGGAGCGCCAGGGTTCCAGCGGAGTTGGGCAGCCCGGGAACCAGACGCCAGAGATCAGCCTCGTCGGGATAGGCCTCGACCTCCCGCCGCAACGCCGCGAGATCTCGGTCCAGGACCGCAGCCACGGCAGCTCCCAGCAGGACCGCCGCCTCACTCATTGGGTTTCATTCGTTCAGGTCTATCCGCTCCAACTCTCGTTCGGTTGCGCCCTCACGCAGCCGACGAAAGACGGACTCCAGCAGCTCAACCCCTATGAGCAGTCCTACGGTGACCAGCGTCAGAACGATCGAGGCCAGCAAATGACCCAGTCCGATCAGCGATCCCAGGGCGGCAAGGACCCAGATGACGGCGGCCGATGTCACCCCGATGATTGCGCCCTCCCGGGCCAGGATCACCCCGCCGCCGACGAAGCCGATACCGGTGACCACCTGCGCCAACACCCGGGTTGGGTCCACCCGTTCGCCGACGAATGACGAGCCCAGGGTGACGAACAGCTGGGTTCCCATGCAGATGAGAATGCTGGTTCGTATTCCTGCGGGCTTACCCCGGAGCTGTCGCTCCAATCCCACCACTCCGCCGCAGAGCACCGAGGTTCCGAGCCGGAGCCAGAACTCCGCGGTGCGAGGATCGAGCGGATCGAACGCAGGAGCCATCGCTTCTAAGACTTGAGTCGCTGCCGGGAGGAGGCTACCGGTACCAGGCCATAGACCTGCTCATCGACCCACTTGAGCAGGGCATCGTCGAGCTCGCCCAGCTCCTGACCCGGGGTGTGGGGCAATACCGGACGACGCTTCCCTTCGATCATTAAATACCACATGGGCGGGACCGCAGCCTGACCCCGTCGCTCGTTGGCGATCTGCGCGTCGTAGGAGACGAAGTGAAATTCACGACCGCGATGATAGAGTCGTCGCTGCTCGACCTTATGGCTGCTCAAGTGAGTGCTCGTAGGATAGAGGCGTGGCGCGATGCGGGTGGCCCCTCGCCTGCCTCTGAGCCACCAGGCCAGGCGGAAGGGCCGGGCGAGCGTAATCTAATCGCTTTCAGCCTCCGCCGAGTACGATCTGGTCCCGATCGAGCATGTCGGGATGCGCTTCCAGCCAGGCGAGCACCTTTCGTTTTACCCCGGCCTCGCTGTCGGATGCTGAGGCCGGCAGCTTCGTCAGAGCCGTACCCGCGATCGTTACATACCACATTGGTGGCTCGGAGCGTCCCAACACCTCCCCCGACAGCGTTTCTCCCCGGTTGAGGGTGGCCGTGATCTGTTTTCCCCGAAACTCCACCGTTACCTGTTCCATAACCCCCCATTCCGCCGGGTCAACGCAGTGCTAGTGACTGCGCTACTCGGCAGTTTTTCCGACTGAATCGGCAGGTTTGCCCCCGAATGTGACCTGCACCGTATATCCCTCGGGGTGGATCAGCGCGGCCAACATCCGCCGGGCACTCTCCTCAGCATGTGCGGTCACTCCCAGTTCTCCTGCCGAGTGAGTGAGCTGATCCCTTGCCAACTGATAGATGGTATCCCGGTCCTCGGGACGGAAGGGATTCCACAGCCCGCTGCGCTCATCGTAGGTCCGAAGCTGGGTGATCTCGACCCCGAGGACCCGGGCATGGGGCAGTCCGATACGGACCTGGTGGGTCTCGCGATCAATGTCGATCTGAGTGCCCTGGTCCAGGTCAATTCCCGCGAGCACCTTGCCGGTCACCACCACGAGGGAGCGCTTGGTTGAGCCCAGCCGGCGATTCTGGTACACGACAACGTCTCTCACACTGGTTTCGCTGGAGACCAGTTTGGCAACCGCCCGCATCTGCTCGACCACCACGCTCTGGCTGATGGACGTCTCTCCTCTGGGCGCGAGGATCCCCCTCGCCTGGGGAGCGATGTGGTGAATCGCGGTACCGATCAGAAGGAGGGCCCCGGCAAGCAGGAGGAGGGAAACAACGATTGCTGCGATCTTGGGCCGCGAAGAAGGGCGGGCCATGCTGCTGCTCAAAATTCCCGGCGCTTCATTTCCTTGAACAGGCGCTCGGTCTCGGGCTCCTCCTCCACCGGGCGCTTCCGGAGAGTGGGATCGAACTGAACAGCGCGATCGCGCTTCGGCGGCACGACCTTCTCCGCGTTCTTCTTGGCCAGCCGGGCGATCCTGGCGTCCTCACGCTTGGACATCATGCCTCCGAATGATGGCAACGGCTCAGGGACTGATTCCTTCTACCAGAATCATATTGGTATCGGCACAGGTCTGCCGCAAAGCCTTGGCCGGCGCATACTCGGATGACGCCCACCAGGCTCGTCCGGCTTCCGCCGTCGGAAACTCCAGGATCACAAACCTGGACGGCAGCCAGGAGCCTTCCAGGATCTGGACATTGCCCCCGCGCACCAGATAGCGGCCGCCATGGGCCGCCACCGCGGCGGCAGCCGGACCCTTGTACCGCTCGTAGTCGGCCTGGTCTCGCACCGTGATGTCTACGACCACATATGCCGGCATCGATGCCCTCGGCGAATTCTGGAGCGGCTCACGGCCGGCGCTCCATGTATACCAGTGGACCCGGCCCTTCCGTGAAACCGATCCCCCGGTACAGCTCGGCTGCATCCCGGGTAAGCAAGGCGACCCGGCGAAGGCCCTGAAGCTCGGGATGGGCCAGCATGCACTCGGATAGCCAGCGACCCAGGCCGCGGCCCCGGTAGCCGGACAAGATTACCACGTCGGTCCAGTAGGCGTACGTGGCGAGGTCCGAAACAGCCCTTCCGAATCCGGCCAGAATCGTTCCGTCCAGAAGGCCAAAGCACACCGAATTCTGGATGGCGCGCGCCAGGACCTCGCCCTTCATCTCGCGGGCCCAAAAGGTGGTTCTGAGCAGTTCCAGGGCGGATTCGGGATCGATGCGCCGCCGGTCGGTGGTGATGACCAGCCCATCGCGCCGGTATTCCACGGGGGCATCACCCAGCATGGCGAAACCGGCTCCGGTGGCGATCTTAGGCCCGGTGGTCCGATACCGGGGCGGTACCCCGCGACCTGCGCCAGAGAAGGAGCAGCATGGCCAGGAGGTTGGCTCCGGCAAGGCCGGCGCCGATCAAGATCAGCCCCCGTGCCATCGCTCGAAGCAGGCCCAGCTCGCTTACGTCGATGACCCCGAGCAGGATTCTGGCAGTCAGAAAGGCGGCAGCTCCGGAGAATAGGAGAAGTTGCAGCAGCAGAAGCGGCCGGTACCCCATACCCGCGTAGAGCCAATAGAGAGCCAGGGCCACCAGCATCCAGGCCAGCAACCCGGTTCGACTTCCATGTCCCAGCGGAAGCTCCCGCAGCAGGGGTACCACCAGGAGGGCCAGCGCCACCAGCATCAGAAGCAGCTTCCAGCTGGCCCGCCACAGCTCTCGGGGTGACGCGTCTTCCGCGGTATGCAGGTTCGGCTCCGGTTCCACTGTGCCTCGCTGAGTATGGCAGGTTCATTTTACGCTTCAACAGTCGCCAGGGGAACGGCGGGCTAAGGCTGGACCGATCCTCTGGCGATACTTCAATCGATGACCTCACCCCGTCCGGAGCCCGGAACAGCCCGCGAACGCATGCGCACCGTCATCGTGGACGACCACGATGAGGTTGGGCTGCTCGTCGCCCGCCGGATTGCCGATCTTATTCAAGACCGGCGCCGGGCGGGAGCCTGCACCGTTCTCGGACTGGCCACCGGATCGACCCCGATAGGAGTCTACCGCGAGCTGATTCGAATGCACCAGCAGGAAGGTTTGAGCTTTGCGGATGTCGTCACCTTCAACCTGGACGAGTACTACCCCATGGACCCCGGGAGCATTCATTCCTATCACCGGTTCATGTGGGAAAATCTTTTCGCCCACCTCGATATCCTGCCCCAGAACGTCCACCTGCCGCGGGGCAACGTGCCGCGGGACGCCGTAGAAGATGAATGCCGTTGCTACGAAGAGAAGATCCGGGCAGCCGGAGGGATCGATCTGCAGCTTCTGGGGATCGGTCGGACGGGTCACATCGGGTTCAATGAGCCCGGCTCCGGTGCGGAGAGCCGGACCAGACTGGTGACGCTCGATCTGGTGACCCGGAAAGACACGGCAGCCGATTTCTTCGGCGAGGAGAACGTGCCTCGAGAAGCCCTGACCATGGGCGTCGAGACCATCTTCGAAGCACGGGAGATCCTGATTCTTGCCACTGGCGAGCACAAGGCCGCGATCGTGCGCCGGGCGGTCGAGGGAGAGGTGGACCATGAGGTGGCCGCCACTTTTCTCCAGAATCACGGGAATACCACCTGCTACCTCGATCGTGCGGCGGCGGCGGAGCTCACCCGGGTGGCAACACCCTGGCTTCTAGGGCCGGCGGAATGGACGCCGACCAGAGTCATCCGGGCGGTTGTGTGGCTGTCGCATCAGACCGGAAAGGCCATCCTGAAGCTGACGCAGCGAGATTACGCCGAGCACCACCTCTCGTCCCTGGTGTCACGCTACGGCTCGCCCGGTTCCTTGAACGGCGAAGTATTCAACGCTCTCGGAGCCAAGATCCGGGGTCGCTCCAAGCTGCCCCGCAACTGCCGCATCATCTGTTTTTCCCCCCATCCCGACGACGATGTGATCTCGATGGGCGGCATTCTTCACAAGCTTGCCGTCAACGGAAACCAGCTGACTGTGGCCTACATGACCAGCGGCAATCTGGCGGTGTTCGACCACGACGTTCGGCGCCACCTGGACTTCATCCGGCGACTGGCCGCTGAGCGGCACCTGCCCGAAGCCGCCGCGCTGGAGCTGGAGCGCCGGATCGCCGAGTTTCTGGCGCGGAAGCGCCCGGGCGACGTGGACATTCCCGAGGTGCAGGATGCCAAGCGCCTGATTCGAGAGTCTGAGGCGGTGGCCGGCATCCGCACCCTGGGGCTGGAGGATCATGCGGCCAGGTTTCTGGACCTGCCCTTTTATCAGACCGGCAAGGTGAAGAAGGATCCGATTGGTCCTGAAGACATCAGCATCGTGCAAAACCTGCTGGAGGAGATTCAGCCCGAGCTTGTCTTCGTGGCGGGAGATCTCTCCGACCCTCACGGAACCCACCGGCTGTGCAAGGAGGCGGTCGAGCGCGCGCTGGAGCTCTACGTCCAGGCTGGGGGTAAACGGCCCGAGGTGTGGCTCTATCGGGGAGCCTGGCAGGAGTGGTCGGTCACCGAAGCAACCTGGCTGGTACCACTCTCTCAGGAGGAGCTGCGGCTCAAGATCCAGGCAATCTTCAAGCATCAATCCCAGAAGGACACCGCACCCTTTCCCGGGCCGGACGAACGGGAGTTCTGGCAGAGGGTCGAAGCCCGCAATAAGAACACCGCGGCGGAGCTCGACCGACTGGGCCTGGCCGAATATTTCGCCATGGAGGCCTATGTAGTTGCCCCGTGACCGACCTCACCTCGAGTGTTGCTGCCCATCGCTAGGCTAAAATGAGCTCAATCGTCGAGGGTTTGGTGTTGCGTCAGATTTCATCACCGCTGTTGCTGCTGCTCCTCCTTCTACTAGCTCCGCTGAGCGGAGCTGCCTCTCAGTCCACCCCGACTCCGCACCTGGTAACCATCACCCCTATCGCCGGCCGCCTTGCCTTTGGTGACTATTTCACCGGGCCGGCAGGAGTGACATTCTCCAATCAAACCTCCACGGGGTACGGGGGAGAGCTTTCAGTCCGGGTCTGGAAAGGCGTGAGCGTGCTCGGCTCCGTGCTGCACGCGAGCTCGAACTGGAGCTTCGACGAAATTCCCCTGCTGGGAAGGGTAACCGTCGAAGGAGCAAGCCTCTGGTTCTATGACATCGGAGCGAGGGGCCAGGCAAGGCTGGCCAGCTCGAGCCCGCTCTCCGCCTTCGCTCAGTTAGGTGGCGGTGCCATACACTATTCGGTAGATAATCCGCTGTTTTCCGGAAGCGCCTTCAATATCACCTTTTCGGGGGCAGTGGGCTTGATTGCCAACCTGGGCGAGCGATTCACCATTCAGGGTATGCTGAAGGACTACTACGCATCATTCCGGAGTGTGGACGACGCCGCGGCATACGGAGTTGAAGGCCAGCGGGCGCACACCCTGGCCTTACTCTTTGGACTGGGCGTTGGGTTATGACCTAGCTCGCCATCAGGAAGGCTCAAGCACCCGGTAGACCACCCAGTGTTGAGACCCCGGAACCACGAACGGCGCGAGCGCATCCGAGTGACCTCGGAACTGGGGCGCCGACATACCCGCAAGGGCCAGCTCAAAATCAGCGAGAGTCTCGAACCAGTACTCGTCAACCAGGTGAGATGCCGAGGGGCCGACCATTCCGGCCAGGAGCCTGGTGCCTTTTGCCCGCTTGAACTCGGAGCTGGCGAACTTCTCCTGGCCCCACGCGCGCATCACGCGAACCGCATCCGCCTGCTTCCCGTAGAGAATGTCGAGATGCCACTGACAGACGAACATTGATGTCTCCGGCTAAGGAAAGTCTGGACCGCTACGCCAGGGAGCTACTCCGAGCTGACCTTCAATGAGCCGCACCGCCTCTTCCGCGGTTGCAGCAGCAAGCAATCGGCTCCCCATTCCGGCGAACAGTTCGCGGGCCGCAGAACCAGCTCCCAGCAGAATTACCGGCTTCTCCGCCTTGAGCGCCAGCGCCACCTCGGACACCGTACCCAGCCCCTCCACCCCGCATGCTATCACGACGTCACTGGTCAACACGTTGATCATGTTCCGAGCCTCACCCATTCCGGTGAAGACGGCGATATCTACATCGGGACCGGTTCCTCCGGCGGTGCCGGGCAGGATCCCCAGCGTCAAACTGCCCGGCACCTGCTTTGCCCCGGCAGATACGGCGGCCATCACACCCTCGGGCCGTCCTCCCGTGAGCACGATCCAGCCGCGCTGAGCCAGGAGGGTGCCTAGCTCCCGCGCGGAGGTAAGGCTTGGCCTGCTCGCCTCGCTCGCGCCCATGACCCCAATGACGGACCGTCGGGCTTTCACTACCTCGTCCCGGAGGACATGCCTTGGTTCACTATCAGTACCAATGAAATGACCTTGAGCCTTATGGCCGTCTGGGCCGGAGCAGGTGCCAGAGCAGGGCTGCCAACCCCATGCTGAGCACGGCCGCGGCAGTATTGACCAGGAAAAAAGTCCGATAAGCCTCCGAGGCGGAAGGATCGCTGCCGACCCAAGTGTGCCATTCCCGCCAGGCGCGAACCGCTTCCACCACGCGGTTTCCAGCGAGCATTCCTCCGATCAGCACCAGGCCATAACGCAGCGCTGCCACATACTCCTCCGCTCTTGGAGAGCTTGACAAGACTACCCCATGGGGGTATCTTCTTCCCCGTCGCGAGCCCAACCCCTGGGGAAGAGAGATGGCGCTACCCGGGCGTCCATTCCATCGCGAACCGCTGCCGTAACTGGCTCGGCGAACACAACTTAAAACATCGACCGTCCGGCTGGTTGTCAGGCCGGAACTGCTTGCCGCCGACCAACATGGTCAGCCTGCTGCTGTCTCGTTGCCGCCACGACCGCAGCGCGCTCCCAGTGCGTGCGTGCAGGTGGCCACGACTCCCCTCGGAGAGAAAGTGTGCGCATGGGCATGAACTCTCATCAGGTACATTCGGGCAGATGTTCCATGTTCCGGACCGTGATGTCCGGAGCCTTTCTCCTCTTCGCGGCTGCCTGTAGCGGCAACGAAGGTCTCAGCCCCACAGTCGATGCTCCATCCACGAGCACTCCTCCAGTCGACACCGCCAGCACCCCAGTCGACACCGGCACCACAACCACTCCTTCCGACTCGCTTACTCCACCGGTTGATACAACCGGCTTCAGCGGAGCCGTTGGGGTAATCGATAACCGGTCCAGTCTCCCAGGAATCGTCCTAGCATCCGGCGACATGGACAACCAATACCTGAATAGTGTGCTCACCGGCTCCAAGCGCGGCGGTGGTCTGACCCCGACCAATATTATCCCGCTGCTGAACGATGCCCGTGCCAGAGGTGGCCGCCTCGTGCTCAAGCTGTGTCTCGGTCGGGACAGCTACGTCAAGAACGCGGATGGCACCTTCAGCCTGACCAAATGGAAGGAGCTGGTCGGCCGGTTCCGGAGCGTGAATCTCACGCCGTATATCAATGACGGCACCATCGTGGGACATTTCCTGATCGACGAGCCGCACCGCACCGCCAAGTGGGGAGGCAAAATCATCCCGCAGGCCACGGTCGAGGCTATGGCGCAGTACAGCAAGCAGCTCTGGCCGACGATGTCGACCTTCGTGCATACCAAGATGGATTGGCTGGCCAGCACACCGGTGACCTACCGGTATCTGGATGCCGGATGGACTCAGTATGCGGTGGGCAAGGGTGAGGTCAACACTTGGATTACCAGTGAGATCGCCCAAGCAAAGAGCAAGGGTCTGGGGCTGGTGATTGGGATGAACGTCATTGCCGGAAGCAGTGCGAACGGCGGGATCAAAGGGTACTTCCCTGGTTACTATGCGATGAGTGCCACCCAGCTCAAGACCTGGGGAACGGCACTTCTCAATCAGAGCTACGCTTGCGCCTTCTTCATGTGGCAGTACAACTCTGCCTATTACGGGCGTTCGGACATAAAGACGGTTATGGCTGCACTGTCACTCAAGGCCAAGGCGCACCCCAAGACTTCCTGTCAGCAGTAAACGGGGTATTCCCCACACAGCAAAGAGGCCGGCCCATTCGGGTCGGCCTCTTGCTTTGGGAGTGAAAACGTCAAACGTGATCGACAGCCGCCGGAACTCCACTCTCCCGCGCGCAGTGAGCACAACAGAAGAACGTTCCCTCCGCTTCGATCCCATGTCCCACGATCTTGCAGCCACAGTGCTCGCAGACCGGCGCCAGTTTGTGGATGGCACACTCAAAGCTGTCAAACGTGTGGGTCTGCCCCGCCGTGACCACCTGGAACGACATGTGATAATCGTTCCCGCACACCTCACATCGAGCCATTGAAACCCTCCTGGTCCAAGCCGCCCAATGCGGCCACCCGAACATTGCTCGTCAGCGCCGGAAATTCCAGCGGCCAGTGCTCTCAGGGCTCGTCACTCCGCCGGGCATCCATCAGCTGAGCCAGGTTGGACGGTCTGGTGCCGAGCAGGGCACCGGTGGGGCTCACGTAGATTGTAGCCCCGTTCGGCCCGAACTCGCGGGCTTGGGGATAGGAAAAGATCCAACCCGGCGGGTTGGCTCGAAGCGCCGAGATCCCCTGGTACGCAAAGCGACTGCTAGGAGGGCCTATTCCCTGGGGGTTGGGACCCATCACTTTGCCGGCGGTAAATCGTGCGCCGGCGTAGGAGGCACCCACCAGAGCGGCGGCGATCACCAACAGCAGGAAAAGTGCCCGCATAGGGCTCCGTCAGTTGAGGTTCACCCGCGTCGCTTGAAGAACTGCACAGCCCGCTCATGCTTCTCTGCGGCAGCGCGAGTCTTGAAGGTGCCGAGGTTGCGCCGCTTTCCCGTCCGGGGATCCTTTTTCCTGGAGTACAGCCGGTACTCCCCACTGGGCAATTTTCGAATCATCCTGCTGCTTCCTTCAGCTGCTTCCACATTCCCAGAACTCGCCCGTCCAGATCCTCGAACAGGGACAGCTGGCCAACCCCGGGGACATCCACCTTGTCCACCAGGATCTTTCCGCCTGCCTGGCGGATCTTCTCGCTGAAACGATCCAGATCATCGACATCGATGTAGAGCGCCAGCTTGGCCGGCCAGGGTCCGGCTTGCGGCTTCATGATGCCTCCGTTGATTCCGCCGGGACCACCAGGCTCAACCAGCTGATAATTGAGCGCCGGAAGTGGGCGAATGTTCCAGCCGAATACCGTACGGTAGAATTCCGCGATCCTGGCGGGATCCTCCGACCAGAACTCCCAGTGGACCACCGGCTGTCCCATGGTTCCTTCTCCGCTGGTGGGTGTTGGTTTTACGCTCTCACTTGATCACGACGGCGGTTCCGCTCGCGCTCACCATGAGCATCCCCCCGCCCGAGCCCATGGTGATGGTCTCATAGTCGAGGTCAACGCCGACCACGGCGTTTCCTCCCAGCCGCACGGCCTCTTCCTGCATCTCCTCCAGGGCAATGTTCTTGGCCTTCCGCAGCTCCTCTTCGTACGCGGCGGAGCGGCCACCCACGATGTCTCTGATGCCGGCAAACAGGTCACGGAAGATGTTGGCCCCCAGGATGGCCTCGCCACTGACTATGCCGAGATACTGGGAGATGGCCCGGCCCTCGAGGCTGGGTGTGGTAACGACGAGCATGTGACTCCTCATTAGTATGGATTCAGGGCTTGGACGAGTATACAGGCCTCTTTGCCAGGATCCAGCCGGCCGCGAGAGCGATCAGATAGACCAGCACGCCGATCAGATAGACCACGCCTCCAATGAGCTGGTCTCGCTCCAGCAGTCCCCAGCTCCCCAGCAACCACGCCCAATCGTGCTCGCCACCGCCCACCAGCGGCAAGGCCTGCAACCGTGCGTCCCGGACATACACTGAGATATTCCAGCAATTCTGACCCAGCCACCAGAGACGAATTGTGGCCCCGTGCGGGTCACCCTGGCGCCACAGCGCCCCAGCGAACACCGAAGGCACAATCAGCTGCATCAATGTTCCACCCAGCACCCCAAGGTCTCGCCACCGGGCGCAAAGACCAGATGTCCGGCCTCGTGAATCGCCAGGTCGAGACTATCGAGCCAGCGATACGTCTCCGGAGACCGAAGGCAGATCCAGCCGTACACCGCGAGGGCCAAGGTCAGGCCGAGGCGCCAGGGAAACCCCACGGGGGAGGAATCAGCGTGCGGCGGCATACGCCGGCTCACACCAGAGTTGCGCCGGCTTGCGCTAACAGATCCCGCAATACTGACCGGTGGCAGTTCCGCTCGTCATCACAGAAGCAGCCGACTGAAAGATTGACCCGAGCGCTGAGAGCGGCCAGCAGCTCGAGCATATGCGACGCGGGCGCCTGCGACATCTCAGACCGATATCGGCGGGCAAAGGCTTCCCACCGGCGGCCGGTCAGCGGCAGGGAGCGTGCCCACCTGAGGAGTTCGGCACTGGGTGCCAGCTCCGGAAGCCAGAGATCGTAGTAGTTCAGGCGAGCATAATCGGCCTTGGCTACGCCCCGTGGAGGACGCCGCACCGTTCCCAGCCTGATGCCTTCGCCCGGGGCACGAGGGGAACCGAGTTGGACGATGCGAATCCCCACGCTTCCTACGCTAGTACGCGGTGATGTCGAAGAGTGCCAGCCGCCAATCGGGAGAGTAGTAGAGCGTCGCCACCACGCTGGCTTGACTCCCCTTCCCCAGGGCGTAACAGGCGCGAGAAACCGGAGCCGATAGCCAGCCGATCTTTCGGCCGCTGACATCGTCGCAGCCCAGCGATTGCCAGCTCTCGATCGGCCCCAGCTCCTCGCTGAGCTCACGCCGGGAAGCCGGAGACAGAAATCCCTGCAGTCCCGGCGTGGTCACCGCCGTATCGGCTCCCTTGGCCACGCGGGCCAGCACCTGCTCGTCTCGCAGGGGAGGTCTCGGCCCCGGTAGCAGCGCGGTCAGCCGGTGAGGCGGAATGAGTGCCGGCTCGAACAGAGCAGCGATCCCCTCCGCCAGAGGAGCCGGGTGTGCCTGTGCCAGATTGGCCAGCGCAATCACGGTCAGGTTGTACTCCGGATAGCGATAGATCGCAGTCTTGAAGCCCTGCCAGGAACCGGTATGCCCGATGCGGGGATGGCCCCGCTGCGGCATGAGGTCCCAGCCGAATCCGTACGGATACCGACCGCCGCTGTTCAGCCGGACCCGGGACCAGGCGAGCTGCAGCGCGGTCGAGTCCGGGACCCGGAGGTGGTCCAGGGAGTGAGTCCATTCGACCAAATCGTTGATGCTCAGGTACAACGACCCATCGGCCGTGGTGTTGAGGGAGGGGGCCACCCAGTCCTGGTTCTTCAGCTGGTCCTTGACCAGCTGGTATCCGGCGCTCCGGTTGGGCACGATATCCGCCTCGGAGATGATCCGGGCCGTGCGCATCTGAAGCGGTCCGAAGATCAGCTGCTGCAGAACGTCGCCGTAAAACTGCCCGGTCACCCGATGAATCAGGACACCGAGCAACAGATATCCCGTATTGCTGTACGACCAGCGTTCACCCGGCGCAAAATCCAGGGGACGCGAAGCCGCGAATTTCACCAGCTGGTCTTCGGTGTAGTCCTTTCGATAGTCGAAGGTGGAATCGGTGTACTCGGCCATTCCCGAGGTGTGGGTCAACAGATGCCGCACGGTGATGTCCTTCCATGCAGCGCCGCCCTCGGGGAGCCATTTACTGATCCTGTCATCCAGGCTCAATCGTCCCTGCTCCGCCAGCATCACCACCGCGGCAGCCGTAAACTGCTTTCCCAGAGAGCCTGACTGATACACCGTACTGTCGCTGGCCGGAACTCCAAGCTCCACGTTAGCCAGACCGTACCCGCGCCGGAGCAGAACGCTGTCATTCCGCACCACGGCTATGGAGACACCGGGGATGTGCTGCCGGCTCAGCTCGGCGGTGACATACTGGTCCACGGCACTGAGAGCAGTTTGCTGTCCGGCGAGGGAGCCGCATGGCACCATCAACAGCGCAAGGAAGTATTGTCGGACCAACGCTCAGGCCACTCCTGCCGGGGTGAGGCGGGAGCGGCGGGCGTATGACATGGGAGACTTGCCCAGCTGCCGGCGGATGAATCCGATCTGGCCCAGATGGTAGGAGTCATGCTGGACCAGAAACGCCACCATACCCAGCCGGGTGGTGTCTTGCGCCAGGAAGCGTTGCGCGGTTGGCTCCGCCAGCTCGTCGGCAGTCAATCGGTCGAGCACAGTCTGCAGGTGAACGCTCACTCCCAGCCAGGCCGAGCGAATTTCTTCCAGGCTGGGCCATTCGGTGATGTCGTCCATACTCCGCACGTCGGCGAGATAATGGGCAATGGGATTGAGCAGGGTGTGTCCCAGCCGTGCGACCAGGAAGTGTCTCGAGTCCGTGAGGTGCTCAGCCAGGAAGGTGATGCTGTTGCCGCCGGCCTCGAGTCGCCGCTGGGCCTCCTCGTCGGAGAGCCCGTCTAGGCAGTTCAGCAGCAGGTCGGTATTCAGATTGTAGAGTGCGGCGAGTGGCCTGATCTGTGGCTCCATGGACACCTCCTCGTGCAGTAAGGCCGTTGCGTAAAATACACGACCGTGTCCTGGTCCAGCGACGACACACCCCGCCCGCCCACTCGCCAGGGGTACGCTGGACCTCCCCCTCTCCCTTAGGGGAGTATTGGACCCTGAGGGCTCACATGGCATCTTGGTACTTCCCCATCACCGAGGATGCCATGCTCCGGTTTGCCAGCGCTCTCTTCCTCTGCCTGCTCCTCACCATGCCACTGTCGGCGCAAGGTCCGGGCACCAAGTTCGCCGGTCTCATCGGCGGAGCGACCCTGAGTGACATCTCCAACCTGCCTGGGGTCGGGGACGATCGCTGGGGCGGGACCGCCGGTATCTTCGGCGGGATCAACGCGGGGCCAACCGCACTGACCCTGGAGGCCAACTGGGTCCAGAAGGGCGGCGGCGACACAAAGCTGAGCTATATCGAGTTTCCCCTCACCATTGGCGCCATCTTGGCGCCGGAAGGGAAGACCTACCGCGCGCGAGTTTACTCCGGGGTCAGCTTCGGCTTGAACGTCGACTGCAACTGTGAGAACGCCAAGGGCAGTGAGTGGGGCTGGCCGCTCGGCCTTCAGATCGCCAAAGTGACCAATACCGGGAAATTCTTCGGCTTCGACGTCAAGTACACCTGGCCTCTATCTGACGCGTTCGAGTTCGCCGAGGCGGACAACCGGGCGTGGAGCTTCCGGCTCATGTTCGGCAAAGCATTCGGGCCGTCGTAGCCACCACAAGAGGCCCTGATTCTTCTAGGACTTGGCTACACATGGCGTGGATCCCCGTCGTTCTCATCGCGCTGGCTGGCTGGACTGTTTCGTTGGCTGCGCAATGGCCCCCACAGGTATCCCCTGGTACTCGGGTGCAGGTACGGTTGCCGGAGGCGCAGTACCAGGTAGGGCCGCGGGGTCAGTTGCTTCGCGGCCGGGTCACCAGCCTGGTTGAGGACACGCTCTACCTTGCAGTGGCCGACAGTGTGGGTCCCCTCGCCATTCCTCGTTCATTCGTTCAAAAGCTCGAGATCAGTCGGGGCGCTCCCTCGCGCGGCATGAGCGCTCTTCTGCGAGGCTTGATCGGTGGAGCCTTCGGAGCAGCGACCTTCTATTTGGTGACAGTGATATCCCCGAATGGTGGGGACTCCGGAGACGCCGCACTGATGGGAGGGGCCATTGGTCTTGGCTTGGGCGGTTTGTCGGGGGCCTTATGGCCGCAGGAGCGCTGGAAACGAGTGCGTTCTGGATTCTAGTCGCCGCCGAACGCGTGTGCCCTGCTTCCGAGGCGGGTCACCACAGGGGAAGGAAGGACAGCCCCCGGAAGCCGCGGCGGCAGGCGCTGGAGATCTACCAGCCGGAGGAGCACTGATGGACGACGACCTGGCCGTTTTCTCCCGCGAACAGCTCGTGGAGGAGGTTCGCAAGCTTCGCCGGGGAATTCGCGAGCACCGCGACAGTACCGGTCAGCAGCTCTGCTGGCATCACCCCGGCCTCTGGGGACTACTTCCGGAGCAGCAGGACCCGTTCCCCACGGTGCCCAATTGGCCTCAATTCCTTCGGGGCTGCATTCGCTACCGCCAGTCCCTCGACGAGCAACTTCCCCAGGCTCCCCGTTCGGCGGAGGAGTACGACCGATAGAATTCGACCGACGCTCTGCGACTGGAGTCCTCGATATCTTCGAGGTAAGGTTGAGCCACTCCCGAGCCCCCGCGAGCCCACATGTTCAAGATCCTCCGAGCCCCTGCCCTGCTGTTCGCGCTCACTTCGGCCTGTGCCGGGGGAAGTCAGGGGGCGGTGGCTACCTCGCCAAGCGAGCAGACCCGGGCGCGGATCGAGAACCGCGCGTCGGTGGACATGGACATCTATGTGCGCCGGAATGACGGCAGGAGCAACCGACTCGGGTTTGTGACGGCCGGTGAAATCACCTACTTCGCGCTGCCGGCCACCCTCACCGCAGGAGCCACCTGGGTGCGCTTCGAAGGCAGGCCGGTCCGCAGCTCGGGACAACCGGTGCTCAGCGAGATTTTTCCGGTGAAGATGGGCGACGAAATCAGCTGGTCGATTCCCCCCCAGTAGCCGCGCCCCGCTACCAGGCAGGGCGGTTGCCGGAGCGTTGATTGCCGGGACCGATGCGGCTCCAGATGAAGTCCGCCAAGGCAGTCAGGGCGATCAGAGTGAAGAGGGGCGGCCCCAGCAGCGAGGCCAGGAGACCCTCATCCCAGTCCTGGGCCCATCCTTTTCGGGCCAGCACCGACAGAACCAGCCCAAACGCCACATACGCTAACACCAGCCCGACCGAGTTTGCCAACATGACGAGAGCCACCGTTATGAGGTGGCTCTATATCGCGGGACGCGGTCAAGCGGAAATCAAGCCCTAGCCGGCACTGCCTCGCCTTTCACCGCGGCCTCGATCTTGGCCACGTCGATTTTGCCCATTGTCATCATCGCGTCGAACGCGCGCTTGGCCACGTCGCCTCCTTGGGCCATCGCGTCGGTCAGCACCCGGGGCGTGATCTGCCACGACAGGCCCCACTTGTCCTTGCACCAACCACACTCACTGGGCGAGCCGCCGTTGCCGACGATCGCGTTCCAGTATTTGTCGGTCTCTGCCTGATCGTCGGTGGCTATCTGGAAGGAGAACGCCTCGCTGTGCTTGAACGCGGGACCGCCGTTCAGGCCTATGCACGGGATGCCGCACACCGTGAATTCAACGGTCAGCACGTCACCCGCCTTGCCGGAAGGATAGTCGGCCGGCGCGCGGTGAACCGCGCGGACCTTGCTGTCGGGGAAGGTGCGGGCGTAGAAGCGCGCCGCCTCCTCGGCATCCTTATCGTACCATAGGCAAATCGTGTTCTTGTTCATTTGCGCCTCTCATATTTGGTGCCAACCAATCCTTATATCGAACTCGTTTCCTGAGCAATCCTAGTTTTGCATGGAGGCCATCGTCAACCGCCGAGCGAGATGAGGCAGGGACCTAGCTGACAACTTATCGAGATAGATGAGGCCTTGGGGCAGAAGCAGCTTAGAAGCGAAAATCTATGCCCGGGGCGGGACTCGAACCCGCACGGCCTTGCAGCCAAGGGATTTTAAGTCCCTTGCGTCTACCGATTTCGCCACCCGGGCCTAGGGAATAACGGAATATACCGTCTCAGCGCGGGATCGCTTCCCGACGTACACCGGCTGACGCGCGCGTGCTCCAGGTTTGAGGCCAGCGGCCAAACTGCGCCTGAAAGTCGCCTGCAATATCTGCCACGATTCTCCGCTCCTCATCGGCCGGCGCCAGA
This sequence comes from uncultured Gemmatimonadales bacterium, assembly GCA_963698975.1. Classification (GTDB taxonomy): domain Bacteria; phylum Gemmatimonadota; class Gemmatimonadetes; order Gemmatimonadales; family GWC2-71-9; genus CAVVWJ01. Next base: position 371,278 of record CAVOSV010000001.1, read on the forward strand.
ACCACCACCACACCACCCCAGCCGGCGCCGGTCAGCCGTGCCCCATACGCTCCGTGGCTGACCGCGGAATCCACGATCAAATCCGCTTCCGGAATGGTGGATTCGTAGTCGTCCCGAAGCGACACATGGCCCTCCACCAACAACCGGCCGAGCCCAACCAGATCGCCGGCGGCGAGCGCAAGTGCGGCAGCCCGGGTGCGTGCCGTCTCGGCGACCACGTGCCGAACCCGGGGCACTAGTGGTGGAGGCAGACGCCGCTCCACCTCCGGCAGGTCTGCGGGGAGGAGCTGCGCCAGGTACTCGAGTCCTGGTCTCCAATCGCGGCAGAAGGCCAGCGCTTCCTCGCACTGTTTGCGGCGCTGGTTCAGTGAGCCGCCGGTGAGCCGGTGCGACAGGCCGGTCTCCACGATCCACAGCCGTCCCGGAAACGGCACCCGCTGAATGGTGCGCGTCGCGGTCTCGAACAGAAGAGCGGACCCTCGCTCGCCGTGCGCGGCGATCGTTTGATCCATCCGGCCGCACCGGACACCCACCTGGAAATACTCCGCCCGGAACCCGACCTCTGCCAGCTGCGCTGGAGTCAGTCGCTTACCGGCGAGCAGGCTCAGCGCCTTGGCCGCGGAAACCGTCAATGCTGCCGAGGACGACAGACCCGCACCGATAGGGAGGGTTGTTGCGATGGAGAGCTCCGCTCCCGGGGGTGCCGCACGCAGCTCCCGAAGCTCTCGCACCACGCCCACGATGTAATCGGTCCACATCTCCCGGGTGGGCGCGTCGATCTCGACCTGCTGGACCGATTCGTCCGTGTCGGACGTCAACGTCCATCCTTCGGACAGCCGCGCTGCTATAGCGGTGCGCCGTTCGATCGCTACCGGGAGCACCGGTCCGCCATTGTAGTCGGTGTGCTCGCCGATCAAATTGACTCGCCCCGGGGCCGAAGCGATGATGCCGGGCCGGGTGGAAAAGCGGGAGGTAAACAGCGAACTTGCGAGCCTTGCCGACGACATCGGACTCACGCTGGACGGCTTTTCTCGGGAGGGACTTTGGGGCATTGTCCGCGACGCCTCGGAATAGTGGCTTGCCTGTTACTGCCATGTCGGGTTGGCGCTCAGCTGCCTCCGCTCGGTGTACCCGGTGGTGTAGTCCGAGTGGAGCTGGACGGAAGCCTGGCGACCTTCGATCGCCGTTTTCTGAACGGAGAGCGGGAGAGCTACGGGGCCGATCTCTCCAGCCCGGCGCTCGGCAGCGACCGCATTCCCCTGCTGGCGGATGCGGATGCACGGGTTGGTCGCATTATCGGCAATGCAGGCTATCGGATCAATCTAGGAGGGTTGACCACCGACGCGCAGGGCAGTGTTGGCACCGGCTTCATCGGCCTGGCCCTTGGGCTCACCAGTCACATCGCGATTTTCGGCCGCATTCCTCTGGTGCAAACCCGGGTCCAGAGTTCCGGGCAGCTGGACCCTGCCACGGCGGATGCCGGGATCAGCCCTTCCATTGATGAGCAGGTCCCGTTCTTCAGCGAGATGGATGCGTCGCTATCCACTCTCAGCGCCAAGATCTCGGCCGGCGACTATGACGCAAATCCCTCCCAGAAAGCGTTAGCCCAAAGTACCCTCGCCGATGCCACCGCCCTGCGCGATGACCTCTTCGGGCTTCTCGCAGATCCGGCTACCGCCGCTCCGGCACTCCCCACGAGCGCGAGCGCAGCGGGTACCGCAATAAATTCGCGAGTCGGGGCGCTGCAGACTACTCTCTCGTCCGATCTCGGGGTAACCGGATTCACCCTCGCTCCCTCACTTCCCGCCAGCGCCATCACCGAGCCCGAACTGAATGCCTTGCTGACCGACCCTACAGGGCCGATCGCCCTGCGGCTGAACGCGGCAACGCAGACCTTTCGGGGGGATGCGGAGGCCGGCACCTCACTCACCCTGCTGGATCATTGGGACCGCGGATCCGATCGTGGTGGGTTCCGCGCTGCCCTGTCCGGACTGATTCGGTTTCCAACCGGTCTAAGGGAAAGCCCGGACCGGCCGCTCGATCTCGGCACGGGTGAAGGGCAGACGGATATCCAGCTGGATCTGGTTACCGATTTGGGAGCGGGTGCGTTCGGGGCGCGACTCACCGGCAGCTACGTGCGGCAGCAGGCTTCGGACATTCTGGTCCGGGTAACCAGCCCCAGTCAACCATTCGTGGGCCGCGATCGGCTCGCGATCGTTCGCCGCGATCCCGGGGACATAGTGGCACTGGGCGTCCATCCTTTCTACCGTCTGGCTCGAACCTTTGCCCTGACGGCGGGGCTGGACCATTGGAGCCGCGGCACGGACGTGGTGTCCTATTCCCATCCCGAGCTGCCGGCTCCCAGCGTGGATGCAAGCGTATGGGCCGAGGATAGCAAGGCAAACGCAACGATGCTGTCGGTGGGAGTGACCTATGCCAATCCCGGTGGGCTTCGGCCGGGTGGGACTGGTCTACCGGTGGACGCCAGCTGGACCTACGAGCGGGTGCTCCGGGGCGGTGGCGGCCGAGTGCCGGACTCGCATGCCATCCGGGGACGACTCAACGTGTACTTCGGTCTTTGGTAGCTCGCTCGGTCCGCAGCATGGCCTGGGCATGGCGTCGCGCGGCGTCGCCCTCAGCATCGCCCAGCATCCGGGCGATTTCGTTGATTCGATCCTCCCCGTGCAGCACCTGAACGTCGCTGGTGGCAATGCCTCGGCGAGCTTCCTTCGAAACCACCAGATGATTGTCGGCCCGAGCGGCAATCTGGGGAAGATGGGTTATCACTAATACCTGATGGCGTTCGGCGACGTCCGCCAGTGCTGCGCCCACCTGCACCCCTACTTCCCCGCCAATTCCCTGATCCACCTCGTCGAAAACCAGTGTCGCGATGGCATCGTGCTTCACCAGAACCACCTTAAGCGCGAGCATCAGCCTGGACAGCTCACCACCGGAGGCTACCCGCGCGAGCGGCTTGGCCTCGAGTCCCACATTGAGCTGCACCATCAGCTGGACGCTCTCCTGCCCGTGAGGCCCTGCCTCCGCTAAGGGGACGAGGACCACGTCGAGCTTTCCTCCGGGAAGTCCGAGCTGAGGGAGTAAACGGTTTACCCCTCGCGCCAGACGGTCTGCCGCCGCTTGTCTTTTCGCGGTGAGCTGCCGGCACGTCTCCTCCAGTGTACGCTCAGCAGCCGTGCGCCGGGCAGCCAGGGCACGCAGGTCGGTGTCCGCGGTGTCCAGCAGATCCAGCTCGGCGGCTGATTCCTGCCGGGTGGCCAGTACTGTTTCGAGCGAGGCTCCGTATTTCCCGGTGAGTCGAAACAGAAGGTCCCGGCGTCGTTCCACCGCGGCGAGCCGGTCAGGATCTTCCTGAACCGCCGCTGCGTAGTCGGTTGCGAGCCGGCTCAGCTCGGACAGATTGGCGTATGCTCCATCCAGCAACTCTCGCCACTCGGCCGTGGCCGGATCGACCTTCTCCAGCGCGGTGAGCGCCCGGTTGGCCAAGCCGAGTGCGCCCAGCGCATTCCCTTCATCTCCCTCCAAGGCGTCCACGATGCGCTGCGCCTGCTCCACCAGGGCACCGGCCTGACTCAGCCGGCGGGCCTCGACCTGAAGCATCTCATCCTCGCCGGGCTTGATCCTGGCACCGTCAATCTCATCGACCACATGCCTCAGGTAATCGGCCCGGCGGCGCACTTCGTCCCGCCGCGCTGACAGGGAGGACTCCTCGTCCTTGAGGACGGAGACCAGCTTATACGCCTCAGCCACTGCGGTGCCTTCCGCCTCCCCGTGCGCGAAGGCGTCGAGAATACTTCGCTGGGCCTCGGGATGCAGTAGAGACTGGGTCTCATGCTGGCCATGGAGATCCACCAGCAGCCCGCCCAACTCACTCAATACCGCGGCGGTAGTGGGGCTGCCGTTCACCCAAGCACGCGATCTTCCCTCGGCCGAGATCTCGCGCCGGACCACCACCGGGCCGTCTTCCACATCCAATCCCAGATCTTCGATTCTGCGCCGGGTGACGGATTCGATCTCCTCGAACGCCCCTTCCACCACGGCCTTGGCCGCGGTGGGACGCACGCTGCCTGCAGCCGCGCGCTCGCCCAGCAGGAGGGCCAGCGCGTCCACCAGCATTGATTTGCCGGCGCCGGTTTCCCCGGTGAGCACATTGAGACCGGGACCCAGTTGCAGGCTTACATCGGCGATGGTTGCGAGATCTCGTACGCGAAGTTCGGTGAGCACGTCAATCCTTCAACTCTCTCCCGGACAGGTCGCCCCAATGCAGCTTCTGCCGCATCCGGCTGAAGAATCCCTCGTCTCCCAGGCGGATGAGACAAACCCGATGATCGGCGCGGCAGACTTCTACCGATTCGCCGGGGGCGAGAGTGGTGCCGGTCTGCCCGTCGAAGGAGACCAGGAGGTCGTCGGACCAGCCCGCAATCGGCTCGATGACGATGCGATAGGTAGCCGGAACCACCAGCGGCCGCACCGCGAGAGTGTGCGCGGCGATCGGCGTCACTACCATAGCCTCGACCCCAGGAACGACAATGGGTCCGCCTGCGCTCAGGCTGTAGGCCGTTGATCCCGTCGGGGTGGCCACGATGAGACCGTCGGCACTATATGGCCCCACGTTCTCGCCCTGGATGTAGACGTTCACCCGAATGACGCGCGCGACGCCGCCCTTGTGGACCGCGACGTCGTTTACCGCCATCTGGGTTGAGCGGGTCTCGCCTTCGGCGTCGCGAATTCCCGCCCGGAGCGCCTGCCGGCGCTCGATCAGATAGCGCCCCGCCACCAGCGCGTCGAGCGCGGGCTCCAGGGTTTCCCGGGTAACCGAGGTGAGGAATCCCACCCGGCCCAGGTTTACTCCGAGGATGGGGATCTCCTGGGCATCGAGCAGACGCGCGCCGCGGAGCAGGGTCCCGTCTCCGCCGAACGTGATCAGCGCATCGAGCCGAATGGAATCAAAGACGGGGACGTTGCGACCCCAGAATGGCTCCAGCCGCGACTCGCTGTAGAGGGAAATTCCCCGGGAGGGGGCACCAACGGCGAGGTGCTCCAGCACGCCTTTGAGGTCCCCGTAGCGCGGGTTCCCCACGACCCCGACCCTCATCGGGCCTCGAGGCTTTCCTCGTGCTGCAGCGCGGTGATCCGCCGGGCGATGCCGGTTGGAGTCAGTCCGTAGCTGTCGAGCTGCTCGGCGCGCGGTGCCTGCTCGATGAGACGGTCCGGCACTCCCAGGGCAACGACGCGAACCTCTGGGTGGGTGGTCTGCAGAGTCTCGGCCAGGTAGGCCCCGAATCCGTTCACGATGGTGCCCTCCTCCACCGTGACCAGCACCCGGTGCTGCTGGGCCAGGGACTCGAGCATGGCGGTGTCCATCGGCTTCAGGAAACGGCAATTCACCACAGCGCAGTCGAGCCCATCTGCCGCCAGGAGCTCGGCTGCTTCGAGCGCCGGCAGCACCATAGTGCCGGTGGCCAGGATGGCGACGTCTTTGCCGCGCCGGAGCTGTTCCCAGGTTCCGTATGGGACTGCGGGAATCTCCGCGATCGGACTGAGCTCGGCCGGAGCCTTGTCGCGGGGATAGCGGGTGCTGAACGGCCCATCGTGCTGCAGCGCCGTGCGGAGCAGTCCGATCAACTCGTCGCCGTCCTTGGGCGCGGTGACCGTCATTCCGGGCACCGCCAGCAGGTAGGCGATGTCGTACAGACCCATGTGGGTCTGTCCATCCTCGCCGACCAGCCCCGCCCGGTCCATGCAAAAGATGACCGGCAGCTGCTGCACCGCCACGTCGTGAATGACGTTGTCGTAAGCCCGCTGCAGAAAGGTGCTGTAGATGGCGCAGACCGGCCGGATACCCTGCGTAGCCAGGCCGGCTGCGAAGGTCACGGCGTGCCCTTCCGCAATCCCAACGTCGAAGAACCGCTCCGGGTACTTCTCCTCGAACACGCCGGTGCCGGTGCCCGAGGGCATGGCCGCGGTTATGGCCACCAGCTCCGGGTACTCGCCGGCCAGGGCCGTGAGACCGGTCCCGAACACCTGGGTCCAGGTGGGTGGCCCGCTCGCCTTCTTTCGCGCCTCGCCGGTAACCGGATCGTACGCCGCCAGTCCGTGCCACTTCTCCTGGTTGGACTCGGCGAAGGAGAAGCCCTTCCCCTTCTGGGTGATGACGTGAACCACCCGGGGGCCCTCCATGCCACGCACGAACTTCAGGGTGTCGCACAGCTTGGACAGATCGTGACCGTCTATCGGCCCGAAGTACCGGAAGCCCAGCTCTTCGAACAGCATGCCAGGCGAGAACAGATTCTTGACGCTCTCCTCGACGTTGCGCGCAAAGTCCACCAGACCCTCGCCGAACACTCCGCCCAGGGCAAACGTCAGTCCCTTGATCCGCTCGCGGAGCTTGTTGGTGCGCGGGTCGGCCACGATCCGGCCCAGCATCTTGCTGATGGCGCCGACGTTGGGGGAGATAGACATCCCATTGTCGTTGACGATAAGGATGATGTCCCGCTCGGAGTGTCCGGCGTTGTTCATCCCCTCGTACGACAGGCCGCAGGTGAGTGCGCCATCGCCCACGATGGCCACCACCTTGTGCTGCTCACCCTTGAGGTCGCGCGCCGTCGCAATGCCGAGCGCAGCCGACATGGCGGTGCCCGCGTGGCCGGCGCCGAACTGGTCGTGCTGGCTCTCGCTTCGTTTCAGAAATCCGGAGATCCCGTCGCGCTGGCGCAGGCTGGGAAACTGGTCGTTGCGTCCGGTCAAAAGCTTCCAGGCATAGGCCTGATGCCCGACATCCCAAACGATCTTGTCAACCGGAGACTCGAATTCATAAAGCAGCGCGATGCTGAGCTCGATCACCCCAAGGCTCGCGCCGATGTGTCCGCCGGTGATCGAGCAGCACTCGATCAGCCGATCACGTATCTCCTGGGCCAGCTGGGGCAGCTGGTCGCGCTTGAGGCGTTTCAGGTCTTCGGGAGACTTGATTGCGGAGAGCAGGGACATTCGCGAGTGAACCGGGTTCATCATCCCGAGCGCAGCGAAGGATCCAGCTGGTGCGCTTGCGACCAGCGGGCAAGATCCCTCGTTCGCTGCGCTCCCTCGGGATGAGGAATGGGAACGACAGCGGCTAACTCCTCTTAGGATGTCCTGTTTACAATATACCCCGCCAGGGCTCCCAACGCGTCCGATGGAATCGCGGCGCGGTCGAGGTGAGCCACCGCCTGGTGGGCCAGCCGCTGGGCCTCAGCCCGCGCACCTTCGATACCGAGCAACGCCACATAGGTGGACTTGGAGAGCTCGACATCACGGCCCGCGGGCTTGCCCAGCTCCTCGCTGGTGCCGGTAGCGTCCAGCACGTCGTCCGCTATCTGAAAGGCGAGCCCGATGTCCTCGCCGTACGCCGTGAGTGCATCGAGCTGCGCGGCTGAAGCCTGAGCCGCCATCCCACCCAGTCTGCAGGCCGCTCGAATCAGCGCCCCGGTCTTGCCCCGGTGGACCTCGGTGAGCTCCTCAAGGGACAGGCTTCTTCCCTCGGCCTCGAGATCGAGCCACTGGCCCCCGACCATTCCGGAAATGCCCCCGGCCTCGAAGAGCTCCTCGGCCATCTTCCCCAGTGCTGAACTGGCAAGGCCGAGATCGCGCACCGCCACCGACAGGAGCCAGCCCGCAACCGGGACCAGAAGAAATCCGACCCGGGTTGCCGTCGGCACGTCAAACGCACGATGCGCCGTGGGCCGCCCCCGGCGCAGGTCATCATTGTCCATGCAGGGGAGATCGTCGTGAACCAGGGAGTAGGCATGAACCGTTTCAATGGCCGCCGCCACCCCGGCGATGCCCGATGAAATGCCGCCTAGCGAACGGTATGCGCCCAGCAGCAGCGCAGCGCGGACCCGTTTTCCGGGCGTGCGCAGCGCGTAGGCGAGCGCCTGACCGTTTCGCCCCCCCAGCTCAGACTGGAGATGCTCGGACCAATCGTTGAGCAGGCTATCGATTGACTCTCTGGCCTCGAGCAGCAGATCGGTTGCGGCCGCTGCCGTACCGAAACCCGTCTCACTCATCCAGGTCGGTGAGTCTGATGTCTCCTCCAGCCTCCTCCAGCACAGCCTGCACCTTGAGCTCGGCGGCCGCCAGGCGCTCCCGGGCCGACCGGAGCCGGGCGACCCCTTCCTCGAACAGCGTCAGCGCAGCGTCGAGGTCAACATCGTCACTTTCGAGCCGGCGCACGATCTCCTCGAGTCGCGCCAGCTCGTCGGCTAGCGGTGCGCCCGTCGGTCCACCGTTTCCAGCCTTCGCCATGGTTTACTCCACCCGAGCCCGAACATCGCCGTCCGCCACCCGCAACTGGAACGGAAGGTTGGCGACGAAGTCGGCCTTCTGCTTGAGCACTCGCCCATCCTCTGCCCGGGCCACCGCGTAGCCCCGCCCAAGCACCCGCAGCGGACTGAGGGCATCCAGCTGCACGGCGAGACGCTCCGTTTGACTCCGGCGTCTCTGGAGTCCCACCTGGACCGCAGCCTGCAGCCGGTCGGCGGTACGCGCCAGCCGGGCCGAGGCCAGCCTGGTCCGAGCGGTAAGCCCGGCCGCCAGCCGGCCGGAGAGATCGTCCACCAATCGCTGCACGTCTCGACGGTCCGGAACAGCCAGCTCCGCCGCCGCGGAGGGAGTGGCCGCTCGCACATCCGCAACCAGATCGGTGAGTGAGATGTCTACTTCGTGGCCCACCGCCGAGATGGTGGGCACTCGTACGTCGGCCAGCGCGCGGCACACCGCTTCGGTATTGAAGGCTGCGAGATCTTCACGCGCGCCGCCGCCCCGGCCCACGATGCAGAGATCAACCCGGCGCAGCCGGTTCACCAGCCGCAGGGCACGCACGAGCTCTTCCACAGCTCCTTCACCTTGAACCCGGGCACCGAGCACGAGCAGGTGGACGCCGGGCCAGCGCTTGCGGGTGACCGTGACTATGTCGTGGACCGCCGCGCCATCACGGCTGGTCACCAGGGCTATCAGCGAGGGATAGGTTGGGAGCGCGCGCTTGCGGGCGGGATCGAACAGTCCATCCTGGTGCAGAAGGGCTCTGACTCGCTCGAGCTCCTGATGCTGCCGGCCCAGCGCGGAGGTGGGCAGCATCCGGGACACGACCAGCTGAAATTCGCTTTTCTCCTCGTACAGCGCCGGCTTGCCCAGCACATATACCTCAGTGCCGTCGGCGGGGGGCTTCCCGGCCCGCAGGGTGTTCGTCCGAAACATGCAGCAGCGCACCTGGCTGCCCGCATCGCGCAGGGTGAAATACCAGTGCCCGCTGGAGTACGCCTTGCACTGCACCACTTCACCCCGGACCCAGAGCTGGATGCCGTGCTTCTCGATCAATCGTTTGACCGAGGCACTCAGCTGGGAGACGGACCAGACCTGGTCGGTTGCAGTTGGGGACCCCAGGCTCAACGGCAGAGTCATACCGGAAGACTAATCCTGAGCCGCCTGCTGCATGGCCTGCAGCGTATTCTGCAGCAGCATGGCGATGGTCATGGGGCCGACCCCACCGGGCACCGGAGTGATGGCGGAAGCGACCTGCGACACTGGACCGTAGGCCACATCTCCCACCAGGCGGTATCCGCGGGGCCTGGATGAGTCGTCCACCCGGTTGATGCCCACGTCGATCACCACCGCGCCGGGCCGCACCATATCCGCGGTGACGAACTCAGCCTTTCCGATGGCTGCAATCAGGATGTCGGCGCTCCGGGTAACGGCGGGAAGATCGCGGGTCTTCGAATGGCACACCGTCACCGTGGCATCGCCCCCGGGCCCCTGCTGGATCAGGAGGTTGGCCATTGGCCGGCCCACGATGTTCGAACGCCCGACGATTACCGCATGGGCGCCCCGCGTCTCGATGCCCGAGCGAATGAGCATCTGCTGCACCCCGTACGGAGTGGCGGGACGGAATGCGGTTCGATCGCCGACCACCAGCTTGCCCACGTTGACCGGGTGGAACCCGTCTACGTCCTTAATCGGGTCGATTCGGCGGAGCACCCGCTCCGAATTGATGTGCTTGGGAAGCGGCAGCTGGACCAGGATGCCATGGATCTGCTGGTCGGCGTTGAGCCGGTCGACCGTCTCCAGCAGCTCCGCTTCACTGGTATTGGCGGGGAGCCTCAGGGTGACGGAATGCATGCCCGCCTCCTCGCAGGCTTTGCCCTTGGAGCGGACGTACACCGCGCTGGCGGGATCCTCCCCAACCAGCACGGCGGCCAGGCCGGGCTTTTGACCCTGGGCCGAGAGCTTGGCCACCTGGGCAGCCACCTCGGTTCGGATGGTCTGTGCGATGGCGGTCCCGTCGAGAACTCTTGCCGTCATCGCGCAAAATCCACCGCGCGGGTCTCGCGAATGACCACCACCTTGATCTGGCCCGGATACTGTAATTCGCTCTCGATCTTCCGGGCGATCGATTCCGACAGCTGGGCAGCGGCACCGTCGTCGATCCGGTCCGGTGTCACCACCACCCGAATCTCGCGGCCAGCCTGAATGACGTTGCTCTTTTCGACGCCGGAAAAGCCGTTGGCAATCTCTTCCAGTCGGGTCAGACGCTTTACGTAGGTCTCGAAAGCCTCGCGGCGGGCGCCCGGACGGGATCCGCTGATCGAGTCGGCTGCCTGCACCAGAACCGATTCGGCGGACTCATGTGGCACGTCGTCGTGGTGCGCCTGAATGCAATTGATCACGGCCGCGCTCTCCCCATACTTGCGCGCCACCTCCACCCCCAGTTCCACGTGCGTGCCCTCATTGTCATGGGTGAGCACCTTGCCGACGTCGTGCAGGAGGCCGCCCCGCTTGGCCAAGCCGATGTCCAGGTGCAGCTCGGCCGCCATCATTCCGGCGAGCCAGGCTACCTCTTTGGAGTGGTCGAGGATGTTCTGGCCGTACGACGTACGGTAGCGCATCCGTCCGATCAGCTTGATCAGCTCGGGGTGCAGTCCGTGAACGCCGGTATCGTAAGCGGCCTGCTCGCCCAGCTCCACCAGCTGCGTGTCCAGCTCGCGCTGAGACTTGAGCACGATCTCTTCGATGCGTCCGGGGTGAATCCTGCCATCGACGATCAGAGCCTCGAGCGAGCGTCGGGCCACTTCCCGCCGGATGGGATCGAAGCAGGAGATGATCACCGTATCGGGCGTGTCGTCGATGATCACATCAACGCCGGTAGCGGTCTCGAACGCTCGGATATTGCGGCCTTCTCTCCCGATGATGCGGCCTTTCATCTCGTCACTCGGTAGCGCTACGGCCGCAACGGTGCTTTCAGCGGTATGCTCGGCACCGAGGCGCTGAATGGCGATGGAGATGATCCGGCGAGCATCACGATCGGCGCTGCGGCGGGCCTGCTCCTTGATCTCCCGGACCAGGGCGGCCGCCTGACCCCGCGCTTCATCCTCTATGCGTTGAAGAATTTCCCGGCGGGCCTCCTCCGCGGTGAGCCCGGCAATGCGCTCCAGCTTGGCTCGTTGCTCCTGGGCCAGGCGGTCCGCTTCGCCCTCGCGGTTGCGGAGCGCCTGCTCCCGCTGGATGAGGGCTTCCTCCCGGTGTCCCGTGTTGCGCTCGCGCGCCTCGATCTCCTCCAGCTTCCGCTCCTGAACCCGGGAGCGCTCCTCGGCCCGGCGCTCCAGCCGTTCCCACTCCTCGCGGCGGCGCTCGATCTCGCGGTCGAGATCCTCCCGCAGCTTGAGCGTGTCCATCTTGGCGCTGACGAGCAGGTCGGACTTGGTGGACTCGGCGTCGCGCTGGCCTTCGGTGCGCACCCGGTCGGCTTCAGCCCGGGCGAGCGCCAAAATGCTGCTGCCGCTGCGCCGCTGAGTGCGGGTGTAGAGCAGGATGAACACCAGGGCAGCGGCCAATCCGGCCGCTACCCCCGCGAGCAGTGGCAGGAGCAACGATTGGAGCACGATTAGCCTCAGGATGCTGCGCGATTACCGCGTTTGGCCGGCGGGAGCAGCCGGGCAAGATCGTCGGCCATGCCCGAGATCCGGTCGGCAAGCTCGCGGTCGCCCCGCCGCGCCTGGAACAGCTCATCGGTAATGGCGAGTCCGGCGAGAATGGCGGCTTTGTGAGACTCCACCATGGGGAGACTGTCGCGAACCCGTTTCAGGGCTGCGTCGAGATACGCCGCCACTTCACGGGTGTACTCCGGGGGGACTTCGGATCGGACGGTATATTCCTCGCCTCCGATGAAGACTCGGACTGCGTTTTTCGTCGTGGTCACGCGGCTGTGCCTCCGCCATGCTGTTCGAGAAACGAAACCCGGCCGGCCAACGCCCGAAGCCGGTCCTTGGCGCCATCGATCCGGAGTCTGAGCGCCTGATTCTCCGTCTCCAGCTCGATAACCCGCTGACGCGCCTGGGTAAGCTCGGGCCCGGCAAGCACGCCACCATTCGCGCGGGCCTGCTGCAGCTCGCCTTCCGCTTTCAATGTTCGCCTGCGCCAGCCGGCCAGTTCCTCGGCCAGGTTGCGGACCACATGCTCGAGGTCGCTCAACGCCTTCTGGTCGGGCCGTTCGTAATAGTAAGACACGTTCAGTCTCCGCTACCTGCCGCACCACCGTCGCGGCGCTGAATGCCGAGCTCGCCGGCCAGGCCGGCAAGCATACGCTTTTCGACTGCATCAACCTCGGCGTCGCGCAGGGTCCGATCCGGCGCCCGGAAAATCAGCCGGAAGGCTACGCTGCGAGTGCCGGCCGGCAGCTCGGGACCGCGATAGTCGCTCTGGATGGTCACGGACTCGAGCAACCCACTTCCCTCGCGCCGGACGAGCTCCTGCACCTGCTGCGCGGTAATAGAGCCAGGCAGGAGCAAGGCCAAAACCCGCTCTGACGACGGAGTCACCGGCAGAGCAGTGAAACGGACGGGCGATCTCGGAGTCGGATCGAGCAGCAGCTCGAACCCAAAGAGCGGGTCGGCCCAGGGCGGTGCGTCTGCCTCCAGGAGCCCAGCCTGACCTACGATATGCCCTCGAGAATCCCGTGCGATCCAGCCGGACCCTTCAACCTGCACCACGCCTCCAGGAACCGCCAGACCGACGGCGAACTCGAATTGGCCTTTGAGATCCCACAGATCTATCCGTTCCTCGCCGGAGCCGGACCAGTGCGCCGGCTCCCGCCTGCCGGTCAGCACTCCCGCCAGGTGCCGCTCTTCTCTCGGCCGCTCCCCGGCCGGTGCGGCACGAAACACATTCCCGATTTCGAAGAGACGCACGTCGGGAACGTGCTTGGCCCAGTTGCCCTCGACCAGCCGCACCAGGCCAGGAAGCAGCCGCCGGCGCAGGTAGCCTTCCGTGCTCGAGAGCGGGTTGGCCAAACGGACGCTCTCGGGCCCCTCGCCCGGCGCTGTCGGCAGAGGCAGCACCTCTAATAGCCCTTGGCGAGAGAGTCCGGCACGCACTTCGGAGGCGACCTGCTCTATGGCGGCATCGGCCAGATGGCTGGGACGAAAAGGACGCAGCTCGGAGGGGAAGTTCTGGTATCCGTGGAGTCGAGCTACCTCTTCGATTAAATCGATCTCCCGGCTCAAGTCCGGGCGCCAGCTCGGTGCTTCGACCGCGACTCGGTTGTCCTCCGGCTTGGGCACCAGAGTAGCGCCGATGGCAACCAGATAGCTCTCCACCGCGTGCCAGGGCAGGTCTACCCCCAGCAGGTGAGACACGCGAGAAGGACGGAGGAAGATGCGCGACGGGTTCCCCGCACCCGGCCCGAGATCGAGCGGCGCCTCGGCCAGCTCGCCGCCGGCGGTTGCCGCAATGATCTCGATGCAGCGGCGAAGCGCTTCGGCCCCACCCCAGCGATCGATGCCCCGTTCGAAACGGTAGCTGGCCTCGGTGGAGAGACCCAGGGCGCGGCGAGTGCGCCGAATTCCGGCGGGGGTGAAGTAGGCGCACTCGAGGAACACGTCCGCGGTCTCGGAGTTGACCTCAGTGTTGGCGCCACCCATCACCCCGGCGACACCGATCGGCCCCCCGTCGTCGGCGATAATCGTCATGCTCGGGTCGAGCGCCCGGGACACGCCATCCAGCGTAGTGAGTGTCTCACCGGACTGAGCTCGACGAGCGATCACCGCCGGACCACGAAGCCTTCTCACGTCATAGGCATGCATCGGCTGATTCAGCTCGAGCATGACGTAGTTCGTCGCATCAACCACATTATTGATGGCTCGCACCCCCACCGCTTCGAGTCGCCGAGCTAGCCAGTTGGGCGAGGGCGCGATCCTGACTCCGCGGATGACCGCGCCCAGCAGCCTGGGACATCCCTCGATGTCCTCGGTACCGGCCCGCACTCCGCCCACCACTCCCATGTTGCCCACCCGCCGCACCTGAGGAACGTCCATCGTGGGCTGGGTTGGCAAGGCGGGGAGACGGAACGGCACACCGAACGAGGCGGCCAGCTCGCGCGCGATTCCCTTGTGCCCCAGGAGATCGGGGCGATTGGGGCCGATATCGAGCACCAATCGGTGATCCGCCAGCGGCATGGCCTCGAGCAGCGGCGTTCCGGGAGAAGCGTCGGTCTGCAGCTCCCAGAGGCCGTCGCCATCCTGTCCCAGACCGAGCTCACGGGCAGAGCAGAGCATTCCCTGTGAGGTCTGCCCTCTGAGCTTGCGCTCTTCGATCCGAAGGCCGCCAGGGAGTGTCGCGCCGACGGGAGCAAACGGATACTTCCGTCCCGCGGTGACGTTGGGCGCGCCACAGACCACGTTCAGTCGTTCCGTGTTACCGCCGTTCACCACACACACACGCAGCCGGTCCGCATTCGGGTGCGGCCGGACCTCCTCCACCTCGGCGACGAGGACATCGGTCAGATCTACGTGCAGCGGTTCCACCGCATCGACCGGAGCGCCCAACATGGTGAGCCGCTCGGAGAGATCGCGCACTTCGAGCGGTCGGCGGAGGAAATCCTCCAGCCAGCGACGGGAGACGTTCATCCGCTACTCTGCTCCCCGTTGACCGATCCACCCGGCACGAACTGGCCGAGGAAGCGCATATCGCCGTCGTACAACAGACGAATGTCTGGAATTCCGTAGCGTAGCATGGCGATCCGGTGTGGGCCCATACCAAAGGCCCAACCGGTGTAGCGCTCGGGATCGATGCCGGTATGCTCGAACACCGACGGATGAACCATCCCGCAGCCGAGAATCTCCATCCAGCCGGTGCCCTTGCAGGCCGGACAGCCGCTGCCATGGCACAGCTGACACTCCACGTCCATTTCGGCGGAAGGCTCGGTGAAAGGGAAGAACGATGGCCGGAACCGCACCTTGGTGGTTGGGGTGAAGAACCGGTGGGCGAAATGCACCAGCGTGGCCTTGAGATCGACGAAGGAGATACCCTCGTCGACCGCCAGGCCCTCGATCTGAGAGAACGCGGGGGCATGCGACGGGTCAAAAGGATCATTCCGGTAGACCAGGCCCGGGATCACGACTCTGACCGGCGGGGGCGATTCCAGCAGGGTTCGGATCTGCACCGGCGACGTGTGGGTGCGCAGCAGCAGCCGCCCGCCTTGCTCGCCCTGGATGGGAGGGGCATCGACGTACAGCGTATCGTGCATGTCCATCGCCGGGTGATCCGCGGGAAAGTTCAGCGCAATGAAGTTGTACCAGTCGGTTTCCACTTCGGGACCGACCGCGACTGTGAAACCGATCCCCCGGAAGATTTGTACGATCTCATCGATTACCCGGGTGACCGGGTGCTCGGTGCCTACCCACCGGTGGCGCGCCGGCATGGTGAGATCCAGCCCCGCTTGCTCCTGCTGCCGGCGATCTGTCTCGAGAGCTTCACTCCGCTGGGCAAAGGCTTCTTCGAAGCGCGCTTTGAGGCGATTGACCGCGGCACCATAGGACTTGCGCTCTTCGACCGGCCTGGCCGGAACGGACCGCAGTGCCGCGGTGAGCTCACCATTCTTGCGCCCCAGTACGGCCACGATCTCCGCCGCCAGCGCGTCGGCCTGAAGGCTGGGCACAGCGGCGAGTCGGGGCAGCAAGGCATCGAGTTCGGGATAACCGGTCGGATCAGACATCGAGATCACGGGTCGATACGTCGATTACATACATGGGGCCGCCCGCCCATCGCGAACGGCCCCATTGGGGCAACAGGGGCACACGCGATTACTGGCGATCGGCGCCTTTGGCCATTTCGGCGATGCGGGCAAAGGCCTCCAGGTCGTGGACGGCGAGATCGGCGAGGACCTTGCGGTTGATGTCGACGCCGGCCTTCCGCAGTCCTGCCATAAATCGGCTGTAGCTCATTCCCTGGCCTCTGGCCGCCGCATTGATACGGGTGATCCAGAGTGCGCGGAACTCGCCCTTCTTTTTCCGCCGGTCCCGGTAGGCGTACCGCATGGCGCGCTCGGCGGTTTCCTTGGCGGATTTGTAGAGCTTGCTCCGGCCGCCGCGAGCGCCCTTGGCGGCTTCCATGATCTTCTTTTTTCTGGCGTGATGAGCCACGCCGTTTTTAACCCGGGGCATCGGAGTGTGTCCTTACGCCTGAAGGAGACGGCTGACGCGCGGGAAATCGGCGGAGCTGACGAGGTCGCCCTTCTTCAGCCGGTTCTTCCGCTTGCGCGTCTTCTTGGTCAGGATGTGACTGTGATTCGCGTGCCAACGCTTGAGCTTGCCACTCCCCGTGGTCTTGAATCGCTTCATCGCGGCTCGCTTAGTCTTCTGCTTTGGCATTTCTGCTCTCCGTCGCTGCGCCGTCGGGCTATCCTCGCCTCGCTGCGCTCGTCTCGGGCGGGACGGCGGTTACCCGGACATTGCCGGATTTACCGCCTGCTATTTACCGCCGCTTTATCTAACCGCCCTACCGCGGACCAGCTACTTGGGGGCCAGGACCATGGTCATATTGCGGCCTTCCAGCTTGGCGTCGGACTCCACCTTGCCCACGTCGGCTAGGCTCGCCGCCACCCGGTCCAGCACCGCTTTCCCCAGTTCCAGATGCGCCATCTGCCGGCCCCGGAACATCATGGTCACCTTGACCTTGTTGCCATCGCCCAGGAACTCGCGTGCGTGCCGGGTCTTGAAGTCGAAATCATGATCGTCGATGCCCGGCCGGTACTTCACTTCCTTGAGCTGAATGACGTGCTGCTTTTTCTTTGCTGCCCGCGCCGCCTTTGCTTCCTCGAACTTGAACTTCCCGTAGTCCATGATCTTGACCACCGGGGGGCGGGCCGTGGGCGCCACCTCCACGAGATCCAGTCCGCGCTCCATTGCCGCCGCTAACGCCTCTTCAATCGGCAGCACGCCGAGTTGCTCGCCGGCGGCGGTGATCACCCGCACCGGGCTGATCCGGATCATCCGGTTGACGCGGATTCGTTTTTCACGATCGTTTGTGGCCAGTGCACGCCTCCAGGCAATGAAAGAAAAAGGCACCCGGCAATGACCGGGTGCCCACGACCGAAGCAGGGTGGCAGTGCCACCTCAACGCTTCGAAGCCAGGACCCGGCTGCGCTGCGGCATCGGGCCAGCAGGCTCAGGGTGGAGGAGCCTCAGCCCCTCACTTACAGGGCGGGAACCTAGCGGGCAACCCGAGGAGTGTCAACGGAAAGCTGGGCTGCAGGTTCGGGCGCGGCGCTGATCTCGCGCAGCTCGATTCCCTTCCCCTCGCGGATCGGGCGCCCCATGGCAACCCGGGGATCGTGCTCGAAGATCATACGCCAGCCCCCCGCTACCGCCTCGGCCAGAAAAGCACGCTTGCTTTCCAGGGTGCGGAGCGGCTCGAGGTCGTATCCCATAATCCAGGGAAGCGGCAGATGGGCGGTGGTGGGAAACAAGTCGCCCACGAAGGCCGCAGACTCGCCACCGCTCTCGATCACCAGCACCTGGTGCCAGGGCACGTGTCCCGGAGTCACTCGGGCCCTGATTCCGGGAAGGATTTCGCCGTCGCCTTCCAGCAGCCGCCAGCGGTCGGCTGCCGCGACAGGATCGAAATTGTGGGGCAGGTAGCTGGCCCGGGTCCGCTCGTTGGTGTGCCGGGCAAACTCCAGCTCACCGCGCTGCACAACGTAGGTGGCGTTCGGAAACGTCATCCGGATGTGGCGACGGGGATCGTTCTCCAAATCGGGATCCATGGTGGTGTTGCCGCCTGCGTGATCGAAGTGCAGGTGGGTGTTGATCACCCACTTCACGTCCCGGGGAAGAAAACCGGCAGAGGCCAGCGCGTCCTCCAGCTGAGTGGCGCCCTCCAGTCCCTGATTTTCCACGCCGTAGATGTCCAGGAACTTGGTGTCTTCTTTATTACCCAGCGCGGTATCGATCAGAACCAGGCCATCCGGATGCTCCACCAGCACACACCGCATCGCCAGGGGAATGCGGTTGCGGTCATCCGGCTCGATCCGGGTCTTCCAGAGAGTCCGCGGCACGACGCCGAACATCGCCCCACCATCCAGCCGCTGCCGCCCGCCTTCGAGCGTGTGGCAGCGAAGCCGTCCTATGGTGAACGACTGCTGGAGGGTCAATGCAGCTCCTCCTGGCAGGAATCCTCACGAGGAGGCGTAGGCATGGCGCTCCGCCGGCGGCGACGCCGCCGGGAGCGGCGGGACTCGATTGAGGCGAGATCGTGCAGCGTGCGCGCACCCTCTTCCCGGGCGAGCATCAGCAACCGCGACAACAGCTCGGCCGTAACCAGTGCGTCTCCTCCGGCGCGATGCCGGGCGTTGTTCCGGAAACCGAAGAATCGGCACAGGTTGTCCAGCCCGCAGGAACGCACGCCTTTCACCAGGCGCCGGGCGAGCCGAACGGTACAGAGGCGGGTGCCTCCCAGGGTGAGATCCTGGGACCGCCGCAGCTCCGCGCTGACGAAGTTCCAGTCGAACCGCGCATTGTGGGCCACAAAAACCTTGCCCGACAACACCGCCAAAATCCGCTCCGCCAGTTCGGAAAACCGGGGCGCGTGACGCACCATCTCATCGGTGATGTTGGTGATGGCGCAGACGGCACGAGGGATCGGACGCTCCGGGTTGACCAACGATTCGAACACGATCTCGCGCCGGCTCCCGTGAACTACCGCCACCGCGATCTCGGTGATCCGGTCGCCGAACCCGGCTCGCGCGCCGGTTGTCTCCACGTCCACCACCGCGAAGGCGCAGTCGTCCAGGAGTGGAGAACCCTGAGCTTCTGGGACGAGAGACCAGCGCCCGTCTTCCAGCAGCCGTACTCGCGGGTCTGCGCCCAGAAGAGCGAAGGCCAGCCGGTCGCAGATCGCTGCGGGGGCGTTGAAAAGTCCGAGAATATCACGGCAGAGCGTGGAGGGAGCCCGGGGACCGCTATGCAGCTGAAGGAGGACCCGCTCAAGCAGTGTGCTGTCCGGATAGGCGGAGGTGCCGATCACACCGGCTCCCGGCGCAGTGGCAGCGACATGCAGCGTGGTCCCCCGCCCCCGCGTGCCAGCTCGCTGCCCTCGATGGTGATCACCGTGCGGTGCTTGGCGTCGGTCCAGTCGTCGAAGGCGAGAAAATTCGGGGCGGGCAGTACTCGAAATCCTGCCGCTATTAAGGCGCACAGGGTCTGCTCGTTTCGGCGGTAGCTGACCAGCGTACCCGGCCGGACCGCCAGGAAATTGCAGGCCGAGCTCCACTGCTCCCGCTCCTGATTGATCCGCCGCTCGCCGCCGGCAAAGATCGGCTCGAGCGGCAGTCCGACCTGGCGAAGGGCCGCGAAGAAATCCGGCTCTTCCACCACGCCCTCGGTACCCTTGCGACGGTGAATGACCGGCAGCCGCTCGGGGCCCACAAAGAACGGCGGATACACTACACACAACTCCTGATCGACCTGGCTGAAGATCATGTCGAGGTGAATGGCGGTAGGCGCCTTCGGCATGACCACCACCAGCACGTCAGTGACCTGGCCCTGCTCGAAGACAGTGTCGCACAAGGTATCCAGCGCGGCCGGAGAGGTGCGCTCGCTGAAGCCCACGACCAAAAGATCAGGGCGGAGGTAGTGTACGTCGCCACCTTCCAGCGTGTAGTTGCTGCGCCGCTCTTCCGAGCCGTCGTACAGCAGCCCGGAGTTGGCCAGTTCGGGATGAAACCGGAACAGCGCCTTGATCAACAGCTCTTCGGTCCAGCGCACGCCGTATCGCATCGAGCCGACCACCACATGTTCGCCGATCACCATGCCGATGTCCCGGGGGAAGAACAGGTTCGGCAGCGGCGGAAAGGCAAAGCCGACTTCGTTGAGGGCCCGGGCGATCGGGCCGCTCTCCTCCTCGGTGCCCTCGATCAGCATCTGCACGATCTCTTCGGCAGGCAGCGCGCTGAGCCGCTGGCCCAGCTCGTCCGAGGGAACCACGTCCATGGTCTTGCTGATCAGGAAATCGCGGCCGTCTTGTTCATGGAGGATCTCGGTGAGCAGATCCCGGACGTGATACACCCGGGCAAACCGGCGAAGCACGGAGACGAACTGGCGATGCTCCCGCTGGGCAATCTCGAGGTCGATGATGTCGTCGTAGAGGTAGTCCTCGCGGTTGCCCGGCGTGACCGCCTCCAGCTCGGGACCGGGCGTGTGCACGAGGACCGTTTGCAGCGGCCCAATTTCAGAAGTGACGTGAACAGACATACCACAAACTATTCGGAGTCATGCGCTGGAGGGTAGGTCAGGCTCGCTGCCCTACGGAGCTGTTCTCTAAGCTCCGGTGCTCTGGCTGCGCAACGAAGCTCCCAAGAGACTAGTGAGTACCTGGAGTTGTAGCCCCGGGACCTCGCAGCACTTTGCCCGGCAACGCCCCTGTTGCCTTTCCCTCCGCGATCACCGGCACCCCGTTGACCAGAACCCAGCGCATGCCTTCACTCAGCTGGTTGGGCTTTTCGAATGTGGCCCGGTCTTTTACGCTGTCCGGATCGAAGATTACGACGTCGGCCCACATTCCCGCCTTGAGCACACCCCGGTCGGCGATATGCATCCGCTGGGCCGGCAGCGAGCTGAACTTCCGGATCGCATCCTCGAGACTGAGCCGCTTCTCCTCCCGCACATACTTTCGAAGGATCCGGGGAAAGGTGCCATACGCCCGCGGGTGAGGGTGCTCCTGTCCCAGGATCCCATCCGGCGCAGTGCCCTCCGAATCGTTGTTGATCGAGACCCAGGGTTGCTGCAACGCCAGCGTCACGTCCCGCTCGTCCATGCCGAACACCGCCACCGAGGTGAACGCGCGATCGGCGATCAGCAGATCCAGCAGGGCGTCGAGCGGATCGGCCCTCTTCTCCCGGGCAATGGCGCCCAGCGTCTTGCCCTGTAGCGGCAACAGCTCGGGATTCTGCACCGCCCCAATCAGGATGGCATCCGGATTGGAGATCTCCTGCCAGGCGTTGTTTTCCCACGAGGCCTGCGTCTCCATGTCATGCCGGATCTTTTTCCGTGCTGCGGGATCCTTCATCCGCTGGATCAGCTTGTCGGTCCCGCCGTCATGGGCCCAGGGCGGCACCATCGCCGAAAGCGAGTTGAACCACGCAGTATAGGCATAGGTGTCGGCCGCAATGTCCACTCCGGCCTTCCGGGCCGAGTCGATCTTCGCGATCACCTCCGGCATGCGGCCGAAGTTGCGCTTGCCCGCCACCTTGATGTGCCAGATCTCCACCGGCAGTCGGGCCTCGCGCCCGATTCGGATGGCTTCATCCAGGGCCGACAGAACGTCATCCGACTCGGACCGCATGTGGGTGGCATAGCTGCCCCCATATTTGGAGGCCTCACTCGCCAGAGCAATCAGTTCTTCGGTTTTGGCGTAAGGCGCCGGCGGGTACTGCAGGGAGGTCGAGAGCCCCACCGCTCCGTCTTCCATGGCTTCCCGGACCAGACGGCGCATCTGCTGGAGCTCCTCCGGCGTTGGCGCCCGATCGTCATCTCCAATCACCACGCGGCGCACCTGCGTGGCGCCCACATAGTCACCCACGTTGATGCCGATCTTCTGCCGCTCGAGCCGGGCAAAGTACTGGCCCAGTGTCTGCCAATCGGGTGTGATCTTGAGATGGTCGTAGTCCAGACGATCCGCGGCGATAATCCGGGCATTCAGCGGCGCGGCGCTGCTGCCCTCTCCGGTGAACTCGGTGGTGATCCCCTGAAATATCTTCGACGGCAGATCGGGCCTGACCAGAATGGTCAGCTCCGACTGACCCAGCATGTCGATGAAACCGGGTGCCACCACCATGCCATGGGCATCGATTGTCTTCCCCGCCTTGGCGCCGAGCACCGGTCCGACCGCGGCGATCCTGCCGTCGCGGATGGCGATATCACCCGCATACCAGGGCGACCCGGTTCCGTCGACGATGTGGCCGTTTCGAATCACAATGTCGTAGGGCTTCTGCTGGCAGACGAGAAGAGCCGGGGTTCCAGTGATCAGGAGCAGGAGAAGCGCGCGCATAGCCTCGTGCCGGTGAGAGTGGAATTGCTTCGGGAAAGGCTACCGACTGGCCAGCGCGTAACTCAACGTCTCGAGCTCGAGGGCCAAATTCACCGTCTTGACCACCACATCGTCCGGCACCGAGAGCTGTACCGGCGCAAAGTTCAGAATGGCTTTGATCCTGAGCGCCACCAGCCGGTCGGTCACGGCCTGGGCCA
The DNA here is from genome assembly GCA_963698975.1 of uncultured Gemmatimonadales bacterium. Classification (GTDB taxonomy): domain Bacteria; phylum Gemmatimonadota; class Gemmatimonadetes; order Gemmatimonadales; family GWC2-71-9; genus CAVVWJ01. The sequence continues at coordinate 393,840 of CAVOSV010000001.1, forward strand.
CATCGGCGGGGACCACCAGCACCGCCATATCCACCGGCCGGTGCTGCAGCTCCTTCTCCAGACTCCCGATGTCCAGCACCGTCAGCCCATTCCATTGCCGGCCGACCTTGACGGGATCGCTGTCAAAGATGGCCACGATGTCGAAGCCCCGCTGCTTGAATCCACGATACTGCACTAGCGCGCTCCCGATCTTCCCCGCCCCGATCATCCCCACTCGGTAGCGCCGCTTGAGCCCGAGGATCTCACGGAGCCGATCCGCCAGCGCTGGGACCGGATATCCCAGCCCCCGTTTGCCAAATGACCCGAAGAACGAGAGATCCTTGCGGACTTGGGCTGAGGTGGTCCCCCCCCGCGACGCCAGAGCGCCGGAGCTCACGGTGCCGATGCCCTGCCCTTCGAATTCTTCCAGGAAGCGGAGATACAGCGACAGACGACGGACCGTGGACTCGGCGACTTTGCGCATGCAGCGTTCGGCTTTATGTGAAATGTTTCACAAACCTATCGTCTAAGCCACCCTCCGTCAACGAGTGCCTGGTGCAATTTCACGAACTCCTCGGGACTCAGCATTTCCGGCCTGGCGGTTGGATCGGCGGCGGCACGCTCCAGGCGTTCCCTAGCCCGATCGGCCTCCCAACCGGTGAGCTCTCGAAGGCCGCGGAGCAGCTGCTTTCGCCGAAACCCGAACAAACCTACGACCATGGCCCGAAAGCTGTTCTGCTGCTCCATCGGGATCAGCGGCTGATCCAGTGGGGTCAGACGAAGCACCGCAGAATCGACTTTTGGTCTGGGCTGAAAGGCTCCGGCGGACACGGTAAACAGGCGCTCCGCCTTCGCCACCGCCTGCACGCCGACACTGAGTGCTCCATACGCCGATGTTCCGGCACGAGCTGTCACCCGGTCGGCCACCTCCTTTTGTACCAGAAAGACGATGCGGCGCGGGATCGGTGGAGTAAGCGCTTTGTCCAGCAGTGGCGACGTGATGTTATAAGGAATATTTCCGGCGACGACATAGGGGCCCTCCGCAATGCTCCCCCAATCGACTTTCAGCGCATCGGCCTCGACCAGCTCGACCGAAGGAAATCGCGCACGGAGCGGGGCGATCAGGTCGCGATCCTTCTCGATGGCGATCACGCGAGCGCATCTACTTATGAGCGCAGCGGTGAGGCCGCCTGGTCCGGGACCGATTTCGAGTATGGTTTCCTCCGGCCGGACCTCGAGCGCGTCGGCAATCCGCGCCAGGATGCCGGGGTCGGTAAGAAAGTGCTGACCCAGGCGACGCTTCGCCCGGGGCACGTCAGATCCGCATGACCAACAGGGTGCGATCGTCGATCGGCTCGCCGCCGAATGACTCGGCCTCTGCCAGCGCGGCGTTGACAATCGCATCAACCGATTCGGTGCGGTGCGCGGTGAGACTGTCAAGCAGTCGCTGCTCGCCGTACGCCTCACCGGCATGGTTCCGAGCGTCCACCAGGCCATCGGTCCAAAGCGCCAGCAGGTCAGCTCCGGGGGTCCAGACCACCTGGCGCCGTTGGATGGTGCCCATCGCGGCGAGCCCAAGAGGAGGCGACGTGGCTTCGAGCCGCTCGGGTGCGCCCGAGCGCGGAATCCGGAACGCATGCGGGTGGCCCGCGCTCGCGTATGAAAGTCGCCGGCTAGGAGGGTCGAGCACTCCGTAAAACACGCTGAAATGCATTTCTGTCTTGGCCAGCTCAGTGGCCAGGCTGTCGAGCAGTGCGGTGAGCGTCTCGTCCGGCGTGGCCTCGGCAGCGGCGTGGATGCCCGCGGCCGACATCACCAGGGCCATCACCAGAGCGGCAGAGAACCCATGCGACGCCACGTCACCCAGCATGACACCCACGCGACCGCGCCCCAAACGACTGAAGGTGTAGAAGTCACCCCCGACCGAGTCGGCCGGCAGACATCGGGCCGCCACTTCGGCGTCTCCCTGAAGCACGGATGGAGACGGAAGCAGCTTCAGCTGGAGATCGTGCGCCAGCTCCAGCTCTCGCTGCAGCCGCTGCTGCTGCAGGTCTCGTTCGACCAGCCGGGCGTTCTCGACCGCGGCGCCAATCTGGTTGGCCACTGCACTCACCAGCTTCCGGTCGTCCAGGGTAAAACGATCTCCGCCAATCCGGTCGGTCAGGTTGATTACGCCCACGCAGCGGAGCCCGGAGCCATCGGTACCATAACAGATCGGCACGCTGATGAACGAGTGGCCCCTGTACCCGCGGGCATCCCCGCACTCGGGCGCCACGGAGTCGGGGTTGGTTGGGTCGAAAGTGATGATCCGCTGCTCGCGAAAGACCCGGGCCGCAACCGAGCATTCGTCATCCACTTCGACCGGCTCGAGACCCTCTGCGGCAAAGCCCCGGGCGGCAACAGTTCGGAGGGTGCGGATGGTGTCCTCATAGACCATGATCGATGCCCGGCGGGCACCCACCACCGCGCTCACCTCCCGCACGATGATTTGCGCCGCCTCCTCCAGCCGGACGGTGCGTCCCAGGATTTCACTGATGGCATAGAGAAGATCGATCTCCTCATAGCGGCCGGCCAGTTCCTCCGCCACGTAGGCGCGCTGCCGCTCCGATTCCAGGAGCGCGCCCACTACTGGACTGACCCGCTGCGCGGCGCGTTCCAGTCCGGCCGGATCGCCGTCGGCGAGTTCCAGCCAGACGCCGGGCGCGCCCGGGATCGGCTGCAGCCAGGCCTGTCCCTCGGTAGTGTTGGTGAGCCCTGGCTTGGTCGGAAGAGCAAGCGACCATCCGGGATCGGCGCCGGCGGCCACGCGGAGGCTTCGCTGATCGGCGCGCCAGAGGCGCACCCGTCCATGGACGAGCGCACCCAATGCCTGCAGCACGTGATCGAGGCGCGCTACCAGCGGCGCAGTATCATGCAGATGGAGTTCCCCTGCGCGTTGAACTGAACGGCATCGACGAGCTTGCGAATCAGAAAGAGGCCGCGGCCGCTTGCCTCATCGAGCTGCTCTGGACGAATTGGCTCGGGTATGGTGGAGGGATCGAACCCCGGTCCTTCGTCGGTGACATAGACGCTGATGACGTCAGGCCCCAGCTCGGCCCGAACGTCAACCCACTTGTCGCAATCTTCGCAGTTACCTCGCACGATGGCGTTGCTGATTGCCTCGGATAGGACGACGCGGAGGCGAAACCGGATGCTCTCGGTGGCCTCGTGGCCGGCCAGGCAGTGGCGGGTGACCAGCTCAACCGCCTCTTCGATGCAGTCGACGTCACTCGGAAGCCGCAGCGTTACCAGGGTTGCGGCCTCGCGCGAGTCCGGGACCGCGGAGCGGCGGACGCAAAGACGAAGCGGCGAGGTCATGCCCCTGAATTAAAAGCTGGACAGGGCCTGCTCGGGAGTCTCCGTGATGGCGAAGAGGGTGTCCAGCTTGGTCAGCTCGAACAGGGAGCGGAGGTCGTCGTTGAGGCCGGAGAGTCGAAGCTCCCCACCAGCTTCGCGAATTCGCTTCGAAATGGAAACCAGCGCGCCGAGACCCGATGAATCGATGTAGCCCGTGCGGGAGAAATCCACCAGCAGCCGGCGGTCGCCGCGATCCAGCGCCGCCTGCACCAGATCCTTGAGCTCGTGCCGATTCCCGATGATCAGCTGGCCATCCACTTTGACGACGGTGACGCCGCCCGACTCCTTGCTTTCACTGAACCCCATCCATTTACTCCCTCACTTCATGGTTCCCCGCACTGCAACGCCACCATTGCGGTGACCTCGACAATATCGTCCACGCTGGCACCCCGCGACAGGTCGGCCATGGGACGCGCCAGGCCCTGCAGGATAGGGCCAATGGCCACGGCTCCTCCAATGCGCTGGACCAGCTTGTAGCCAATGTTCCCCGCATCGAGATCCGGAAAGACCAGCACATTGGCCCGTCCTGCCACCGGCGAGCCCGGCGCCTTCCGCTCCCCTACCTCCGGACTCAATGCCGCATCGGCCTGGAGCTCTCCGTCGCACAGAATGTTTGGCGCCAGCTGCTGAAAATGGGCAGCCGCCTCCTGCACCCGGGCAACGTGGGGGCCTCCAGCGCTCCCCTTGGTACTATAGGAGAGAAAGGCCACCCGGGGCGAGTCTCCCACCAGCTGGTGACGGTCGCGGGCGGCGGCGAGCGCGATCTCGGCCAGCTGCCCGGGCGTGGGCTCCGGCACCACGGCGCAATCGGTGAACGTGAGGACAGTCTCGCTTCCAGACAGCACCATATAGAAGGAAGAGCTCACCAGGCTCATTCCCGGCGCCGTCCCGATAGCCCAGAGTGCGGCCCGAACCACCTCGCCGGTGGCATGTACCGCGCCGGCGACGCAGCCGTCGGCTTCGCCCAACGCCACCAGGGCGGCCCCGAAGTTGACCGGGTCGGCCGCGACATCCAGGGCGTGCACCCCGTCACGAATTCGATCCGGCCTCCGCTCCCGGAGAAACTGAGCGATCTTTCCGAGCCGCGGATCTTTGGCCGGATCCAATCCGTCTCCTCCCAGAACGATCGGTTCCACCACTTTCCTGGCCCGAAGCTGTTCGATTGCGCTCCGCACCCGGGCGTCCTCGCCCTCACAGAGGACCACCCGGGCCTTCCGCCGGGCGGCTCGGTCGATCAGCTGGCTTCGAAAGCTCACGAGCGAAACCGCCGAGACAATGCCTTGGCGACGGCCGGATGCACCAGGGCGTTCACGTCTCCTCCGAATCGGGCGACTTCGCGGACCAAACTCGAGCTCAGATAGGTCAGATCGACCGCAGGAACCAGAAATACCGTTTCCAGTGAAGGGTGAAGCTGGCGATTCATCAACGCCATCTGGGTCTCGTATTCGAAATCGCTCACCGCCCGTAGGCCTCGTATGATGATGGTGGCGCCCACCCGTTTGGCGAACTCCGCCAGCAAGCCATCGAAGGACTCGAAAGACACCCGCTCGTCGTTGCCAACGGCGGCGCGCAGCATGTCCAATCGCTCCTCCACCGAGAAGAGCGGCTGCTTCATCAGGTTGACCGCTACCGCGACGATCAGCCGGTCGGCCAGTCCCAGGCTGCGCCGAACCAGATCTTCGTGGCCTCGCGTCGGCGGATCGAAGGAGCCGGGATACACCGCGATGCGGGTCATGGCGCGTGACAGAAGGTGATGGCGGTGTCGCCGTAGCGCCGGGTGTCGTTGCCGGCGAGGTCGAGATCGGCCCGGTGCTCGACCGAAAGAATGCGGGCGAACGGGCGAGCGCGGAAGAGTTGCATGAGCTGCGCGGCGTAGTCGATGCTGTACGGCGGATCGGCCAGAACGATGTCGAAGGCGTGCTCGGACAGCCGCCGGGCAAAGCGGATGGCGTCACCCCGGTGTACCGTCACCCGGTCGCCTACGCCGAGGGCAGCGATATTGCTCTCCAATGCTTTGAGCGACGGGGGATTCAGCTCCACGAAGGTGGCCGAGCCGGCCCCGCGTGACAAGGCTTCCAGGCCGAGCGCCCCGCTCCCGGCGAACAGATCGAGCACCCGCGCGCCGTCCAGCGCGTCACCCAGGATGCTCATCCAGGCTTCCCGCACCCGATCGGCCGTAGGCCGGACTCGGGCGTCTTTCGGCACTATCAACCGTCGTCCGCCGAACTGACCTCCGACCACCCTCATTTACCACACGGGCGGAACGGGCGAAATGTGGGGAACGTGAGGAACGAGGGTACATAAAAAGTCGTCCTCACGTTCCGTCGTTCCTCACGTTCCGTCGTTCGCCACGTGAGGCGTGAGCGCGCAGAGCCGCGCCTGGAGACCGCGCATGCCGTTCCACTCATCGCACTCGATTCGGAAGGCCGCGTCAACCGGCTCGTCGCCCAGCCAGGGCACCCGGTCGGCCCACTGAAAGCCGATGGTCCAGAGGCGGGAAGTACCGTCGTCCAGCGCTCCCTTAAGGTGTCCGTTTCCCACCACACTGCGACTGGTGAATCGCACCCCGCGGATTCCAAACACCGGGCCCGGATTGCCCTGACCGCACGGCTCGAGATAGCGGCAGAGCCGCTCGAGATCGCCGGTGACCTCGCGCAACGAGACTTCCAGATCGACCCGCTGCTCCGGACCGAGATCGTCGGGCCCGAGTGACTGGCGGGCTACGTCGCCAAACCGCTCGCGGAACGCATCGAGCTGCTCCCGGCGGATGGTGAGGCCCGCCGCCATATGGTGCCCGCCGTACCGCTCGAGCAAGTCGCCACAGGAAAGCAATGCGGAATGGAGATTGAACCGGGAGGTGCTCCGCCCGGAGCCCTTGCCGATTTCTCCGTCGAACGCGATCAGGAATGTCGGGCGACCGTATCGCTCCACCACCCGGGACGCCACGATGCCTACCACTCCGGGGTGCCAGCCCTCCGCCGACAACACGAACCCGGCATCGCGCTCCGGGTGGGCGGTACGTTCGACCTGCTCCAGGGCCTCGTCGAGGATGCGCTGATCCAGTGCCTGGCGTTCGGTGTTGAGCGCCTCGAGCTTCTGGGCCAGGGCCGCTGCTTCAGCCGGATCGTCACACAGGAGGAGCTTGAGCCCGTCGGTAGCGTCTCCCACTCGCCCCGCCGCGTTCAGCCGGGGACCCAGCATGAACCCGAGATGGTAGGCCTTGATCTCCCTGCCGCTAAGACCGGTGGCGTCGAGGAGAGCCCGGATACCGGGCCAGCGGCTCTCGTGCAGCACCTTGAGGCCGTGCTTGACCAGAATGCGGTTTTCGCCCTGCAGCGGCACCACGTCGGCCACGGTGGCGAGCGCGACCAGGTCGAGCAGGTGAAACGGCAGGTTGGGCGGCAGACCCAGCGCCGGCACTAGTGCCTGGACCAGCTTGAACGCGATGCCCGTGCCGCAAAGCTGATTGGCGCCGGAGGTGTCGTCTTCCCGCTGAGGATCTATTACGGCGAGCGCCGGAGGCAGCCGCTCGCCCGGCAAATGGTGGTCGGTAACTACTACGTCGATACCGGCTGAGCGTGCGGCAAGAACGGTATCAAAGGCCGTGATCCCGCAATCGCAGGTGATCACGAGAGACGCACCGGCGGCCTTGGCCGCCTCCAAACCCGCTGGCCCGAAGTCATAGCCGTCTCGAAGCCGGTGGGGCAAGAATGGGAGCACGTCGGCTCCGGCGACGCGCAACGCGCGCGTGAGCAGAGTCGAGGCGCACTGGCCATCGACATCGTAATCCCCATGCACCAGAATGCGGCCGCCCGACCGGATCGTGGAGACGATGACCTCCACTGCCTCCGCCATGCCCGCGAGCCGCCACGGATCGGAGAGCTCGGACAGCGCAGGACGTAGAAAGCGACGAGCCGCGTCCTCGGTGCCATAGCCGCGCTGCACCAGCAGTCCGGCGAGCGCCTCCGGAAGATTGAGCGCGGTGGCGAGGGCCTGGACCTGAGCCGGATCGGGCTGAGGCACGATTCTCCAGCGCAGCACCGGCGGAGGAAAGACGCTCACCCGAGGGATTGTATCAGTTCCTGAAGCTGTCACGCTGATCGACTCGGCTCAGGTGGGTACAGAATCGCGCCGCAGGCCTCACATCCGTCTATCACCGACCCCGCCTTGATCTGGCTCCGCCGGTTGAGCGGCACCGCGGTATGACAGCCGCCGCAGGCGCCACCCACCAGAGGCACCACTACATCCTTGGACCGACTCCGGCGGAGGCGGTCGTAGCGGGTGCGGAGCGCCCGGTCGATGGTGGCGGCACTGGCTTCCCGCTCCCGGAGAGCTGCCGCCCGTTCTACCTCGAGCGCATCCCGACGCTGCCCCAGCAAGGCGCGCTCTTCGGCCTGGGACGATTCTATGGTCTTCAGATTGTTTTCCTCGGCCTGAACCCTGATCTCCAGCTGCACTACCCCATCGGCTATGCGAACCCACTCGCTCTCCTCTTTGGCCATGACCGCCCGGGCCAGGTCGAGCTCCGCCATTACGGCTGAGGCCTCCTTGGCATTCTTGACCAGTTCCAGCCGCTGCTTGCGCCGGTCCTGCAGCAGTCGATAGCTCTCGATCTTGGCTTCCATCTCGTCGCGCCGCCGCCGTCCCTCCGCCAACGCCTTCTGCGCCGCCTCGAGGCTCTCTCGGGCACGCTTCAGTGCCTCATCGAGAGCCGCCGCGTTCCGATTCAGCGCAGAGAGCCGTTGCTCCACATCGTTGAGCACTGCGTCCTTGGCTTGGAGCTCGAGCAGCTTGATGAGATCGGTGTGCATCAGGAGCCCCTCAGACGATTGGCGGCCCGGACACCGCGCATGACGGTGTACCAGCGGTCTGCCTCGGGGTACAACCGCTGGAGCTCCTCTCTCCGCCTCCGCTTTTCGCCCGGATCGCTGATGGAGGAAATCTTCTCGTACTCGGGTCTGGCGCGAAGAATCTGAGAGGCTCGATCGAAGGTGACCGACTGATCGCTACCGGCGATGTTCAGTGAGGCCTCTTTCAAGCGGGCCCACACCGGCTGAACCTCGGGGGAGAGCGACTCCGGCAGCTGGGCTGCTCCCGCGTCAGCGCGCAACAACGCCTCGAACACCTCCTTGAGCCGCGATGACCGGAACAGTGTCGGACTGAGCTCCGCGCGGGCCCGCTCGATCCACTCGGGCGAGGCAAACATGGCCTTCAGCAACTGGGTCTCGGGCCCCGTCCTGGTGCGGGCGGGAGGGGCGGCCGCGGCGGCCGGTTCTCTCGTCCGGCGAGCCGGTGCCCCTCCGACCGGTTGATATCCGCTCCGGGGCTCGGCCAGTTCCCGCTCCAGCACCTCTTTGCTGATCCTGGTTCGCTCCGATGCCAATGAAAGATACAGCTCTCGAGTGATCGGATCTGCTGCCGCACGAATGGTTGGGAGCAGACGATCGACGGCGTCCCGCAGGTGCTCGAATCCGTCGAAGTAGCCTTTGCGCTCCATGATCTGGATCTTGCGCTCAAACACGTCGACCACGTCACGCAGGACCTGGTCCAGCGCATCCACCCCTCCCGACTTGACCAGCGTGTCGGGATCTTCGCCGGGAGGGAGCGTGGCCACCCGAACCCGGACCTGATGGCGCAGCAACTCGTCACCTGCCCGGAAGGTAGCCTTGAGACCCGCCTGATCGCTGTCGTACAGGAGAGTGGCGCTGGAGGCGTAACGCTTGAGCAAAGCCGCCTGGTCTGCGGTAAGAGCCGTGCCCAGCGGTGCTACCACGTGTTCGACGCCGGCGAGCATCAACCGCAGCACGTCGAAGTAGCCCTCCACCAGGATCACCGACTCTTCTTTCCGGATCGGCCCCTTGGCCTGGTGCAGATTGTACAGCTGCTTCCCCTTGTGGAAGATCGGCGTCTCCGGGGAGTTGAGGTATTTCGGCTCACCTTCCGTGAGCAGTCGTCCACCGAACCCGACTACCCGGCCTCGGAGATCGTGAATGGGAAAAAGCAGCCGACCCCGAAAGCGGGCGCTCACCTGACCGTCGTCACGCTGCGCCGCCAGGCCGGCCTCCAGCAGGACGGAATGCTCGATCCCCAGCTTTTGCATGGCCTCCAGGAATGCTTTCCCTTGCGGCGCGAACCCCAGCCCCAGTAAAGCCGCGGTATCCAGAGGCACGTCCCGCCGCTCCAGATATTCCCGGGCAATACTGGCATCGGGCAGCTCCAGTAGTTGCCGAGTGAACCAGTCGTGAGCCGCAGCGACTGCGGTGTACAGCGCTTCGTTCGGATCGGGGCCCGCGCGGTCCGGGCGGTCCGGGATGTTTACGCCCACCCGCTTGGCCGCCTCCCGCACCGCATCGGGATAGCCCAGCCCCATGCGTTTCATAAACCAGGAGAAGACGTCGCCCGACTCGTGGCAGACGAAGCAGTAGTAACGCCCTTTTTTGGGGATGACAGTGAAGTTCCGGTTGGTGCCTCCGTGGAAAGGACAGGGGCCCCGGTAATCGGCGCCGGTCCGCTTGAGCGAGACCGATTCACCGATCAGCGTAACCAGATCGGTGCTGTCCCGCACCTGCTCGATGGTATCCTCGGGGATCATGCTCACGCGGAGAACTCGACGATGGTCACTCCGGTACCGCCCTGATTGCGGGGCGCAAACCCATACCGGGAGATCCGACGGTCCCGCGACACCACCCGGCGAACTCGCTCCCGCACCACTCCCGTACCCATACCATGAATGATTCTGAGGTACGGATGCTCGGCTAGCACCGCCGCGTCCACCGCAGCGACGGTGGCAGTCTCGGCCTCGTCACCGGTCATCCCCCGGAGGTCGATTTCCAGCGGGGCAGCGGGGCCGTGGGGCAGCGGGGCAGGATCCCGGCGAGACTTTCGCTGCGCTCCTTTTGAGGTCACAGCAACTGTGGCAGGGTCCGCTACCATCCTGATCGCTCCCGCAGCAACTACTACCTTTCCATCGGAGCGGATTTCTATTACCTCGCCAGTGCCCCCGCTCTCGAGGCGAACCGTGGTGCCAACCTCGAGCACTTCTGCCTCGCTGCCTCGCTGCCCCGCTGCCCCGCCCTCCACCAACGCCTGCCCCTGCTCCACGATTCCTTCCTCCACCAGCCTTCGTGCCTCCCGGGCAGCCGCTTCGTCCACCGCACCGCGCGCGTGCGCCAGTGCGTCTTCAACCCGCTGCCGCGCCTCCAGCAGATGCGCGCGGGCGAGCCTTCTTCCCTCCCGATCCGCCTCCTTCTCCCGGCGCTTCAACTCAGCATCGCGCGCGGTTTGGCTCTCCTCCTGGACTCTGAGCCGGGCATTCAGGGAATCCAGCTCGATCGTCCGCTCCTCCAGCTCCTGCTGCCTTACCCGCAATTCGCGTTCACGCTCCTCCACCGCCGCGAGCAAGGCGTCCAACCGGCGTTCCGTATCGGGAACCCGAGCCTCAGCGTCTGCCAGTATCTCCTGCCCCACTCCAAGCCGCCGGGCGATGGCCAGGCCATACGATCGTCCAGGCACACCTTTCAGCAGACGATAGGTCGGGGTGAGAGTGGCGGCATCGAACTGGAGGGACGCGTTCACGATCCCTTCAGTCTGGCTGGCCAACTCTTTGAGCGCGCCGAGATGGGTCGTGGCGAGCGTCACCGAGTTGCGCGTGGTCAGGGAGACCAGAGTGGCCGCGGCCAGGGCGGCGCCTTCGACCGGATCGGTGCCACTCCCGATCTCGTCCAGCAGGACGAGGGTGGTATCATCCGCCTGATCCAGTATCTGCCGCAGCCTGCGAACGTGGGCGCTGAAGGTCGAGAGACTCGCCGCAATCGATTGCTGGTCTCCGATATCGGCGTACATGCGCCGGAAGACCGGCAGCGCACTTCCCTCCCCCACTGGCGGGATAATTCCCGAGGCGGCAAGCGCCGCCGCCAGACCGACGGCCTTGAGCAGAACGGTCTTTCCACCCGTGTTCGGGCCGGTGACCAGCAGCGTCCGCTCCTCCAGCGCGAGCCCCAGGTCAAAGGGAACCACCTCGATGCTCCCTTCCAGCAGAAGCGGGTGCCGTCCGTTCACAATCCTGAGCGGAGCGGGTGCTTCGGCCACGATCGGCTTTTCGCCTCCCACAGCCGCGGCGTACTTGGATCGGGCAACCAGATCATCCACTCCAACGCACATCTCAACAATGTCCCGGAGCACGGCAAGATGTGGTCGGAGCAGGTCGGTGAGCTCCCGAAGTACCCGGAGCGTCTCCCGCTCCTCCTCGACCTGAGCTTCGCGCAGCGCGTTCCCCAACTCGATGGTCTCGGACGGTTCGATGAACAGAGTGCCCGCACTGCCGGACTCGTCGTGAATGATCCCGGGGGGCCGGCTACGGGAATCGCGCCGAACCGGAATGACGTAGCGGTTTCCCCGCACCGTTACCGAGGCGTCCGATGGAGTCGAGCCGCTCTCCAGACCGCGAAGCAACGTGTCGAGCCTGCGGAGCAAACGCTGTCGGGCGGCCTGGACTTCCCGCCGGGCGGCGGCCAGACGGGGACTCGCCGTGTCCAGCAGGTTTCCATCCGGGTCAACAGACTGATCCAGCCTTCGCTCCAGCGATTTTTCCGGCAAGGGACGCAGCAGCTGAGCGCTCAGTGGCGCCAGATGGGCAATTCGCTGGAGGTCCGCGTGAACTGCGCCCGCGCCTCGAAGAACCTGAAGCAGGGCCACCAGGTCAACGCCTTCGAGCACGCTTCCCTGGATCCGAAGCCGCGCGAGAACCTGAGTAACGTCGGGGATCGCTTCGGACACCAATCTATCGCCCCGGCGAAAGAGACCAGCCACCTCGCCCACCCGGTCCAGCTCGGCCCGAATCCAGTCCAGGCCTTGCGTAGGACGCCGGCTCCGAACCCGCGCCGCGCCGAGCGGGCCCACTGCGTGATCGGCGACCAGATCGAGCACCGCCTCGAACTCGATGGTCTCCAGCGCGTCGGCGATCTGCGCATCCGGCAACGGAAACGGGGTGCCGCCCTTCATCTGGGCCGGCACCCCGTCGGGAGAGAGAAATTCCACCTGCGTCATCAGCCGGCCTGTAGCTCCTCACGGACAATCTGGTTGATCAACTTGCCGTCGGCCCGGCCCTTGTACTTGGGTAACACCTGCGACATGACTTTCCCGATGTCTTTGGCCCCAGCGCCGATGGCGCTGCGGACCGCGGCCCGAATTTCCTCCGGGTCCACCGCCGGGGGCAGAAACTCCTCCAAAATTTTGATCTGGGCGCCTTCAGCCTCGGCCAGATCCGGCCGGGAGGCGTTGGTGTACTGCTCGACGGCTTCCCGGCGGATCTTGATGCCCTTCCGGATGACATCGACTACATCATCGTCGCTGCCAGGCCGGCGAAGCTCGATCTCGCGATTCTTCAGATTGGCCAGGATCGTACCGAGCACCAGTGTGCGTTGTTTATCCTGCGCCTTACGCGCGGCGTTCAAGGCAGCGCGCAGGGTTGAAGCTAGGTCAGACGCGGGGGACACGGGGACCACGGCGGGTCTTGCGGACTGCGGCGTTCATTTTCCGCTTCCGCTTTTCGCTCGGCTTTTCGAAGTGACGGTGCTTCCGAAGATCCGACAAGATTCCGGCCTTTTCGCACTTCTTCTTGAACCGTTTTAGTGCCCGCTCGAAGCTCTCGTCATCGTGAATGATGACCTCTGGCATTCGCTTACTCACCCCTCTCGGCCCGGTAAGGGCAGCCTTGCTAAGAAGTTGGAAAATTTAGAAAGACAGATGTGGAAGTGGAAGGGTGAAGGAGAGGCGGACGGGCGGACGGGCGGACGGGCGGACGGTTTTCGAGGAAATGCGCCGATCTAAGCGTTGAATCGATGCTGCCGTTCTGCTACAGCCGATAGAATTTGTTACCGTGCAACCATATGAGCGTTTCATGGCCTGGCAAGCGTGCCACGACTTGATCTTGCTATTGCCAGAGAAAGCGACAGTTGGCCACGTCATGAGCGCTTCGAGCTTACAGCTCAATTAAGGCGCGCGGCGTGGTCGGCCGTGGCCAACATTGTCGAAGGTTCGGCTAAGCGGGGGCCGCGAGAGTTCCGCCGCTTCCTTGACATAACGCTGGGTTCTCTGGCTGAAATCGGTTACGGGCTTCGCTTCGCCCGGGACAGGTCTCTTCTCGCAACGGAGTCATACAACAGAATCGAAGAGCTCAGAGTCCACGCAGCCAAGCTGACCTGGGGTTTATATCAGGCAGTCAGCCGAAAGTCCGTCTAATCAAGACTGTCCGCCCGTCCGCCCGTCCGCCTACCCCGGAGGCCACATCAGTTTTCTTCCACCGAGCACGTGCAAATGCAAGTGATCAACGCTCTGGCCGGCATTCTTTCCGGTGTTGGTCACAATTCGGTACCCGTCCCCGTCGAGACCTTGCTCGGCGGCAGTCTCGGCGGCAAAGGCAAGGAGCCGGCCCAGCAAACGCTCGCCATCTGCGCCCTTGGCATCGCGGACTGCCGCCACGTGTTTGGTGGGAATCACCAGCACGTGCACCGGCGCCCTGGCATCGATGTCGCGGAAGGCTAGCGCTTCATCCGAACGCTTGACGATCGTGGCAGGAATCTCTCCAGCCACAATCCGGCAGAACAGGCAATCAGCCATGGGCCCTCCGCAGCCTGGCGTGGGTTACCGCTGCAGCGGCGGCAACAGCCGCGGTCTCGAAGCGAAGAGTATGGAGACCCAGGCTCACGAGCTGGTAGCCTGCCGCGACTGCACTTTCCCGTTCAGTTGAGGTCAGCCCGCCCTCCGGCCCTATAATCACCGTGACCGCAGTGTCGCTCAGCAAGGCCGGGGCCGGAGCACCGCCTTCGTCAGCCAGCCACGCTGTGCCATCCACCGGCTCCCTCGCGAATGCGGTGAAGCTTCTCGGAGCATCGATGGCCGGGACCCAAGCCGCGCCACACTGTTTGATCGCGTCCAGCGCCGAGCGGCGGAGCCGATCGAGGTGAACCTCCTTCAGCCGGGTGGCCACTCCGGCAGTTCGCTCGCTCTGGAGCGGAACGATTCGGGTCACTCCCAACTCGACTGATTTCTCCACCATCCAGGAAAACCGCTCCCGGTCGCCCATGGCAACAGCGAGCGTGAGGGACGCCGGAGGCGGCTGCAGCTTGGCAGTGCCAACCTCCACCATCCATTCCCGCCCTGATTGGACCAGGATTCCCTTGCCAATGAATCCAGCGCCATCGAGGACATCTACAATTTCACCGTCCTGAGCGCGCCTGACCTTCAGATGATGTGCCTCGTGTTCATCCAGGCCGATCCGCATCCCCGCTTCCCCGCTGCCCCGCTGAATCACCACCTTCATTCCGGGCGCTCGGCAGCCACCCCCCACCAGCCTGCGTCGAGTGTCTCCTGAAGCTGGCGAAATCCAGCGCGTGCGAGATCGCCGCGGAAGTGGTCAGCCTCGCCCTGTTCCATTCCGGAAAAAATGGCCACGCCCCCAGGCAGAAGCGATCCCGTAATCACCGGCAGCAGCGTGGTGTTGACCATCCGCAGAATATTCGAGAGTAGGAGATCGGCGGGGCCGGCCAGGGGCGCCAGGACTCCGGCGTCGCCCTCGAGAAACTCCACCTGTTGCTCTACCCCATTGCGGGCAGCATTGCGATAAGCCACCTCGTTCGCCTCGGCGTCGATCTCGATGCCGATCGCATTGGCAGCGCCGAGCTTGATGGCGGCAATAGTAAGGATGCCACTGCCGCTTCCCAGGTCGAGCACCCGGTCTCCCCGTTCGACCAGCCGACTCAGCAGGGTCAGCGCGGCCCGGGTCGATCCATGCTCGCCGCTGCCGAACGCGGTTTCCGGGTCGAGCACGACGGTGAGCGGGTCAGGATCCGATGCTTGAGGTAACCAGGATGGGACAATCGTGAGGCGGCCCAGCTGACGGGCGCCGAGTCCTTCACGCCATCGGGTGGACCAGTCCTCTGCCTCGATGGGATGGCGTTCCGTCTCCAGCGGTCCGTCGCCACTCTGGTCCAGCTCGCGAACCAGGGCATCGGCCGTGTCTTCGTCGGGCGCAAAGGCCACCAGCGTGCCATCGTCTCGCTCTTCCACCGCCTGCCCAGTTCGGGCCACCAGCCAGGCACCCAGCATCTCTCTGCGGTCGGCGGGCGTCCGAACGTCGATGGCCCACCAGCTCATGCTCCCAGGGCCTCCTTGAGCTTGGACCAGAAGCCCGGTGCACGCTTAGGTGCCTCTCCCTCCAGCTTGGCCAGCTCACGGAACAGCCGCTCCTGCTCGTCCGTGATACGCTCCGGCGTCCACACGTGCACTCGCACCAGGAGATCTCCCTTACTGTCCTGTCCCAGAATCGGGAGCCCTTTTCCCCGAAGCCGGAGCACCGTCTCCGGCTGAGTGCCGGGAGGGATTCGAAGCCGTTCCTCGCCGTACGGAGTTGGCACCTCGTGCTCGCCGCCGAGGGCCGCCTGAGAGAACGAGAGCGGAAGATCGAAGATCAGGTCGTCGCCCTGCCGCTCGAACCGGTCGTCCTCCTTTATGTCCAGCATCACCAGGAGGTCGCCGCTGGGACCGTTGCGGGGACCGGCCGCGCCCTGTCCCCGGAGCGTCAGATAGTTGTTGGTCGACACCCCGGCGGGAATGTCCACCGTGACGTTGCGATCGCCCCGTACCCGGCCTTCGCCTCGGCAGACTTCGCAGGTGTCGCGGATAACGGTGCCTTCACCGCCGCAGGTGGGACATGGTGCCACGGAGATGAACTGGCCAAACATGCTGCGGGTGGCGCGACGGACCTCGCCGCTCCCGTTGCAGGTGCCGCAAGTGGTCGGCTTGGTCCCGGGCTTGGCCCCGGTCCCTTCGCAGGTGGTACATCGCTCCAGGCTCTTGAGCTTTACCGTCTTCTTGGCACCGAGAGCAACCTCCTGGAGCGAGAGCCGAACGGTCACCCGAATGTCCTGTCCCCGGCGCTCCTCGGCCCGGGTCCGCCGGCCCCCGAACAGGCCCTCGAGGCCGCCCATGGCTCCGAAGTCGCGCATGAAGATGTTCAGCGCTTCGCTCAGATCCACATGGTGGAAGCCATAGCCGCCGGCAGCTCCGCCGATTCCCGCCTTGCCGTAGCGGTCGTAGGCAGCGCGTTTCTGCGGATCGCGCAGGATCTCGTACGCCTCGGTGATCTCCTTGAACTTGGCCTCTGCCTCTGGCGACGAGTTCCGGTCGGGATGGTATTCCATCGCCAGCTTCCGGTAGGCCTTCTTGATCTCGGCCTCAGAAGCGTCCCGGCCAACCCCGAGCAAAGAGTAGAATTCGCTCACTCCAGCAATCCTTCCACCAGACGGCTGGTGTGCTCCACCAGGCCGATGATTTTGTCGTAAGGCATGCGGGTAGGGCCCATTACCCCGATCACACCTTTCAGGCTGCCAGCCTCATAAGAGGAGGTGACCAGGGTAAAGTCGCTGAGCCTGGCATCGGGATTTTCAGCCCCGATGGTGACGGAAAGCCCCCGCTGCCGGCGTGATTCCAGCGCCTCCTTCAGGAGATCGCGTCCCTCAGTCAGCCGGAGGAGCTCGCGCATCCGGGTGTTGGAGGCGAACTCAGGCTGGTCCGCCAGCATCTGCGCACTGCCCAGCACCACTCCATTCTCGTCGTTGGACAGATCGAAGAGACCATCGCCCTCGGCGATGAAAATATTCAGCAGCTGGCGATCGTCCTGGTCACCGCAGTCGCGTAGCCGCTCGGAAAGTGTCGCCCGAATATCCTTGAGGGTGAGTCCAGCCAGCCGCTGGTTGAGAATCTGCGCCACCTGCTGCACCGCGCTGGGAGCCACCAGGCGAGGGACCTCCACGAAAATCGTGCGCACCACACCGCTCCGGAGGTTGAACACGAGGAGCAGGCGTTCGGAGCTGACCTGTACCAGCTCCAGTCGCTCCAGCACCACCTGATCCAGAGCTGGGGCCACCGCCACGCCCAGCTCCTGGGTCAGAACCCCGAGTACCTGGGCAGCTCGCCGTAGAATCTCTTCTACCGCGCTGCGGGGAACCGCCAGCTCGGCTCGCAGTGTGTGCTGCTGCTCGTGGCTGGGGGGAGACAGCCTCATGATCGCGTCCACATACACCCGGTAGGCCCGGTCCGTTGGAATCCGCCCGGCGGAGGTATGCGGATGAAACAGGAAGCCCTTGTCCTCCAGCTCGCTCATGGTGTTGCGAATCGTGGCCGGAGAGACGCCCAGGCCGAACCTCCGGGCAATCGTCTGACTGCCCGCCGGCTCGGCGGTCTCGATATACGTCTGCACCACGGCCTCGAGCACCCGAAGCTCGCGCTCGCTCAACTGCTCTGATAGCGGCATGGAGGAAATCTAGACAGAGGCTGCCAAGGCGTCCAAACGGAGCCAGCCTTCCGGCGTGAGCCGGACTCGGCCACCCTGCAGCTCCGCCCACCCGCTGTCGATCCAGGCGCTTCGGAGGGCGGAAGGGATGTGGTGCTCCGGCACCCCGTTTCTGGTCCGTAGCCCCAAATAGAGCTCCTCCAACCGGATAGCCGATCGGTCCAGCTCCTCACGGCCGGCAAGAGGCGACTCCCCACTCTGGAGCACGCGCTCGTACTCGGCCCATTCTCTCGTATTCCACCGGCGCTCTCGCCCGAAACCACTATGGGCAGAGGGTCCCAGTCCAATGAAGGGGGCTCGCGTCCAGTACGCGGAGTTGTGGCGGGCGTGGTATCCGGGCAGCGCCGCGTTGGAGACCTCATAATGATCGTAGCCTTGGGCACAGAGCGCCCGATGGGCCGCCAGAAACTCCGCGGCATAGCGCTCCTCGTCCACCGGGGTCAGCTCACCCCTTCCCGATCTGTGGCCCAGCACAGTGTGGGGCTCGACCGTGAGGCCGTAGAGCGAGAGATGCTCCGGTTCCAGACCGAGCGCGCGCTCCAGGTCTGCCTCCCAGTCCCTGGCCAGGTCGCTCGGCAAGCCGAAGATCAGATCGAGAGAGAGATCCTGAAACCCGGCGCAACGAAGCGTCTCCACCGCAACGGGCACCTGCTCGGCCGTGTGGACCCGGTGCATCCACTGGAGCACCGCGGTATCGAACGATTGTACTCCCAAGGAAATCCGGTTCACGCCGGCCGCTCGCCATGAGGCGGCTGCGTGAAGAGTCACGTCATCGGGGTTGGCTTCGAGCGTGATCTCTGCGCCGGCCGCAAGTGGCCGGTCGTGGGTGAGGCGGCCGAGCAGTTGGGCGATGGTCTCAGGCGAGACGCGCGACGGTGTGCCTCCACCGAAGTAGATGGTCTCGATGCCAGGCGAGTCATCCCAGACCGGATCCTCCAACCATTGGGTCCATTCAGTGAGGATTGCCCGGGTGTACGAGGCTGACGGAACCTCCCGCCTGACGGCGATGGCAAAGTCGCAGTAGCTGCACCGCCGGGCGCAGAAGGGGACATGGACGTACACATGCATGCCTGGAATCTACGCTGCGATGTCATCCTGAGCGTGGCGGGTGCCACACTTGAGGTAACGCGGCGACTCAGAAGGAAGGACTACCGGACCGCCTAAAGATCCGTCCCGGCCCTTGCACCACAATTCCGGCGATCTCCAAGCCGCATAGTGTGCCCAACACCTCGCCGATCGGCCATCCGCTGCGCCTTGCCAGCTCATCCGGATGCAGCGGCTCTGGGCCAAACAGCTCAGCCAATTCTCGTTCCGCAGCCGATAGGATTTCCGGCAAGGCCAGCTGGCCCCGGGGAGCCTCGTTTCCTTTAGCCGATGGGGTTCCGAGTTCGGGGAAATGCTGCAGCAGGTCGCCCGCTTGGAGGAGCGGCGTCGCTCCGTCGCGGATCAACCGGTTGGTGCCCTCCGAGACGGTGCTCGTGATGTTTCCGGGAACCGCCATCACTTCCCTGCCCTGATCCAACGCGGTTCCGGCGGTGATGAGCGCACCTGAGCCCACGGCCGCTTCGATCACTACGGTAACCCGCGATAATCCGCTGATCAGCCGGTTTCTCCGGGGGAAGCTCCCGGCATGGGGCCGCTCTCCTGGGGCAAATTCGCTCAGCAGCAGTCCTTCCGCCGAGACTCGCTCATAGAGCTTGCGATTGGCCGCAGGATAGATCACTCCGTGGCCGTTGCCCAGCACTCCTATGGTCGTGCCCCCAGCATCGAGTGCGGCGGCGTGCGCTACCGCGTCCAGGCCTCGGGCCATGCCGCTGACGATTACCACTCCAGTGCGGGCTGCTTCTCCAGCAACCTGGCGGCACACCGAGGCACCGTAGCTGGAATGGTCGCGGCTCCCCACCACTGCTGTCGCTGGCCGGGAGAGCAGTGTTCTATTTCCCAGCGCAAAGAGGACCGGCGGTGGGTCGGGAATGTGACGCAGAAGCATGGGATACTCTGGCTCGTCGGGCAGCAGAACGGTCACACCCAGTTGCTCCGCGGCCTCGAGCGTTTTTTGCCCTGTGGCCAGAGGTGTCTCCTTGAGCGCGGTCGCCATGGCGCGAGAAAACCCGGGCACGGTGCATAAAAGCTCGAACGGCGCCGAATGGGCGCCGAGCGGTGACGGGTAGGCGGTTAGGAGTGCTGCGAGGCGGGCTGGTCCCATGCCCGGCACCTGGGTTAGCGCCAGGTACGCGAGTCGCTCTTCGGTCATCACCCGTCTTCCTCGGACCAGGAGATTTCCGTTTCTGCCGCGTCCGCTTCGGTGATTTTTGCCTGCTCCACCAGTCTCCAGAGATACTCCTTCAGGTTCTCGATACCCTGACCGCTGGCGCCGGAGACGGAAATGACGCCCGTTGCCTCAGGTGCGCTGACACCGGGCAAGGGATGTCCGGGCTGAAGAAGATCCGCCTTGGTGAGCAGGACGACATGGTTCTTCTCGGCCAGCTCCGGGCTGTACGCGGCGATTTCCTGCCGGAGCCTCTGATAGGTGGCCTGAGGGTCTTCGCTGTCGAGTGGAACCAGAAACGCGAGCACCCGGGTGCGCTCTACGTGCTGCAGGAAGCGGAAACCGAGTCCCTTGCCCTCGTGGGCTCCCTCGATGATCCCGGGTATGTCGGCCATGACGAACGTGCGATGCCCTGAGAGTGCGACCACGCCAAGGTTGGGCTCGAGGGTGGTGAAAGGATAGTCGGCGATCTTGGGCCGTGCGGCCGATACCACCGACAGCAGCGTGCTCTTGCCCGCGTTGGGCTCGCCCACCAGGCCCACGTCGGCAATCAGCTTCAGCACCAGCTCGATCTGACGGTCTTCCCCCTCCTCGCCCGGCTCCCATTCGCGCGGAGCCTGGTGAGTGGAGGTAGCGAACCGGGCATTGCCGCGCCCACCCCTTCCGCCTCTCGCCACTCTTAGGGTGTCTCCGGCCTGAAACACCTCACCCAGCAGCTGTCCGGTTTCGGCATCGCGAATCACAGTGCCGGGTGGAACCGGGAGATAAATGTCTGACGCCGAAGCGCCGGTCTGGGTTTTTCCTTTCCCATGCTCTCCCCGCTCTGCTTTCCAGGTGGTTCGGTAGCGGTAATCGAGCAGCGTGGCGAGGTTGGGATCTCCCTTGACGTACACGCTGCCGCCATGCCCGCCATCGCCGCCATCAGGACCGCCCTTGGGCTTGTACTTGAACCGGGCGAAGGAGCTGGCCCCCGATCCTCCGGTGCCGCCCACCACTCTCACCACCGCGCGATCGATCAGCATCAGTCGGCCGGAACCCAGCCGTTGCGCACCGTCTTCCAGAGCTCCTTGACCTTTTTCCACTGGTCGAATGAGAGCAGCGGGTTCACGATGGATAGCACTCCTTCAATCTGGCCAAAGGTGGCGCCGGCGTTCAGCGCACCGCGAAGGTGGGAATGGAGCTGGCGCGGGGCCTCCAGCACCGCCGTCTGTGCCACGGTGCAGAGCTCGCGCCGCCTGAGGTCCAGGCCGGGGCGCGCCAGAGTGCGGCCATAACCCTCGGTGACCATCCAGGCATCCACCGCCGGATGCAATGCGCGAACGCTGTCCCGAAGCTTCCGGTAGTTCTCTCCGTAAACCACGGCGCACAACTCCTCGCCCCGCCGAGCCCACTCCGGTGCGCGCGAGTAGTCCTGATCGGCATCCGACTCTGGCGCCGCGAGTTGGCTGACCTTGCGCCAGACCGTAAAAGCGATGAGGGCGCGGGGGTACCCCACCATCAGCAGGCTCTGGAGCAACAGCTCCTCGACCCACTGATCCGGCACCTGGGATAACCGGAGATCCGTGACCCGTTCTCGTAGCTCCGGTTCGTACCCCTGAGCTACCGCGGCAGCGAACCGCACCAGGTCTCGTGTTTGGAGATCGAGGTTATCCTGTTTCGCCATCATCATAGTCCAGTAGAAGACGAACAGCGGATCGAATCGCCGCGGAGCTCACTATTTCCACTCCCATCGGCTTCAGTGCCAAGAAGATAGCAGAATTGCCCGCTCCGCCTTAGGTTTCGCCGCGATGCCGGCACCAATCCGCGTTGTTCTCCTGGCGACGGCTTTGGCCGGCGTCGTCCTCCCCGCCCGACTCGCCGCACAGGCATCTCCCTACATCCGGCTGGACGATCCCCGGCTGCCGCTGCTGGAACACTTGATCGAGCGCGGCGACGTTGAAGATCCCTCGCCCATGCTGCGGCCGTTTCGGCGGAGGGATGCGGTGCGGGTTCTGGCTGCGGCCGATACTGCCGGCGCCCCCAGTCTGTCCCTCATTCAGCGGCTCCGCCGGGAGCTCGGCGATTCAACGGGTAATGTGTGGACCCTGGCCGGACGAGGCGGGTTCCAGGGGTACACCCACGCTCGGCGCGAGCTGCTGCATCCGAGCGGGGCCAGCGGGATCAGTCCCTACGCCGAGGTCGTGGGCGAGCTCACCCTGGGAAATCTGGTTTTGGTGACTCGGCCTACCGTCGAGCCCAGATTGACGCACGACCAGGACTGGATCGGCCGGCGGGAGCTCAAGGTCGCCGGCCGAATGGCCGATGCATACATCGGTCTGCAGGTCAAATACGCCGAGCTCTCCTACGGCCAGATGGGCCGGAACTGGGGCCCGGTGGGTCTCCCGGGGATTCCACTCAGCAATTACGGGTACGAGCGGCAGGGACTGTCCATCGACATCGGTACCCCAACCATCCGGCTCTCCTCCTTGGCCACCGACCTGCAGGATCAGCCCGACAGCCTGGGCCAGACGGTTCATCGATACTACTTCGTGCACCGGCTGCACATTCGGCCCTCGCGCCGATTGATTCTGGCACCCTGGGAAGGAATCATCGTCTCGGGCGTGGACCGAAATTTCGAGACTCGCTACCGCAATCCGCTTTCCCTGGGCTATCTGGCAAACACCATTGGCTTCGGCGACCGGAGCAACGTAATGCTGGGGCTGGACGTGCAATGGCGACCGTTCCGGCGCACTACCCTGCTGGCTCAGTTGGCGTTGGACGACTTCTGGTACGACGATCGAGAGCGCAACCGCGACCGATGGGCGCTCACGCTGGGAGCTCAGGGACCGGTGGGCGGAAGGCTGGGCTGGCAGGCGCTATACACCCAGGTCTCCAGCCTGGCACTTCGAGCGTTCAATCCCGGCGATAACTTCACCGACGCCGGGGTGGGCATCGGGAGAAACTTCAGCGACCAGGACCAGCTCACGCTGCGGGTCACAGTTCCGGTGAGAGAGCGGTGGCTCCTAGCACCCGAGCTGACCGTGCTGCGGCAGGGAGAAGGTCAGATCAACGATCCGTATCCGGTGCCTGATTCCAACGGCGTGCTCTCCACTCCAGCCCTGTTTATCGGCGTAGTGGAACGAACTTATCGCGCGGCACTGGGGTTGGTTGGACGAACCGGCCCACTCGATGTCTCGGCGACCGCAGGCTACCATCACGTGGTGAACAGCGAGCACGAGGAGGGAAACAGCGTGGATCGCTTCGAGGGTCGGATTCAGGCAACACTGGGAATTGGCCGAACGGGAGTACTCCGGTGAAGCCCCCTCAGCCGCTCGCGCGGGAGCGGGTCCTTGAGCTGATCCAGCGGATGCGAAGCAGCCGGGTGGTCGTAGTGGGCGATATCATGCTCGACCGCTATCTCGTCGGCGACACCGAGCGGCTCTCGCCCGAGGCGCCGGTGCCGGTGGTCACCGTGTCCGAGCGCCATGCCGCGCTGGGCGGCGCCGCCAATGTCGCGTCCAATGTGGCCGCCATGGGCGCCCGGTGTTTTCTGGTAGGCGCCGTAGGCGACGACGGCGACGGCGCTGCAATCCGGCAGGAGCTGGCTGTGGCCCGGTTGGAGGATCGCTACGTGCTGACCATGGCGGGGCGGCCCACTACCTCCAAAACCCGCATTATCGCCCGGGGCCAGCAGATCGTCCGGATCGACGACGAGGTAGACTCGCTGCTCGAGGGACAGGACCTGGCCCGGTTGACCGCCGCGGCGCGCGAAGCGCTGGCCGATGCCGACGCGCTGCTCCTGGAGGACTACAACAAGGGGGCGCTCTCGCCCACGCTGATTCTGGCGGTCATGGAGATTGCGCGCCGACGTGGCATCCCCATTGTGGTGGACCCGAAGTATCGCCAGTTCTTCGAGTATGCGGGTGCGACCGTATTCAAGCCCAACCGCCGGGAGCTGGAGTCGGCGCTCGGTGCGGCCGTCGACCTGAAGAATGGCAATGTGCTGCCCGATGTTCTCACCCGGCTCAAGGTAGACAACCTTTTGGTCACGCTGGGGGCCGAGGGAATGCTGCTGGTGACCAAAGACGGAGATCTGACTCAGATCGCGAGCATTGCCCGGCAGATCTTCGATGTTTCAGGGGCCGGTGATACGGTTACTGCGTGGCTTGGCACCGCCCTGGCCGCTGGTGCCACGGTGCGGGAGGCGGCTCAGCTGGCCAATTACGCCGCCGGAGTGGAGGTCGGGAAGCGGGGTGTGGCTACGGTGTCGCCGGAGGAGGTCCTGGCGGTGTACGAGGAGCGGTTCGATCAGATCGGCAAGCTTCGCCGGGGAGGTGTGATTTAGAAAGCTAGGAGCTAGAGCTAGGAGCCAGGAGCAGCGTCCTGAACCGGTTCGGGATCCTGCCGCATGCTGCGGCGCACACCGGTACCGAAGCCCAGCCAGACCCGCCACGTTTCCTTCACGTCTTCGATGTAGGTACCCAGCCTGCCCGCCGCTTCGGCGTAGGCGGGCGCCAGCTCTACCGCCCCCGATTCCTCCATCCGCGACCGCACCGCCCCCTCACAGTCGGCCAAGGCCACCTCTGCCAGCCGATCCTTGCTCCAGGACTTCGGTGCCCGTATGCCGCACTTGGTCAGGAAGTTGAGCAAATGCCGCCGGGTCCACCCCTTGATCCAGGTCTCCATGTCCCGGGCAGGAATCACCAGACCGCTATCCAGCACCAGCCGCGAGGAATCGGGTACGTCGAGGCCCCAGCGCTGGGTTTCATAGCGGCACACGCTGGCCAGGGACCGGGGTGCGCTGGGATCGGCCACGATGTGCCGGAGGGCGTCCACCGCATGGGCCCGGGAGCCAAGAGGAAGCCGTGCCAGCGTGGCGAGCAGCGCCTGAAAGCTGCTGTCGTGCGGGGGGATGGGCGATCGCAGCGCATCCGGTGGAAGCGGCGCCCAGCAGGCCCAGTATTCCATTTCCTGCGCCATTTGCGACACAAACGCATTGCGCCGTTCGAGCAGCTCGTTGATGCCTACCAGGGAGAAGCTGTGCGGCGCCATGACCGCAGCCATGTAATCGGATGCCTCACTGGCCATAATGAAGCCGGAGAAGAACTCGTGGGCGGCCAGCATGATCAGGGCAACCCGAAGATCGAGGTACCCCTCCTCGGTGCCCCGCTCGAGATGGCGGTCGAGCGGCGTTGCCATGACCGCCCGGGCAAGGTCGTGATATTTGCGGAGAACCTGCTCGCTGGTGCCGCGGACATCCGGATCGGCCCGCCGGACCCGCCACAGATACTCGGCCAGCGCGTCCACATCGTCCCGCCGGACCCGCTCCCGGATCCAGGGAGAGAAGTCCAGGCAGGGAATGCAGCTCGACGGCTTGTGGTTCCGCGAGAGGCAGGGAAATTCCCGGTGCCCCCGGCCGGCGGTGTAACTCACCAGATCGCTGGAAGTGGGATCTTCCAGAGCGAGAACCCCGCCCGAGATCCGAAACCCTTCGTGCCTCAAACTTTACCTCTTCAGCAAAAAGGCGACATGGAATTTTTCGCCGGACCGAGAAGTCGGCAAGGGCCGGCAACACCTTCCTGGGGGCCAAATCCCGCATCTGGAAGGTAAACCCGGCTAGATGGTACGGCACAGGGAAGTTCTTGCTGACGGCGGTCGCGGACTACCGGAGATGGAAAGCTTCTGGCGACTTCACTTGCGACAGCGTGGGTAGCGGGATCACAGAGGTGCTGGCACACCCCCCGAAAATGGGCGATGAGGGGCTCGAACCCCCGACCTCGCGCATGTGAGGCGCGCGCTCTAACCAGCTGAGCTAATCGCCCGAACAGGGCGGAGTCTACACCCGCGTGGCCCGGAGTGGCAAGAAGAAAAATGCCCCGCGGAATCGCGGGGCTTTTTCTTGCGCAAGAGCTGATTGAGAACCCCGAGCTAACTCCTGCAGCTCTTGTACGCCTTGCTACGAGCCTTGGTCCCGAGAGCGCTCAGGGCTGCCTTGATATCCGAGCGAGCCATGTAATCCGAGTCGTACCTCCAGTTGAGGAAGGCACAGGGATAGGAGTTGCTCAGCAAGGCACTCCCTAGAGTCTTGAGCTGGGTGGCAGTCAAGGATCCGAACCCGCTGTAGTATCCCCGCAGACCACCGGTCTTTTGTCCGGCGAGCTGATTCAGACCTACCGTCAGGGAAAGCCCCGCCTGCTTGGCGTAATTCACGTTCGTGTTGAGGAAGTTGGAGACCGAGCCAAACCGCACTGCGTACTGAGCCCAGCCACCGTCCAGGTAGCTGTAGCGGTAGCCCTTGAGGTAGGCCGGCCAGGAACGAACGATGGTGGCCATCCCGGGCCAGCGCGACTTGCTGTATTTGGCCATGGCATCGAGGGTCTGGCGAGAGACCGTGGTGCCGTTCCAGTTGTGCGGATCGTGGGGCTCATCGATCAGGCGGTGACCGATGATCGTGCCATCGGTGATGTACGAAGTCAGGTTAAGGCCCTTGAACCGATCCATCCGCTCCTTCCACTTCGTGAAGCTGAAGTGGCCCTGACTGTCCTTGTAGTAGCGCTCGTTTCCCACCAAGGCGAGCATGACGCGGGTCCCGCTGCGGCGGGCCGCCTCAAGATAGTTGAGCAGCTGGTCCCGGCTGGGAGCACTGAGCGCGCCGGTGTAGCGGCCGTACAGCGTCTTTGGCATCTGGGTGACGCCCATAGGCATGCCACCCCGGTAATTCGACAGCAGGTTCGACATTCCGGGCGCGGGGGCTACGGCGCTCGGGGCGGAGAAGTCAAACGGCCCGTTGTCCTCTTCGACCGGGTCGTCTTCATCGTCGTAGATCGGCTTACCGCCGGTAGGATCCGTCGGATCGGTGGCGCCGAGGGTATCCTGCAGCGTCAGGGCAGTAGGATCGGCCGCGCTGGGCTCGACCGCTGCGGGAGTTTCCGGCTGGCCTTCGGCTGGGGTGCTGCTGGTGATCTGGTCGGCGGTGTCGCACGCGGCAAAGCTGATGGCAGCAAGGGCAATCAGGGACGCTCGAAATCGTGCCGAACGATTCAGGTGCAAGGTGTAGGTCATGCGTAACGTTCCTCTCTCCGTCGAAAGAATGAAGGAGACTCCACGGTTTGATCGCGGCAGGCGAGGGGCCGACGCCGGCAAGGCCGGGTACGGCGGCTCATCGCGCGAGTTCTGACGCGAGGGGGAAAGGCTACAATTAGCCTTTGGCCCGACTGTGTTGTGTTACGAGGTTTGTTGCTGAGACTAGGGGGAAACAGTCTTACAGGGCGCGATGGAATGACCACCGGGTAGCGATCATCTCGTTATCATGAGTGCTCGCGCCGGATACAGAATCGTGACCTCAGTCCCTTTTGTCAAGGGTCAACTTGCTAAGTCGTATCTGAGTCAGGATCTACAAAGAAGTTTCGGTAGGTTGAACAGCCGGATTCTGGACTAAAAAAGCAGAGCCCCCGGCAAAACCGGGGGCTCTGTGACGACGATGGCACAAGCATCAGGGGAAGCTGATCGTGACCTTGTTGGAGCAGCGCGACGTGCCGGTTTCGCAGATCCAGTAGGTATACTGGCCGGAGCTCTTCGGATGATTTCTCCAGCGGCCGTCGTTCTCGATGGTCCTGCTGAGCGTTGCGTTGCGATGCACTATCACCGACGTGCCCGACGCGCCCGACCAGGTGAGCACGTTGTAGCGCACGCGATCCTGGATGGTGGAGGTCACCTTCAACACCATGCCCGACACACCGGGCAGCGTGGTGGGAGGCGGCTCATCCGGGGAGGTAACCACCCCACCGCCGCAGGTTCGGGCTGTATGGCTCCGGGCCTTCTGCGCCAGATAGGACATGGCTGTTCTGATTTCCGGCCGTGACATGTACGCCTCACGGTATTGCCAGCTGATGAAGGCGCAGGGATAACTGTCGGCCAGGAGCGCCGAGCCCCAGCTCTCGATCTGCTGCGGGCTGAGCTCGGTCTTGTTCGAGGTTCCCATGCTGATGTTCAGTCCCACCACGAGAGCCAGACCCTTGCTCTTGGCCGCCGCGACGTTGCCCGCGAGGAACGCCTTTGGGTCGCCGAACCGCTCAGCGTACTGGGCCCATGCGGCATCCAGGTATTTGTAAGTGGTGCTGAAATTGTCCAGGTACGTTGCCTGGGTCCGCACGATGGTGTTCATCGTAGGCCAGATCGACTTGCTGTACTTAGCCATCTCCTCGAGCATAGAGCCCGGAATCGGTTCGCCGTTCCAGTTTGACGGATCATTGGGCTCATCGATCAGGTAGGTCCCGATGACAGTCCCATCAGTCACGTAGGAACTGAGGTTGACTCCCTTGAACCGATTCACCCGCTCCTTCCACAGGCTGAAGCTGAAGTGTCCCTGCGCATCCTTGTAATATCTGTCAGAGCCCGCCATCGCGAGGATCACCCGGCCGCCCCGGGCCTTGATCTCGGCCAGAGTCCTCAGCATCAGGTCGGGAGAAATGTTCATCTTCCCGCCGTTCAGGACGCTGCCGAAAGCCTCGGTGGGCTGCGCGAAGGTGCCGAACGGAATCCCGCCAGCAAAGGTGGACGAGAACGACGGTGTGGCCGTCGAGCTGGCTACGGGAGCCGGCTCGCTGAGGCTGATGACTTCCGGGTCGTCGGAGTTGGGCGCGAGTTGGTCGGTGTTGCAGGCGGCGAGCGTGGCGGTGAACGCGATCAGCGGCAGTGCTCGCTGACAGGCAGTCCGTCGAGCCAACTTGAACAGGTAGGTCATGCTGTCGCCTTCCGATAGCTGAGGGTGGCGGTACGTTGCGGTCAGTACGGTGAGCCGGCGCCGGCGTACCGGTGCGGCGACTCATCGAGATCGGGCTGACCCGAGGGACGAGAGAGGGACTCGACCCGAAGTACGGCGACTACTTGGACTTGCACGGTGGCCTGAAGGCAGGCCCTGCCGCGTTGGTCAAGTATCGGTCAGGCACCTGGGAGCTTTAGCATCGAACCAGTGCCGAGCAGAGCGGATTGGGGCGAGGGGAATTTTGGGGAGAGGCCTAGCTGGCCGGTCGCTTTGCTATCTGGGCGAGCGGGGCGGAGTTGGGAGCAGGCGGTGGGTCACTGACGGTTACAGCGAGCTGGACTTCGGGACTTTGGGCGTTGTCGTTGTCGGTGACTCGCAGCTTCACCGGGTAGGAGCCGCTGGCAGTGTAGACGTGTGATGGATTCTGCTCTGTCGAGTTACCTCCGTCTCCAAAATCCCAGTTCCAGGCGACAATGGTTCCGTCGGGATCACTACTTCCGTCCGTGAAGGCACAGGCTTGACCCGTGGTGCAGGTCGGAGCGGCAAATGCGGCCGTAGGGGCCTGATTGGGAGGCGGCGGCTCGTTCACCGTGTGCTGTTCGGTGTCGGAGCTGCGCTGAAAACCAGCACTGCCCCCGTAGGTCGCGGTGACCGTTCTGCTGCCGGTTCCGTTCGGGGTATAGCTGCAGCTCCCCGACGGTGCATCTCCGCTGCAGCCGCCGCCATTCGCATCGCTGATGGTGACGGTCCCGTCTGGAGTTCCCGACCCAGAGGTCACGGTGAAGCTTACCGTAATCTGCTGACCCGGGTCCGATGGGTCAGGATTGTGACTCGTGATCGTGGTCGTGGTGCTCGCCGGGGGCGGCGCGTTGGCCTCGGCATCGTGCTCCCTGCTATCTGTCGCACCCTGATTGTCCGTGACAACCAAAGTCACCTTGTACTTCCCGGCCGTCGTGTAGGTATGACTCGGGTTCACCTCGCTGGAGCCAGTCCCGTCCCCAAAGTCCCAGCTCCGGCTCTGGACCGTGCCATCATCATCGGTGCTGCGATCCTGAAAGGCGCAGGTCATGTCGGTGCACTGAACCGTGAACTCGGCATGCGGCGGCTTGTTGGCCGGAGGCGGTGGGGGCGCCTTGGCTTCGGCGTCATGTTCCCTGCTATCTGTCGCACCCTGATCGTCCGTCACCACCAGGGTGACCTTGTATTTCCCGGCCGTCGTGTAGGTATGACTCGGATTCGTCTCATTCGAGTTAGTGCCGTCGCCAAAACTCCAGCTGCGGCTCTGAATCGTGCCATCATCATCGGTGCTGCGATCCTGGAAGGCGCAGGTCATCTCGGTGCACTGAACCACGAACTCGGCATGCGGCGGTTTGTTGGCCGGAGGCGGAGGCGCCGTCGCGGTAACCCGGTGCGTCACCGAGCCGCTGGCGCCGTCATCGTCGGTGACAGTGAGCGTCACGTTATAGCTTCCGGCTGAAGCGTAAGCATGATTCGGATTCGGCTGATCTGAGCTGCCACCGTCTCCAAAGTTCCAGCGGTAGCTGCGGATCTGTCCGTCGCTGTCGCCACTTCCATCCGAATTGAAGCCGCAGGTCAGCTGGTTACAGCTCGCGTTGAACGCGGCAGTCGGAGACTCATTTTGAGGCGGTGGAGGGGGCGGCGGTGGCGGTGGGGGGGGCGTCCCATCCACCCGATGCGCTTCCGTATCCGAGCTTCCGGTGAGTCCCGCCGACCCGGCATAGCTTGCCCGGATGGTCCGGTTCCCCACTGTAGACAACGGCAGCTGGCAGGTGCCCGTTCCGCCCACCAGCGTTGCATCACAGCTATTCAGCCCGTCGGTTACCGCCACCGTTCCAAGCGGTACTACCCCGACGGCAGTGACCTGGACAGAGACTGTTACCGGAGCTCCAGCCGCTGATGGGTCGGGTGAGTCGCTGGTGATGACGGTACTCGTCGGGATGGTGCGTATCGTGATCACCTCGGAGGTCGCCCCGCCAAATCCGCCCGCGGTGAACACCAGCCGGCGTGGTCCTTCAGCACCGGCAATCGCGAGATCGGTGTACGCCACGCGCCCATTGGCGTCGCTGCCGAGTTGGCGAGTACCCAGCAACTCGCCCCCGCCCCCGGTCAGCTGGGCAGTCACAACCACGCCCGGTTGAGGATTCCCCGCCCCATCCCGGACCTGAATCACCGGCTGCCGGTCCAGCGCCTGTCCGTTCTTCACCGACCCGGAGGGCTGGGTCACGATAACGAGTCCCGCGGGCCGAGCTGCGGTTCCCGTCCCTGTGAAGTGCACCACTCCCACACCGGACACCACGGCATCTACCCGATTTTCCCCGGGGTTCGGGCCCAGGGTCCAGCGGGAGGAGGTGCGGCCGGCCTCGTCGGTGACGGTGTTCTCGGGTAAGACCCGGCCGCCGCCGGTCCCGACCACCCAGGTCACAGCTGCCCCGGGAACTCCGTTCCCGGCAGCATCCACCAGCCGCACCACCAGATCTCCTGGAAGCTCGGTGCCGGCCTGGGCTGTTTGCTCGTTGCCCGAGACAATAGAGAGACCGGCCGCGGTACCGGCGGTGGCGGTATGAGTAAAGGTGACCGGAGAGCCGGCGAGCCCCTCCGATGTGGCCGTGGTGGTCTGGATTCCGGCGGTCGGCCCCAGCGTGCGCTGAACTGACGCGCGCCCGTCCGCATCGGTCTGAGTGGACGCCTCGCTGACGCTCCCCCCACCCTCGGCAGCCCAGCTGACCGGCACCCCCCATATGGGATTTCCGAACGCGTCGCTCACCTGCACTACCAGCGGCTGGCTCAGCGCCGTGCCGGCGGGGGCGGTCTGGTCATCACCCGAAAGCGCGCTAATTCCGTTGGCGTTCTCCGAGAGCCCAATGGAGGTAAAGTTCGTGGTTGGGCCGGGAGACCCGTCGGGCATCACCACCCGGGCTTGTCCCACCTGTGTACCTATGGTGGTGCCCAGTACCAGTCGCACGGCCGCCCGTCCGTCCGCATTCGTCTCGGCCGTATCGGGAACCACGTCAGCCCCTGGTGCAGAACTCAGGTCGAACACGATCTGAGCGCCGTCGACTGGACGGAGCCTCGAGTCGCTCACCACAAAGGAGACCGAATCCGCTAGAGGCTCGCCCACCCGCCCGCTTTGCCCATCGTTCTCCACGCGGATCGAGACCGGCTGGCCGTCGCCCGGGAGCAGGAGGAGGTCCCCACCATCACCGCAGGCGGCCGCGAGCAGCACGCAGAATGCGGCCACGAGAGCGTTCAGGATTGGCCGGCAGGCGGTCGTGGTCTCGTGATCGAGGCGATCGGTGGGGAGCGGCACGGGTTAGACTCTCTACACGCCCAAGGGGAGGCGCCAAAACGGTTAAACGAGTGCTGGGTTAAGGCCCTAAACTCGACAAACCCGGCCGAGAATGAAGCTAGTGACCGCTCAATTTTCCAGTGGTGACGGCTGACACTTAGGTCGGGCGGGGCGCCGGTTCCAACATCAGCTGGTCGGCGTAACACCAGCCCCAGTCTTCCCCCGGCTCCAGACTACGGACCAGCGGGTGGTGCGAGCTGCGGAAGTGTTTGGTGGCGTGCTTATTGGGTGACGAATCGCAGCAGCCGACGTGGCCGCAGGAAAGGCAGAGCCGGAGATGGACCCACCAGCTGCCGGTCTTGAGGCACTCCTCACACCCCTCGGGCGTGTTGGGCGTTACCGGGCGAATCTGATCGAGGTGGCTGCAGTTCATGATTTATACTCAGTCGAAAGTCCCCAGTCGCCAGTTTCCAGGGTTAGTGAACAATCCTCACTCGGCAGAAACTCACGACTGCGGACCGGGAGCTGGCGACTTCCTTTCCAACGCGCTGCGGTCCCATCCACCCAAATGTGCTGCGGCCTCATAGGTCGACTGGAGAAACTCCAGCAGCAATTCGTCGGGACGGCCGGCCGTACGCACTGCATCGTATGGCAGAATGAATTCTTTGAGGTCCGGGCTGTAGTACGCCGAGTCAGGTTGTATCTGGGCATCGGCGAAATCCGCTGGTTCCGGATAAATGTAAGCATAAAACGCCGGCTCCATGAGCGCACCACCTCCAGGCCACCAGCCGGCACTGATGCACTCGTGCGAGTAGGCCTCGCGCACCGCCCAGTCCGGCAGATTGGGGACCCCACCTGGGTGGGTAGGTGCAAGGCGACCACTGAACCGGGTGCAGGCTAGGTCGAAGGCGCCCCAGAAAAAGTGGACGGGGCTGCATTTCCCAATGAAGCGGCCCCGGAACTCCTGCAGCACCCGATTTGCTTCGGACATCGCGGTCCAGCAGCGGTGCACCGCGTCACGGTCATAGGAGCGATGCTCGCGGTCGTCGGTGAAAGGGAGCGCGTCTGCCAATTCCCGGGGAACCGGCCAGATCTTTACTGGAGCTCCGGCGGCCTGCAGCAACGCCATGTAATCACGGTAAAAGTCGGCCACCGGCTGGGGTGCCAGCCGCATGCTCTGGATAGCGCCGTCGCTGGTGCGGGCAATCAGCTGGTGATCGATGAAGTCGAATTCGACCTCGAGCCACCGATCTCCGTAAGGCATCGCCGACGTGGTAAGTCCTCGGCTGGTGAGGTAGAGAGTAACGTGCCACCAATGGTTGACCGGTGGGGCCAGGGCTAGGCGGGTCTTTCCGACGATCTGGAGCCAGCGGTGGAGAGTGGTCTGAGTGTCTTGCCAGTCAGCAAGAGGAAGCGTGGGCCATCCAGCCTCTCCGGATGAGGGACTTGAAGTTGCGGTCACTGTACGGAGTTGACCTGGATTGTAGCGACGCCGACACTCTCTCCGCCTCGACCATCCGTCACTGTATACTCGAAACTGTCGGATCCTGTGAAGCTCTCAGGCGGCGTGTAATCAAAAGACCCATCCCCGCCAATCACGACATTACCCTGTTCTCGCGTGGACTTGGCTTCGGGGACGGTGCTCAGGTTGTCACCATCCTGGTCGCTGTCGTTCTCCAGTAAGCTAGGTGCGTTCGGAGCCGGAGCCCGAAGCTGGGTGCCGGCATTGGTACTGTACGAGTCGTTCTGTGCTGTTGGAGATGTATTCGTAGCGGCAGCGGAACAGACGATGTTGAACTGGACACTCGTATGCTGTCCCGCATTGACAACCACCGGCTGAGGGTTGTCGCCCTGAACACTACAATTGTCTGCTTGTCCGGTGAGAGATGCCTGGTAGGAACCTGGAGACACATTCGGGTAGGTGGCAGGGTTACCGTCATTCACCGACTTATCGGCACCATTAAATGTGACTGTATAGCCATCCGGGTCGGGATTTTCTCCGGTGGTTGAGACGGTAACCTCGACGCTTCCCGTCGTAGCGGTGCACAATATAGTGAAACTCGCTTCCGCTGTGGCCCGGGGCGTAACCGTAACGTTGCGGGACGATCCGTCCTGCACCGAGCAGTTTTCCGCCACACCCGACAGCACCACCGTGTGCTGTCCCGACGCCAGATTGTTCACAGTTACGGCATCCTCGATCCCGATCGGTTGGGGCGAGCCGTCGTCGACTGCGAAACTGTATCCATCGCCGTCCTGCTCGTCTCCCGAAGTAGAGGTGTTGACCCGAATGGAGCCGGTCTCCGGAGGAAGAGCGCTGCACGTTATGGAATAATCGATCGGCGAGCTTTGGCCATCCGACACCGTCACTCCACGCCGGTTGGTTCCGTTGATCTGACAATTGGTTGCAATTCCGCTCAGCAGCACGACGTGACTTCCAGCCGTAATATCGGGAATGGTTACTTGCCCGGTGGGTTGAACAGCGCCGAGCTCGTGCCCGTCCACCAGCACAGTATAGCCATCCGGATCCACATCTGATCCGGTGGTCTCCGTCGTGACGAGGATACTGCCACTCCCGCTACCCGTCTCGCTGCAAGTGACCGCAAACCTGACCTCAGCGGTGCCCCCCGTTCTAACTTCTACCTGGCGAGTCAGGCCACCATTCACGTTACAGCCGGTAGCTATGTCCCCCAAAGCGACCGCGTGGCTTCCCTCCGGTACGTCGCTGATGCGTAACGAGCCGTCCGTATCCACGTGCTGTCCTGCTCCGCCGTCCAGGGTGATCTGATAGCCGTTGGGATCGGCTGGGCTCCCGCTGGTGGAAACCGTCACTCTGATCGAACCCACCGCACGCGAACACGAAACATTGAAAGTCACATCAGTCGAGCCGCCACCCGGAACATTGGCCGTGCGCGAACTGGTCCCCTGGATCTGGCAGTTGTTGGACAGTCCCGAGAGCTGCACCCGGTGTGCACCCGCAGCCAGGTTGGGAATGGTGGCGGTTGCGTTCGCCCCGATCGGCTGATTTTCTCCCCGGTCCAGCGAGAACCGGTAGCCGTCTGGATCAGGATTGTCGCCAGTGGTCACCGTGATGACTCGCAGGCTGCCCGCGTTGGCGGGGGGCGCCGAGCAGGTAATGGCGTAGTCCACCGCCGCGTTGCTGCCCGGAGCGACGGTCACCGCCCGAAGATTGTCTCCCTGGAGGCTACAATTGCCGGCCAATCCACTCAGGCCTACCACATGGCTGCCGAGCGCTAGGCCAGTGAGGCTAAGTTGACCGCTCGCAGGGACAACACCCTGATCCACGCCATCCAGCACCACGCCGTACCCATCGGCATCAGGAGCATCACCGGTCGTGACAGTAGTGATTATCACACCGCCACTGGTGGCGGAACACACCACCGCGAAGGTGCTTGTTGTAGTTTGTCCGGCAGTGATCTGGACGGTACGCGGGTTCTCTTCCACGCTGCAGTTGGGGGCCAGGCCATCCAGCCGGAGGGTGTGGTCGTCCCGGGGCTCAAGCTCGGCCCGCTCGATGGTACCGGCCGCTCCGATCGGCTGGGGCGCCTCTCCGTCGAGCTGAACGGTATAGCCGTCCGGGTCGGGCTCATCGCCCGCGGTGGTGGTGGTGACCAGGAGGGTGCCGGTGGTGGGAGGAAGCTGAAAACCGCTCCCGTCCCCTCCGCACCCCCCTAAAGCGAGGAGAAGAAGGCTGGAGGCTGTTACTACCCCAAGGCCAAGCAAACCTGCTGGTTCGCGAGACCGCATACGCGAACTCCTGGTCGGACTGGTGGTTAAACGGAAAACGCTTATACCTGAACCAGATAAGCTATCTGTCCTCTGGCGGTCGGATAGGGGGAGCTCGGAAGTCTCCTGGTTCCTTCATCCAGCCGAAAGGCGGTCCCCCTGTTTAGGAAAACCTTAAGTCTTTATCCGCGCTGTGAGCCAGGCCATCACAGATTCATCCGGCGTTGGTTACTCCTTACGGGTGTCAGACTGAAACTGCGTGCTGGAAACCGGGATGATCCTGGAGGCCTTGTTTGAAGCGTGCACTGATCGCCCTGGTTCTGGGGCTGGTCCTACATGGCTGCGGAGACAATGGCGGCGGGATTGCGCCTCCCTCCACTGGCAACCTCACGATCACTACGGCCACCACCGGGCAGCCGGTTTCCGGAGGTGCCTATAACTACGCGCTGGACGGCGGAACGGCGGTCCCGATCGGCCTCAACGACACGGCTACCCTAACGGACATCGAAACGGGGTCTCATACCGTGACCCTGAGCGGACTCCCGGAGGGCTGCACGGTGGACGGAGCCAACGTAGTTACCGTCAATGTTACCGGGGGAGATACTGCGACCACCGCCTTCGCGGTGACTTGCGTGCCTCCCGTCGGCAATATCCAGGTGACCACCGCCTCTACCGGACCTGCCCCCGAGAGCTACACTCTGCTGCTCGATGGAGCTGCCCAGGGCACCGTCGGGGCCAGCACCACGCAGACGATGGCCAGCATTGCGGCCGGGGACCACGCCGTTGGTCTCGCCGATGTGCCCGCCAACTGTAGTGTGGCGGAGAGCAATCCCCAGCCGGTGACGGTGATCATGGGAGGGACCGCCCCCGTGACTTTCACTATTACCTGTACTCCGGCACCACCTGTTACCGGCAGCCTCGAGGTCCAGGCCAGCACGACCGGCCACGAGCCCGACGGCTACCAGGTCACGGTCGATGGGGGCGCCTCTCAGGCGATCGGCGCCAACGCCTCGATTACCGTACCACTCCTCGCCGCCGGAAACCACAGCGTCCTGCTGGCCGAGGTGGAGCCGACCTGCACCGTCGCCGGAGAAAACCCGCGCAGCGTCACGGTGCCTGCCGGTGGAACGGCTACGGTGATCTTTGCGATCACCTGCAGCGGTGTTCCGGCGCCCTCGCGCATCGCGTTCACCTCCGTCCGAAACGGCAACGGCGCCATTATGGTGGTGAATCCCGATGGCAGTGGGCTCACCCGACTCAGTCCGAGTACCGGCGGCGATTTTTTTCCGGTCTGGTCGCCCGACGGACAGAAGTTGCTGTTCAGCGTGGTCGCCGGCGATCTCTGGGTGATGAATGCCGACGGGAGCGGCCGGGCAAAGCTGGCTCAGGGCTTCATCAGCCAATACCGGTGGTCTCCCGATGGTCTCCGGATCGCCTTCCTCCGGGAGCGCACCACCGGGCGGAACATCTTCGAGGATCTCTGGGTAATGCGGGCCGACGGCAAGGGGCAAACCCGGATCGTGATTGGGGCGACCTACCCGTCCTGGTCGCCTGATGGGCAGCGAATCGCCTACGCCAGCGAGAATATGAGTGACAACGGAATCCACGTGGTCAATGTGGATGGAACCGGGGACATCAAGATCACGCCCGACGATCTAGGCGGGTTCGAGACCGCATGGGCGCCGGACGGGAGCGTAATCGCCTTTGCCAGCTTGGGCGACAAGGACATGATGCTGATCAATCCGGAGGGGGGCGGGCTGATCAACCTGACGAACGGGGTGGCCGAGGACGACGGGCCGGTCTGGTCGCCCGACAGCCGGCGACTCCTGTTCACCACGAATGCCTTGGACGATCCGCTGGAGAGCGAAATAGCCGTGATGAATCGGGACGGTACTGGGCGCAGCGCGCTGACGGCCCACCCGGGCTTCGATCTCAGTCCCGACTGGTCGCCCGATGGCTCGAAGATCGTGTTCACCGAGTCGGACCCGAACGACGCCGAGATTCTGGTGATGAATGCCGACGGCAGCGAGAAGCTGAATGTCAGCCACGACCGTGCGTCTGAAGATGGCTTTGCCGACTGGGGTGGGGGGACCGCCGGCTTGCTCCACTGGAGCACATTGCCGCCCAGCCTTCGAGAGCGCTGGCTCTGGAAGCGATGATGGTACGCTCCCTGTTCTGAGGTCCGCACACCTCCTGGCTTGAGCGCAGGTGCTGAGGCGGCCTGTCAGAAATACCAGTTCCCGCTGTTCCCGCACGGTCCTAGCCTCTACCAGCCCCATTTCACTGTCCGACACACCGGAGGTCGTATGCGCATGCTCGCGGCAGCCTTGCTATTCGGCGTCGCGGCTCGGCTTGGCGCCCAGGAAGCCAGTACAGACACCACCCAGCCCGCGGCCCAGGGATATGCCCCTGTGCCCCCGGTCTCGGCCCCTGCCGCCGCCGTGTCGCAAGCCAAGACCGGCACCATCGTACTTCCGAGCCGGTCGGAAGCTCAACTTCAAGAGGCCATGTCGGCTTCACACGAAGATCTCCGGCGGTCCGATGCCCGGCTTTCGCGTGCCAAGGAGATCCAATCCCGGTCGAAGGGGCTGGTTGAGCAACGGAGACTCGCTTTGCGTGAGGTCGACGTCAAAATCGACCAGGCAAAAAAGGAAAAACGCGATTCCGATAAACGACGCCTCGAAACCGAGAAGAAGGCATTGGAACGGGAGAAGCGCTGGGCGGAACAGCTGGAGAGCGCGGATGAGGCCGAGCTGGAAGCTGCCCGCCAGGCGAGCCTCACCGGCTTCGCCCGGCAGCAGTCGGTTGACATGGAGCAACGGCTGGCCGAGGCCCGTTCCGGCAAAGGCCAGGTGGGAGGCAAGCCGCTTTCCAAGGAGAACTCGGAGGTGCTGGTTCAGCAACTGGAGCAGCAGACTCTCGAGTCACAACTGAAGTACCGGAAATTGGCCCATGAGCTGGCGCGGCAGGAAGAGGCCCTGGTCAGCAAACGGCTCGATCTCTACAAGTCTGCGCAACGTAATTGAAGCAGCCGACTGTCACCTAGCTTCTAGACGTCACGTGCTTCAAAAGAGCACAAGTGGACCACAAACAGACAACTCTATGATCTCGGCAGTCTGGGAAGCTCTCCACCACCTCACTCGATGCGGTGCTAGAGACCGGTCCGGGCGATCAGAATTCGTCCTGATGGACCGCTCACGTACTCCCACTCTGGGCCAGACTCTGAGAATCACGACGCCGGCGGCTCCGTCGTGATCTCACCGCCAGTCACCACCGGGTGCATGACCCACCCGCTTGCCTCATGCCCGAAGCTCTGGCTCACCTCGAAATCCACCAGCACGATCTTCTCCGGTCCGATGAGTTCCAGCGCGCTGCCCGGCATGATTACCTTGAGCCCCGACTGATCGAAGCTCGACGCCTGGAGCGGGCCGGTGGCCTCGCCCCCGCACTGAGTGGCGTCATATCCGTCGGTCACGTACACGTCACTCCCGCCGCTGCCATTCTCTACGGAGAGACACGCCCCAGTGATCTTGAAGCGGAGCTGCTCATAGCGGCCAGAGGGCACCTCGACGCCCTCCACCAGAGCAGTGGCGTTGGCCGCGAGAGTGAGCAGGTCCACCGTGGTCGGCGTCTGGGTGAGGATCTGCACCCCACCCGAGCCCACCAGGTCCACTTCGCTGATAGTTACCACGGCCTGCTTCACGTCACCCGGAGCGTCCTTCAGCATGACCGAGAACGACGTAGTAGCATTGGGGGCGTTGCCGTCACAAGCCGCGAACGCGACAAGTGCGAGAACTAGTGCGGCCTGGCGCTGCATGGAGAGGGTGCGCATGGCATCTCCGAGAAAAGTTCGCATTCTGGTGATCAGCTTGTCGATCGCACAGAAGTCTGCAAAAGTTGGTCCCATGCGCGGAAGGTGCAGATTGTTGCACGAACATGCTCGTCTCACGAAGATTCTCGTCTATTGAGGCGGCGCAATGAACGTGTACCCCTCGCATCCCCCAGTTCCGGCAGGACTACGCAGGACTACTACATGGCCCACGGTCCGCAGGATTTGAACGCGCGCTAGCGGACGCGGGAGGTGACCACCTACATCGAGACTGACGCCGGCGCGCTCCAAGCACTGCTGCGTGAGCCTGTAGTGTTGCGAACTGTGAAGTGGACATTCGAGCCGATATGCGACACGCGCCCTCGACCTTCGTCTATCTGGTGGTGTACTTACCTTTTTGCCATCCTGGTCTCCCCCTTCACACGCTGCCTCAACGACAATGCCAAAGACCTATCTGACACAAGGCGAACGCGCCTACGAACAGCCCGACGCCTGGGAGCATCAGGTCGAATGGATGCACGAGCGGTGCATCAAGGCAGGCAACGAGATCCTGACTGGCTACATGTCCGAGCACGATGCGAGCTACGTCTTGGGAGCGATTGCCGTGCGTCTGTTCTTCGAGGGTGTGCGGGTCGTTGACCCGTGGCGGCACGACACTAAACCTCTTCGACCTGCTCGATGATTGCAGGCTCTTCGACCGCCACCAGCTTCGGCTGGAGCAAGGCAGCGAGGGTGCGCCGGCGCATAGCCTCGGTATGGAGCTGCCCTACGTTGAGCTGGACCAGTGGCTGCTTGACTTCGCCGTAGCGGTCGCGGAGGGAAAGTCCACACAGG
Organism: uncultured Gemmatimonadales bacterium; assembly: GCA_963698975.1. Taxonomy (GTDB): domain Bacteria; phylum Gemmatimonadota; class Gemmatimonadetes; order Gemmatimonadales; family GWC2-71-9; genus CAVVWJ01. The sequence continues at coordinate 434,291 of CAVOSV010000001.1, forward strand.
AGCCCCACAGTTCGAGAACGATTTTTGTAAATGCAATGGGCCCTCTGGGATTCGAACCCAGGACCTACGGATTATGGGTCGGGCCCCTGAGGCTCGCCAATCTACGATCTATAAAGAAAACAACTAGTTACCGGCCGGATTTCAGCGCTCCACAACGACGGATCTGGGTTTTTCAGCGCCATGATTAGACCACAGCACCACCAGAGTCCCGATCTAGCGACTCCACTAATAGCGTACTTCCTTTTTCCACATTCCCGGCTTCAACGGCCTCTTAGGAAAGCCGCAAGGTCAGGCTTCTTGCCGGAGTGGACTCGACCTCCTTCGCTGGATATTTCGGATTCTGGGTTATTTCGGTCCTCATGCTCGGGGGCTTGATGGTGGCACTAAGAGACTCCTGATACCAGCCTGTCTACCTCGCCGCCGGGAGTGCACCTCGGCGGCGGTTTCTGGCGGTGTGAGTCCGTCGTGAGGTCCGCTCTGGTCTCACCCATTAGGTGGGGTCGCTCTCAGCACCGACACCTCTCCCCCCGCAGACCCCGCATAGATCCAGCCGGTCAAGCCACCGTAGACAAGGTGACCGACCAGACTGCCGGCGAGAAGCTCTACGTCGCCGTGCGAGAACACACCGCCGCCGACCAGCGGCATGAACACCAGCTGCGCCACCAGGAAAACCAGAACGCCATAGAGCAATCCCCGGGTCAGCGGCGATCCCGGAAGCCGCTGGTCGAAGTAGCGCGCGTAGATCAGCGCCAACACGATCCCGACGATGAAGTGCAGGAGCCATCCCAGGGCCGGTCCTGTGGCCAGGTGAGCGGACCCCAGACCCAAGGCGGTACTCAGCACCTCTCCCATTGCGATCTTCGGCAGGCCCACTGAAGGCTCGATCAGCAGCAACGCAGTCATGACTGCAGCGCCGATGAGACCTGCGATGGCGGCACGTGAGCCGTTCATGGTTTGCCGAGTCACGGTTTGCTCTTCTGATGGCTCACTGCGTAGATGTACGACGCCACTTGCCAGATTTGCGACTCGGTAATGCCGCCGGGGTGAGGCACCATCAGGGTGCCGGCAAGACCGTTATCTATTCGGTCGATGATCGCGTCGTAGGTCCCGCTGATATGTCGCCAGCTTGCACCGGTGAGCGCCGGCGCGACCGGTCCGCCCTGAAGCTTGTCTCCGTGACAACCGGAACAGGTTCCCTTCCCGTGAAAGATCTTTCTTCCGGCATCGATGATGTCCGGCGCGAGCATCGCGGCCGACGGCTCGGGACCTTTCGCGGTCGTGTCCACGGCCTGTGCCGCAACCCGCGGAGCGGTGAGAGTCATGGTTCCACAAAGGACGACGTACAGGAGCGCTGGTCTCATGGTTTATAGTTGTGCTACCAGCCGCCAGAACACAATGAGGAACGGTCCGATTTCGAGCGAGAAAACCTTCATGGCAGTTTCATGCTTTCTTCACGTCGCGAGGTGAAGAGTTGCCCATCTCCGAACCGAGACGTCGGTATGCGCGCAATCGGTCGAGTACTTCCCGTGCTTTTCTTCATTCTCCCGACTTCTCTCTCCGCAACTGACGATCTCACCGCCTTGGTGCGTGCCTACGTGGCTGCGCACACTTCGGCCGCCACCATCCACCTCCCCAGTTATGCCCGGCAAACCGGACTCGCCTGCAGCTCGTGTCACTATCAGTTCCTCACACTGACGCCGTTCGGCCGCAAGTTCAAGCTGAACGGGTATACCCTGACGAATCTGACACCGCTGGTCGAGAAGGACTCCTCCACGAACGGCGGCAAGCTGAGCCTGTCCCCCTTCTCGATGCTCTCGGCGATGGTGACCGCCGCGATGACCCATATCAGCGATGACATCCCGGACACCCAGAATGATGCCGTCGCGCTACCGCAGGAGCTGAGCGGCTTTCTGGCGGGGCGCATTACCAGCAAGGTCGGAATCTTCTCTCAGTTCACCTATAGCGGGGCGGACGGAGCATTCGGGATCGATAACGTGGACATCCGATACGCCGATAAGACCAGCATTGGCGATCGGGAGATGACCTACGGCTTTACAGTAAACAACAATCCCTCCGTACAGGATCTCTGGAACACCACTCCGGCGTGGGGCTTTCCGTTCATCGGGTCGGAAGGTGCGCCCGGTGGCGCGGCCAGTACGATGATCGATGGTGGGCTGTCCCAGAACGTACTGGGGCTGGGCGGCTATACCATGATCGGTGGCCTGGTGTACGGAGAGCTTTCAGTCTACCGGTCGGCGTTCCAGGGGTCAGCGGCTCCGTCGTCAGCAACCGGAGCCATCCATGGCGTCGCGCCCTATTGGCGGCTCGGGCTTCAGAAGGAATGGGAGCACCAATACCTGATGCTGGGGACGTTCGGGTTGCACACCAGCCTGTTCCCGGATGTGTTGAGCGGCCCACGGAACACGTACTCGGATGTGGGTATCGATGCCCAGGCCGAGTCGAAGGTGGGTGGCGGGAACATTGTGATCAGGGGCGCCTATATCCACGAGAGCCAGACGCTGGATGCGACATTTGCCTCCGGCGGATCGGCCAACTCCACGAATACCCTGAAGGTGGTGCGATTCAACGCCAGCTACTATCCGAAACAATGGCTCGGCGTTACCGGCGGCTACTTCGACACGAGTGGCTCGACCGATCCCGTCGTGTACGGGCCCAATCCGGTCGATGGTAGCGCGAGTGGCAGCCCCAAAACGGATGGTTTCATCGGGGAAGTGGATCTAAACCCGTGGGAGAACACCCGTCTCGGCTTGCAGTACATCGGCTACGCGAACTTCAATGGGGCGAAGACCGACTACGATGGCTCAGGCCGGAATGCCGCCGGGAACAACACTCTCTACGCCTTTACCTGGGTGGCATTCTGAGATTGGACCGGCCACGGGAGCTGATGCCGGTCCTCATCAGCTCCTGCAGGGAGGGGGGGCATAGCGGGTTGGTGGACTGAGGTCAGTACACTTCAGCTACGATCCGGTCGATATCCGGCTGACCCAGTGCTAGTGAGAAGCCCACCTTTCGAATAAGGTACCCAAATTAGACCATCAAATTGGACCACGGACAGCCAACTCTATGGGCCCTCTGGGATTCGAACCCAGGACCTACGGATTATGAGTCCGCTGCTCTAACCGACTGAGCTAAGGGCCCCAAGGCCGAAAAATCGGCTCGCGAGGCACCCGGCACAACCCTGGGACTGGATCAGGAACCGACTTCCTGGGGCGGAGAGATGAGACTGCGCGCCGCGTCCACCAACTCGGCGGTGGTGAAGGGTTTCTGCAGGAAGCGCTTGGCGATGTCCCCTTGCGGCTTCTCGTAGGCGGAGATGTAGAGCACTGGTGGCGGTGAGGGCAGCTTCCCCACTTCCAGAGCAAAGGCGTGACCGCCCATGCCCGGCATCACCAAGTCGGTCACCACCAGCGCGATCTTTCGCCGGGTGGTCCGGATCAGGTCGAGCGCCTGCTCACCATCGTTGGCGAGCATCACCCGAAACCCTGCCTCGGTGAGTGCCCGCTCCATGAAGCGGCGCGCGATCGCCTCGTCGTCGACTACGAGAATATTCTGCTGCATGGCCAAACATCACCGGCCCCATGGAGCTTGGCAATGCTCTGGTGAACGGGTGCAGTCGGTCGAATTTGAGATGCAATCACGGTGACCATGTCAGATACGCCCGGATCTCCGGCACCCGATGGGTGACCGAGGTGGCATGAGGGTAGCTGCTGTGCCGAGTGGCGATGGCCACATCGCCTCCCAGGCCAACAGGACCTGGCAGCGGCAGCGCGGCAGCAGCGCGCACGATGGTAGCGACATGATTCCCGTCGCTCCCGTGCAGGCTGTGGAGCCATACCAGCCGGCTCTCTACCCGGAGCCACTCGTGCCCATCCCGCGCAAAGGCGGCATTTAGTCTGGTGCCGGCGCCGGAGCCGAGATCGTAGTCGCGGTGCCACTCGAAGCCGTGGTCGGCGGTGATCCCGCCGAACAACACCCCTTCGAGATGGGCCCCCAGCTCGAGCCGATTGCGTAGACCCATCCGACGCTGATAAAGAAGAGCCCCACTCAGGCTCTGTCCCATGATATCGAAGGCCGAGAGATCGTCGTAGTCGTAATGCTGAAACAAACCGAGCACGGTCCCGCTGCTGCCCGATTGGCCGAGCTGCTTTCGGGCCAGCAGCCCCGAGATCGCAACCTCGCGTATGCCTCGCACGCCGGGCTGTGGACTCACCTGAACCCGAAACTCGAACGCGTCATAGGGTCGCAGGGTTTGCGCCGAGAAGGGGCTGCCGTATCGCACATCCAAATCGAAGAAGGGATGACCAAGGCGGCGGCCGAAGGAGAACGACGAAACCGCCTCGGTCGGCTGAACGATGCCGTCTCGGCCTGGACTGACCAGTGATTGCGTGCGGCCGATGGGGCTCAGGGCCAGGGCGCCCAACTCTCGGGCGACTACCGTGGGGCCGGGCGCATGCTTGGATCCAAGAAGCGAGCTGAGCCGGTACATCACTTCGCCGATGGCCGAGCCACCGAGGGTGGTCATGATGAAATCGTTGAGTGAGGCGGGGATGTTCTCGCCGAAGAGCTCCCAGGTGGCGCTGCCCATGGCCACAAAGGGAATCGAGCCGAAGAAGCCGTAGCCGCTGGCCCGAGCGGAGCTGTGATAGAAGCTCCCGTGGTAGGGGTGGGCCAAGTTGTTATCGAGGAAGAGGTCGTTATCCCAGACGAACCCCGTCCGCAGATTGTGACCCCAGGCCGCGGGTCCCACGTTGGCCCAGGGCCACCGCTGCACGTACCAATCGTAGCCCCAGGTTATCCAGTTGACCGCTGCAACTCCCGCGGCAGCATGCCAGAAGTTGGGCTTGAGGGGATGGTTTTCCGCGTACGCTTGGGCCCGCGCCGTCGTCGGGCCGAAGGCGCAAAGAACGAGAACGAGGAGGGCAGGTCGGGCATCGAGCCGCACGATACAATCTTGAAAGCGCCCCGTGGAGCCGATGTGAGCCGGCCCACCATCCTCCGTAAGGCGTTACCCTATGGAGCTCTGAGGCGGATCACGGGGCCGGCCGGATAATCCGATGGTACAGCTCGATATGTTTGGCTGCCATAGCACTCTGGGTGAACCGCTCCTGGACCCGCTTTCGTCCTGCCTCGCCCATCATCGCTCGTCGGCCGCCGTCGCGGCTCAGGGTCTCGAGCGCCCGCGCCAGGGCGCCCACGTCCCGCAGGGGAACCTCCAGCCCGGTTACGCCAGGAACATTGACCTCGCGCACCGCGCTCGGAAGCGCTGTGGTGATCACCGGCCTGCCCGCAGCCATGGCCTCGAGTACCACCAGGCCGAACATCTCTTCCACCGTTACCGACGGGAGCACCAGGAAATCCGCATCGGCCATCCGCCGCGGTAAGTCATCGTCGGGATACTCCCCGTACCAGCGGACTCGGTCGGTGATCGCAAGGGCCTGAGCCAAGGTCCGAAGCCGAGGGCCCTCGGGGCCCGAGCCTACAATGTCCAGCCGGAGATCGGGCACCTGCTCCAGGGCCCGCAGCAGCACGTCCAATCCTTTATAGGCGACCAGCCGGCCGATGAAGATTGCCCGGGGCGCCGCTCCGGGCGGCGCCGGTGGCACCACCTCCCAGCGAGTCTGGTCGATCCCAAACGGGATGACCTCCACCTTGCTCTCGAAGCCCCTCAGCTCGTTGGAAAGCGCGAGATGAGCCCGGCTGGGCACCACGACGGCGCGGGCGCGCCGGATCACCAGCCGGGTCATGGGCCGATAGAACGAGCGCAGCGCGTCGGCGTGCTGAGTGACCACCACGGGCGTGCTGCCGGCCCGAAGGAGACAGGCGAGATCGGCGAGCGGGTGAGGATGATGGAGGTGGATGATGTCGGCCCGCTTCCATGCAGCGGCGATGTACCCGGGGGCAATCTCCTGCGAGCCCAGCGCAGCAAAGGAGAAGGCCCGGGTGACCCGTGAGCGTTGGCGGAACGGAGCACCCTGACGCCCGAGGCTCTCCACCGCGACCACCTCGACATGGTGGCCCAGGTTCGCCGCGCCTTCCGCCAGTGTCTGAACGACGCGCTCCATCCCCCCCGAGCGGGGCCAGTAGTACTTGGCGAGGTGGAGTATGCGCATCGGTGTGGGTCCTCCATCTATATTGAGGGGCTGTTTGCCTGGAGCTAGGGTCTGGAGCGAGGAGTCAGGCTCTCATTCTCAGCTCCGACTCCTGACTCCCCACTCCCAGCTCCTACCATGCGCGCCGTCATCGTATCTCACCTTTACGCCGATCCGGCCAATCGGGACAAGCTGCGTTGTCTCGCCGGTTTGGGCGTCAGCCTGGCGGTCGCGGTGCCGGATCGCTGGGCGGCCAACGACCGGCAGATTCACGGCACGGTCTGGGGCGACGATACCGGTGTGCGCGTAGTTCCGGTTACGGTACGGGGCCGGATGGCCGACCCGACCCGGCTTCACTGGAATGCGAAGACTCTGCGCCGTTTGCTCACGGACTTTCGTCCAGACGTGCTGCATATTGAGGAAGAGCCCTGGACCCAACCAGCCAGCGTGGCCCTTCGATTGGCCCGCCGTCTGGGTATCAAGACCGTGCTCTCTACCGCAGAAAGCTTGCCGCAGAGCCATGGTTTTGGTCAGCGTTTCCGGCGGGAGCGAAGTCTTCGTCTCGCGCAGGGGATCATGGGCGCCAACCGCCTCGCCCTGGGACTCGCGACCAAACGCAAGCCGGCCATCCCCAGCTTGGCCCTCCCCCAGATCGGGGTGACTCCTCCGGTGACGAGTCCCCGGATTTCCCATCAGGGCCTCGCGATCGGATTCGTCGGCCGATTGGTGCCGGAGCGAGGACTCGACCTGCTGTTTCGGGCCTGCGTGGGGATGACCGGCAAATGGACGCTGACTGTGATCGGCACCGGCCCCTCCCAGGAAGAGCTGGAGGCGCTCGCCGAGCGGCTGGGCATATCCGCCCGGGTATCGTGGCTCGGACCCCTGCCGAGGGAATCGGTAGACCAGGTCTGGCCCCACCTCGACTGCGTGGTCTTTCCCGCGCGGACTACTCCGCGCTGGGTGGCCTCGGCGGCGCGGGGTGCGCTCTACGCCATGGCGAACGGAGTGGCGGTGGTGGCGAGCGACTCCGGAGCCTTGCCCGAGATCGTGGGGGACACCGGCAAGGTCGTCCCCGAGGAGAACGTGCCGGCGCTCGCGACGGCGCTCCAGGAGCTCTATGCGGATCGAGCCGAGTGCGAGCGGCTCGGTGCCGCGGGCCGCCGGCGAATCATGGACGAGTTTTCCGACTCGGCACTTGCCGCCAAGACCCTCGCCTTCTGGCGCAGATTAGCACCTGCAAACGGTTGACATCGGGTAACTTACGAGCGAACTTCGACCCCCCATGACCTTCCCTCTGAGATCTGTCCGGCTTACTGCCGTGGCCTTGGTTTGCCTCGGCCTGGGACTGCTTGTGCCCCGGCTCAGCGCGCAGATACCTCAGGTTGCGCCGGGCCAGCAACTGCCTACCCCGGACCAGGCGCGGGACGCACTCCAGAATCAGCCTCAGGTGGTTGCACGGCTGCGGCAGAGATTGCTCGAGTCGGGGCTCACTCCCGACCAGGTGCGAGCCCGGCTCCGTGCCTCGGGGTACCCCGAAGATCTGCTGGACGAGTACCTCATGGGAGCGGACACGACCCGTCGGGTTCGACCTGGCCCGCGCACACTGGAGGCGGTGCAGAGCCTCGGCATCCTGAGCGAGCAGGAGACCGACTCACTCCGGATCCAGGACTCGGTTCTCGCGGTTTCCGACTCGCTCCAGCAGGTGCTCGACTCACTCAAGTTCGTTAGAGCCGATTCCGCTCGAGCCGACTCGCTGGCCGATTCGCTCAGTGTCCTCCAGGGCCACGGCCTCAAACTGTTTGGACTGGAGACGTTCCGGAGAACTTCGACCCGGTTCCAGCCGATGCAGTCAGGCCCGGTGGACGAGAATTATCGCCTGGGCTCGGGCGACGTGCTGGTACTGATTCTTACCGGTGATGTGGAGGAGTCGTATACCCTGAGCGTAACCCGAGAGGGGTTCATCGTGATTCCTCAGGTGGGTCAGGTGTACGTGGCCAATCTGACCATGGGACAGCTGGAAGATCAGCTCTACAACCGGTTACGCCGGGTGTATTCCGGGGTGCGTAGAAGCCCGAACGCCACGGCCAAGTTCCAGGTGTCTCTGGCCAAGCTCCGCAATATCCAGGTGTTCGTCATCGGGGACGTGGTGCGTCCCGGCGCCTACCAGATCTCGGCTTCGGGAACGGTACTCAGTGCCCTCTATGCCGCGGGTGGGCCCAGCAGCAACGGCAGCTTTCGCAAAGTGCAGGTGCGTCGAGGCGAGAAGCTGGTCTCTGATATCGATGTGTACGACTATCTGCTGCACGGTATCAACGACAGCGAGACCCGGCTGCAAAATGGCGACGTCGTCTTCGTCCCGGTGCACAGCGGCTTCGTCAAGATCGCCGGTGAAGTTACTCGTCCTGCCGTGTACGAGATGCTACCTCAGGAGACGCTGCGCGACCTGATCGACTTCGCCGGCGGCTTTGGCCCCGCGGCATACCAGACCCGGGTGCGGATTCACCGGATACTGCCATCGGAGTCTCGCAGCGGAGGTACCCGGGCCCGGGTTGTGGTAGATGTGGCGCCGGAGCAGATGGCCGGAGGCACGGTGCCGGCGGTCCCGATGTCGGCCGGTGACTCGGTCACCGTGCTGTCGGTCGCCGATCGGCTGCGCGGGTACGTGACGGTTTCCGGCAACGTCTGGGTGGAGGGGCAAGTCGGATTCCGGCCGGGGATGAAGTTGAGCGAAGCGATCAAGCTTGCCGGCGGACCCAAGCCGGACGTGTATCTGGATCGGATTCTCGTCTCGCGCACCAACGACGATTCAAGCCGGATCCAGCTGCGTTCTGCGTTTGCGGACACCACGGGCAAGGTGAGGAACGATCTCACCCTGCAGGAGATGGATGAGATCCGGATCTTTTCCCGATCTGCCTTTCTTCCCACCCGCTATGTCACGGTTACCGGGGCGGTGCACCGCCCGGGCCGGGTGCCGTTTCGCGAAGGCATGACCATGCGCGATCTGGTGCTGCTGGCCGAGGGCGTCACCGAAGATGCCGATCTTCGGGAAGCGGAGATCGCCCGGCGGACTCAGACCTCCGATCCCGGATCGCTGGCGCAGACCATTCGAGTTCGGCTGGACTCGACAGCGCTGGCTAGCGGCGGCACCGACGGAGTTCCACTGGCGCCGCCCCATGCTGGTGGCGCGGCTGGCGTTCCCGACATGGCGCTTCAGCCCTACGACAACGTGCTGATCATGCGCCGGCCCGGGTGGGAAACCCAGCGCCTGGTCTATCTGACTGGCCAGGTGAAGCATCCCGGCCGCTACGCACTGCGCACCAAAACCGAGCGTCTGCGCGATCTCATCACTCGCGCAGGTGGGCTGACCAACGAGGCCTATGCCGGCGGGATCCAGTTCTACCGCTCCTACCAGCAGGGCTTCCAGCCGTCCGATGACCAGCCGCCCCGGCTGGACCAGCCTCCGGAGCCCTCCCGTGATACCCTGCCCCGCGGTTACAACGAGCGGGTGGGCATCGATCTTCCCAGGGTGCTGAAAGATGCCGAGGCGCGGGACAACGTGATCCTGGCGGGCGGCGACTCGGTGCACATCCCGGAATACAACCCGATCATCATGGTGCAGGGTGCGGTGAACTCACCCGGCGCGGTGCCCTATAATCCGGGGAAGTCGCTCGACTGGTATGTCGACGCGGCCGGCGGCTACACCCAGCTGAGCGACAGCAAGCATTCGTACGTCACCCATGCCAACGGCAAGCGCCAGGGCGTCAACCGGCGGGCAATTCTGCCCGATATAGTGCCGCGTCCTGAGCCGGGCTCCGTGGTCTTTGTACCCGCCAAGCGGGTGCAGGATCAACCCAGCAATACCGTCGGCGTGATTGCCACCATCGCACAGCTGATGGCGGCACTGGTGACGGTGGTCGTGGTGGCCAAACAGTGACGGCGGGACTCAAGTCGGGCGTAGAGCCCGCCTCCCGTGCCGCGCCGGCCGAATCGGACATCTCGCTCTTCGAGCTGCTCACTCCACTGGTGCGCCGATGGAAGCTGATCGCCGCCACCGCTCTCGTCTGCGCTTTCCTCGCCGCCCTCTTCCTCCTCCTTCAGCGGCGCAGCTACACGGCGACCACATCATTTACTCCGGAGAATTCGTCCAATTCAGGGATGATGAGCAATCTGGTGGGGCTGGCCGGACTCGCCGGGCAGCTGGGACTGGGTAGCGGCACCGCCAGCAGCGTGTCCCCCGAGTTCTTCGTGAGCCTGGTTCACAGTGAAGAGGTGCTTCGGCCCACGCTGCTGACCGAGTTCCGGACCGATTCAGCTTCCGCTCCTCGGCCCCTTCTGGCCCTGCTAGAGGTGCCCGGCCGCACGCGCGAGGAGCAGCTGCAGACCGGAGTGCAGATCCTGCGGAAACGCACTGAGGCCAGTACCGACAAGGCAACGGGCATCGTCACGTTGAAAGTGACCCTCCTGTCTCCCCGTCTTGCGGCCGATGTGGCCAACCATCTTGTCCAGCTGATCAACAAGTTCAATCTGGAAAGCCGCCAGAGTCAGTCTCGGGAGCAACGGCGCTTCTCCGGTGAGCGTCTTGCGGTGGCTGAGCAGGAGCTCCGCGCCGCCGAACAGGCGCAGCTCGCATTCTTACAGCGAAATCGGCAGTACATGGATTCGCCGCTGCTCACGTTCGAGTACAGCCGGCTGAACCGTCAGGTGCAGCTGCGACAAGAGGTCTACCAGACGCTCACCAAGGCACACGAAGAGGCCCGCATAGCCGAGGTCCGGGACACCCCGGTGCTGACGGTCATCGATTCGGCGCTTGCGCCTGTCAGGCCGAGTGGCCCTCACCGAATTCTGGGTACCTTGGTGGCCCTCATCTTCGGCGGCGCACTGGGGGCGTCACTGGCGTACGTCGCCGCGGCTCGCGCGCGGGCACGGCGGTCTCCAACTCCAGACTATCTGGCCTTCCGGGAAGCGTGGGAGGAGGCTCGCGAAGCCTCTCCTCGGAGCTGAGAGGCATCTGGTGATTGGGTTCGTCGCAGCCCTGGCGGCCCTGCTCTATTGTTTCGTCTGGCTGCGGCCACCCGAGCTGGGTGGCGTGGCGCTTCCGCTCCAGCGGGTGCTGGGCTGGACCGCCCTTGCGCTCCTGCTCGTTCGACTCCTGATCAAAGGCCCACTGATCGCACGGGCGGCAGCGCGAAGCTTCTTCTGGTGGGTCGCGGCCTTCGGCGCCTTTCTCTTGTTGATGTTCGTTCGGCAGCTCGCCTACGGGGAGAACTTCTTCCCCCTCTATTTCATCATGGATCTCTCCAAGTACGCGGCCGCCTTCGCCATGGCGTATCTCTGCTATTACGCGTTGGCCGCGGGTCTGGTCTCGGAGAACCGGATGATTCGGTTCATGGTCTACTCCGGGGTGGCAGCCACCGTGCTGGTGTATGTCTTTCTGGCGCTGTACCTCGCCGGATTCCGGACGGACAGTCAGCTGATCGCCCCGTCCTTCGGCGGCGCCCTGGGAGTGTGGCCCACCGACGCGTTCCTTCCCCGCCTCGCCGGGCCCACCGCCGAGCCGCAGCAGCTGTCGGTGGCGCTGCTGACGCCGTTGTTGCTGATGCTTTCCCCGTGGTACCTGCGACGCTTCTGGCCGGCCGCTGTGCTGGCGATCGCCGTCCTGCTGCTGTCACAGTCGAAGTTCGCCCTGATCTCGTTGCTGGTGGTGGGGCTGTACCTCACGGTCGTGTACCCTCGGGCTCGGATTCCGTTGGGGCTGGCGGGTCTGGTCATGATTCCGATCGCAGGAGCCATCCTGCTCCGCCTGCCGACCCTGCGGGATACACTGCAGTCCGGGCTCTCGGCTGGTGCCTTTGTCGAGCGGCTGGGGAATCTCCTCCTTCTGGCCGGCATCATCCGGGAACATCCGTTTGTCGGGATCGGAGCGGGTCACTATGGGGTGTACCGCGGCCAGGTGGTCTTTGGCGACCCGATGTACTATCCGGGATACACGCCGAACATGGATTTCCTCAAGGTCTTCGCCGAGACCGGGGTGATGGGTTTCGTCCTGCTGCTTTTGCTCCTGGGTTTTCTGGTGCGGCGCTTCGTTCAGGCTTACGGGATGGTTCCCAACGGGAAGCGCCCGACGTATCTCGCGCTGCTGCTCGGCGCACTGACCATCATGCTCAATATGACCATCGGGTACGAGCTGCTGCACGCCTTCTTCTGGATCAATGTGGGCATGTTGCTGTACTACGTGGACTGGTCGGCCGGGCGACTAGAAACCAGGGTGCCTGGCAGCCATGCCGGCTGGAGCGTGGCGCCTGCCGGTGGAACATGAGGCTGATCGATATCAACGCGCGCTTCCTTACCCAGCCCGTTACCGGCGTACAGCGGGTGGCCGAGGAGTTGGTGCGGGCGCTCGATCGCGAGCTGGAGAGCAGCTCCGACCTATTAAAGCGGTATGCGTTTCGGTTGGTGGCGCCCACCGGAAAACGGCGGCACATCGACCTTAATCATATCAGCACCGTGGAGGTCGGACGTCTGCGAGGTCAGCAGTGGGAGCAGCTGGAGCTGCCCGCTTATACGGTGGGGCGCCTGCTGCTTAATCTCTGCAATACCGCGCCGCTCGGGGTTCGGTCCATCGTAGTCATCCACGACGCATCCGTCTTTGCAGTCCCCCAGGCCTACTCTCCGGCCTTTCGTTCATGGTATCGCATCCTCCTCCCTCTGCTGGGCCGCCGGGCGCTACGGGTGATCACGGTGTCCCATTTCTCCCGGGAGGAGCTGTCGCGTCGTGCCGGCATTCCCTACGACAAGCTTGACATCCTCCCACTGGGAGCGGATCACATCCTTCAGTCCGCAGCGGACAAAGGAGTGTTTCACCGACTCCCGGTTGGGCCGGGACGATACATTTTGGCGGTGGGGAGCCGGAGCCCTCACAAGAACCTGTCGGCGTTGGTTGCCGCAGTGGCCTCCCTGAAGGTGAAGCACTTGCCTTTGGTGCTGGCCGGCGGCACCAACTCCCGGGTCTTTGCGTCGACCGGACCGAGCGAGAGTAGTTACGACGCCGGCTATGTGACTGACGGAGAGCTTCGGGCTCTCTACGAGAACGCCATGTGCTTCGTCTACCCTTCTCTCTATGAGGGTTTCGGGTTGCCTCCGCTCGAGGCAATGGCCTGTGGGTGCCCGGCACTTGTCAGTACAGCGGGCTCATTGCCCGAAGTGTGCGGGAGTGCTGCCCGCTACTGCGACCCGCGGGATCCTGACGATATCGGAAGAGGCATTCGGGAGATCATCGCCGAGCCCGGGATACGAGAGCAGCTGGTACGTGCCGGAACAGCACGGGCCCGGGAGTTCACCTGGCAACGCACTGTGCACGAATTGGTCTCCACTCTGGACCGGACACCGGCATGAGAGTCGCCCTCGTGCATGACTGGCTGGTCACTTACGCCGGGGCGGAGCGGGTGCTGGAACAGATGCTCGCCGTTTACCCTGAGGCTGACGTGTTCAGCCTGATTGATTTCGTACCCCCGGCCGAGCGCGCTTTTTTGGGCGGCCGGAGAGTCCAGACTTCCTTCCTGCAGCGGATTCCGGGCATGCGGAAGCGGTACCGAAGCTTCCTCCCGCTCATGCCGCTCGCCATCGAGCAGCTGGATGTCTCCGCTTACGACTTGGTCCTATCGAGCTCATATGCCGTCGCCAAAGGGGTGCTCACCGGACCAGACCAAATTCACTTGTGCATGTGCTATTCTCCAATGCGCTACGCCTGGGATCTGCAGCACCAGTATCTCCGCGAGACCGGCCTCGACCACGGCTTCCGAGGAGCGCTGGCCCGCTGGGTGCTGCATCGCATGCGACTCTGGGACGTGCGGAGCTCGACCGGGGTCGACGGATTCATTGCGATCTCACGCTACATCGCCAGGCGGATTTGGAAGACGTATCGCCGGAAGTCAACGGTCATCTACCCGCCGGTGGACATCGAGTCGTTCACTCCGGGCGGAGCCCGCGAAGATTTCTATGTCACCGCTTCGCGCATGGTGCCTTACAAGCGCATGGATCTGATTGTCGAAGCGTTCGCCACCATGCCCGATCGGCGCTTGATTGTGATCGGCGATGGCCCCGAAGGCAAGCGGATCCGATCTCGCGGCGCACCGAACATCGAGTTCCTTGGCTATCAGCCATTCGAGGTGCTGCGGGACCGACTTCGACGCGCCCAGGCGTTCGTGTTTGCGGCGGAGGAGGACTTCGGCATCGCACCGCTGGAGGCGCAGGCCTGCGGCACGCCGGTCATTGCCTATGGAAGCGGAGGTGTGGTCGAGACGGTACGTCCACTGGGAGAGGCCGAGCCCACAGGACTTTTCTTTCAGGAGCAGACCGTGCCATCGCTGGTCGGCGCCGTCGAGCGTTTCGAGCGGGAGAGCGGGCTCGTCCGTGCCGATGCGTGCCGGGAGAACGCCCTCAGGTTCGGGCCCGAGCGCTTCCGAAGGGAGCTCGGCGCGTACGTACGTCGCCGCTGGCGTCAGGCCGAAGCTCGCCGCAGGGTCCGGCTGTACACGTCGCAGTGACCTCGACTCCAGTTCCGCCGTCATCCCTAAGCACCCGCTTTGTGCAGGGCGCCTCGTGGTCCCTTGTCGGCATGGGTGCCGCTCAGGGCCTGGCGGTGCTCGCGTCCATCGTCACCGCCCGCCTACTCGGCAAGGTGACCTTCGGCGAGTTCGGGATGGTAACCGGCACGGTGGGCGCCTTCGGCATGCTGGCCGGTCTTGGTCTGGGGCTCACCGCAACCAAGTTCGTGGCGGAACGCCGAGTCGCCGATCCGGCGCGCGCCGGTCACATTCTGGGTCTGGTCGTGCAGGTGGCCCTGATCTCCGGGGGGGCGGTAGCACTCATCCTCTTTGCCACCGCGCCCTGGCTTGCGGCAAAAACCCTGAACGCGCCCCAGTTGACGGACGAGCTTCGGGTGGGGTGCCTCCTTCTGTTTCTCAACACCCTGGATGGGGTGCAGACCGGCTCACTTGCGGGGCTGGAAGCCTTCAAGGCCACCACCCGGGTAAGTATCATCCGGGGACTTCTCACGTTTCCTTTGCTGATTGCCGGCGTCTGGTTTTTCGGTCTGATGGGCGCGGTGGTCGCCAGCGTTGCTGTGGGCGCGGTGGGCTGGTGGCTCAGCCAAAGCGCCCTCAGGAGTGAGTGCGTTCGGGCTGGAGTGCCCATCACCTACCAGGGAGTTCGGGCGGATCTCCCGATTCTCTGGTCGTTCTCGCTGCCCGCCTTGCTCAGCGCTTTGGTTGTCGCTCCAGTGATGTGGCTGGCCAACGCGGTACTGGCGAATCAACCTGGCGGGTATGGTGAGCTGGGCCTGTTCAACGCCGCCAACCAATGGCGGCTGGCCCTCCTTTTACTTCCATCCGTGCTCATTCGGGTTGCCCTTCCCTTGATGGCCTCATCGGTCCATCCCCAGCGCTCCAGCGAATTCGGGAAGACCCTGGTCCTGACCCAGAGCCTCACTGTGCTCGTGGTGCTCCCGGCGGGCGCGCTCCTCATGTTCCTGGCCGATTTCATCATGGGACTCTACGGTCGGGAGTTCGTGCATGGTGCGCCGGTATTGATAGGCGTGATCTGCAGCATCATGATCAGCAGCATCGGCAGCGCCGCGGGGGCCGCCATCGAGGCTCGAGGAAAGATGTGGCGCGGTCTCGCATTGAACCTGTCCTGGGGATTGGTCTTGATCGCCATTGTCTGGTTTACGGTCGGTCAGTTTGGTGCCCGCTCGCTCGCCTTTGGGTCGGCTATTGCTTACCTGGTGCTCAGTCTGTGGGGCTTTCTCTACGTACGGGAGGACCTCCCGCCCGGCATGCTGCCCCGGCTGTTCCTGACTCTGATCTTCATTCTCTGCCTCACCATCGCCTGCGTGGCACTGCCGTCGAGCCGGCGGGCTATCGCTGCGGCCCCAGTTGCGCTGCTTACCGGGTTTCTAACGCTGCAGCTGTTCGTAGACCGATCAGTCAGGCAGAACCTGTTCGCCCGGGTCAGGTCACACCTCCGGCGCGGCGCCCCTGCATCGGCGGAAGGCCGGAGAACGCCCGAGCACCTATGAGTGCAATTCAGTACTCCTGTCCTGCCTGTGAGACCCGCGCAGAGCAGGACACTGTAGAGCTGGCGGGGTACCGGATGTACCGGTGTCCTCGGTGCGGACTGCGGTTCACGCCGGAAGCCTTTCACCAAACCGTGGATTACGACCGGGTATACCAGAGCTCGGAATACGAGACCGACCAGGTGCAGGCTGTTCAGGAGCTCGACCCGTACGAGCTTGGCCAACATCCAACGTATCGGGCATTCTTCGAGCAGGTGCGGCATTCGCCCGGCGCCAGGCTGCTGGACGTCGGCTGTGGTGTGGGGCGGTTTGGCTTTGCCGCGCACGCCCGGGGGTGGGATGTGACCGGGGTTGATGTCTCGGAGCTGGCAATCGCGACCGGCCGAGCGCTGGCCCCGTTTCCCATGCGCGTGGCCAACATCGAAGACCTGGCAGAGCAGGGTGAGCGATTCGAGGTGATCACCGCCTTCGAGGTGCTGGAGCACCTGAGCTCGCCGGTGGAATTTCTGCGCGAAACCCAGCGGCTCCTGAAGCCAGGCGGACAGGCCTTCTTCACGGTGCCGAACTGGGAGTGCCGCACGGTGCAGGCCAGCAGCCGCCCCGACTGGCTGCCGCCAATTCACCTCCTCTACTTCAGCGAGCCGGCGCTTCGCCACACCGGGGAGCTGGCAGGGTTCGGCCGGGTCAGCACAGGCATGATTCGAGCCGACCCCCTCCCGGACGCTGCCGTACCCAGGCTGAGGTGGCTCGCCCGGCGGATGCTGCTCCGGCCGCGCGAGCCTCTGGGGCTATGGCTGCACGGCTGGTTTCCCAGCTAGCGGGAGATGGAAAAGCGGACCCGGATTGCCCTGGTCACCTACGCCATGCACTGCGGCGGCATGGAGTCGTTCCTGCTGCGGCTCGGGGGATACCTCCGGAGTCATGGCTATGAGGTGGAACTCATCACCACGCTCGAGCCAGGCGAGTGGTTTGCCCGCGCCGGGGAAGTGGGTGTCCCCGCCTACCACGTTGCCGGCTACCGCCGCTCCGGACCATTCAACCCACTGCAACACACCCGGCGAGTGAGCGCACGGCTTCGGGATGGCAAGTACGACCTCATCCTCCTCAACCATTCGCGACACGCTCAAGCGGGTTTGGCTCGGCTTCCTGACGATGTCGTGGCCATTCCGATCCTCCACAACGACAATGACGAGATCTACCGGGTTGGCTGCGGGAATCCGGAGGCTTGGAACGTGACGGTAGCTGTAAGCCCCAAGGTGGCAAGCACTGCACGGCGACGGGAATCCTCTCGCCCAATCCTGGAGATAACCTCGGGCGTGGAGCTGCCCGACCCGGCTCAGTGGCAAGCGCGACGAGGGTGGAGTACGCCGCTCGAGCTGATCTTCATTGGCCGGCTCGATCATGGCCAGAAGGGCGTGCTCTGGTTGCCCGATATTTATCAGGCTTGTCTCGAGCGCGGTGTCGACTGCAGACTGACGATTGTGGGAGATGGACGGGATGCTCAAGAAGTCCGTCGGCGTCTCTCCGAGCTTGGGCTGTTGGAGCGTACCCAGTTCCTCCAGGGGCTGACCCATCATCAGGTGTACGACTTGCTGCTCGACGCACATGTCCTATTGATGCCCTCCTACTACGAGGGACTGCCCATCGCATTGCTGGAGAGTATGGCCTGTGGCTGCGTTCCCGTGGTGAGCCGCTTGCCGGGAATTACCGACCACGCCATCGAGAACGGTGAAAGCGGCCTTCTGGTTGAGGTCGGCGACACCGCCGGATTCGCCAATGCGGTAGCAACGCTGCACCGAAATCCCAGCCAGTGGTCTCACATGAGCCGTGCGACGAACACCAGAGCTCGGTCGTGCTTCTCGGTGCAGGCCATGGGGAGCTCGTACCTGCGGCTGATCGAAGAGGCTCTCAAAGGCCGGTACCCGCTTCCTCGCCCCCGGAAATTCCAGCGAGCGTTCAACCCAAGCGTGTTCTCCTGGAGGGACTTCGTCCCTGACTTGCTGCGGCGATACGGACAGCGCGGCCGTCTTTGGTGGAGAACGGAGAGCCCATGGGCTTCGATGTTCAAGGCATAAAGTTCCTGCTCGCCGCCTATCGGAGTGGCGTGCAGTTCGATCGCACGGCGATGATTGGCCGGCAGGAGCTGTTTATCGACCCGGTGACGCTGCACCGCCTGCTCCGCCGCTCCAGTCTGGCCGACGGTCGTGCGGAAACAGAACGGTTGCTGACCGAGGCGAGAGGATACGCTGAGCCGTTGCTGCGACACCTGGGTGCCCAGCAGATCTCCTCAGTTGACGCGTCCCACTACGAGCAGGCCTCGCTGGTCCATGACATGAACAACCCGATTCCGGAATCTCTCAAGAGTGCGTTCTCGGCCGTGATCGATGCCGGTACCTTGGAGCACGTGTTTAACTTCCCGGTCGCTCTGAAGAACTGCATGGAAATGGTGCAGGAAGGTGGGCATCTTCTGCTGATGACGCCGGCCAACAATTTCATGGGGCATGGCTTTTATCAATTCAGTCCGGAGCTGTTTTTTCGCGTTCTGTCTACCGCCAACGGCTACGAGGTAGTGAGAGCCATCGTCTGTGAAACCAGTCCGGACGCTCCCTGGTATGAGGTGGTAGATCCAGCCCGGGCAGGACGCAGGGTGGAAATGCTCAGCAGTGTTCCTATGTATCTCTTGATTCAGGCCCGACGAACTCAACACGTCCCAATATTTAAAATGACGCCGCAACAGAGCGATTATGCCGTCATGTGGCAGGACAGCGCCGCTGGGCGGAGCGCCCACCACTCGTCCGGCCCCTCTCTCCCTCGCCGCGCGCTTCGCGGGGTGGCCCGGCGCCTTGGGGAGGCCTATCGCAAAGTTGCGCCCGCGCGTTTTCATCTCGGCCGCAAGCGTCCCGATTCCACTGTCTTTATTCCGATAGCGTGGGATCGCCCTGTGAGTACCCCGCCAAAATCGTAATGCAGCCGCTTATTTCAATCATTCTTCCGACATACAATGGCGCTCGATATCTGGCCGAGGCGATCGAGAGTTGCGTCCGGCAGACCTATCGCAACTGGGAGCTCATCATCATCGATGATTGCTCCGATGACGCGACGCCCGATGTCATTGCTGAATACCTGAGCCGGGACGACCGGATTAGAAGCATCCGGCATCAGCGCAACCGCAAGTTGCCTGAGGCCCTGAACACCGGACATGCCGCGGCTCGCGGCGAGTATCTGACCTGGACGTCGGATGACAACCGGTTGCTGCCTACGGCGATCGAGGAGCTCACGGCCTATCTCGACCAGCACCCTGCAATCGGTCTGGTCTACGCCGACTCCGTACTGATCGATGATACAGGAAGCCGGATCCGTGATTATCCATCGCAGCCGGCATCCAAGCTGGCTTACATGAATGCGGTGGGTCCCTGTTTCCTCTATCGCCGAGCAGTCTACCAGAGCGTCGGCTCGTACGATACCCGACTGTTCCTCGCCGAAGACTACGATTACTGGCTTCGAGTCTACCGACGGTTCGAGATCGCGCGGCTACCGAAAACACTGTATGAGTACCGCTGGCACGGCCGGTCACTGACCAATACAGCTCCGGGCAACGCCGTCTGGGTCGGAGTGGAACAGACACTCCGGGCGAATCTGCCGCACCTGACGCGTCCATCGCCGCCTGATCGAGCTCGCGGCTGGATTGTGGTAGGCGCTACCGCCGCGCGCCGCGGCGCTCCACTTCGCGCGATCGGTCCGTTCGTCCGCGCCCTTGGCGTGGCTCCGGGTTTTTCTCTGGGGTATATCGGTTCCAAGGTCCTGGAGAAGGCCAGAGCAGGTCTGGCCAACGGCAGGTCATCCGTCGGCTAGGGCTTTCCGCCTAACAGCTCCACGAGCCTGGCGGCGGCGCGGCCGGGGTCGCCCCACTCCACCGCTCGGCGCGTCATCTCTTCCTCGGGCCATACTCGGGAGCCATGAATCAGCTCACGAACCGCCCGGGCAAAGCCGGCCTCGTCGCCATGCGGAATGAGAAACTCCGGAGGAAGCAGCTCAGTCAACCCATCAACGGCGTACGCGAGCACGGGAATGCCGGCACTGGCTGCCTGCAGCGCTGTCTGAGGCAGGCCTTCGAAGTGGGAGGGGAGGAGCACCGCGTCCAGCAAAGGGATTAAATCTCCGGCATCATGGCGCCAACCCAGGAAGGTGACGCGGGGGGCTATTCCCATTCGTTCTGCCAGCCCTTTGATCGCCGACAGATCAGGTCCGTCGCCGATGACGACCAGATGCACGGGGAGATCGTCGCGGAGCAACTCTGCCGTGATCCGGAGTGCCGCATCCTGGCCTTTCTGCCGCAGCTGGACCCGTCCAATCAGCCCCAATAAAAATCCGGGCGGGAGATTGTGGCTGGCCCGCCGATTCTTACGCTCGGTCTGAGCTACCCGAGACTGGAGCGCTGCAGTAGGCGGATGAATTATCACAGGCATTGGCAGAGCATAGCGGCCGGCCAGCTGGAGTGCGCCCGCTTTCGAGACGGTGAGCAACCTGTCGAACCGTGTCAGAAGCGATGCGACCATTGTATCTCGTACTGGTCCCAACCGGGTGCCCAGACAGCTGGGCTGCTGCACCAGGTGCAGAAGTCCCCAGATGGGCAGATCCGCCGAGACTCTCCGGGCCGCGTCAACTACGGATTGCCCTCTCTCGACCGTGGGCAAATTCACCAGCACCGCGTCGGGATCAATATTCCTGATCAGGGCCGTGAGCTCCCGGGCCACCGGTTCCCTGAGAAGCGGGTGAAGATTGGCCAACGTTCCGGGGTAGAGAGCGCGGCTGCAACGATGAACAGTTACCTGGCCTGGGAGCGTGGCATAAGCGCGCTGGTGCGATGTCCACGCTGTCTCGCTTAACACCAGGTGCACTTCGGCGAGCCGACCCAGCGCGCGGGAAAGCTCGAGAAAGGACAGCTCCGCTCCGCCCAGGTTCTCCTCGTCAATGGCCAGCAGAAGACGCATGGGCTAGACCAGCGGATCTGAATTTGTGCCTTGAGGCTTGCTCGAGGTCTCTAGGGGGCTGCGAAGATGGAGCGGATGGTGTGCGCGGTCAGCCGGCACCCCGCATGTAGACGACTGCGGGGATGGTCTTCAAGAGAATGCCGAGATCCTTCCAGAGTGTCCATTCCCGGATGTAGTCGATTTCCAGCCGGATGACCTCCTCGAAGTCCGTAATGAGGTTTCGGCCGTTGACCTGCCAGGGACCAGTAATTCCCGGCTTCACATCGAACCGGGTGTAGTGATGCTCCTCGTAGAGATCGACCTCGGCGGGCAGCGGCGGGCGGGGGCCAACCAGCGACATGTCACCCCTCAAGACATTCCACAGCTGGGGCAGCTCGTCCAGGCTGCTTCTTCGCAGGAACGCTCCCAGCCGCGTGACCCGTGGGTCGTTCTTGATCTTGAAGAGCCGGAGGTCATTGTAGAGGCTGCGAGTAGCCAGGTCCTCCCGCAGGGCCTCCGCGTCGTGCACCATGCTCCGAAACTTGGTGATCTTGAACAATCTGCCACCGAGCCCTACCCGCGTCTGCCGGAAGAAGATCGGCCCCGGAGATGACAGATAGATGGCGATGGCAACGAGCCCGAAGAGCGGCCACAGGAGAGCCATGCCCAGGCCCGAAACTAGTACATCCAAGGTGCGCTTTATCAGCAGCTGCCGCCCCCGAAGGCCCGGTCGGTTGAGAGCGATGAGCGGGGCGCCGCGACTCCAGACCATACGTGATTCGAGGCCACCGACCACGAAGGTCCTCGGGATGGCGATGAGCTGGCAACCGGCGGCTCCGGCCGCATCAATCACCAGAGCCAAGGCGCGGTCGTCCAGCGGGCCGCTAAGTACTACTGTATCGGCCCGGTAGCGCTTGAGCGTTTGACACAGCCGGGTGAAGCCCTCTTGGCCCTGAAGGCCCAGCTCCTCGGGATTCAGGATCCCACCGACAGCGTAGGACCGAGCATCCGAAAGGGTGGGATGCTCCAGGGCCCGCAGTGTATGCTCTCCGCTGCTGATCAACAGCGCCCGGGCCGCACCTGGGCCGATGGGCCACAGCTTGAGTACGGCCTGATCGATGAGGTAACGCTCGGTAATCAGAGTGAGACCTATCAGTCCGGCCAGCAGGATGAACCCGGGCAGTAGCAGAAGTGAGAAGTGGCTCCAGAGATGGCTCCAGAACGGAAGCGCGAGGCCCAGGGTCGCTCCAGCCACCAACCGGCCAGCATCGCGCCGGCGATCACTCGCCCCATAGGTATCCACGGCAACGAGGCCCAGCAGCACTGCCGGCACTAACTGGACCAGAGGTAGACCCCCCGGGGGAATGATCTTGTTGACCAGCTCGCTGGTGGCGGACCCAAACCAGCCCACATCGCGAACGCCCCGGACCACCAGGCGCAGCAGCAGTAAGGCTACCATGTCTCCGGCGAGAAGGACGGAGACGCGAACGGCTGTGCGCACCAAGTGGATGCGCATCATCTGGGGGGCCCGCTGGGTCAGAGCGAGTCTGGCTGGAGCTGTTTTGGTGTGGGGGGTTCCGCCCGAAACCGCGCTGGGCGATGGCGCGAGCTCTGGGGCCGCCGTGGAGCCGGAGAAGCGGGGCTCCAAAGAAGGCTGACCTACCGCAGACATGGTTCCAATCGCAAAATGAGCTCCGATCACTTGCTATATAAAGCCGACACAGAGTCCCCTTAGTGGTGTCGGTTTATGCCGTTTTGGTGAAACAGGGGGGTGGTAAGCAAGTCATGAGCCAACCCCCTCGAAGTCTCGGCGAACATAGTTAAAACAAAGTCAGCCGCAAGCCTACACTTCGCATAGGTAGATCGTGAAAATGGAGAAATCAAGGCTGGGCGTACTGATTGGGGAACTACCCGGGTCAGAACGACACAAGGCTCCCATACTGCTTTTTCATCCATTCGCGGTACCTGCCGTCCATAGCGGTCCTCCACCAATCCTCGTGCTCCAGGTACCAGGTTACCGCATGTCGTAAACCGGTCTCCAGTGTCTCCTCCGGCCGAAACCCAAGCTCCCGCTCGATCTTGCTGTTTGACGTGGCATAGCGCCGATCGTGCCCAGGGCGATCTGCAACATGAGTGATCAGGGAGGCCGCTCCGCCTGACCGGCCCGCCGGGCTTCGAGGATAACGCCGGCTGAGCAACGGATCTTGGTCAAAGCACTGGTCTAGGATAGCCGCCAGCCTACGCACCAGATCGAGATTGGTTGATTCCGACTGGCCTCCCACATTGTAGGTCTCACCAGCGCTGCCTTGGAGCAAGACTTGTTCGATGGCGCGGCAATGGTCATGGACATTTAGCCAGTCGCGCACCTGAAGGCCGTCGCCGTAGATCGGGAGCGGCTTGCCCTCGAGGACGTGCAGGATGACCAGGGGGATCAGCTTCTCAGGGTGCTGGTACGGCCCATAGTTGTTCGAGCAGTTCGTTACCGAGACCGGAAGTCCGTAGCTGCGATGATACGCCCGCACCAGATGATCGCTGGCCGCCTTGCTCGCGGCATAGGGCGAGCTCGGATCATAGGGACTTTCTTCGGTGAACGGCGGGTCGTCAGGACCGAGTGATCCGTACACCTCGTCGGTTGAGATGTGGTGAAAGCGAGGATTGCTCACCCCCGAAGACTCTTCCAGCCAGACCATTCGAGCAGCTTTGAGCAGTTGGTGCGTGCCGAGAACGTTGGTGTGAAGAAAGGGATCGGGACCCGCTATGGATCGGTCTACGTGGGATTCGGCGGCAAAGTGCACCAGGCGGGGTATTGCATGATCTCGGAGCAGGCCTTCAACCAATCCGGGAGTTCCAATGTCGCCCTGAACGAACTTGAGCCGCGGATCGGTGAGAGCCGATCCCAGGCTGGCGAGATTTCCCGCGTAGGTTAAAGCATCCAGCACCACGATCGAGTCGTCAGGATGCTTCTGCAGCCAGTAGTGGGTAAAGTTGGCGCCAATGAAACCCGCGCCACCCGTGATCAGGAGGTTGGGCACGGGGTCACCGAGGGGAAGAAGAGGAGCTAATACTCGAGCGGCAGGGCAACCCGCCGCCCGTCCCGGGCGGAGAGATAGGTGGCGATAAGAATTTCAAGGGAGTGGAGGCCCTCGCGGCCATCGGTGTCGGGCTTGGCTTCTCCGCGGAGTGACTGGATCACATTGTCGTAATAGAGCGGGTGGCCAAAGCCGTATACCGAGGTCGTCTCGTAGCTGGCCTGCTCGATACTGGAGTCATCCGGATCGGAGTCGGCAAACTCCCAATGATCGATTCGGTTCACCGCTACGCCGCCGATCCGCACTGTTCCCTTCTCCCCGATGATGGTGACCGACCCCTCGAGGTTCTTGGGATAGGTCAACATGGTCACATTCATGGACCCGAGCGCGCCGGTGCGCCAGCGGATGCTGACCACCCCGGTGTCCTCCACCTGGATGTTCCGCTCCAGTGTGGCGGTATATGCCTGGACGCTCTCGACCGGTCCGATCAGCCAGTCCAGCAGATCCACATAATGGCTAGCCTGATTCATGAAGGCGCCGCCGTCGAACTCCCAGGTGCCTCGCCACGGAGCGCTGTCGTAGTATGACTGCGGCCTGCTCCAGAATACGTTGATCGTCACCATGTAGATCCGCCCGAACCGGCCCTTTTCCACGGCACGCTTGAGCAGCTGGAGGGTAGCGTTGCGGCGGTTCTGCTTTACCACGAACAGGTGGACCCCGGCCAGATCGCAGGCGTGCACCATCCGTTTGCCATCCTGCCAACGGGTGGCCATCGGCTTCTCGGTCATCACATGCCGGCCGGCCTCGGCCACCTGCACCGCCTGGTCCGCATGCAAGCCGCTCGGCGTTGCCAGGATAACTACGTCGGCATTGGTGCCGGCCAGTAAGGCGTCCAGCGAGCGGAACCCGGACGCCCCAGTCCGCTCCTCCGCTTTCCGGAGCGCCGCGGGATCGACGTCGCACACGCCGACCAGCTCGGCGCGGGCGGCGTGCTTCTCGATGGCATCGAAGTGATTGCCCGAGATGCGACCGCAACCCACCAGGGCAAACCGGATGCGCCGGTCGGTGACGAAAGGCTTGGTGATGAACATCGGGCCTGGAGTTTCCACGGCGCGTAGTATAGCAGGAGCATCCCCTGCAAGGCATTGCGTGGGTTCCCCGGGACCGGCCGGCTGGCGAGATTAAGATGCGGACGTTATCATGTGAATAGTTTCACAAGCGCCCTGCCCTGCCTCAAGGAGACCCCATCGATATGGCAACCGCGACCCGACCCGTTTCCGCGCACGCGGCTTACCCTGCGGAGGCGCTTCAGAAGCTGTTTGCTCCCCCGGAGACCGAGCAGCCTGCTGACAAGCTCCGCCGCCTGCTCCACGAGGCTCGCGCCCGAAACTCGTATCTCCACACTGCCGGCGCGTACGATGCCTTCACCGCGGCAATCATGACCCGGCTCGGCTTCAAGGCTCTGTATGGGAGTGGATGGCAGCTCGCGGCAACCAAGAGCATGTTCCCCGACATCGGGGTATATGCCTCACATGACATGGTCAAACTAGTTCATGAGATGTGGATGGGGATCGAGGGCGCCCGGAACACCCATTACTACGACACGGACGGCAAGGAAACCCTGCAATGTCCTCCGGCCTTCGTTGACATGGAGGCTGGCTTCGGTGGGCCGACTCAGACGTTCACCCTGGCCGTGGAGCTCATTCGGGCCCGTGCCGCCGGGGTGCACCTCGAGAATCAGGATCCTGCCAACCGGACCTGCGGACATATCGTGAACGTGGGAAAGCAGAAGCGCAACAAGGTTCTGGTACCGCGGAAGGACTGGCTCGCCAAACTCAAGGCGATCAAAGCCGCATCCCAGGCAACGGGGGTGGACGTGGTGACCATCGCCCGGACCGACTCTATCGACGGTGCGCTTCCCGACCGCGAGCCTGGTGGGGTAAAGATGGCGGTGGAAGATGCCTGGGAAGCCGCGGAGCTGGGGGTGGACGTGATCTGGCCGGAGTTCAACAACACCGAGATCGACCAGCCCCAGGAATTTGCCGAGGGCGTGCGCAAGTATTACCCGGACCAGATGCTGGGCTTCAACCTGTCTCCCTCACTCTATTTCGGTAAGGCGAAGAAGGCCGGCACACTGATCACCAACCAGCAGCTGGGCGAGCTGGGCTTCACCCTGCAGTTCTCCACCCTGTTCAACTTCAGGACCGCGGGCATGGCGCTGGAAAAGGGATTGCGCAAGTTCCTGAAGAGCGGGGTCGAGGCTCTAGCAGACCTGCAGATCGAGGAAGACGAGATGGCCGGCACGCCACCCTCGACCAAGATGCACCAGAAGTTTGCCGGCATGAATCGCTGGCTGATTTTGGAGCAGGTGTTGTCAGGAGGCAAATAAAGCAAAAGCATGAGCGGGACTAGAAGGAGCCTAAGCGGTAAGCAGGAGCCGCTGAACGCGAGACCCTCCGGCGTCCATGACATCGGGGGGTCTTGCACTAGGAGATTTCCGATTCACCGCTCACGTTTGTCCTAGTCCCGCTCACGTTTTTCCTACTACTCGACCTAACCGCTCGCTCTACGTAGCCGGACCCGCTCTGCCAAATCGTTGATCACCTCCATACCGCCCCGGCGCAGGCGCTCTAACTTCGAGGGCTCCAGCCGGACCATGACTTCGTAGGACTCGCCCACCTCATCCCGGCTCAGCACCTCACCTTCACGATACAGTTCAGCCAGCCGGGCTCCTTCGGCCAGCGGAACTCGAACCTTGACGGCCACCCGCCCGGCCCGGTCCAGCTCGCGGAGGCGCTCCTTCAGAGGGGCCAGACCATCGGTCCGCATGGTGCTGGTGATGACGGCTGTAGGATGGAGCTCGCGCACCCGACGAGTGAAACCCGTGGCATCGGGCACTGCATCGATCTTATTGAATACCAGCAGGACCGGCCGATCGGCCAGACCGAGCTCCGAGAGCACCTTCTCCACCACTCTAAGCTGTCCCTCCCAGTCGTGGTGACTTGCGTCTACCACATGCAGCAGCACGTCGGCCGCACGGGCCTCTTCCAGGGTGGCCCGGAAGCTCGCGACCAGGTGGTGAGGCAGCTTGCGAATGAACCCCACGGTATCGGTGACGCGCGCGCGTTGGTTCTCCCCCAGCTCCACCTCTCGGGTTAGAGTATCCAGGGTGGCAAAGAGCCGGTCTTCGACCACGATTTCATGCTGGCCTGAGAGCCCGCGGAGAATGCTCGATTTCCCGGCGTTAGTGTAGCCCACCAGGGCCACGCTCAGCATAGGGTCGCGACCAGAGCGGATGTTTTCCCGGTGCTTCTCGACATCCTTGAGCTTGCCTTTGAGCCCCTGAATCTTGCGCCGGATGATTCTCCGGTCGGTCTCCAGCTGGGTTTCGCCCGGCCCTCGAAGCCCGATACCGCCCCGGATTCGAGACAGGTGGGTCCACATCCGCGTCAACCGGGGAAGCAGATACTGCAGTTGGGCCAGCTCGACCTGAAGCTTGGCTTCATGGCTTCGGGCCCGGGTCGAAAAGATGTCCAGAATGACCTCGGCCCGATCCATGACGCGCACCTTGAGCTCGCGCTCGAGGTTGACCCCCTGCACCGGGGAAAGCTCTTCGTCGAAGATTACGAGGGAGGCGTCGGCCGACGCGACCTGCTCGGCGACCTCTTCGACTTTTCCTTCACCAATGAGGGTGGCGGGATTGGGAGAGGCAATGTGTTGCGAGATTCGACCGACGACCTCGGCGCCCGCAGTATCCACCAGGCGGGTGAGTTCCTCGAGATGTTCCTCCACATGGCGCGCATCCGGCGATCCTTTGCGAGGCGCGGCGACCAACACGACCCGCTCGATCGGATCGCGGACTGGAATCAGCGATCTAATAAGTGACCTTTCCTTTCACGTGGAGCCGGCGCTACCGGCGGAGCGGCTTAGCGGCGCCCGGCCCTCGCGGGTGAACGAAACCACGGTGTGCGCGCCGCCCGGCAGCTTCAGAGTGGCCTGCCCCTTCATGCTGTAGGGCAGGTCCCCATATCCGAGCGCTGCTCGGAGAGCACTTCCCACGCCGAACCAGCCAAATCTCAAGGGCAGCGTGAGGGTGGTTTCTCCATTTTGGGTAACTGCGAAATCATCGTCGTAGGTGATATCACCCAGGTGGGATCCTTCAACATCGATGCCGACCTCAAGCTTGTCGGCATTCAAGGTGAAGTTGTTGGGATTTTGGACTCTCACGATGAGGTCCAGATTGCCACCAGCCAGTCCGATGCCACGCACGACGGCGCGGTCGAGCCGGACCTCCGGTTCCTTGAAGTTGGCGCCCAGCCCGGAACAGCCGAGCCCGGCCAGGGTGGCAATCATCCATACCAATCGAATATAGACCTCCTCGAGGCGGGAACACCCTTCCGTCCAGGCTGACGATGCGCACGCTTTGGTGCAAGGACAGTGCCCTGTGTCACACCTGGTCTTCAGCCGGGTGGATCCTGGCTCGAACGCTCTCCGCGCTTGAGTTGAGCCCACCGTTCCATCCGCTCGGCGAGGGTTGTCTCGAACCCAAATGTGCCGGGAACGTAGAACAATGCATCCCGCAGCTGGTCGGGAAGGTAGTCCTGGGGGATATATGCCTCGGGGGAGTTGTGGGCGTATTGATAACCCCGGTTGTATCCCAGCTCTTTCATCAACGACGTGGGAGCGTTCCTGATGTGAAGCGGCACCGGCGCCGCGGGCGAGCTGCGGGCCGCGTCCATTGCCGCACCCAGAGCCACCTTGGCACTGTTCGACTTGGGAGCCGTAGCCAGGTAGATCGTCATCTCGGCCAACGGCAAGTAACCTTCCGGTGGCCCCAGCATGTGGAACGCGTCACGCGCTGCCACCGCCATCATGAGCGCGTTCGGATCGGCCAAGCCGATGTCCTCGGCGGCCATCGCGATGGCGCGGCGAAAGAGGGTCATGGGGTCCTCTCCACCTTCGATCATTCTCGCCATCCAGTAAAGTGCGCCCTGAGGATCGCTGCCCCGAAGCGATTTGTGGTAAGCGGACAGCAGATTGAAGTGCTCCTCGCCCGCTTTATCGTATCGGGCGAAGCGTTTCTGCATGGCCTCTCGCGCTACCTCGCTGGTAATGTGCCCGCCACTTCCCACATGCGCGGCCGCCGCCTCCAGCACGGTCAGCGCCCGGCGAGCGTCGCCGTCGGCCTCTGCTGCTATCAGGCCCACTGCGTCGTCGTCGACCGTGAGGCGGCTTTGTCCGAGACCTCGCTCGCTCTCGGTGAGAGCGCGACGGATCAGCTGCTCGATATGATCCGGAGTCAGCGGTTGGAGTACAAAGACCCGGGTTCGCGAGAGCAGCGCGCCGATGACCTCAAAGCTGGGATTCTCGGTGGTGGCACCGATCAGAGTGACGGTACCATCCTCGGCTGGAGGCAGCAGGCTGTCCTGCTGCGCCTTGTTGAGACGATGGATCTCGTCGATGAAGAGGATGGTCTCCGGTCCCCCGCTCTCCAGCCGATCGCGCGCCTCACCGATGATCTCGCGGATGCGCGGGACCCCTTCGGTCACCGCGCTGAAGGGGACAAAGACCCGTTCCGTCGAGCTGGCAATGAGGTGAGCAAGCGTCGTTTTCCCGCTGCCCGGCGGGCCCCAGAAAATCATCGAGCCGGGCACACCGCGCTCGATTGCGTCTCGCAGCGGTTTGCCCGGCCCCAGCAGGTGCTCCTGCCCAACAAACTCGTCCAGAGTGGCCGGACGCATGCGGGCTGCGAGGGGACGGCTTTCCCGCCCTCCCGTAAACAGCGATGCTTGCCGCTCTGACGTCCGCCTGCGAGGCATTGGAGGCACCGGGATGATCTAGGAAAACGCGCTCATAGGTGAATCATACCGGCAAGAAGCCGCTCCGTGAGAAAGTATCCGGCCGCTCCCCCGAAGAAGGCCGCTGCGGTCAGCCATCCCCGCTTGGCCTGGAACTCCGGTACCAGGTTGGACGCCGCGACATACAGGGTGACTCCGGCGGAAAGAGCGAGCCCGTGCCGCGCCAGCGTGGTGACCTGTTCGGTCAGCAGAACCCCCAGTATTGTAGCGGCCCCCAGGACCACTGCGCCCCCAACCGCCCGGGAGCGGCTCTGCCCCCCGGCGACCATTACACTCGCGATGGTCACTCCTTCGGGTAGCTTGTGCAGCAGCACCGCAAGGAACAGCAGGATCCCGAGCCGCTCCGAGACCAGAAACCCGCTGGCAATAGCCACGCCGTCAAAGAAGGTGTGTAGAGTGAGACCCAGCAGGGCCGAGGTGCCGGCCGACGCACTCAGGTCGTGGGTCTCCTCTCCAAAATGAAAGTGGGTCGTGAACACGTGCTGAGCCAGGTGAACCGCGAAATAGCCCGCCAGTACAAAGAGCGCTGATTCAGGGGACCCGTCCAGCACCTGGGGCATCACGCCCAGAACGGTAACGGCCAGCATGAACCCGGCACCAAAAGCCAGGCAAGCGTCGATGAACCGTAGCCCCTGGCGCAGGTGTCCGACCACCGCCATGGCACCCACAACGTTGCCCAAGGCGGCGGCGAGCGCGAAGCCTACGGTATTCACTGGAGCAGCTTTCTGGCCTGGTGTAACAGCTGGTCGCGCTGATTGCGAGAGGGTTCCTCAAGGACCTGATCGAGCAGTGCCGATAACACTCTTCCCACTTCTGGCCCGCTGGCCCCCAGCACCTGCACATCGTTGCCGCTGACGGCAAGATCGGCCCGGGTCAATGGATCTCCTCTCTCCCGGATTTCCTCCACGACGGGAGACCAGGCCGGTTCCCGGCCCATCCGAAGCTTCAACAGCACGGCCAGGTCCGGTGCTGCAGGTCCAACCTGAGACAGCCAGCGCCGCACCGAAGTCGGTAACGACTCAGCCGGCTGCTCGGGCCCCCTCTCGATCGCGGAGGCTCGCTCGATCTCGGCGTTCGATGCCTTCAGCCGCCGAAGAACGGTGGACGGCGCCCGCGTCAGAAGGGCGGTCAACAACACTGGATCGCGAACCGAAGCCGGCGGCTCCGGAATCGTTTGCTTCCCATCATGGTCCAGCTCTGGAATCCAGACCGCAGCGGCCCCAGCTTCGCGCCACAAGGATGCGAAGTGGAGAATAGACTGTGCGGTCTGCAGGCCCTTGAACCACTCGTCTCGCACCCGCTCGGCGGAGAGCTGCTCCAGTCCGGGCGCTGCGGCCCGGGCCGCGGTCCAGGTCTCGTGATCGATCGCAAACTCAAAGCGCGCGCTGAATCGAAGTGCCCGCAGGATTCGGAGATAGTCTTCGGCAAAGCGTTGGGCCGGATTGCCTACAGCCCGGATCAATCGGGCTTCGAGGTCCTGCTTGCCGGAGAACGGATCTCTCCACTCGTGCCGAAGCGGTTGATAGGCGATTGCGTTGATGGTAAAGTCGCGTCGAGCCAGATCGTCATCGAGAGAGACGCCGAACTCGACCACTGCGTGCCGACCATCGGTGGAAACGTCCCGCCGAAAAGTGGTGACCTCGTGCAGTACCCGATCGCGGTCCAGCACGCCCACGGTTCCATACTTGACGCCAACAGCCACGGTCCGGGGAAAGAGTCGCTGCACCTCCTCCGGTCTGGCCGAAGTGGCAATATCGAAATCGGATTGGGGATGGCCCAGCAGACGGTCACGCAGACTGCCTCCTACGCACCAGGCCTCGAACCCGGCGTCCTCCAGGCTGCGCGCGATATGCAGAATGGGCTCCGGGACCTGCAGGACGGGGGAAAGATCACGCTAGCTGCCGTACGCGCGGCCCGCCGAGATCGAGATCATCAGCTCCATTCGAGCCTGTGATGGGGTGCGCGGACCGGCAGGGATTGCTCCCATGGCAATGAGTCGGCTGCCACCGCCTTCGAAAGCATACACTGGAGTCACCTCGCCCAAGGGACACCGTGATGCCAGCACTACCGGCTTGCCTTCATCGATCCAGCGGCGGATGGCGGGAACCGCACCCGGCGGCACGTTCCCGCTGCCGAAAGCTTCAAGCACCAAACCTTCATGAGTGGGGCGGGCCAAGTCGAGTAGCTCACCCGTGTCTCCCACCACCAAGGGTATCAAAGCGATCCGGGCCGAGAGATTCTCGAGATTGGCGGCAGAGTCAGTCGAGGGTTTGCGGGAAGCGGCATGGTATGACACCACGCCATTCACTACCCTGGCGATGGTCGTGCTATGCGGAGCGTCGAAGGCATCGAGATCGGTCGCGTGCACCTTCACTGCCGTCTGGCCGGCAAAAACCTTCCCGTTGAAGACCACCATTACCCCTCGCCCGGCGCTGTCAGGATCAGCCGCCACGGCCGCAGCGCTGAGCAGGTTTGCTGGTCCGTCCCATCCCTGATCGCTCGAGGTCCGCATGGCCCCGGTCATTGCGACAGGCACTTCAAACGACAACGTGCGCGACAGGAGATAGGCACTCTCCTCGAGGATATCGGTGCCATGCGTGATCACCACTCCTCGAACCTCTCCGGTGGCCACAATTTCCCGGACCCGCTGCCGCAATTGCCAAAGCCGGTCCGGCCCCAGGTGGCAGGCAGGAACCCTGGCCCAGTTCTCTATCCGGTACGGACTGATTCGGTCCAGTCCCGCGGCAAACTCCACCAGCGCCTCGCCTCCGTGAGCGGGCATGTTTCCTCCGGCGGAGGAATCGCGTTGCATGGAGATGGTGCCGCCGGTAAAGAGGAGGTGGATCATTTCATCCGCACAGAACACTTCCTCCGTTGACGTTCAGCACCTCTCCGGTGATGTGGCGGGCGAGGCTGGTGCAGAGAAAGAGAATGGGGCCGGCGATGTCTTCGCTCGTCGCGATCCGGCGAAGGGGAATGGTTTGCTCGATTCGTTGCCGGTTATCGGCGGTGAACGCGGGCAGACTCATGTCGGTGTCGACCCAGCCGGGCGCAACGCAATTCACCGTGATGTGGGGAGCGCATTCGATGGCCAGTGACTTGGTGAACGCGATCAGCGCTCCCTTGGTGGCCGCATAATCCGAGTGGTAGGCTTCGCCGCGTTGCCCGGCGGTGCTGGACACGATGACGACCCGGCCACCCGGCCGCATGAGAGCCAATGCGGCCCGGCTCGAGAGGAAGACGGAGTCCAGGTTGGCAGCCAACGTCTGCCGCCACCGGGCGAGAGCCATATCCTTGAGAGGCACCTCGTCCGGAGGCCATACTCCGGCATTGGCCACAAAGATGTCCAGCCCCCCGAACTCGCGTCTGACGCCCGCCATCAGCCGCTCGGCAACTTCGGGATCGGCCAGATCGCCCCCGCTCACAAAGGCCCGCCGTCCCACGCTCCTCACCTCACGTGCGGCGGACTCGGCCTCATCAGCCCGGGTATGAAACGTGAGGGCCACGTCGGCTCCGGCGCGAGCCAGTAGCAGGGCCGCCGCCCGCCCGATTCCCCGGCTTCCACCGGTGATCAGAGCGGTCTGCCCGCTAAGATCGATCATGAGCCCAGAAGCTCGCGCTCGACCACTTCGACGATCAGGTGCTCCAGTGCCAGATGAATCAACTGGATGAGACTGGTATCGTCGGAAGCGACGATGATCGCCTGATCGACCAGGTCGGCCAACGCTCCCCCACCCTTCCCCAGAAAGGCGACACTGGGGACTCCCCCCTCCCTCGCCGTGCGGGCAGCGGCGATTAGGTTCGGGCTTTGGCCGCTGGTGCTGTGCAGGATCAGGAGGTCGCCAGGACCGCAGACCGCCTCCACCTGGCGGGCAAAAACCTGGTCAAACCCCAGATCATTGCCCGCTGCGGTAAGGATGGAGGTGTCGCTCGAGAGAGCCATGGCCGCCAGGGCTCGGCGTCCTTGGACGTAGCGCACCACGTATTCCGCCGCCAGGTGCTGCGCATCGGCGGCGCTGCCCCCATTGCCGCAGAAGTACAGGGTTCCACCGTTTCGAAGAACGGCCACATACCGATTGGCCACCTGAGCCACCTGGCCGCTGAGGCTTTGAGCAGCCAGTGCTGCCTGAGCCAGACTTTCCAGACCTTGCTCGATCCGGTCTCGGCTCACCGCCCTCCCTCCAGAAACTCCTTGATCCGGCGCATCCAGCTCTGCCGGATCCGGAGCGACGGCACCGGGGCGAGGGGCCGGTCGGCCAGGATTGCGCCCGGGTTCAGAGTCGCCAGCAGCTCGACCTGTTCGGCCCCGTCCTGTGCCAGGAGAAAACGGGCACCGGTGGCGACGGTCCGCTCGTCACCGTGGTTGTCGCCGGCCAGAATATCAGCCAGTCCCTCAGCGACGAGCTGGCGCGCCCGCTGCCCTCTGGCCTGCGGAGTCAGCAGCGTGGTGGCGTCTACCTGCATCTTGGCCCCAAGCGACTTCCAGTGGCGTACAGCCGGAACGGAACAGGCGCTGTATCGCTCCGGGTGCGCCAGAATCGGAACCAGACCCTGGTCGAGGACCTGCGACAAGGCTGTGGTGATAAGATCGGAGGCAACCAGGCGGGGAAACTCGACCAAGATGTATCCGGTCCCCGCAAGCGTGACATTCCGCGCTATGGCCACCTGACGAGGAATGGGCCGGTCCAGCATTACCTCGGCGCCCCGGTGCAGGCGCGGGCTTGACGGCGCTTGGAGCCGGAGAGCCTCATACGCTGTGGCGTGCGCCGGAGGCGGACCTGCTTCGGCTCTTCCGGCCTGGAGATGAGGGGTGAGACACACGTCTGTAACACCCTGTTCAGCCATGGCGGCAAGTACCTTGATCGACTGCTCTACGGAACGGGAGCCGTCGTCTACGGCCGGCAGGAGATGAGAATGGAGATCGATCACGCCTTGGACCGCCAGGATCTCAGGACGGAGATCGCGAACTCTTCGAGCTGATCCGGGGCGGTCTGTGCCTGCGCCAGAAGAGCCAGAGTAATCAACGCGTCGGCGGCAAGTAGATCGAGTGCCACGGAGCGGTCGCCTGGATGACTGAGGACGCGGGCAAGCGCCGAGTCAGCTGCAGCAGCCAGTTGATTGGGCAGCGGCTCCCTAGCGGTGGTTGGCAGATAATGACGGACGCAAGCCCGAAGAGCTGGGGGAGCCGCAGCGGTGTGCCGGTCCACCCAGTCGGGGTCCACGCCTAGGCGCCGCGGCCATTGGCAAGCCAGCCGGCCACCAGCTCGGATGTTGCCGCCCGCGCGGCGGAGAGCCGAGCAGGGTCGCCCGCACCGGCGGAGGCGAAGTGTGGCCGGCCGCCTCCCTTTCCCCCGCTCAGGGCAGCAATCCGGTTCACCAGATCGCCCGCCTTGCGTCCCGCGCGGACCAGATCGTCAGTCAGGGCAACGTGAATGGAGCCGCGGCCGGCGGTGCTGAACAGAACCAGCACACCCTTGGAGCGGCCCTCTCGGAAAGTGTCTGCCATGCGCCCGAGCTCGGCCCGATCTTCCGAGTTGGTGTCGCCCACCGTGAGCTCGACATCGCCCAGCCGGGTAACCTCACCCTGCACTGCTCCGCCGCCACTCCGCAGCGCCTGCGCGAGCCGTGCCTCCAACCGCTGTCGCTCTTCCAGGAGTTGTTCGACCCGCCGAACCAAGTGCTCCGGCTGCGACTTCAACGCCTCGGCCACCGCGGCCAGTCGCTGCTCCACCACTCGCACCGCGCGCAAGGCTCCCGTTCCGGTGATGGCCTCGATCCGCCGGACCCCCGCGGCCACTCCGGACTGACCAGAGAACCGGAAGGTGCCGATCTGTCCGGTGGTGCGGACGTGAGTGCCGCCGCAGAGTTCCAACGATGGACCCATCTGGACCACACGAACTACATCCCCGTACTTCTCGGAGAAAAAGGCCATGGCTCCGAGAGCCAGCGCGTCGCCGTATGGCATCTCCCGGGTACTGACAGGATCATTGGAGAGGAGGAGATCGTTTACCTCGGATTCGATGGCGGTCAGAGTGGCGCTGTCGATGGGCCCGTGGTGCGAGAAGTCGAAGCGGAGGCGCTCCGGCTCGACCAATGATCCCTGCTGCCGAACGTGCGGGCCCAGCCGTTTCCTGAGCGCGTAATGCACCAGGTGCGTGGCGCTGTGGTTCCGCTCGATGTCATGACGCCGGGGCGCGTCCACCGCTGCACGTAGCGGGGTAGGCTCGAACTCCAGCTCGAACGAGCCGCCGACAACCGTGCCCTTAGGGTCCTTTCGGACGACATCCACCGGCAGAGACCAACCCTCCCCTGCTACGGCGCCGGTGTCACTCACCTGGCCGCCCGATTCCACATAGAACGGGTTCTCCCGCAGCAGCAATTCCACCCGCGGGCCGTCCTGCCGAAAGGCGAGCACGTCGGTGTCGGCCTCGGTCTTCTGGTAGCCCACAAACTTTTGCTTCCCCCGCTTGACGCTGCGCCACTTGCCCGGCTTGGGCAGATGCACCGCAGGGCCCCGGCTTGGTGCTGGGCTGCCGCCGGACGTTCGGGCATCGCGAGAGCGGCGGCGCTGCTGATCCAGCGCGTGCTCGAAACCCGGGAGATCCACATCGACCCCTCGCTCGCCGGCGATGATCTGGGTGAGGTCAATCGGAAAGCCGAACGTGTCGTAGAGCTTAAAGGCATCCGATCCGGAGATGGTCCTGGTGCCGGCCGAGAAGATCTCCTCCAGGCGCCGGAGCCCGCCTTCGATGGTGTCTAGGAAGCGGCGTTCCTCAGTTTCGGTGACTTCGTGGATGTACTCCACCTTTGCCGGCAGCTCCGGGTACACGTCACCCATCTGACTCACCACCACGGAGGTCAGTGGCGCCAGAGTCGGCTCTCGTCGGCCGAGCAGCCAGGCGTGGCGCACTGCCCGTCGCAGAATCCGGCGGAGCACGTAGCCTCGCCCCTCATTACTGGGATAGACGCCGTCGGCCAGCAGAAAGCTGACGGCGCGGGAATGATCGGCCAGGACGCGGTACGAGGCCCGGTTGTCCGCGCTTCGGTCGTACGAGCGACCTACCAGCTCTCCCACCCGATCGATGAGAGGCAAGAAGAGGTCGGTGTGGAAGTTGTCATCCTCTCCCTGCATCACTGCTGCAATGCGTTCCAGACCAGCGCCAGTATCAACCGACGGCTTCGGCAAAGGTGTGAGCCCGCCATCCGCCGAGCGATCGAATTGCATGAAGACCAAGTTCCAGATCTCCAGGAAGCGACCTTCTTCGGCCAGGCGCTCGAACTCCTCCTGCGAGATTACTTCCTCCTTCCCTGCCTCCTTGCCTCCCCGCGTCCCCGCGACTTCCAAATCCACAAAGATCTCACTGCACGGTCCGCAGGGACCGGTATCGCCCATCTGCCAGAAGTTGTCCTTGTCGCCAAGCCCATAGATACGATGGTCGGGCAAGCCTGAGATCTCCCGCCAGAGTGCCCGCGCCTCATCATCCGTATGGTGGACGGTGACCCGAAGTCGCTCGGGAGCGATGCCGAGGAAGGTTGGACTGGTGACAAATTCCCAGGCGTAAGCGATCGCATCGCGCTTGAAGTAATCGCCGAAGGAGAAATTGCCCAGCATCTCGAAAAAGGTGTGATGCCGCTTGGTGTGGCCGACCTGCTCGAGATCGTTGTGCTTTCCTCCCGCCCGAACGCACTTCTGGCAGGTAGTGGCCCGGAGGTAGTCACGCTGTTCCTGGCCCAGGAAGACGCGCTTGAACTGGACCATGCCGGCATTGGTAAACAGCAAGGTGGGGTCGTCGGCCGGGACCAGTGACGAAGAAGGCACCTCGCGGTGCCCCTTGGAGATGAAGAAGTCGAGGAAAAGACGACGGATTGTGCCGGAGTTCATCCGGAAAATATAGGAGGGGCGGCTTGTAGTCGCGAGTCACGAGTCACGAGCCAGTCGTCTTCGAGCGCTCGTTTAGACAAACTGGAACCTCCGGGACCGTGTGTATAGAGAATCCAGGTTACCGCTGAGCTAATTCCTACAGCTGAAAGCTCAAAGGTGAAATCTCGATGTGCTGGATGAAGACGGTAAGATGGCATGGCGAGAGCGAGTGAGATTGGCAGTATGAGGAAAATCGGAGGATTACTTTTAACCAATGTTATTCCCCTTGAATGGTACAGCTTAGTGCCTCACACTCGTGACTTGTGACTCGTGACTCTGTGACTCGTGACTCGTGACTCGTGACTCGTGACTCGTGACTCGTGACTCGTGACTCGTGACTCGTGACTCCCGACTCCTACACGACCTTATCTACCAGCTCGGTGATCTCTCGTCCGCTGAACCCCCGGCGCGCCAGATATGCCAGCAACCGGCGGCGTTTGGTTTGGCGAGGGAGCGTGCCGAGCTGGGCCGCGCGTTTTCGGGCGAGTGCGAGAGGGACGGTAGAGCGGTCACTGCCCTCCGGCCAATGGCCGGCCACAGCACGATCGATGACACTCCGCTCCACGCCCATGGCCATGAGATCTCGGGCCAACCGAGCCGGTCCGCGCCCCCGAGCAGCACGGGTTTCGACGTAGCTCTGGGCAAACGCGGCATCGTCTAGGAGGCCGAGCTGCGCGATGCGCTCCAGAGCAATCTCGACGGCGGGCCGCGGATGTCCCTTGCGCTGCAGCCGGCGACCGAGATCGCCCCGGGCGAATGAACGCCCTTCCAGGGCGCGCAACGCGGTTCGGAAGGCCGCTTCGATATCGGCTGCGGCGTCGAGCCGCTCCTGCAGCTGATCGTTGAGCTCCCCACCCACCGTGAGGTTTTCTGCGGTTACGATCTGGCGAGGGACCGCGCCAAAGCGCATGCCGTCAATCTCGATCCGCACCGCATCGGGGCGCCGCGGATCGGGATCGAGAGCCGTTATTCGGGCTACGGCATTCACCTAATCATCCGAGTCATCCCCGGCGCCGGCGCCGGCTCCAACTCCGACCGGGGCGCGCATGCCCAGGAGCTCTTTGACCTTGCCTTCCACCTCGGTCAGAAGCACTGGATTGTCCCGCAGGAACAGCTTGGCGTTTTCCCGGCCTTGGCCGATGCGCTGATCGCCGTAGGAGTACCAAGCGCCCGACTTCTGAATGATGCCGGCTTCAGAGGCGAGGTCGACTAACAGCGACGTGTGGCTGATGCCTTCATCGAACATCACGTCGAACTCGGCCTGGCGGAATGGCGGCGCGACCTTGTTCTTGACCACTTTAACCCTGACGTGATTGCCAATGACGGTCTCCCGCTCCTTGACCGGTCCGATGCGGCGAATGTCGAGCCGGAGCGAAGCGTAGAACTTGAGCGCCTTGCCACCGGTGGTGGTCTCCGGATTACCGAACATGACCCCGATCTTCTCCCGCAGCTGATTGATGAACACGACCGCGCAGTTGGATCGATTGATGGCGCCGGCGAGCTTCCGGAGAGCCTGGCTCATCAGCCGGGCCTGCAGCCCGACGTGACTATCGCCCATTTCACCTTCGATTTCGGCCTTGGGCACCAGAGCGGCGACGGAGTCGATGACTACCAGATCAACCGCGCCGGACCGGACCAGGATTTCGACGATCTCGAGCGCCTGCTCACCGGTATCCGGCTGGGAAACCAGCAGGTTCTCGATATCCACGCCCAGCTTCTTGGCGTACTCGATGTCCAGCGCGTGTTCCGCGTCGACGTAGGCGGCTACCCCGCCCATCTTCTGAACGTTGGCAGCGAGATGGAGGGTGAGAGTGGTTTTACCCGAGGACTCAGGCCCATATATCTCGGTGATGCGGCCACGAGGAATACCACCAACGCCCGTGGCAGCATCGAGATTGATGGCTCCGGTAGGAATGGCGGCCACTTTGACCCGCGGAGTATCCGCACCCATTCGCATGATGGCTCCCTTGCCGAGCTGCTTCTCGATCTGGGAGATGGCGAGTCCTAGGGCCTTGCGGCGATCGGCCTCTAGCCGGCTTTCGTCAGGAGCAGCAGCCATTCTTATCCTCGATTAGAAAGTGACCGATTTTGCTACACCCAATAGCGGACTCCAACCTAATACCGAAAGCAAACCGAAGCAAGACTGTCGGAATGCCCGGATTTAAGTCACCACCCCTCCCAAGGCCTGCTAAGCCGCCACGCATCCGGGACATGCTCCACCGAGTGATTGCCACCGGAATCCACCTTTACCAGCAGCACATCGAACCGATATTCGTCCCCTAAGTGACCATGCCGCAGAAGCCAACCATTTGCCACCCGGGCGATGTCTCGCCGCTTTCGAGCGCTTACCGCCTCGAGCCCGCTCCCGTAGTTGCTAGACCGCCGGGTTTTCACTTCGACGAAGGCCACCATCCGGCCCTTCCGGATGACTAGATCGATATCGTGATGACCCAACCGGAAGCGGTGCGCCTCGACCGACCAGCCACACGAGGTGAGGAAGGCGATGGCGAGACGCTCGCCTACCACACCGAGCACATGGCGCTCATCTTCCCATTCGATGACTGGAACGAACCGGCGGGTTACGCTCATGCACAAGAGTATGTCGTCCCGGCAGGAAT
This sequence comes from uncultured Gemmatimonadales bacterium, assembly GCA_963698975.1. Classification (GTDB taxonomy): domain Bacteria; phylum Gemmatimonadota; class Gemmatimonadetes; order Gemmatimonadales; family GWC2-71-9; genus CAVVWJ01. The sequence goes on from CAVOSV010000001.1 coordinate 474,869, forward strand.
GAGAGATCGCTCTGCTGCAAGACGGGGCAGGAAAGTGCGACCCGGATTAATGATTCGAGAGCTTCTCGCCAGGCGTGACTTGCTCCCGCTTGCGCTTCTATCAGAACGGACCCAGCTACTCTCCGAAAACCAACACTCTATACGTCAACGCGATCGACTGGTGCACTACGGTCAGCGTCTCGCCCCCGGCCAAGCTGGAGGGCAAGGATGGTATCCCCTGGACCGGGTCGTCAAAACTCAGCGAGCCCTTTGGCCGTCCCGACTCGACCCGGCGAGGATGGCTGACTGCACTGAACGCAGAGACAGGCAAGATTCGTTGGCGGTATGCGTCGCCGACTCCGCTTGTGGCCGGGATCACCGCCACGGCCGGAGGCCTGGTGTTCACTGGTGACTTGGACGGCAACGTGCTTGCCTTCGACGCCAGCGATGGACGTATTCTGTGGCGGGCCTCCACGGGGCAGCCGATTGGAGGGGGAGTAGTGTCCTATGCCGTCAAGGCCATCAGTACATTGCCGTGGCATCGGGGCTTCAGGCCCCGGTGACATGGCGCCTGAAGACCTCTCCTGCAAAGTTGGTAGTGTACAGCCTGCCGTAGTCCGACTTTAACCGCCCCGAGCTTCAGGGCATTCCCGGGTTTCCCAGCAATCGGGAGAGACACCCACAGTGAAGACCACCGGGTTGGCGCTCGTCGATTATGCCATCATTGCCGTCTACTTCCTCTTCGTGCTTGGAGTAGGCTGGCTGGTCCGTCGCTCCGTCCACACCAGCAAGGACTTTTTCGAGGCGGGGCGCCGCACCCCCGCCTGGGTTGCTGGGCTCGCCTTTGTGTCGGCCAATCTGGGCGCCCAGGAGGTGATCGGGATGGGGGCCTCGGGTGCCAAGTACGGGATAGCCACGGCGCACTTTTACTGGGTAGGCGCCATCCCGGCCATGGTTTTCGTCGCCCTCTTCATGATGCCGTTCTACTACGGATCCCGAGCCCGCAGCGTCCCCGAGTACCTGCGCCTTCGCTTCGATGAGAAAACGAGGGCCTTCAATGCGGGGTCCTTCGCGGTGATGACGGTGTTTTCCTCCGGCGTCTCCATGTATGCCATGGGCAAGCTGTTCAACCTGCTGCTCGGCTGGGACATGGATGCCAGCATGCTGGCCGCGGCGGGCGTGGTGCTGGCGTATACCACTCTCGGCGGACTCACCAGCGCCATCTACAACGAGGTGCTTCAGTTCTGTCTGATTGTGGCCGGACTGCTCCCTCTCGTCTTCTTAGGGCTGCGGGATGTAGGGGGATGGGACGGGCTCACCGCCAAGCTGGCCCATGCCGCAACAGCCCAGGGCTACGCGCCCGGCGCTTACACTGAGGCCTGGAGACATCTCGGAGACCCATCACAAAATCCGGTCGGAGTGGAATGGCTCGGCCTGGTGATGGGTCTGGGATTTGTCCTTTCCTTCGGCTACTGGTGCACCGACTTCCTGGTGGTTCAGCGTGCCATGGCCGCAGATTCGATCACTGCAGCGCGGCGAACCCCGTTGATCGCGGCCGTGCCCAAGATGCTGTTTCCAGCCCTCGTGATCCTGCCGGGCATGATCGCCTTTGCTCTGACAGCGGCGGGCGGCGCCTTGATTCCACCCAAGCTCACAGCGGCACTCCAACCGCTGCTCGATACCCAGGGGCGTCCGGTGCTGGACTACGATCTGGCCACCCCATCCATGTTGCTGCACTACTTTCCCAACGGCATGCTGGGCCTGGGGCTCACGGCGCTGCTAGCGTCGTTCATGTCAGGGATGGCCGGCAATGTGACCGCATTCAACACGGTGTGGACCTACGACATTTACCAGAGCTACATCCGCCGCGGCGCCTCTGATGCGCACTATCTCTGGGTCGGCCGGGTAGCGACCGTGGGTGGCGTGCTGCTCTCCATTGGAGCGGCCTACGTCGCGCGCTCGTTCAACAATATCATGGATGTGCTGCAGCTGGTTTTCGCTTTCGTCAACGCGCCGCTTTTCGCCACTTTTGCATTGGGCATGTTCTGGCGGCGCACCACCGCCCATGGAGCATTCGTGGGACTGGTTTCCGGCACACTGGCGGCCGCCATTCATCACGGACTCACGCTGCCTGCGGGCGCGCTTACCGGAGTCAAGGGCGGGTACTTTGGGGTACTCCATGTCTTTCCCAGCGAGCTGGCGCAGACCTTCTGGACCGCAATCGCGGCGTTTACCACCTGCGCGGTGGTAACGACGCTGGTCACCCTGGTAACGCGGCCCCGGCCCGATGCCGAGCTCCGAGGGCTGGTATACTCCTTGACGCCGCGGGCGGGCAGTACTGACTCACAACTGACCTGGTATCACCGGCCCGCGGTGTTGGCCGCGTTTGTCCTGGGCGCCACGCTGGTGCTCAACCTGATTTTCTGGTGAGCGGCGTCGAACCTGAAAACATCGGAGGAAACTGAGTATGCCGCTTGACGTGCGACTGCCGATCAGCGGTCTGTTTCTGGCGGTAGGTGTTCTGCTTTTGGGCTATGGAGCAGGGGTCGAGGGTTTGGGGACGAGCGCGGGAGAGCTGAATACAATTTGGGGCGCGGTCATGCTGATCTTCGGCGGGGTACTCGGCTACTATGGCGTGCGGACTGCGCGGCGCTCTCTGCCGGTCGCAGAAGACAAGCCGACAAATCCCGGTATTAAGTAGGCGGTGCAGTAAAGCCGATTCCGCGCTCCCCGCTTCTTATCTGCAGTATTCGTCCAGCTGATCGAATCCCACCAGCACGTCGCGAGGCTTGCTGCCATCAGGCGGGCCCAGGATCCCGGCATAGTGTAGTTGATCGATAATCCGGGCAGCGCGGCCATACCCAATTCTAAGACGTCGCTGCAGCAGCGACGTTGACCCACCCTGGTTCTGAATGCAGGCCTCGGCAGCTTCCCGAAAAAGCTGATCACGCTCGCCTTCCTGTGCCTCCGCGCTCGATTCGGCTTCGCCCTCCTGAGCCCGCACCAGCTCGAGGATGTCTGCTTCCTGAGCTTCGGCGGCCTCATGAGCCGCCCGCCGGGCGGCTCGCCGTCCGACGTACCAGTCCATCACTTTTTCCGATTCGTCGGTGCTTATATAGGCCCCCTGGAGCCGCATGGGTTCACTCTTGCCCGGAGGCAGGAACAGCATATCGCCGTTGCCCAGTAAAGCTTCCGCGCCGTTCTGGTCGAGAATGGTCCGGCTATCGACCTTGGACGCCACCCGGAATGCAATCCGGCTGGGGAAGTTGGCCTTGATCAAGCCGGTGATCACGTTGACCGACGGGCGCTGGGTCGCCAGGATCAGATGTATACCGATCGCCCGGGCCTTCTGAGCCAGAATGGCCAGCGGCGTTTCCACCTCACCCTGCACTGTCATCATGAGATCGGCCAGCTCGTCGATAATCATGACGATGAACGGCAGCACCCCATCCCTATACGTCTCATCCACCGGCTCTTCAGGCGGAGTGTCCGGCGCCTCCGCGTTGACCGTGGTCAGGGTGGGCTTGGGTCGAGGCGGGTTCCGGAGCGGCTTGCCTTCTTCCACCTTCCGGTTGAAGTCGGCGATGTTGCGGGCCCCGTTGGCCTGCAGCAGCTCGTAGCGGCGCTGCATCTCGAACACCGCCCACTTCAGCACCGATGCGGCGTCGTGATTGTTGGTTACCACCTTGTGGCGGAGATGGGGAAGCGCGTTATACATCGACAGCTCCACCATCTTGGGGTCGATCATCAGAAATCGGAGCTGCTTCTGGGTGTAGCGATAGATCAGACTAGTAATGATCGTATTGATGGTGACCGACTTGCCGGTGCCCGTTGCGCCGGCAATCAGCAGATGCGGCATCTTGGTCAGGTCGGCAATGACCGGCTTTCCCTCCAGATCGTGCCCCAGTGCTATGGGAAGAACGGCTCGCCGACTGGCCCAATCGGATGACTCGAACAGTTCTCGCAACGTGACGATGCGCGCCGTGGGATTGGGAATTTCGACGCCGACGGCGCCCTTCCCCGGTATGGGAGCGACCCTCACTGAAGGAACCCGCATCGCGATAGCCAAGTCGTCGGCGAGAGAGCCGATGCGGCCCGCTTTGACGCCTGGAGCCGGCACCACCTCGAACTGGGTGACCACTGGACCAGTAGTACGGGGACCGGGCCGGCCCTCGACCTTGAACGTCCGCAGAGTCTCGATCAGCGAATTTCCCAACCGGTCCAGCTGAGCCTCTCCGGCGTCGACGTCCTGGTCTGACGGTGGGGTGAGCAGATCGACGGGCGGCAAATCAGACTCCTCGTCGACCAGTGCCGCCGTGTCCGCGGAGCTCTTTTTACCCTTCTTCTCTTTTCGTGCCCGCGATTCAGACGCACGGAGAAAAGACAGAACCGGCGCTGGCTCTGCCGGTGATTCCGCCGGCTCGGGCTCGACCGCCTTCCGCTTGCGGCGCTCGGATCTGACATTGCGCTGGTCCAGTGTATCTGCCCCGCTGCCCCGCTGTCCGTCCGCCCCGCCTCTCTCGAGCCGCTGCAACGGATGCCAGGCGAATGTGGCGAGGGTCAAGGCGGAAAGTGCCAGAAACCCGAGCAGCACCGCCCCGGCAACTCCAACCTTTCCCGAGATCGCCTCCGCGAAGAATCCGGGAAGCACACCGACGATGCGAGCAGCGAAGCCACGCTGGGCCACGTCGATGTCGAGATCCGTTCTTCCCACGTGGGTCATCACACCCACCAGGTAGGGAATGAGCAGGCTCAGTCCGACGATGAGCACCGCGGATCGCTTCATGTCGAGGTTGCCCAAGCGGTCGAACCCCGCAAGTGCCAGCCCAGCTCCGAGCAGCGGAATACCCAGCGCGCCCGCACCGAGAACTTGCCAGAGCTCATGACCGATGTAGCGACCAACCGGGCCCGTGATGGGGATCGGAAGCAGGGTGAGGCCGACAAAGAGGCCCAGCACCAGGGCGGTGAGAGCGCCCAGCCGTCGGCGGGAATCCGTACTCATACCGGTACCGCGGCCAGCGTGACCCGACGCTCGTGGTAGAGCGGCAGCACCGGATACGCATCCATCCGGGCCGCCTCGCGCAGGTCCTCCCGGAACCCGAGCTTTACCAGCTCCCGTCCGGCCCGGCAGAATCCCAGTGGACGCTCCCATCCTTCGCGGTAGCGTCGGACCAGATCGAGCGACGCTATGGCCGCATCGTTCAGGCCCCGGCGTGGCCTGGTGCCCCCCAGAACCACCGCCGCCAGACGCCCGGCACAGTAGGCATCGTCCAGCGAAAAGGCGCCCTCCCGGCCGGCGCACACGATCAGGACGTGCCCGTCGCTTTCCAGCACTTCGCGCGCCTTCTCGGCCGCCGCCGATAGGTTCACCGCAGCCGTGGGATACACTGCGCTAGCCCCCTGGGTGGCGAGCAGAGCCTTGGTTCCGTTGCTGGTAGTGACAATGATGGTCTTCCCCCGCACCGCCCGCTCAGTCATCTCCAACGGGCTGTTGCCCAGGTGAAATCCCGGAATCCGGACGCAGTCCTTCTCGCCCGCCAGGAGAACGTCCGCGCTGCCGATGGTCTGGGCCAAGCGAAGAGCCTCCTCCGTCGAGGCGACGGGGATGATCGCCTTGGCGCCCCGGCTCAAGGCGGCACACATCGAGGTGGTGGCCCTCAGGATGTCGATGACGAAGACGGCTCTCCCCTGCACCTCGGCTGGAGTCAGCCCGGCGGGCGAAAACAGGACGTCGATTCTCATGCTTCCGGGCGCAACAGGTGAGACTCCCGCTCGAGAAAGCGAGTATCGACATTCCCCGCGACAAAGTCCGGATGGCGGATGACCCGAGACAGGAATGGAATTGTCGTGGTGACGCCTTCCAGAATAAAGCTGTCCAGCGCCTGGCCCATCCGGCTCAGCGCCTCCTCCCGGGTGTTGCCGTGAACGATCACCTTGGCCAACAGCGAATCGTAATAGGGCGGCACGGTGTAGCCGGCGTAGACGTGGGTATCCAGGCGAACGCCGGGGCCGCCCGGCGGATGGTAAGCTGTGATGAGGCCGGGCGAGGGCTGGAAGTTACGATAGGGATCTTCCGCATTGATCCGGCACTCGATAGCATGTCCGCGAAGGCGGCGACCGTCGCCCTGAAAACTGACCGGCTCTCCCGACGCAACTCGGATCTGCTCTTTAACGATGTCAAAGCTGGTCACCATCTCGGTGACCGGATGCTCCACCTGGATCCGGGTGTTCATTTCCATGAAGTAGAACTTTCCCTCTGGATCCAGGAGGAACTCGAGCGTGCCGGCGCCGGCGTAACCGATGTTGGAAGCCAGCGCCACGGCGGATTGTCCCATCTGGGCCCGAAGCTCGTCGTTCAAGGCGGGGCTGGGACTCTCTTCGATGAGCTTCTGATGGCGGCGCTGCACCGAGCAGTCCCGCTCGCCCATGTGCACGACCTTGCCGTGCAGGTCACCCATCACCTGGATCTCCACGTGCCTGGGATGCTCCAGGTATTTCTCGACATACACCGCGCCGTTGCCGAAGGCTGCCAGGGCTTCGTTTTGGGCCAAACCAAAGAGCTGCGAGAACTGCTCCGGGTCATGCGAGATCCGCATACCTTTGCCGCCGCCGCCAGCCGTGGCCTTGATGATGACCGGAAAACCGATCTCGTTGGCAAAGGCGAGGGCGTCGTCCACCTCCTCGATCGTTCCGGGTGAGCCAGGCACGGTAGGAACGCCGGCTTCGAAGGCCAGCCGCCGGGCAGTGGCCTTATCCCCCATCTGCCGGATCTGATCGCCGGTCGGCCCGATGAACGTGATGTTGGATGCGCGACAGGTATCGGCAAACTCCGCGTTCTCGGCCAGGAAGCCGTACCCGGGATGAATCGCGTCGGCCCCGGTGATCTCAGCGGCCGCTATCAGATTGGGGATGCGAAGATAGGAGTTCCGACTGGGCGGCGGGCCGATGCACACGTCATCGTCGGCAAAGCGAACGTGCAGCGATTCCCGATCGGCCTCGCTATAAACGGCTACCGTCTCGACCCCAAGCTCGCGGCACGCGCGGATGACCCGGAGGGCGATCTCGCCGCGGTTGGCGATCAAGACCTTCTTAAACATGCGGTGGGCTCGAAACCTGCCGCGGCATCTATGGCGTCAGGTCCAAAGTCTGCGACTTGGCCGCGTCCCCCGTAACCTCGTCGAATTTCCGATCCGACGCCGAATCAACCCCGGACACCCGGAGCGCAAATTCATTGGGATTAGTGGAATAGAATAGCGCGCTTTCGTAGGAGATCAGCCCATCCTTGTACCACCGCATCAACGACTGGTCGAAGGTCTGCATCCCGTAGGAGATCGCGCCTTCGGCGATCAGAGTCCGGGAATGAGCAGTGCCTTTTCGATATCGCGAATATTGTCGGCAACCGCCGCTGTATTGATCAGCACCTCGGCCGCCGGAATCCGGCCCCTTCCATCGGCCCGCGGGACCAGCCGCAGCGACACCACGGCCTGGAGCGCGGTCGACAGCAGCATCCGGACTTCCTGGTGCTGGTGGGGCGGGTAAAAGGACAGGATGCGGTTGATGGTCTGGCTCGCGTCCGTGGTGTGCAGTGTGGAGAACACGAGGTGTCCCGTGTCCGCCGCTTTCAGCGCGGTGTCCAGCGTCTCTACGTCGCGGATCTCGCCTACCAGAATCACGTCAGGATCCTGCCGCAGCACATGACGGAGCGCCATGCCGAAGGAGATCGTGTCGTTCCCCACCTCGCGCTGGGAGATATTGGACTGCACGTCGCGATGGAGGAACTCGATCGGGTCTTCGATGGTGATCATGTTGACCCGGCGGTTCTGGTTGATGTGGTTGATCATCGAGGCCAGGGCCGTGGATTTCCCGGACCCGGTTACCCCGGTCACCAGCACCAGACCACGGGGACGCAAGGCGATCTCTTCCAGCACGGCCGGCAGATTCAGCTCCCGAACGGTCTTTACCTCATAGGGGATGGCACGCAAGGCAAAGGCGAGCGTGCCCCTCTGCTGGTAGATATTGGTTCGGAACCGTCCCACCCCGGGAACGCCAATGGCAAAGTCCGCTTCCTTCTTCTCGGCGAACTCCTTGACCTGACGCGGCGTCATGATCTGCTCTGCCAACAGCTTCAGGTCCTCCGGCTTCACCGGCGGCATCTCCAGAGCGTGCAGCTCCCCGTTCAGCCGAACCGTGGGGGGCCGACCGACCTTCAGCAGCAAATCGGAGGCGTTCCGCTGGACCATCTGAGAGATGGCCTGCTTGAAATTGAAGCTGGACTGGGAGGAGGATGGCGCTTTCGCGTCAGCCATTAGGATCGACCCGGAAGAGCACCTGCCCGAATTCCACCGGCTGACTGTCTTCCACCAAAATCTCGCGTACAGTGCCGGCGATTTCGGCCTCGATCTCATTCATGATTTTCATCGCTTCGATGATGCACACGGTCTGGCCTGGAGTTACCCGGTTGCCCACCTTGATGTAGGCCTCGGCGCCGGGCTCTGGGGCCTTGTAAAATGTGCCCACCATGGGCGAGCGGATCTCCTTGAGCTGCGGCGCCGTGGTGGCTGGCCGCGGCGGGGCTTCTCGATGCTCCTGATCCATGAGCCGGAGCGGCCGCCACGACCACCGGTGCCGCGGCGGCAGCCGGGGAGCGGTTGTCCGGGTGATCACCACGCCGGTGCCGAACCACCCCTTCACCTCGATCGAGCCGATCTCCGGCGTTTCCCGTAGCAGCTGGGCCAGGCGCTTTACATCCTTGAGATCGATGGAGTGAATGCCCGGCACGTTTTGCAGGAGCTCGGCGAGTTCCTGCATCTCTTGTGGGCTCATACGCGGGTCAAGTACTTGTCTTCGCGGCGGTCGACCCGGATCACCTGGCCCTCCTCGATGAAAAGCGGCACCTGCACGGTGGCACCCGTCTCCAGGGTGGCCGGTTTGGTTCCGCCGGTAGCGGTATCACCCCGGATGCCCGGGGCGGTTCGGGTGACGGTCAGCTCCACGAAAGAGGGGAGCTCCACGGTGATCACCCGATCGTTGTGGACCAGACCTTCACATTCCATCCCTTCCTTCAGGTACTTCAGTTGATCCTGCCCGATCAACTCGTCCGTCAGCATGATGTCGTCGAACGTTTGCTGATCCATGAAGTGATAGAAGTGACCGTCGGCATACGAGAACTGCAGCGCCCGGCGCTCCAGCCGAACGTCGTTGACCCGCTCTCCAGCGGTGTAGGTCCGGTCGATGACCGCGCCCGTTCGGATGTTCTTGAGCTTGGTTCTGACAAAGGCGCCGCCCTTGCCTGGCTTGACGTGCTGGAAGTAGACCAGCTGAAACAGCTGACCCTCGATCTCGAGAACGAGCCCGTTTCTGAAGTCGGCGGTAGATGCCATGATTATGAGCTCGAGAGTCTAGACCAGTTCAAGCAGATCGGTCCGGCCGTCCGACAAGCACTCGGCGCCCCCGGGACCCAGATACACATCGTCTTCCAAGCGTATTCCACCCCACCCCGGAAAATAGATACCAGGCTCTACCGTGACCACGGCATGGACCGGCAACGTCGCTTCGGAGCTGGACGAAAGCCGGGGAGCCTCATGCACTTCGAGCCCAAGTCCATGCCCCAGAGAGTGCCCAAAAGCTTCGCCGAATCCCCGGGTGGTGATCACCTCGCGGGCCAGGGCGTCGGCTTCACGGCCGGTCATTCCCGGGTCTCAGGTGCTCGATAGCCCTTCGTTGAGCCGACTGCACCACCCCGTGAATCAACCGTTGCCGCTCGTCGGCCCTGGCCCCCACCACCATGGTTCGGGTCAGATCGGCGCAGTACCCATCCACCTGCGCACCGAAGTCCACCAGCAGAAGGTCTCCCGGCGTCAACCGGCCGCGGGCTGGTGCGGGCGTGCGGCAGGGCGGACCGCTGACCCGACGCGACAATGGTCGGGAACGGGTGCCATTGGCTCCCTCGTTGGCGCAGGACGCGCTCTAGCTCTGAGCCAATCTCCAGTTCGGTTTGGCCCACCCGAATTCGAGGCAGTACCTCAGCCAAAGCCTCCTGGGCCAGCTCTGCCGCTGACCTGATCGCCGCGACTTCATCCGGCGATTTGACCTCCCGCTGACGCTCGACGAGCTCACCGGTGGGCACCAGGCGGGCCGGGGTCAACCCGCTGAGCCGCTCGGCATCCTTCACGCTCATGACGTGCGCTTCGATCCCGAGCCGCTCGATCCGGTCGTCGTGCAGCACCCTGCCCAGACGGTCCCACACGCTGCGTTGATCGATCTCGACCACTGCCGATCCGCCGACCTCGGCCGGCGCCTGTGCCGCATACCTGAAATCCGAGACCAGGACGGTGGCATCGTTCCTGACCAGCAACACCGCGGCCGAGCCAGTGAAGCCGGTGAGGTAGCGAATATTGGGCAGGTGAGTGATAACCAGCCCGTCCAGCCCCTCCGCCTCCAACGCCAGCCTGAGCCCGGTTTGCCGCTCGATCCGGCGGTCAGCCGGCACGGAGCCGACCCATCAGCGCCTGCAAGGCCAGCAGATAGCTTTGTGCGCCGAACCCGGTCACCATGCCGAGTGCGAGGTCCGCTATGACCGAATGCCTGCGCTCAGGCTCCCGAGCAAAAATGTTGGACAGGTGAAGCTCGACGAAGGGTACCCGCACCGCCAGCAGCGCGTCACGGAGCGCCAGGCTTGAATGCGTCAGCGCCGCCGCATTGATCAGCGCCCCGTCGGCTCGCCCTCGTAACCGCTGGACCGCCTCGACCATTTCACCTTCGTGATTGGTCTGGAACCAATCGATCTCGGCGTCGAGGGGCTTGGCCGCTTCCCGGACCATGGCTTCGATGTCCGCCAGACTGGTGCGGCCGTACAGTTCCGGTTCCCTCTGCCCCAGCAGATTGAGGTTGGGGCCGTTGAGCACGGCGACGCGCATTCAGCGCTTGAGGTTTTGCAACCAGGACTGGAACTGATCCAGATCGTCCTTGCTTGGGTCGCCTTCTTTGTTCCCCGAAGAGGAGCCCGGGTTTGCAGCGTTGAAGAAGTCGTCAAAGGAGACGGTGTCCGGCGAGCCTGCGGACGGGGGAGCCGAACCGGCTGCGGCAGCTCCAACGTTTGCCGGTGCACCATCCTGGGCTGCATCCGCCGAGCCCACGGGGGACGCCGAACTTCCCGCTGGTCGAGCTGAAAGCAGGCTCTGAAAAAATGCGACGACCGACTGCCCCTTTGTCTCTCGCACCGAATACGACCGCCGGGTGGGTTCCTGGGTCGGGGAGGGCTCCGGTACGGCTACTGGAGGCTGGGCCAGGGGAGCCTCAGGTAGCTGGGGCAGACTTCTGCAATTCAGAAGGCGTCTCCACTTCCGGAGGGGCTTCCAACGCCGGCGATGTCGCCATCTCGATATCGGGCCAGGCCGGAGCCGGGGGAGTCCCCGCGGCATCCATGAAATTCCTCGGCGGCATTGGGCACTCGAAACTCAGAGGCCCCCGAGCTCTGCAGTTCGACCTCCTCGGCGGGTTCGACCCCGAGATCCTCCTCCAGTTCCGGAGTTTTGGCCGACTCCAAAGATTCAGCGGAGCCGTAATCGTGAGCCAGCTCCGGGTGCAGGTGGTACGAGCCCTCCTTGGGAGGGACGAACTCCTCGCTGATGAGGCCGGGAAGAGGGAGCGGCTCCTCCGTCAGATCGTCCGGCTCGGGAGGAGTAGCCGCCTGGGCCGGTTCGGTGTTCTGCGGAGGTACCGCAATATCGAGAAACTGGAGCTCCGACGAAGCCTTCGGCTCAGCGATAGCAGCGGTCAAATCCATCAGACCATCCGGAGCCGACTTTGTTTCGGTCAGTGTTGGTTCGGGAGGGGTTTCTTCGGAGGTTTCGACTCCGGCCGTGTTGCTTCAGGAGACTTTGCGCCAGATGCCGTTGCAGGAGAAGGCTCTCGTTCGGTTTCGGCTATCACCGGTTCTGCCGTCTTTTCAGTCGGCTCGGGTGCAGTCGTTGGGCGGGACGGGTGTCTTGGCATCAGCGGCAACCGGCTGCTGTTTAGCGGTCTCGATCCGGGCGAGCTGTTGGCGGGCCTCCTCGTTGCTCCGATCTACCGCGATCAGCCGGTTCAGCCATCGCTGGGCATCGCTGAAGCGGCCCAACCGCTCGTTGATGTCGGCCAGAGATTTGAGGGCGATGACGTTTTCATCGTCCAGCCGAAGTACATGGGAGAATGCGGCCTCGGCCGCCGGTAGGTCTCCCAAGTCCCAGTGGCAACGGCCGAGCACGATGCTGGCCGGTATGTAGTTCGGATGAAGCTCGAGCCCTGCCTTCAACAGTTCCAGGGCTCGTGCGACTTCTCCGTTTTTGCGATGGACTTCGGCCAAGAGGAGCAAAGGTCAGCCCTTGAGGGTTCTCGGCGTACCGACGCTCCAGCTTTTCAATTTCCGTCGTGGCCATCGGTTCCCGGATCTTCAGGTCAGAACTGCTGGGGGAATCACGGCTTCTCTGCTGCGGGAAGTACGGTGAGAGTAGTTGGCGGCCCTCTGTGTGTCAACTGCTAAGCAGAATGGCGCCTTGAGGTTCTGCGCTGCCGGCCTTAAGCTTCAGCCTCGTCGCACATCTCTCGGTCGGAGCCTCGATTCAGCTATGATGCAAGCCTTTCGGAACGCGGCCAAGCCCCTCATGGTCGTGGTGGCCATTACCTTCTTTGCCTGGTTGGTGCTGGACCTGAGCGGAATTACCGGCGGCACCGGCCTGTTGACCCAGACCTCCGTCGGCAAGATCAACGGGCGAAGTATCGATGCCCGCACCTATCAGAATATCGTCCAGCAGTCGATAGACGCCCGCCAGCGGCAGAGTCCCGGAGCGATGGGCCTGGATGACTACCAGCAGGTCCGCGACGAGGTCTGGGACCAGATTGTTCAGAACAGCGTGCTCGATGCCGAGTACCGCCGTCGCGGCATTAGCGTCAGCGAAGATGAAGTGGTGCAGGCTATCCGGACATCTCCCCTGCCCGAGTTCCAAAAAGTCCCCGAATTCCAGACCGATAGCCAGTTTGATCTGGCCAAGTACCAGCGGTGGCTCACGTCCAGTGTCGCCCAACAGTATCTCCCCAGCCTCGAGGCCCAGTATCGGGATGAGCTCCAACGGGCCAAGCTTCTCCGGCTGGTGACCTCGGATATCTACCTGTCTGATGCTGCGCTCTGGGAGCGATACCGGGACGAGCATGAAATGGTGAAGATCGGTCTCACGGCTATCGTCCCCCGCAATGCTGTGCCCGATTCCTCCATCCGGGTAAGCGATGCGGAATTGGCCTCGTACTACAAGGCCCACCGGGACGAATTTCAGCGTCCGAAGACAGCATACCTGAGCTACGTTGCGCTGCCGCGCATGGCTACCTCCGCGGACACGGCCGCCGTACGGGCGCGGGCTGATTCCGCCCGCCAGGAAATCCTGCACGGTGCTCCGTTCGCTGAGGTGGCCGGCCGTGAGTCGGCGGATAGCGCCACTGCCGGGAAGGGTGGCGATCTGGGTGAGTGGACCAAGGGCGCGATGGATCCTGCCTTCGACTCCGCGGCGTTTGCGCTGCCCTTGCACACGGTTTCAGCCCCAGTCCTCTCGCAGTTCGGCTTGCATATCATCGAGATTACCAGCCGCAAGGGAAACAAGGCCAAAGGTCGTCACATCCTGTTCCCCATCGAAGTCACCGGAGCACACCGCGATCAGCTGGACGCTCAAGCCGATAGCCTGGAGCATCTCGGCGCCGAGCGGAGCGATCCCGCGGCGCTCGATACCGTGGCCCGCGCCCTGAAGCTCAGGATCGGGCACACCCCCCCCGTTCAGCAAGGCACCAAGGTCCAACTCGGCCCATTAGTAGTGCCCGATGCGGGGGTCTGGGCCTTTCAGGCCAAGCCTGGCGCAACCAGCCCGGTGATTGAAACGTCGTTCGCCTATTACATCTTCCGGCTGGATAGCCTTCACGACGCCGGGGTGCCGACGCTGGCCGAGATCCGCCCCGCGGTAATGTCTGCCACCCGCGACCAGAAGAAGTGGGCCGCGGCCCGGCAGCTGGCAAAGGACTACTTGAAACGGGTCGAGGGAGGGAGTTCCTTGGCCCAGGCCGCCGCGGCCATGAAGCTACCCCATCGCGAGTTCGGGCCTTTTAGCCGCATCAATCCTCCACTCACTAATCCGGTTGTGGTCGGCACCGCGTTTGGACTGAAGGAGGGAGAGCGGAGCGGTGTTCTCGATACCAAAGACGGTATTTACGTCATCGAGACGCTGCAGCACGTCAAAGCCGATTCAGCCAAATTCGCCAAAGACCTGGAGCAATACCGCGCCCGGCTGATCAACGTGGCAAAACAGGAGCGGGTGAGGAACTATCTCACCGCGCTCCGTAAGTCGGCCAAGATCGTGGATAACCGGGCCAAGGTCCTGCAGCAATCGGGATCACCGCAGGCGCAGCAGGCGGGGGTGTGATGTAAGCGGGAGGCCCGGAAGCGGGAGGCTGGAAAGGCAAAATAAAGCCCCGAGACACATCGTCCCGGGGTTTTTGCTTGCTTCATTTCCTCGCTTATCGTCCTGCACGCCTCCCGGTTTATTGCGACAACCGCTTTGGCTCTCCCGAGGTCGGACTGGGATTGGGCTGCTGAGTGTCCGGCAGCCGGGGCGGCAGGTTTTGCCGCTGCTCGTCGGTGTTCATGATCGCATCCTGCGTGTCGGCAATACTCCGCTTGAACTCTCGAATGCCCTTTCCGATCGAGGAGCCCATCTCCGGCAGCCGCTTGGCGCCAAAGAGCAGCAGTACGACCAGCAAGATGACCAGAATCTCCCACATCCCGAGGTTTCCCACAGGTCCTCCTAGAAAAGCGACCGCGCGATCAGGTAAGCCACCAGGACCCCGACGAGACTCAGAATCGAGACATGCAGCCCGATGGGACCCAAAGTGAAGTCTACCACCAGGAGGTCCATCGAGATAGGTCCGAAACGGGGGGTCCAGGTGCTGGTGAGAAAGGTCCGGGCGGCGCTATCGGGAAGGCTTTGGCGGAACAGCGATGTCAGGGCTCCGCCCACAATGAACCCGACAATCAGAACCCCGACATAGAAGCGTGGGCGATGGGGGCCGCTTGGCATCAGCTCCTGCGATCGATGACGTAGGTGATGCTCGCCCTTAATGCCTCACGAGCGACAGAAGGCTGCAGCAGGTCGAGCTCCGTATCCGCCTGTTGGGCCAGCTGGAGCGCGCGTTCCCGGGCGTAGTCCAGTCCGCCGGCGCGGCTCACGGCCTGGATCACCTCGGCAATCAGAGCATCACCCGGCTCTGGCGAGCGCAGCAGGCGGGAGACGGCACGCCGCTCCCCCTCCCCCATGTTCGGCAACGCGGCAATGAGGGGAAGCGTAACCTTGTGCTCGCGCAGGTCGGAGCCGAATGGCTTGCCGGTGACTGATGCATCCTCCGTATAGTCGAGCAGGTCGTCAACGATCTGAAACGCCATTCCCAGGGCCTCGCCAAACCGACGGAGCGCCTCCCGCTCTGCCGGACTCGCCTGAAGCGCGCCGATCTCGCACGAACCGGCAACCAGCGAGGCTGTCTTTGCCCGGATGAGCAGGTTGTACTCCGACTCGGAGAATTCCAGTGGATCATGGGCCAGGAGTTGCCGCATCTCACCGATTGTCATCTCGTTGGTCACCCGGCTCAACACCCGCAGGGGTTCGAGGTCGTTCAGACCCACCAGCTCAATCACGGCCCGGGAGTAGAGGTAGTCTCCCATGATGACCGATATCTGATGGCTGAATAGCGAGTTGATGGTGGGCATCCCCCGGCGAAGCACCGAGTGGTCTACGGAATCATCGTGAACCAGGGTGGCAAGGTGGATCAGCTCAACCACGGCACCGAGGGTCGTTGCTCGGGTGTCGGTGCTGCCGGTGGCCTCTTCCGCCAGGAGCAGGAGTGTGGGGCGGAACATCTTCCCCTGCATCTGAAACAGATGCGAATTAACCCGGGTGATCAGTCCGAAGTCAGCCTCGACGATGCGCCGAAGTTCCTGCTGCACCCGCTCCAGGCGGGGGCGAAGGGGTTGCTGCAGCTCGGCGAGAGAAATAGGGGCGGTCTGATGACTCACAAGCGGCGCCCTGCAGTGAGCCGGTGAATTCGCTCACTCAAATCGAGGAAGCGAATGTCCACCGCAATAGCTCGTTCGTAGCTGGCCATAGCTTCGGCTCTCTTCCCCAGGGCTTCGGATGCCCGGCCTAACCAATAGAGCAGGCCGATCTTGGCTTCGTCGGTTCCATCCACGCCTTCCACAGCACGGCGGAGCACCGATTCGCACACAGCGTACTGCCCCTTCTCGAAGAATGCCATGCCAAGTGCCTCAGAGGTGCGCAGACGACCCTCCGAAGCCCGCAGCGCTTTCTGGAACTCAGCGATGGCCTCATCCAGCAGGCCCATCTCCTTGAATGCGACGCCAAGATCATAATGCGACTGGTAGTCATCGGACTCCAGGTTTTCGTCGATGCCACGCTTAAACTGCTCCAGGATTTCATGAAACTCGCGCTGCTCATCCTGATCCTTGGGCTCGCGGCGATTTACCCGCATACGCGTGTCGCGAGGGCCCTTTTCGTCCCGCAGCATGGAGCCGAGGTCTACGAACTCCTCGTCGGATGAGGCCGGCGCTCGACTTGCCCGCGGGGCTGAAGCCGCCGGAGTTGGGCTCGGAGCCGGAGCTGTAGGTGGTTGCGATGCAGCCAGGCTGGGGCTCGGGCTCAGCGGCGGTGACGGCTGTGCCGGCGGTTTCGGCGCGGTCTCGTTGCGAGTAGATGGAGCAGGCGGGGGTGGGGGCGACTTGGTCTCTCCACCGACTCGTTCCAGAGCAGCGGAGGCCCGGACGTTGCCGGGATCGTGTTCGATCACACGGCCGTACACTGCGGCTGCTTTGTCTAGAGCGCCTGATTTGGCCAGAGCGTCGCCCAGACCGAGATACGCCTCCAGCAGCGGTCCCCGATCTCCGGTTCGGTAGGCCAGCTCCACTCGCTTCTGGTGGTGCCCAATACTGTCAGGCGCCAGTTGAACCAGCTGATCGGCCATCTGAGAAGCGCGGGTCCAATCCTGTCGATCCTCAAATCCCGCCAGTGCCAACTCGAGCTCTTCCGCCACCCTGTCGTTTTCGCCCAGGGCCAGCAGCTTCTCCGCCAAGGCCAGGTGCACATCGGGGTTCTCGGGATCATCCAGCACCCGATTCTCCAGGTCCGCCAAGGAGTCGCTCGAAGAAGGCGGCGAACTGATCTGCGGTGGACTATGGCCGACTATGTCAGCTCCGAGCGAGAGGCTGGAGTCATCGGAGCCGGATACACCGGGGAGCGTGCTGAATCCCGTATCGCTGTCCGGCAGCGACACAATGAGATCATCAGGAAAATCCAGCGGACTCTTGGGGGCATCCACGGAGAAGTCCAGCGGGCTCGCCTGATCGGTGGCAAAGCTGTTCAGTGGTATTTCCTGAATCCCATCCAGGCTCATCGGCTCGAAATCGAGGCTGGAGGACTCCCCACCCCGCTGGATATCGAGCGGCGCCGTCAGATCGACGAGTGGCTCGACGGTGTCTCCGAGGCGTTCGATTCCCAGCAGTGAGTCTGTCCCCGAGCTGCTGGGAGGTTCCTCAGAAACCAGCGGACTGACTGCCAGGTCGGCGGCCCCGGTCATCGCCCCGAAGTCCTCATTTACCAGCAGTCCCTCGGGTACGCTGGATTCAGCCTCCGGCACGCTGGGTTCGGCATCCGCCACGCCGGGTTCGTCCTCCGCCGCACTGGGTTCGTCCTCCGCCGCACTGGGTTCGGCCTCCGCCACGCTGGCGTCGGGCTCGCTGACCGGTTCCACGGGTGGTAGTTGGACCGGCTCCGCCTCTGCAGCCGGCGGTGGAGACTCCTTTGCCGGCCTGGAATAAACCTGAGCGCGGGGTGGGCTGATGGGCACATCTAGGCCGGTGTCGAGAAAGATCAGATCGCCTCTTTTTGGAGACGAGCCCGGCGTTGCGGCGGGAGGCGCAGGATGATCCTGATCCAGTCCGTGGAGCCGTTCGCGGGTTTTCCGGGCTCCCGTCCTGTCGCCTGCGGCCTCGAGATCCTGGGCCATCTTCTCCAGCTGTTCCCGCGCCTCATCCCCCCGGGACGTGGCCCGAAGCAGGTCAACCAGCATGCTCCGAATTTCCTGGCTTCCGGAGAACTGGTCCGCAAACAGCTTTACCGCCTGGAAGGCCTGATCCAGCTGGCCCAGCGCGTTCATGCGCTCGAGGAACTCGATCAGGTTCCGTTTGGCCTCACTTACCACGTTCTTGCGGGCGTGGAGCTGACAGAGCTTCAGGTAGGTCTGAGTCCGGCCGGGGTTTACCCGGAGGATCTTGCCACAAAGCGCTATGGCGTTGTTGAAGAAGCCCTGGTCAGCGTAGAGGTCGACCGCCCGTTCATAAGACCGGACGGCTTCGGTGGAGTCGTTGATCTTGAGGTAGAGGTCGCCTACCCGGTTATAGAGCGAGAGATCGGGAGTGGTTTCCGCACCCGATTCGGCCTGTTGAATGGCCTTCAGGTAGACTTCGATGGCTTTTCGCCAATCCTCCTTTTGTTCCAGCTTCCGCGCCGTGTCTTTCAGCTTTTCCAGATTCATGCGGCCCGGGGCTGAGGAGGAGAAAAGAGAGATAAGATTTGGAGTGCGCGAAAGATACCGGGCGGCTAAAACCCGGGCAAGCGCACGATAGTGCAACGATTTGCATGCATCACACCAGTGTCAACGAATCGTTAAGGAAGGAAAGAAGCCGGCTATGTCCCAGGCTGGGGGTCGAAGTCGCCCTCCATTACCCCGCGAGCCACCCGCTCTAAATCCGGTCCGGGTGGCCGGTCGGCAGTGAGCGGAGGTACCGGCGGGTCGAGCGTGCGCAGCTGGTGATACAGCCGGCCTACCCCAGTGCCAGGCTTCAACGGCTTCAGATACTCCAGTCCCTGCCCAGCGCAGAGGAGCTCGGCCGCCACGACCCGCTGCGCGTTGACCAGGATCCGGCCCGCCTTGTAGGCGGCCGCCATTCCCATCGGAACGAAGTCTTCCTGGTTGGCGTCAGTGGGGATCGACCCGATGCTCGCCGGCATGGCCAGCGCTCGTGACTCGGCCACCAGCGAGGCCGCGGCGATCTGAACCATCATCAACCCGGAGCACAGACCTGGATCACTGGTGAGGAAGGCGGGGAGGCCCTGGGAAAGGTCCGGATTGACCAACCGCTCTACCCGCCTTTCGGCAATGGCCTGCAGGGTGGTCAGAGTCAGTGCCAGGATGTCTAGCGCTTGAGCAACCGGTTGCCCGTGGAAGTTTCCTCCCGAGATCACCTCTCCGTTCTCGAAGACGAGCGGGTTATCGGTGGAGGCGTTGAGCTCCACGTTGGCGGTCTGCTCGGCAAAGGCAATAGCGTCGGCCACTGCGCCCAGCACTTGAGGAGCACACCGGAGGCTGTACGCATCCTGCACCCGGGGATCGTTCTCCCGGTGGGATTCACGGATCTCGCTGTTCTCCAGCAGCTCGCGCATCAGCGCTGCCGCCCGACTCTGACCGGGGTGTGGGCGGGACTGGTGGATGCGCGGATCGAGGGGAGCCGGCGTTCCGCGCAGCGCTTCCAAGGTCATCGCTGCCGCAGCGACCGCGGTGCGCCAGAGTATCTTCGCGTCGTGCACCATCATCGCCAGCATCGCGGTTTGCGCCTGAGTGCCATTGATGAAGGCAATGCCCTCTTTCGGGGCAAAGCGGTAGGGCGTAAGGCGAGCAGCCTTGAGGGCAGCGTCGGCGGGCGCCGGTGCAGTCTGGTTGGAGAGCACATGGCCTTCGCCCATTAGGGCGAGTCCGATGTGACTGAGTGGTGCCAGGTCTCCGCTTGCCCCAACGCTTCCCTGCTCGGGAACGAGGGGAACTACTCCGGCATTGAGCAGGGCCACCAGCGCGTCCACCAGCTCCGGACGCACGCCGCTGGTCGGCCGCAGCAGCACGTTCGCGCGGAGCAGCATCACGCCTCGCACCACCGACGGGGGTAGCGGTGCCCCGACGCCTGACGCATGACTGCGAATGAGATTGGTCTGGAGTTGATCGAGCTGGTCGGCGGGAACCCTGACGTTCGCCAGCTTCCCGAATCCGGTGTTGATCCCGTAGATCGTCTGGCCCGAGTGAATCGCCCGCTCCACCAGCTGCCGGCTCTGGGCTAACGCCGTTCGGGCAGCCGGGTCGATCGAGACCCGGCTGGCAGGGTTCCGTGCGATCGCAACCACGTTCTCAATACTGAGTGAGCGGCCGTCAAGAACGCAGTCGGTGCGAGCCATCGCCCGAAGTTGACGCCGTTACGCTTCTGATTCAACCCCCGACTTTAGTCGACTGTTGTCAGGGCGTGGCTCCGTTCCTTGCCACGAGAAGCTCCGGGTTCCCTGGATCGGTCTGGTAAGCCCAATCCAGAATCATGAAACCGCGGCCGACATGGGTCACCCGGACCGCACCGTACCGGAGAAACTGATCGCCCGCCTCCATCTCGAATACGTAACCCATCCCGGGCGCCGCCTCGATCGGAGTGCTGGCATATCTGCTGCAGGTGCTGGGATCTGGCGCGCTGAAGCAGGGCGCGTCGTCAATGCTGGTCAGGTCCCCGACCGGGTCCTCGGAATAGAATTCCACCCCGGTCCCAGTCCTCATCGGCGTCAAGAAGAGTCGGCCCGAGCCGTCGCGGTCGACGTAGAAGTCGACATCACTGGAGGCGCCGTTCCGCACCCGCCCCAGCTCACCCTCCTCGACCACGTTGTCGCCATCGTCGTCCCAGAACCGAAAGCCGCTGCTGTCTGATTTCACCTGAATAGGATAGAGGACCTGATTACGGCTGTCGGGCCTCGGGGTGTCGAAGACGCTCCGAGAACGGTTGCTCTCAGCCCCGGTCTGGTTGGCGGAGCTCACCGAGAAACAGCGGGGTACTCCGTTGACCATGGCTCCCACCAGGAACTCCGGGGCCACCGTGGTGCCTTCGAGCGTCCAGGAGGTGCCGCACGGCTCAGTGCCGGAAGGGGCGTCGATGTCGTAGGTGGTGCTATAGATCCGGTAGCTCTGAAAATTGTCGGGATCGGACTCATACGCGTTGTCGGGCCAGGTGAGTGCCACTGCTCCGTTGAGAGTGGTGCTGAACAGATCAGCCGGCACATCCGGAGGGTTACCGGGGCTGGTTTGGTCGGATGAGCAAGCCATGGCCAGCAGCAGGATCACCGGCAGACGCCAGCCTTGCATACAGAGCTCCGGAGAGGGATGGCGAAACCCATGGCAGATCGCGTGCCAGTGCCGGAGCTCCGGAATAGAACGGAGTTAGAAGACAGGCCGACAGCGGACTCGAAGGGGAGTGTCCTCAAGCGAGGACAGTTATTGGTCGAAGGTGGTCTGGTTATAGTCGAACTTCAGGTCCGGCAGGTCGGTCAGATAAATCGAGAAATAAAACGCAAAGTTGCCGTTGGCGTTGCGGGTGAAGTTGAAGCCCGCCCGCCACTCGTGCAGCTGCCGCTCCAGGCGAACCACCTGAGACTCGAACTTGGTGTCGGTAATGTTGTACTGCGACGACCAGGACAGCGTCCAGAACGGAGTGGGCGAAAAGCCGGTGCTGAACCCCAGATTCTGCTGCCCGGGCGTACTTGGCAAGCCAGGGATCGGCCGAGTGCGGGACAAGGTGTAATTGAAGTTGGCCGTGAACTCGCGCCCACCGCCACTGAACGGGACCCGTCCGCTGTTGTAGAACGATCGGTTGCGCCGCCCGGCATCGACCACATAGGAGGAGGGGACGTTTTCCCGCCGCCCCGATGGCCCCTTGCCCAACCCAAAGATCGAGCCGATGGAGCGGAGGGTGTTCCCGGAGATCGCAAAGCTCGCGCTGACATTGCTCAGAAACGGGTCAAACTTGGAAGTGTCGACGCCCACTGGTCCGCGCCAGAGGTCATGGGTGAAGCTGAGGGTGAACTGCGGCAGCAAGTCACTGAGCAGAGAATTCGTAATCGATGGTGTCGTCCAGCCCGTTCGTCCAGGCTTTTTGGCTTGCTCGAAGTCATAGCTGATCGGTGTGGTGTTGATGCTCAGCACGCGGAACTTGCGGGCCTCGGCATCAGAGGTGTCGCCCGATGCCCGCTTGGCCTTGGCCTCGAAGGTCTGCGACAGTCCCAGGCTCATCGTTTGGGTGGCATCGCTTCGCAGCTGAAGTGGCTGCCCCCCAATTTGGATAGCCTGGGCGTATTCCAGCGGCACCGACGCCGCGGGCGAATAGTTCCAGCTCAAATTCGGCGAGAGGCTGTGCCTGATGCGGCTGGCAAAGCCGAAGCCCGGTAGAAAGGCAAACAGGGTCGGCGAAGCGGTAGCCGAGAACCGAAAGCGCTTTCCCTGGTGAACGAAGTCACCGTTGGTGTTCCGGTTTCGGATCAGGAAAGGACCGGATGAGGTCGTGTTCGCTACGCCCAGCGCCGGCTGCACCTTCCAGGAGCCGCGAAAGAGCACAGGAAGATTGATGCCGGTATTCCAATCCACTCCAGTCGAGAAATTGCCGTTAAAGATGCGGGTGAGTGTGATCGAATCGGTGGGATCCGGGGTAGTAGGATTGTCGAGCCGTACCACGGAGCTGTCCCGGCCAGTGCTTCGCTGATCAACCGCCGACAGTGAGTTCTGCCAGTTGAAATTGCCGAGTCGCAGCGGGGTCTGAAAATCCAGTGTGGTGGTCCGGCGCCCGCCCACCTGCGCCACCGTGTCCAGAATGTTCCCCGGCAGAACCGTCAGCAGCGAGTCCAGCGGAGTCTTGGACTCGGTGTTATTGGTAAAGCTGAACCCGGGCGACCAGGTGAAGAACGATCCAATCGCAATCGATGCCGGAGAGATCGTCACCGCAGGCAGCAACTGCTGGACGCTGCCATCGGAGAGACTCTGCCGGCGATTGCCGCCGATGGTCAGAGTTCCCCATCCATAACGTTTGGAAAAATTCAGCGAGCTGGTGATCTGCTGGGTATTGAGCAGCGGATCCACCGCATTCCGGTTGATGATCGAGGTGTTGCTCGCGTAATTGAGATCGAGGTTCAGGCTGGTTGAGAGATTGAAGGTCTGCCGGTGATCCCACCGCACCGTGGCCGACGACCCACCGTCAGTCTCCAGCTGCCTGCTGAACGCCACCGCGCCGTCCACGAACCGATTGATCCAGTTGTACGAACCCGCTATTCCATACTGTAGGTAACGATTCGAGTACCAATCAAGCCGAGCTGTCAGATCGATGTAATCATTGGGGGCCCAGTAATACCCGATATTCGCGATCTGGCGATTGTATCCGGGATTAGTCCGGACCAGGTCATTGAAACCGAATTGTGGAATGAGAATGCCCGAGTGCCGTCCGGGGCGCATGTCCTGAAAAAGGAATGGCAGCCACAGCACCGGCACGTCGCGAACGTAGAGGACGACCGGCCGAGCGACCAGCACATTCTGAGAGACCCACTTCACTTCCCGGCCCGCAAAGTGATAGTGCGGTATCGGAAGATCGCAGCTGGTAATCTCGCTTGATGCCGCGTAGATGCGACTCGAGCTGGAGTCCTGCGAGACGTTGCCCCGAAGAAACCAGACGCTGCCCGCCTCGGTAAAGTTCGTCAGCGCGTCCGTGATCACGCCGCGCCGGGTGCACGTGTCGTATCGGATCCCCTCGCCCACCATGACCTGTCCCCGATCGAACAGCTTGGGATCACCGGTGGCATCCAGCACACAGCTGGAACGTCGGTAGGTGATGCTGCCGGCCTCCAGTGAAGTGCCCCGTCGTTCGGTCAGGGCCTCGCCGTTCAAAAGGACACGCTGATCCTGGACAAACACCGTGGCGGAATCCGCCCGATATCGGGTGCTTTGGTACCCGGGACGGGCGAGTAGCTCAGTGATCACCGAGTCCGGGCTTGCAAAGCTGCGCGTGGGTCCGGTAGGTAGGCCCATGCGGCGCGCCGAGGCCGAGTCCAGGGTCTGTCCTCGCCGTGCCCGGGTCGAGTCAGCCAGGGTGGTATCCGGACGCGCCGTCCGCGGCCGGCGCTGCTGAGCCGGTACCTGCGCTTCCGCCCGCGCACCTAGCAGCGCCAGGAGGAGAATCACGCCCGCAGTTTTACCCGTGAGCGACTCGCGCTCTGACCGGCGCCGTCGCCGCTGTAGAATGAGCGAGCCGGCAAACCCCACCTCATACAGTAAGATGAGCGGCAGGGTCATCATCGTCATGGAAAGCACGTCAGTGCCGGGTGACAGGACGGCGCCGGCGACAAACGCGAGCACGATGGCGTAGCGGCGGAACCGGTTCAGCTCGGCCGGCCCAACGACCCCCAGCCAGGACAGTATGATGATGATGAGCGGCAGCTCGAAAGACAGGCCGAGGGCCAACGTGACCTGCAGGACAAAGCTGAAGTAGGCGTCGTAGGTGATGAACGGAGCGATCGCTTCGCTCTGGAAGCTGAACAACACGCGGAGGGCCTGAGGTACCACGAAGCGGTAGGCCAAACCCATGCCGGTCAAAAACAGCCCCAGCCCGACGAAGAGTGAAGGCACCAGAGCACGCTTCTCCCGCTGGTACAAGGCGGGAGCCAGGAAGGCCCAGGTTTGCCACAGGATAACCGGGGAGGCGAGCACCAGGCCTACCAGCAGGCCCAGCTTGAGCACGATCATTACCGGCTCAGTGGGGCTGGTGACGACCAGCTTGCCACCAGTGAGATACGGCGCGATCGGTTCCTTCAGCACGCTGACCAGCTGGAACCGCTGGACCAGCCACAACCCCAACCCACACCCCACCACCACGGCGGCCAGCGAACGGAGGATTCTGTGCCGCAATTCCTCGAGATGATCGAGGAACGGCATTTCTCCGGCATCGCCCATCATGGAGGGAGACGCCCGGGCTACCGCCCGAGCGCCTTCAGTCGATCACGAGCCAGGGCTGCTTCATCGGACTGGGGGTACCGCTGTACCACGCGCTGATACGCGTCCCTGGCCTTCTTGGTGTCCTTCCTCCGTTCGGCCAGCAGACCCAGGTTGTACAGGGCCGAGCTTGCGCGGGAGGAGGTGGGATACTTCTGCATTACCTGCTCGTAGTACGCAGCCGCTGAGTCGGGGTTCTCTGCCGCGAAGCTTTGCCCAATGAAGTAGAGGGCGTCTCCGGCTCGATCGCTATTGGGATAGACCCGAAGCATTTCCCGCAGGCCGAGACGGGCCGTGGAGGTGCTGCCTCGCCGGAGTTGTGCCAGCGACGCTTCGTACATCTGATCGGCCGAGGCCGCCGAGCTCGCTCCTGGCCGGTTGGTATCGCCGGGTGCGGCGGTAGCCAGCTGCTCGCCCCGCGCCTCGAGCTGAGTGCGCAGCTCGCTCAGACGCTGCTGGCTCTGGCCGGTGAGCTCCTGTAATTGCACCAGCTGCTGCTGGATATTGTACAGGTCGCTGGCAAGGTCTCCGCGCAACTGCCCCACCGCTCGACGGCTGGAGGTGAGCGAGTCCATGATGCGCTGCTGCACCCGGATCACCTCATTCAACTGTGCCGCGCGAACGGAATCCCGGCGTGCCGTTTCCGCCTTGAACAGAGCTACGTCGTCCTGGACCCGCTGGATGTCGCCCTTGGAAACGCAGCCGGCGAGAACCCAGAGCACGGGAGCGCCGAGCCAGACCCTCAATCCCACAGAACCCGTCACTGTGGCGCAGTCAGGTTGTTGCCCCCGGCGGTGATCTCGAACTCATCCCGCCGGTTCTGGGCGTAAGCGGTCTCGTCATTTCCCGGGTTCAGCGGCCGCTCCTCACCGTAGGACACGACTTCGAGGCGGGCCGCGTCCACGCCCTTGTTCTCCAGATACCGCTTGGCCGCGGCGGCGCGACGGTTCCCCAGCGCAAGGTTGTACTCGTCTGATCCGCGCTCGTCGGCATGACCGGCGATCCGAAGCTTGACTTGGGGATTGGCGGCCAGGATGGCGGCCTTGCGATCCAGCGTTTGCTGATCCGCAGTACGAACCACCGCTTGGTCATAATCGAAGTTGATCATGGCGGAGAGATCGGCCGACACCGTGCGGGCCTTTTCTGCGGCCTCGCGTTCCATCCGCTCCTTTTCCAGCCGGTCCCGCTCGGCGCTATCGTCCACCGGCTCCGGAGGCGGAGTAGGCGCTGCAGTGGGCGTGGGCTCAGGAGCCGGCTCTTCCGGAGCGGCCTTTCCACCGCAGGCGACGGCAAATGCGGCGGCAGTCAAGAGCATCAGCAGGGATGGTGCTCGCATCATCACTCCGAAATCATGGGTTGGGGACGGGAGTGGTCCGCCCGAGTCGGCGAGACCACGCTGGAAGCCGAGCGGCGCCGGGCGTACCCAGTTGCCGCACTCGACCGGTTTCGATGTCGACAATCCACATCTGACGGCGGCCGCTTCGGTCGGAAATGAAGGCCACGTGGCGCCCGTCAGGCGACCAGGTAGGATCTTCGTTCCTGCCCGAAGAGGTGAGCTGCCGAACCCGCCGTGCCGCGACGTCGACCAGGAAGATTTGGGGGCTACCGGAGACCTCGCGATGGAACACAACACTGGCCCCGTCCGGGGACCACTCGGGAGCATTCGAACTTCCTGTGGCGCCATAGTCAAACGGCGCCAGCAGCTCCTGATCGGTTCCGTCCGCTGCCATTACGTACAACTGAGGCGGCCCTGCCCGCGTTGAAATGAACGCGATGCGCCGCCCATCTGGCGAAAACGTTGGGCTTAAGTTGTCCGCGAAGCGTCCCACGGTCAAGCGTTGCGCGCAGCAGCGCTCGACCACATTCGCGGTGTAGATGTCGGTTCCCTTTTCGTCCGAATGGGCAAAGGCGAGGGTGCGTCCGTCGGGTGAGAAGGCGGGCGTAATATTGAGCGCCGTTTGGGAGCCTGGAACCAAGAAGCCCGCTCCCCCACTCAGGGGTTGCACCACGATCCCCCCTTTGCCTTCTCCCATCTGGGTAAAAGCCAGGCGTTGGCCATCGGGCGACCAGGCCGGAGAGAGCGAGGTCTGGCCAGCCGGCGTCAGCGGAGCGATGTCCTCTCCGTCGCTGTCGACCCGATATACCCGACCGGCAGACACGAACATCAAGCGGCTGGCCGCTGCTCCCGGGCTTCCGCTCGCCCAGCGTGCCACTTCGTCGGATAAACGGTGGACCTCGAGCCGAAAGTCCACGGCTGTCGTGGCCGGGAGCGTGACGGATTTCTGACTTTGCATCTTGGCTTCGCCGAGATCGTGCATCCGGGCTGTCACCCCGCTCGATGCCGGAATCAGCTCCACCGCGAACTGGGCACCGAGGGAGCGATACAGCTCGTAGTTCACTCCAGCCGCTGCCTCGGCAGACCCGCGACCACTGGCGGAGCCCTGAGGCAGATCGGCCACGGTAATCATCTCGAAACGGTCGGTGTAATCCAGGTCTCGCCGGACCATGGCACGCACCGAATCGAGCCCGGTACCAGGCACAACAACCAGGCCGGGCCGCATTCCGGGCCGATAATCCACGCCGATCCGGACGCCCTCCTCCACGCGAGTCGTGTCCTGCGCTAACACTGTTCCGGAGGTGACCACCAGGCCAAGCAGGAAAAACGAGAATTTGATCATTGAGTCGGCTTGAAGTAGAAGCTCACCGGGAGCACGTCAGCATCCCAGCCATCAGGCAACGGGCCAAAGGCCCGGGTGTTGCCCGCGGCCTCGACGGCGCCCTGGGCGTTCAAATCGAACGCAAAGCTGCCCGAACGAGTGACAAAATGAATGTCCCGGACGGATCCATCCCTCAGAATCAAGAAGCTGATCTCCGCGAAATTGCGTTGGTTGGCTGACGCCCGGTCCCAACGCTGGTAGATCTGGGTCACGATGTTCCGCAGGTATTCCGGATAGGGAAACGCCAAGCCCGGTGTCTTGATTGTCGCTACATCGCTGCCGGTGCTGGGCGTCTCTCCCGGAGCCGGAGTTGCGGGGGACGTCGTTTTGGGTGGCGGCTCCTTCTTCTCTTCGGGCGGTGGCGGCGGCGTCTTGGGCTTCGGGAGCGCCGGCGCCTTTGTCGGTTTGGGCGGCGTAGGTTTCACCGGGGCCGGCTTCTCCTCCGGCGGCGGCGTGGGCAGCGCCTCACGGGCCAGTCGCTTCTGCGTCGGCGCGGGAGCGGCTACCAGATCCACCGCATAGGTTGGAGGCGCCGCCTTGCTCGGCTTGACGGTGGCGAGAAGAAATCCGACCGCAGCCGCGTGTACCAGGAGGGTCCCGACCATTCCAGCCGCACGACCCGGCGGCTCCCGGTCGGAACTCCGAATCTTCACGGCGATTCTTCCTCGGCGGCCACAAGTCCCACGTTCTGCACTCCGGCAGTCCGGATTACCGCCAACACCCGCACCACTTCGCCGTAGGGTACTCGAGTGTCCGCCTGCAGGTACACCCCGCTGGGTTTACGGGTGGCCACCAGCGACCGAAAGGTGACCCGGAAATCAGTGTAGGACACTGGAGTTTGGTCAATGAAAATGCGGCCGTCCCGATTGACCGTCACCACCATGCCCTCCTTGGGGGAAAGAGGTCGGGCCTCAGCGCGAGGAAGCTCAACGTCAACCCCGCCTTGCATGATTGGTGCCGTAATCATGAAGATAATCAGAAGCACCAGCATAACGTCCACCAATGAGGTGACGTTGACGTCGGCCATAAGCGGGAGTTCCCCGCGCTGACTGCCCAATCCTCCACCGAGACTCGCCGCCATCAGACCAGTCCCTCCCGCGCCATGGTTCCGATCATCTCGTTGGCGAAGCCTTCCAGCTCGCCGGCAAACAGGCGGACTCGGTTGACATAGAGGTTATAGGCAATGACCGCTGGGATTGCCGCTATCAGGCCGCCCGCGGTGGCCACCAGAGCCTCCGCCACACCGGGTGCAACCGCGGCAAGATTACCGGATCCCTTCGAGGCGATGCCGATAAAGGCGCTCATGATGCCGAACACGGTTCCGGTCAGGCCCAGCAGGGGGCTGACCGAACCGATAGTGGCGAGCCAAGGGATGTAATGTCCCAGCAGGTCGCGCTCAGCGGCCACTTCCTTGCCCAGCACCATCTTCAATGCCTCGAGCTGGGTCATCGTGAGCGTGCTGCGGTCGGCGCCCCGCTCATCCCGGAGGGCTCCTGGACGAAGCTCCGAATAGAAAGTCACCGCCTCCCGAAACAGCCGATTGTAGGGCGAGGGGGGCAGCTTCATGACCGCGTGATACGCATCCTTGAGCCTGGTGGTGCGCTCCATTTCGGTGAAGAAACGGTCGGCTTGGCGATTCAGCTTGCGAAACTGCCACCATTTGAGAATGATGATGAACCAGGAGATCAGAGAGAACAGCGCGGTAACTACGAGAACGATCTTCGTCTCCGGACTCGAGGACAGGATCAGCTCGAGCGGGGACTGCGGAACCGCACCGCCTGATTGCTGAATCACGCTGCCTCCGCCTTGAACCAGTCCACCAGCTCCCGCAGACCGTCATCGAAGGCGTACTCGGGCGTCCAGCCCAGCACTCTCTTGGCCTTGCTCACGTCCAGTGCGCTACGGAAGAGCTCGCCGGCTCGAGGCGGAGCAAACTCCATCCGCGGTTTCTTCTGCCCCATGACCTCTCCCACTACCTGGGCCAGCTCGAGGACGCTGCGCTGCCGCGAGGTGGCGATGTTGAAGGCGGGGGCATCGAGCGCGGTGCCCTGAGGCGCGGGCACGGTGCTGGCCAGCACGTTAGCCCGGGCCACGTCCTTCACGAACACATAGTCCCGGGTCTGTTTCCCGTCTCCGAACACAACGAGAGGCTCGCCGGCCAGAAGCCGCGACACGAAGATCGAAACCACTCCGGCTTCCGACTTGGGATCTTGCCTGGGACCGAACACGTTGGCATAGCGCATCGCGATCCCCTCGAACCCCCGAAGCGCGGCCAGAGCGCGCAGGTAGTACTCGCCCGAGAGCTTGCTCACGCCATAAGGAGACACCGGGAGCTTGGGCGCGGTCTCCGGTGTAGGTATGACCTCGGGGTCACCATAGACCACTCCGCCGCTGCTGGCAAAGATGAATCTTCGCACCCCGCCCTCACCCGCGCCCTCAAGGAGATTGACCAGACCCACCACGTTGATTTCGCTGTCGAACGCCGGGCGGTCCACTGAAACCCGAACATCGATCTGCGCCGCGTGATGGTTGATGACATCGAAACGACCCGTAGCGATGGTGCCTCGCGCCTCAGGTGAGCGGATATCCGCGCGCACGAAGCGGGCTCCCCGTGGAACGTTCTTCTCCTGCCCCCGGGAGAGATCGTCCAGGACCACCACCTCCCATCCTCCCGCGAGATATGCCTCGGCAATATGGGATCCGATGAAGCCTGCCCCACCCGTCACCAGTACCCGGCCACTCATGCTTCACATCTCCGCATGCCATCTCTCCACAGCTAAGGGGTGCCTGCCGGCCGCTGAACGCCCCGCAATATAGAACTGGGGTGTAGGCGCGGAAGCGGGTGGGCTGGCAGCCGAGGCAGTAGGGCCGCGGCAGCGATGAGGTAGCAACCTGATTCTGCGGAGTTGAGACCCAAATAAAAGAGCCGACCGCAGTCGGTCGGCTCTACTAGACGAATTCCAGGGCTGGCGTGTTGCCGGCCGCCCCGCTGTTACTGCGGCAGCTTGGCCACCTGCATGACATCGGTCCCGGGCTGGATGTCCGGGGAAACTACATTGAGCAATACGCCGGTGGCCGTGTGATCGCGCATGTGGACGATCTGCATGGTTGCCATCACCTCATTCACCCGGATCAGTCCGTCGGGGGTGCGACCAGGCCGGCGGCGCATCTCGAAGATATCGCCCGGAGAAACACCATCCTGCCGACCCTTATTGATGAACACCACCATCTGGGGCTCCTTGAGATCTTGGCGCCCCAAACCACCGATGAACGTCCCCCGTACTCCGTCGGAGACCGGCACGGCCCGATTACCCGTTCCGGGATTAAAGCTCTCGAGCGGAAGGGTTCGCTGACCATTGCGGATGGGACCGAAAGTGGAAACGATCCTCGCGATGTAGTGCTCGTCGACCGCCTCGTTGACCACGGCGATTCCCGTGGGAACGATCACGTGTCCGAACGGGTCGATTTCTCCGCCCACCTGCAGAAGCAGCAAGCTGTCACCCACCGCATACGTGGCCCCGGATGGGGCCTCCAGGGAGATGCTGGTGAAGGGCAGCGCATTGGCGCGTCCGTTGACCGCCCTGATCTGCTGCGGTGTGACCGGACCGATCACCCGCCCATAGGGAAGGCGCTGGTTCTCGGTCAGAAATCCCGATGCATAGAATTCACTCCGCCGAAGCGGACGGTAGGCCTGATGCGTGTAAGCCTTGAGAATTTCCGATACCTTCTGAGGCTTGCGCTCAGGGAAGAGCGGCCCCTGCTCGGCGTCATCGGCTTCGGCCATGGAGGGCTGCTGGGGGCCGCGGGCCAGGGCGTCGGTGGAATCCGCTCCGCTCCCCCGCGCGCTATCCGCCACCAGGCTGCTCGAATCCCCCTCAACCTGAGGTACCGGCGTATCCATGGTGGGAACGGCGGCCACGTTGTCAACCGGCGCGATGCGCAGGATCTCGCCCGGATAAATCCAATGCGGATCCTCGACCACATCCGTATTCAGCCGATAAATACCGGGCCAGAGGAAGGGATCACGAAGGTAGTGCTGCGCCAGATCCCACAGGGTATCACCCTTGCGGACCGTGTGAGTCTGTGGAAGCGGTCCTTTGCTGAGACTGTCCCGCGTTGCCATTGGGGTTATCGCCGCGGGCGCCGAGTCACGAGCGACCGCTGCAGAGTCCTGTGCCATGCCGACCGAAGCCGGCGCCGTTACGCCCAGCGCCGTCAACCACCCGAACAGGTGCATCCGGCGAGCTGAGCGCCGGTTCGACTGGCGGGAACAGTTGCGCGGCATGCGGATCTCCCAGCGGTGTCGCTGTGTAGTGAAGGAAACGGGTAGCCGAACGCGAAGCTTCGCGGTCGGAAGCGCAAATTCAACGCCACTCGAGGACCACATCAACCGAGATGCCTAAATTGTTGAGGCGCTTGAGACTTGGTAGGTTTACTTCAACCTGATACTCGCTCGCCGAACTCTGGCGATCGGCGGGAGGACTGGCATCTCCCCACCGGGGAGGCGGTGGTGGCGGGAAGTGGGGGAGGTAGCCCCAGGGAGCCTACCTCCTCGCTTCCACCCTTCCTGTGTAGCCACTTAAAACGGCAGATCGTCGTCTTCCGCGTCCAGGGCCTCAGGGAAGTCGTCGAAGCCTTCCTTGCCTTTAGGCCCCGCTGCACCGGCCGCCACCTTGGGTGCGGAGAACGCCTCCGAGCCATCACCGCGACCGGATAACAGGATGAGCTCACGGCCGTTGATTTCGGTGGTGTACCGGGTCTGTCCCTCACGATCTTGCCACGAGCGGTATTCGATACTTCCCTCGACGTACACCTTGTCTCCCTTTTTGCAGAAGCGCTCGGCGATATCGGCCAGAGTGGAGAATTTGGTGTTCCAGAACACTACCCGATGCCATTCCGTCTTTTCCTGCTTCTCACCAGCCTGGTTTTTCCATTGCCGGCTGGTAGCGATCGAGAGGGTGGCGACCCGCGAGCCGTTGGCAGTGCTGCGAACTTCCGGATCAGCCCCGAGATTCCCGATCAAAATGGCCTTGTTCAGACTGCGACTCACAGGTACCTCCAAGGTTCAACAGTAAGGTCCAACGAAGCGGGTCTGCGGATAATATAGGCCTGGGCCGAACGGCTTCAACCAAAGTCCCGCCCAGGATGCTGTTTTCACGCGTGTTGTTCCAGGGGAAGCCACAGCACCAGGGCGTCCTCTCTGGGATTGCGGTAATACGCGGTGCGTTGTCCGACCGGGCGAAATCCGGAGCTCAAGTAGAGCGCCTGCGCCGACTGGTTGGACTCCCGAACCTCCAGATAGACCTCTTCGACCCGCCGCTTGCGAAAAAACCCCAGGGCCGAGCGCAATAGCGCACGGGCCACGCCTCGGCGCCGAAAGTCGGGAGCAACCGCGAGGTTGAGCACCTCACCAGTGCCTGCCACTTCCCTGCCGATCAGGTAGCCGGCAATCCCCCGGCCGTTGCGCGCAACCAGACCGAAAGTCCAGGGCGACTCGAGCGCCTCACGAAAGCTGGCCTCGCTCCAGGGATCGCTGAAACAGCGGCGCTCGATGGCAACGAGCGGTGCTGCATCAGCCGGGACTGCCGACCGAATCCGGTAAGGGTCGTCCATGAACACTCTCCCAACGAGCCTGCGCTTCGGCCGGCCGGCCGTATACAGGCTCCCATTCCCTGACCGTGTGCACCTCGCGCGCTCCCCCCCGGAGTCCCACCAGATCCAGCAGCCGCGCGGCGTGCGGTGATCCCTCGGGTGGACCGATTACCGGCCTTCCCGCCCACCGCTCCAGCGCCTCTACCACCGGAGGGGAAGCCTCTCCCACCAGAATGTCCGGCTGCAGACCGCAGGATACAATGTCCTCCGGCCGACGAACCGATGGGACCAGCTCAGTGCGGATGCCATCGGAATCGAACCGGTAGGCTGCGGCGTACACCTCACCCCGCAACGCATTGGAAACAGCAAGAACCAGGAGATCGGGATGAGCCACCTGGGCCGCGCGCACCAGCAACGAGGGAGCGGTCCACAGAGGGATTCGCCTGGTGTCGACCAAGGCCTTTGCCACGGAAGCGCCCACTCGGAGCCCAGTGAAACTGCCCGGGCCGTCGCTGAGCACCAGGCCCTGCAGCGCGTCCAGATTCGATCCCGCGCGGCGGAGCAGCCGTTGCACGATAGGAAGCAACGCGCCGGCATGACGCCGGGCACCCGGAAGATTTTCCTCCAGTGCGGCCGAGCCTGAGCCCGGTTCTCCCAGAGCAACCGAGGCCCGATCGGCGGCCGTGTCCAAGGCCAGCCACATCAGAGAACCTCCAGCCTACGCAGCTCCGGCTGAGTCACATGAGAGAGCCGGAACCTGCGGGTGGGCACCGGCAACCACTCGCCGGCACGCTCCGGCCACTCAACCAGAATAGCGTCGCCTTCGGTCAGCAAACCTTCCCAATCGAGGTCGGCTGCCTCTTCCGGCGAGCGCAGCCGAAAGCAATCCAGATGAAAGACCGGTCCCCGCGCTCCCTGGTACCGATGAACCAACGCGTAGGTTGGGCTGGTCGCTGGACGGCTGACGCCCAGGCCTCGAGTAACCGCCTTGATGAAGGTGGTCTTCCCTGCTCCGAGATCTCCCTCGAAGCTGAGCACTTCACCAGGACTGAGCCGACGGCCGAGTGCTTCGCCCTCTGCCTCGAGCTCCGCCAGGGTCAAGGGCCGGCTCATGCCTGACGGCGGAGCCGGGCCGGTGCTCGACGCACATCCGGTGCACCCGCGGCCTTGAGCTCGTTCAACTGATCCCGCAGCATGGCCGCCAGCTCGAATTCGAGATTGGCCGCCGCCTCACGCATTTGTCGCTCCAGCGAGGTGATGGCCGCCGCGCGCTTGGCCGGATCGCGCAAGTCGATACGTTCCTGCGCCGCTGCTTTGGGGTCTGGCCGCTCGGTGCGCGCGTCGGCTACGTGGGTCGACAGCCGCACCTCCTCCATGCTCTTAACGATGGAGACCGGTGTGATGCCGTGCTCCAGATTGTAGGCCCGCTGAATGGCCCGGCGCCGATCCATTTCCTCCAGCGCGCGTTGCATGGACCCGGTGATGCGATCGGCGTACAACACCGCGCGGCCGTTGATGTGCCGCGCCGCGCGCCCGATGGTCTGCACCAGGGAGCGGTCCGACCGGAGGAAGCCCTCCTGGTCTGCGTCCAGTATGGCCACGAGGGACACTTCCGGAAGATCGAGACCTTCTCGCAGCAGATTAATTCCGACCAGAACATCGAAATCACCCAGCCGGAGACCTCGAAGGATCTCCATGCGCTCGATCGCGTCGATGTCCGAATGGAGATACCGGACCCGTACCCCCGCCTGCTGCAGGTAATCCGTGAGGTCTTCGGCCATTCGCTTGGTCAGGGTGGTGACGAGGACCCGTTCGCTCCGGGTTTCCCGCAGACGAATCTCTGCCAGCAGATCGTCCACCTGCCCCCGCACCGGTCGGACGTCCACTTCGGGATCGAGGAGCCCGGTGGGGCGAATGATCTGCTCCACCACGACTCCCTGCGACAGCCGAAGCTCGTACTCGCCGGGCGTCGCCGAGACATTAATCATCTGCGGCGCCAGTGCCATGAACTCGTCGAACTGAAGCGGCCGGTTGTCCAGGGCGGACGGGAGCCGGAACCCATACTCCACCAGCGTGAGCTTCCGGGCTCGGTCGCCGTTATACATGCCACCGATTTGAGGTAAGCTCACGTGCGACTCGTCCACCACCACCAGAAACTCAGGCGGGAAGTAATCGATGAGGCAGGCGGGCCGTTCTCCTTCCCTGCGGCCGGTGAGATGGCGGGAATAGTTCTCGATTCCCGCGCAAGTGCCGACCTCCAGCAGCATCTCGATATCGAAGCTGGTGCGCGACTCGAGCCGCTGAGCCTCGAGCAGCTTGCCCGCGCCCTTCAGCTCACTGAGTCGGACCGCCAGCTCTTCTCGAATCGCTTTGACCGCTCGCTCAATGGTGGGCCGCTGCGTGACGAAGTGCTTGGCGGGGTAGATGGCGCACTGATTGAGCTGAACGATGGTTTCGCCGGTGAGCGGATTAATCTTGCTGATCCGCTCCACCTCATCTCCCCAAAGCTCCACCCGGATGGCCTGTTCAGCGTAGGCGGGAAAGATCTCGATCGAGTCGCCCCGGACCCGGAAGGTTCCCTGCTCGAAGGCCACATCGTTGCGCCCATACTGGATGCGCACCAGCTCCGCCAGGATGGCATCGCGCCCCCGGTGCTCCCCCTGCTTGACGGTGACCATGAGTTTGCGGTATTCGGCCGGGTCTCCCAGACCGTAGATGGCGCTCACCGTGCCCACGATGACAACGTCCTCCCGCTCCATCAGGCTGGAGGTGGCCCTCAGCCGCAGACTCTCGATATCCTGGTTGATCGAGGCATCTTTCTCGATGTACACGTCGGTGGCTGGGACGTACGCTTCGGGCTGATAGTAGTCGTAATAGGAGACGAAATACTCTACGGCGTTTCGGGGCAGAAACTGACGCAGCTCTCCGTAGAGCTGGGCGGCCAGCGTCTTGTTGTGGGACATCACCAACGTGGGCTTGCCGTAATTGGCGATGGTATGGGCCAAGGTCATGGTTTTGCCCGACCCGGTGACCCCCAGCAAGGTCTGGTACTTGTCTCCCCGGTGGAGACCTTCGGTCAATTCGCTTATGGCCTTGGGCTGGTCGCCGGCAGGCTGAAACGGGGCGACCACCTCGAAACGTGGACTGCTCATGATGGGAATATATACTGCCGGGATTTCTTCGGGAGAGCCGCTACTTCAGTCCACCCATTAACAGCAGCTTCTTCCATTGCGGTTCCGGCACCGGAATGACGGACAGTCTCGGCTGCCGGACCAGAGCGAGATCGGCAAAGTCGGGATCGGATTTGACGGCAGCCAGGGTCACAGGTTGGGGCAGCCGCCCGTCAGCTTTCACATCGACCACGGTCAGCTTTCCTTCCGGATGCTTTGGATCGGGATAGGGCTCACTGACCACCCGCGCTAACCCCACGATCTCCTTGTTGGCTCCCGAGTGGTAGATCATCAGTGGATCGCCTGGCGCCATGCTGCGAATATGCCGGAGAGCTACCGGGTTGCTTACCCCATCCCAGACCGCGCGCTGTTCTCGCTCCAGCTGCTCGAAGGCATACACCTCCGAATCGGTCTTGAGAATCCAGTGGTTCAAGTTGGGGGAGCCTCTCGGCGTTCGATTTCTGTCACGCCTTTCACCTTTCGCACCGCCTTCATCACCTTGCCGAGATGAGGGAGGTTGTCCACTTCGACAAAGATGGTACCGAAGACCGATCCGTCGCGGGTGTGCAGGTCGGCTCCCCGAATGTTGGTGCCGGTCTGGCTGATCGCTTCCATGATGTCGGCGTACAGGCCACGACGATCTTCTCCGGTAACGGCGAGCCGTACTGCGAATGCCTCTCCTGCCGTTTCCTGCCAATCGATATCCACCCGGCGCTCATCCGCGGCCAGGGTCAGCAGGTTGGGACAGTCGGAGCGGTGAATTGAAATACCGCGACCTTGAGTCACGTAACCGACCACTGAGTCTCCGGGCACTGGTTGGCAGCACTGGGCATAGCGAACCATCAGCCCATCCACTCCCTGGATTTTGATGCCCCGGCCCAGGCGGATCCGATCGATGACCCGGCCGAATACCGTGGGCTTAGGCTCCTGCATCTCATCGGTCGGCACGTCCGGATACAGAGCCCGGATCACCTGGCCGATCGGCACGTCGCCCCGGCCGACGGCGATCTCCAGACCGCGACCGTCTGCCAGCGAAAGCGTGTGTGCCGCTTTGGCCAGGCGCTCGTCGTCCGGCAGGTTCAGCCGGCGCCGCCGGACTTCTCGGGCCAGGATTTCCTTTCCCAGCGCGAGGCTGACCGTCTCCTCTTCGTGGTTAACCCACTGCTTGATTTTATGGCGCGCCCGGGCAGTGCGAACATGGCTCAGCCAGTCCCGGCTGGGTTTGGCCGTGGCGCTGGTGAGAATCTCCACGGTATCGCCGCTCTTGAGCTCCCGGTGCAGCGGCGCGATCCGGCCGTTGACCTTGGCGCCCTGACACTTGAGTCCTACCTCGGTGTGCACATGAAAAGCGAAGTCGATTGGGGTGGAGCCTTTTGGTAACCGCTTCACGTCTCCATGAGGCGTAAAGATGAAGATCTCATCCTGATAGAGGTCGATCTTCAGGAACTCGAGGAACTCCTCGGGACTGTGGGTGTCCTGCTGCAGCTCCAGAAGCTGGCGGAACCAGCCCAGGTGCTGGTCCAGCTCGTCCCGGCTGCCATCCCGCTTGTACACCCAGTGTGCGGCGATGCCGTACTCGGCGGTGCGGTGCATGTCGTTGGTGCGGATCTGCACCTCGAACAACTGCCCGCCGGGACCGAAGATGGTGGTGTGCAGCGACTGGTACGCGTTGGACTTGGGGCTCGCGATGTAGTCCTTGATCCGCTCCTGGATTGGGGTCCAGTTGTGATGGATGATTCCCAGAACATGGTAACAGTCGGGTACCGTGCGCACGATAACCCGGACCGCCATCAAATCGTAAATCTCGTCGAACGCCTTGCCCCGCTTCTTCATCTTCTGGAAAATCGACCAGAGATGTTTGGGCCGACCGGTAACCTCGAACCACTCGATTCCAGCTTCCCGAAGCTCGTAATCCAGCGGCGTCTTGAGCTTGAGGATGGTCTGTTCCCGAGCGGCTCGCTTGGCCGCGACCTGCATGGCGAGCTCCCGATACTCCTCGGGCTCGAGAAATTTGAACGCGAGATCCTCCAGCTCGGCCTTGATCCCTGCCATACCGAAGCGGTGGGCTAGCGGGGCGTAAATTTCTCGCGTTTCCAGTGCAATGCGGGCACGGCGCTCAGGCGGGAGATGTTCCAGCGTCCGCATGTTGTGCAGGCGATCGCCCAGCTTGATGATGATGACCCGGGCGTCTTTGGCGATGGACAGTAGGAGCTTGCGGTAATTCTCGACCTGCTCCTCGGCCGATGAATGAAAGGTGAGGCTGGAGATTTTGGTGAGACCGTCTACAATGCCGGCAACTTCGGGTCCGAACTCCCGGGCAATGTCTTCGGTGCGAACGTCCGAGTCCTCCACCACATCGTGCAGCAGCGCGGCAGCTATGGTTGTGCTGTCGAGCAGCTGCTCGGCCAGGATCAGGGCGACGGCAATGGTGTGGGAGACGAAATCCTCCCCCGACATTCGCTTCTGGCCTCGATGCGCGGTGGCGCTGAAGCGCAGCGCCCGCTCGACCAGCTCGAGGTCCAGGCGGTCGGCGTGCTTCTCCAAGACGGCCCGTAGATCAGGAGCCAGGTCAGGGAGTGTTCCAGTCACAACAGTCCAGCCGTTGCAAAACTCACGTATCGATCTCCCGCAATGATGACGTGATCGTATACCGGCAGGTCGAGCAGCCGGCCCGCCGAGCACAACTGCTTTGTGGCCGCCCGATCTTCCGCCGAGGGCGTGGGATCGCCACTGGGATGATTGTGGACCACAATGATACCAGCCGCAGCCTCGGCTATGGCCGCCCGGAACACCTCACGCGGATGCACCAGCGAGCTATTGAGCAGGCCGCGGGTGATCAGCACTTCCCGAAGCACCTGGCTTTGACTATCCAGCGCCAGTAGATGGAATTCTTCAACCTGCAGGTCACGCAGCCGAGGACCAAACAAACGGAGCACATCCTCGGGTTCCCGGATCCGCTGCACCCGGGGGCGCGCTTCTCGGGCTGCTCGCGACCCTAATTCGAAGGCTGCAATCAGCCGCCCCGCCTTGGTCGGACCGATCCCCGGCGAGCGAAGCAACTCTGCACTGGGCCGCTGAGCCAACCGCCGGAGCGAGCCGTCGCTGACTTCCAGGAGCTGCCGGGCCAGTTCCAAGACATCCTGGCCCACTCCCCCTGTACCTAACACGATGGCAAGAAGTTCGGCGGTCGTCAACGCGGCGGGGCCCAGCGACCAGAGACGTTCCCGAGGTCTATCGGCCTCGGGGATAGTGGATACCGGCAGAGCCATCCGTCAGGATAGCCGGTCCGGGGGCTTGGGATCGTGTCATTATCCTGCAGGCACAGCAGAAGTTACGCGCCTACCGCCCGGCTCCGTGACACTTTTTATACTTCCGGCCGGAGCCACAGGGACAGGGATCGTTGCGCCCGACTTCGGGAACTGCCGCCGTTGCCCGCCCCACCGGTCCCATCGAACTGTTTACTGCGGGAGCGGGCATAGATGACGCAGGCACCGGCGAGGCTCCCCGGCGGGCTGGCCCGGTAAAGAGATCATCGGCTCCGACCGGTGCAGGTGTAGGCGCCGATGGCGGGGGCATTCTACGGGCCTGGGGCTCGGGACGCGGCGGTTCGGCGCTGACCTGGATTTTCAGAAAGCGCTCGGTGAAGGTCGAGTGAATGTCGTGCATCAGGTCTTCGAACATCTCGAAGGCCTCGCGCTTGTACTCCACCAGCGGGTCTTTCTGACCCCAGGCGCGGTACTGGATGGCGTTTCGGAGCTGATCCAGGTCATAGAGATGATCCTTCCACCGCTCGTCCAGCACCGAGAGCATGACCTGGGAGAGCACTTGGGCGTCCACTTCGGGAATCCCGATGGTTTTCCCGAAATCCGACAGATACTCGATCTTCCGCCGGAAGGAGTCCTCCCCCTCCTGCTTCACCAGCTGAATCATCTCGTCCATGCCGGTAGCTGCCGCCGTGTCGGTAAGCGGATCCACCGTGACGAGATACTGCAGGGCCAGCGCCTCCTTAAGCCCGCCACGATCGTATTCCTCGGGCCGTTCGGCCCCGACCAGGAATTGGGTGACCGCCCGCTCCAGCGCGCTGTCGATCATCCGGCGAGCCTCGGCCTTGAGCTCTTCACCCCGCTCTAGCGCGAACAATCTCAGAGAGTAGATCACCTCCCGCTGCTGGTTCATCACGTCGTCGTACTCGAGCAGCCGCTTCCGCTGCTGGAAGTTCTGCAGCTCGACGCGCTTCTGGGCCTGTTCGATGGCCCGAGTGACCAGACCGCCGGTGATCACCTCGCCTTCTTCGGCTCCGCTGCGATCCATCCACCGAGCGATGCGGTCGGAGCCGAAGAGCCGCATCAAATCATCTTCCAACGAGAGGAAGAAGATCGATTGGCCGGGATCTCCCTGCCGGCCGGACCGCCCCCGAAGCTGCCGGTCGATCCGGCGTGATTCATGGCGCTCGGTGCCGATGATCTGGAGTCCTGCTTCGGCTTGAGCCAGATCCAGATCCTTGCCCAGCTTAATGTCAGTTCCCCGGCCGGCCATGTTGGTGGCGATCGTAATGGCAGCCTTCTGCCCTGCCCCGGCCACGATCTCGGCCTCGCGCTGGTGATACTTGGCGTTCAGCACTTCGTGCTTGAGTCCGCGCCGCTTGAGCTGCCGAGAAAGCGTCTCCGACACGTCCACGTTCACCGTGCCGATCAGGATGGGCCAGCCCAGTCCATGCAGCCGCTCGACCTCATCCATGATGGCGTTGTGCTTTTCCTTACGGGTCTTGTAAATCCGGTCCGCCTGGTCGATCCGCTTGATCGGGCGGTGGGTGGGAATGACGCTCACCTCCAGACCGTAAATCGAGTAAAACTCGGTCTCCTCCGTCTCGGCGGTGCCGGTCATGCCCGCCAGCTTGTCGTACATCCGGAAGTAGTTCTGGATGGTGATGGTGGCGAAGGTCTGAGTTTCGCCCTTCACCTGTACCCCTTCCTTGGCCTCCACCGCCTGGTGCAACCCGTCGGACCACCGGCGGCCGGTCATGACCCGCCCGGTGAACTCATCCACGATCATCACCTGACCGTCCTGAACTAAGTAGTCGACCTCTTTCTCGTAGAGTACGTGCGCCTGGAGCAGCTTATGGATGATGTGAAGCTTCTCGCTCTTGATGGCGTAGTCCGACTCGACCTGGCGGCGCCGCTCAATCCGATCGTGAGGTGACAACTCCGGATCTTTGTCGATCCGATGGATCTCCTCCGAGATGTCAGGCACGAGGAACAGCTCCGGCTCATTCGGCGACATGGTCTCGGCGCCACGATCGGTCAGGTGCACCGAGTGACCCTTCTCATCCAGAACGAAGTACAGCGTCTCCTCGAGATCGCGCATCCGCTGCTGCTTCATCGGCAGCTTCCGATCCGCAATGGCGTCCAGCTCCATTCGCTGGACCATCTGCTTAATCCCGGTCTCATTCAGCATTTTGAGAAGCCGCTTGTTCTTCGGCATGCCCAGTTGACCCTGATACAACTTCAAGGCCGCATCGTTCCGGGTCTTGGGATCCTCCAGCAATCGCTCGGCCTCGGCAAGCAGCGTATTGACCACTCCGGTCTGCTTGCGGACCAGCTCCGCCACCTGGCGGCTGAACTGGGCATACTTCTCGTCGGTTTCATTCCCCACCGGACCGGAGATGATGAGCGGAGTCCGGGCCTCGTCGATGAGAATCGAGTCCACCTCGTCGATGATGGCGTACGCGTGCTCTCGCTGCACTCGCTGGTCCAGCGAGAAGACCATATTGTCGCGCAGATAGTCGAAGCCGAACTCGTTGTTGGTACCGTAGGTGATGTCGGCGAGATAAGCCGCCCGTCGTTCAGGGGTCGAAGGCTCGGTGTCGTCCAGGCAGCCAACCGTCAAGCCGAGGTACTGAAAGACGTGACCCATCCACTGGGAGTCGCGCCGGGCGAGATAGTTGTTGACGGTCACCAGATGCGCGCCCTTCCCGGCGAGCGCGTTCAAGTACAGCGGCAGCGTAGCAACCAGCGTCTTGCCTTCACCCGTGGCCATTTCGGCGATCTTGCCCTGGTGGAGCACCACTCCGCCGATGAGCTGCACGTCGTAGGGAACCATGTCCCATATCAACTCGTGTCCGGTGACCTGGACCGGAGTCCCTAGTAGCCGGCGGCAAGCTTCCCGTACTGTGGCGAATGCCTCCGGCAGAAGCTCGTCCAGGCCAGCGGCTATTTCCTTCTTATACTCCCGCTCCAACTCATGAAAGCGGCCTTCGAGCCGGTCCCGCTCGACCGGATCGGCGCAGCCATGCTTGGCTTCCCTCACTTGGTCGAGCTCGGCCTTGAGCGCGCCAGTACGTTCGTCCAGCCGCTCGCGAAACCGGGCGGTCTGAGCCTTTAGATCGGCTTCACTGAGGTCCTTGAGCCGTTCTTCCTGGGCGTGGATCTGATCCACGATGGGCTGGATGCGCTTCCGCTCTCGGTCAAATCGAGACCCGAAGACCGCGGTCATGAGAGGCTTGATCATTCTGCGTCCAAATATAACTGGTGTCGTGCGATATACTCCGCGACCGCATCGGGTACCCAGTAGCGGATCGAGAGTCCCCGGCTCACCCGTCGCCGAATTTCGGTAGCGGAGATATCAACCGCGGGAACCCGGATAACCTGGGAGATCAGCGGGTTGGCCGGCACCGCGGATCCCGGTCGGGCAAAGACTACCACCCGGGCCAGTTGGGGAAGGCGCTCGGCGTGGCGCCATAGGGACAACTCCGCAGCCGCATCAGCGCCCAGCAGCAGCACCAGCGCCGTTTTCGGGTGACGCCGGCTGAGATCGTCCAGCGTATCGACCGTAAACGAGGGCGCCGGCCGCTCCAGTTCGCTCCGCTCCAGACCAAAACCGGGAGACCCGGCAAGGGCGAGGGACAGCATTGTGGTACGGTGCTCGGGAGAGCTCCGATGCTGCCCTCGCTTGAACGGTTGCTCCCGGGCCGGAACAAACTGGAGACTCTCCAGGCCCAGTGTCTCCGAGGCCACCTGCCCCACAATCAAATGTCCGTGATGTACGGGATCGAACGACCCGCCGAAAACACCGATCATCCGGCGCTCAGGCTGCGGGTTTGGAAGGACAGACCTCGCCGACTTGTGGCGCTCGGGGATGGAATCGGCGAAT
Source organism: uncultured Gemmatimonadales bacterium (assembly GCA_963698975.1). Taxonomy (GTDB): domain Bacteria; phylum Gemmatimonadota; class Gemmatimonadetes; order Gemmatimonadales; family GWC2-71-9; genus CAVVWJ01. The sequence goes on from CAVOSV010000001.1 coordinate 518,382, forward strand.
GTACCCGCAGGTCTCCTGCACATCCTCGCGATATCCCAACGCTTTGTACGCCTGAACCAGCTTGATCAGAGCCTCGGGAACCACCGTTGCCTTGGGATAAGTGGCCACCACGTCCTTGAGATACAGGATGGCGGAGTCATAGGCCTTCAGGCGGAAGTAATACATTCCGGCCTTGAACTCCTTGGTGGCAAACCGCTCGTTGAGCTCAGCAACCCGCAGTTGTCCTCGCTTCGCTGCGCTACTGCCGGGATACCTGTTGAGCAACTCCTGATAGGTAGAGAGAGCGGTCTGTCCGTAAGTTGGATCCAACTCCGGCCGGCGCCACAGATCGGAGTAGACGTCGCCCAGGCGGAGGAGGGCCTCGGGGGCAATCGGGTCGTTGGGCGTTTCGTCCGAAGCCCTGCGGAATTCGCGGGCCGCCTCCAACTGACGCTTCTGAGCGAAAAGCGCCTCGCCCAGATAGTAGTGCGCCCGCGCCACTCGAGGATCTCCCGGAGAAAATTCCAGATTGACTCGATCGAGCAGCTTCTCCGCGTCACCCCACTTCCCGTGATGCACCGCCGCCTCCGCCCGGCTCCAAAGGGAGTCAATGGTTGCGGCACTGGCCCCGGTAGCGGACACCGGCGCCGGGCCAGCGTTTCCCTTCCCACCCCGCCCACCGCATCCGACGACCAAAAACAGAGCCCACAGTGAGAGCCTCCTGGTCATCGGAGGATCGTCCCGGTCAGAGGACTCGAGGTGCGAGCGCGCAGTTCCTCTAGCCGATCCCGCGCCATCTGCATGGTAGAATCGCTCTGCACTGCATCACCGGTCACCGCCCTGTACGCATCGACCGCGGCTGCGGTATCTCCCAGGCGGGCCTGGGCATCTCCATATCCGACCAGAGCGCGACGGCCCACGGGAGTACTGGAATCCACTCTGATGGCAGCAGCAAACCACAGCGCGGCATCCTCGGATTTACCAGCCGCCTCGGCGCGCAATCCCAGCGCCACTGAGCAGGCGGCGACACCATCCTCGGCTTGGGTGCGGACCTCGTTGCTGCGGCTTCGTCGGACCGTAGCCTGAAACACGGCGAGCGCCTGATCGCAGCCCGACGTTTCCTGCAGGGCTGCGGCGTACACGCCAAGCAAAGAGTCTACCGTTTCCGCGTCGGGTGCCGCGGCAATGGCGGCGGGCAGGACGGCCACCAGGTCGTTGGCCTGGGCTCCGGGGCGGCGCACCACTGCCAAAGCATAGCGGCCAATAGATCGGCTCGGAGCGATCATCCCGAGACCGATGACAGCCGTCTCGAGACGCCTCGTGTCACCGGCTCGATCGGCGGCGCGGGCGACGGCTTCCAAACCCTCAGCAGCTTCTTCTGCGCGGGTAGGATCTTCGGCGGCAAGCCTGAGGTAGGCATCCGATGCGATTTCGAGGCTGCCGGTGTGGAGGGCCGCAGCGCCAACTTTGGCCCACACCCTGGCGTCAGGATCCTTGGCCACGGCAGTCCTATACTCGGCCAGAGCGGCGGCGTAGTTGCCCTCGCCGTAGGCATCATCCGCTTGACGTTCCTGGTCCCCCCCGCCGCTACACGCTGCCAGAGCAGACAAAGCCACCGCGCCACCCACCGTCAGCCACCCAGATGTCACTGACCTGCCCGGGTAAGCATCGAGAGGTACGCCTCCACCCGCGCGTTCTCCGGACGGCGCGTCAGACAGGACTGCCACACCTCCCGGGCGCCATCCGCATCGCCCGAGAGGAAGTGAGCGAGTCCCAGCGCGGCCTGGGCGTCGATAAAGTTGGGGCGCTCCCGGAGCACCTCCTCCAGCGTGTCCCGCGCATCGAGCGGCCGACCTGCATCGATAAGTAGCCGAGCCAAACGGTAGCGGAGATCATGAAATGCGGGGCCGAGCTCCAGGGCCCGCTCATACTGCTCTATGGCCCGGTTCAACGCGCCGGCACCAGCGTAGGTCTCGGCCAGCTCGGCGTGCCGGTTGGCAAGCTGGGCGGCTATCGGCAGCGGTAAGCCATCAGCCGTCTTGTGGTCTATACTCGAGGCAGCGTGGTTGAACGCTTCCTCCGCCTCATCGGTTCGGCCCAGCTCATTGAGCACCAGTCCGCGATGGATCAAGGCCTCGACGTAATTGGGATTCAGCTCCAGCGCGCGTTCCAACTCCTTCAGTGCGCGCTCCGCTTGTCCCAGGAGCGACAGCGAAACTCCGAGGAGATGATGCACGTCGGCAAAGGCCCGGCCGGAATCGACCACGGATTCGAGCAGATGGACGGCGCCGTAATAATCCTGAACCACGAATCGCTCCCGGGCCCGCGCCAACAGGAGATCAGTCTGCCCGGCCATAAGCCTCCCTGAACCATTGAACGAAACGATGAATGCCGTCGGAGAACGCGATCTCCGGATGGTAGCCCAGCACCGCGGCGGATTTCGTGAGATCGGCGGCCGTCTGCTGTACATCGCCCGGCTGCATCGGCGCCCACTCGATCTTCGGTTTGATCCCGAGCGCCGAGGCGATCTCCGCCACCATGGCCTCGGTCGGCACCGACCGATTCCCACCCAGGTTGAAGGTTTCTACCCCCACTGGAGCCGTTGCGCTCCATTCCACCGCCGACAGGACACCAGCGATGATATCGTCACAGTAGGTGTAGTCGCGCGCCTGGGTGCCGTCACCGAAGAGGGTAAGAGGACGGCCCTCCACCATTTTCCTGGTGAACGCGTGGATAGCCAGGTCGGGCCGTTGGCGAGGGCCGTAAACGGTGAAAAACCGGAGCGACACGGTTTGGAAGCCATAGATCGGCGCCACCGATTGCAGAAGAAGCTCTCCGGCGCGCTTGGTGGCCGCATAAGGGGAAATGGGAACGACGGCCACCGCGTCTTCGCGGAATGGCACCGGAGTGGTATTGCCGTAGACGGAAGAGGAGGACCCGAAGATGAAGCGGCCCACTCCCGCCTGCCGGGCTGCTTCGGCCACGGCAGCTGTCCCGGTGACGTTGGCCCGGGCGTATCCCACCGGATCGGCCAGAGAAGGCCGTACCCCGGCCTTGGCCGCGAGATGCACAATGACGGTGTCGGCCGTAAGCAGCGCACGGAGCGCGGCCACGTCGAGCAGATCCAGCTCCCGAAACGTGAAACCGGCCGGACGCCCGATCTCCGCCAGGTTCCGTTCCTTCATGGCCCGGGGGTAAAACGGATCGAAGTTATCGATGCCGACGACCTCGTCCCCCTGCCGTATCAGCGCCTGAACCAGATGCGAACCTATAAACCCCGCAGCCCCGGTAATCAGGACCCGCGTCACCTGCGGCCCCGGCCGATCCCGTGATAGTCGAACCCGAGCGAAGCCATACGGTCCGGGTCGTACAGATTGCGGCCGTCAATCAGGAGGGGTCTGCGGACCAGTTTTCGAACCCGATCGAAGTCGGGGTTGCGATAGACTAGCCACTCCGTCAGTACCAGCAGGGCGTCAACGCCGTGGGCAGCGCTGTAGGGATCGGCGGCATACATGAGCCGGTCGCCGAAGATCAGCCGGGCCGAATCGGTGGCCTTCGGATCGTGAGTCTGTACCCGGGCCCCGGCAGCCAGCAGACCCTCGATGACTGGGATGGCCGGACTCTCCCGCATGTCATCGGTCTCGGCCTTGAAGGCAAGGCCCCAGATCCCCACGCACTTTCCCGTAAGATCCTGCCCCAGATACCGCAGCGTCTTCTGTAAAACGATTTGCTTCTGGCACTCGTTGACGTGCTCGACTGCCTTCAACACGTCCAGCGAAAGGCCGAGATCCTCGGACGTGCGAATCAGCGCCTTGACGTCCTTGGGGAAACAGCTCCCGCCGTACCCCGGCCCGGGATACAGGAATGCCCGGCCAATCCGCTGGTCCGATCCGATCCCCAGCCTGACGTGGTTGACGTCGGCACCGACCAGCTCGCAGAAGAGCGCCATCTGGTTCATGAACGAGATCCGGGTCGCCAGCATTGCATTGGCCGCGTACTTCGTGACCTCGGCGGACGCGATGTCCATAAACAGAATGCGGTTTCCCCCCTGCCTGGTGAACGGAGCATACAGCTCTCCCATCACCTCTTTGGCTTCATCGTTGTCCACTCCAATCACCACCCGGTCGGGCTTCATGAAGTCCTCGATTGCCGCTCCTTCCTTCAGGAACTCGGGATTGGAGCAGACCGAGAAGGGAATGTCGGTCTCTGCCCGGATGGCGGCCCGGACCTTTTCCGCGGTGCCCACGGGAACGGTCGACTTGGTGACCACGATCTTGGGATCGTTCATGTTCCGGCCTACTGCATGGGCCACGGCCAGGACATGCCTCAGATCGGCAGACCCATCCTCTCCCGGCGGAGTTCCCACCGCAATGAAGATCACTCGCGAGCTCCGCACCGCCGATCCCAGATCGGTGGTAAAGGTGAGCCGACCTTCGTCCTGATTCCGCTTGACCATGGGCTCGAGACCCGGCTCGTAAATCGGGATCTCATTGCCCTTGAGCCGGGCGATCTTCTCTGCGTCTACGTCCACGCAGGTGACATCGTTTCCGGTCTCAGCCAGACAGGCCCCGGCCACTAGTCCGACGTAGCCGCTTCCGATCACCGCTACATGCATGTCAGGTCTCTTTCGGGAGTGCGTTTCTGGTATCGACAACCAGTCGGGCGGTGCGCTTGATCATGTGGTAGTCCACCGAGCTGTGGTCGGTGACGATCATGACGCAGTCGGCTGCGGCCACCGTCTCCGGGGTCAGCGGAACCGACCGGAACTCGGTCCCGTCCTCCCGGAACTTCGGCACGTGGGGGTCCGAGTAGGTGACGTTAGCCCCCTGTCCCTTGAGCAGGCGGATAATGTCCAGAGCCGGGCTCTCGCGGATGTCGTCGATGTTCCGCTTGTAGGCCACCCCGAGCACCAGCACCGAGGCGCCGCGCACCGCCTTGCCCTGTCCATTCAGGGCCTCGGAGAGCTTGCGGACCCAGAACTCCGGCATTTCGGTGTTGACCTCGCCGGCCAGGTCGATGAACCGGGTTTTGTAGTTGAGCCCACGCATTTTCCAGGCGAGGTAATGCGGGTCGATCGGTATGCAATGGCCGCCCAAGCCGGGGCCGGGCAGGAATTTCATGAACCCGAACGGCTTGGTCGAGGCAGCCTCGATCACCTCCCAGACGTTCACCCCCAGTTTGTCGCACACGATGGCCATCTCGTTGACTAGACCGATGTTGACGCTCCGGAACGTGTTCTCCAGCAGCTTCACCAGCTCAGCCGCTTCGGTGGTGGACACGGACACCAGGGTGTCGATAGCCGGCTGGTATAGCGCCACAGCCACCTTGCGGCAGTCCTCAGTGATGCCGCCAACCACCTTGGGTGTGTTACGGGTGCCATAGTGTGGATTTCCCGGATCAACCCGCTCAGGGCTGAAGGCCAGGAAGAAGTCGCGGCCTACGGTCAGTCCGGTGCTCCCCAGGGCGGGGAGCATGATCTCGCGGGTGGTGCCAGGATAGGTAGTGCTCTCCAAGATGATCGCCTGCCCGCGACGAAGCCGCTTCTTCACCGCTTCGGTGGCGGCCACGATATAGCTGACGTCGGGGTCTTTGAACTTGGAGAGAGGGGTCGGGACGCAGATCGAGATAGCGTCCGGCTCCGACAGCCGCGACACATCCGTGGTTGCGCTGAAGCGCTCACATTGATGCTGCAGCTGCTTGTCGGTCACATCCTTCACGTGGGAGTGGCCGGCGTTCAGCCCATCCACCACATCCGGGTTCACGTCGAAGCCCAGCACCCGATAGCCGGCCTGCGCGAGCTCCACCGCCAGGGGCAGCCCAACGTAGCCCAGGCCGACAATGCCAAACAGGATCTGGCGTCGCTCGGCCTTTCCGATGAGGTCCTGGGCGATACTCACGGGTTTCTCACTCACGCGTAGAAAGAGTTCACGGTTGCAATCACCGTGTTCTGCTGCTGTTCGGTCAGCTCGGGATACACAGGCAAGGACAATACCGAGTCCATCGCAGCCTCCGCGGCGGGAAGACTCCCGCGGCGGTACCCGAGATGCACGAAGCAGGGCTGGAGGTGGAGCGCGAGGGGATAGTAGACGGCATGTCCTATCCCATGCTCCTTGAGATGGGTCTGCAGCTCATTGCGCTGGGGCACGCGAATGGTGTACTGATGAAAAATGTGGTCGTTGGCCGGATCGATCGCAGGCGGACAAATCGAGGGGTGACCGGTAAACGCTTCGGTATAGCGTGCCGCATTTCGTTTGCGGGCCTGGTTCCACCGCTCCAGATAGGGCAGCTTTACCAGAAGGACCGCCGCTTGCAGGGTGTCCAGCCGGCTATTGGTGCCCACCTCCTCGTGCATGTACTGCCGGGAACCACCATGGAGCCGTAGACGCCGAAGCCGTTCGGCCAGCTTATCGTCCTGCGTCACTATCAGCCCAGCATCGCCCCAAGCCCCCAAATTCTTGGTGGGGAAAAAGGACAAGGTCCCGACACTGCCGAGCTCCCCCGGCATCCGCCATTGTCCGTCGACTTTCCGGCGGGCCCCGATGCTCTGAGCGCCGTCTTCGATCACCGGCAGTCCATGCTGGGCCGCTATGCGCATGATCGATTCCATCTCAGCCATTTGACCGAAGAGATGGACGACGATGATGGCCCGTGTCCGGTGAGTGATAGCCGCCTCGAGGGCTTCCGGACTGATGTTCATCGTGGCCGGATCGATATCCACGAACACCGGAGTACCACCCGCATTGTGAATCGTCCCCGCTGTTGCGAAGAAGGTAAATGGCGTGGTGATCACCTCGTCTCGGGGCTGGAGATCCAGCGCCTTAAGCGGCAGCAACAAGGCGTCTGTCCCACTGGCGCACGCAATGCCGTGCTTCGTATGGGATAGCCGGGCAATCTCGGCCTCGAGCTGCGGTACCTCGGGACCCATGATGAAGCTCTGCCGCTCGATCACCTCCATCATAGCGGCGAGCACATCGTCTTTGATCTCACGATATTGGGCGACCAGATCGAGGAGGGGTACGCTCACGACAATCCTGGGCCTTTCCTCCGCCCAGCGCGGCTGGAGCGGTCATGTGGAAGCGCCCGATGCTCCAGCCGATACGGCTGAGCCCGGGCGCGCATATCGCGGAACCATAGACAGCTAGAGAAGTTAGCCGGATAGCTTAGGTCGGTCAATCAGCCGGAGAAGGCCGTCGGATTCCTCATAACCGGTCCCGCACGCCGTACAGGTGGCCCGACTCTCCCGGAGTTGCAATCTCACTCCACAACGGCACATCCAGCCTACTCGCCGGGCAGGAACCCCAACCATGATGGCGAAGGCCGGGACGTCGCTCCTCACCACTGCCCCCGCTCCGATAAAGCTGTATTCGCCTAGGGTTGTTCCGCACAGGATGGTAGCGTTGGCTCCAATCGACGTCCCCCGGCGCACCAGTGTGCCTTGATACTCAGCCTTTCGTGACACGTGGCTCCGCGGATTGACCACATTAGTGAACACACAGCTGGGCCCGCAGAACACATCGTCTTCCAGGATCACTCCCTCATAGATCGACACGTTATTCTGCACCTTCACGTTGTTGCCCAGCCGGGACCCCGGCATCACCACCACGTTTTGCCCCAGGTTGCAGCGCTCACCGATAATGGCACCGGGCATGACGTGACAGAAATGCCAGATCTTGGTTCCCTTCCCGATCTGCGCCCCATCATCGATGTAGGAGGACTCGTGGGCAAAGTACTCGGGCATTCACCTCTCGCTGTCGTTCAGGTATTCCCCCCTGGCGCCAATGACCTTTACCTCGGGGTCGAGCCGTACGTCGAACTGATCCTCTACGGTACGCTGCACATGCTCGATCAATCGGAGAACGTCAGCGGCGGTAGCGCCTCCGGTATTCACGAAGTAGTTGGCGTGCATCGGTGAAACCTGTGCCGCGCCGATGCTGAATCCTTTGAGTCCGGCGGCCTCAATCAGTTGCCCCGCCGTTTTGGCCCCGCTCTCCCGCTTCCAGCTTGGTCCCGACGGGTTCTTGAAGACGCTGCCGCAACAGGGCTGGTTGAAAGGCGTGCCCTTCTGCCGCCACTCGAAGAGCTCGGCAACCGCCTCCTCCAGATGGGCTGGCTCTTCGGGCCGCAACTGTACAGTCGTCTCCAGGACGATTCTGCCATCCAGGCCACTCCGACGGTACGTGAATGGCACGTCACGGCGGCTCAGTACGCTGTCATTCCCGTGTTCGTCTACCACCGTGACCTGCTGCACCACCTCAGCCCAATCGCCGCCGTGACAGCCGGCGTTCATGTACACGCCCCCACCGACGGTGCCGGGCACACCCACAAAGATGTGCAGCCCGGCAAAGCCGGCTTCGGCCGTCCTTCTCGCAGCAAGAGGAGCGGGGAGACCCGCGCCAATGGTCCAGCGATCCTGGTCCTGCTCAAGCCGGTCCAGGCCCTTACCCATTCGGATCACCAGAGCGTCCAGCCCTTCGTCGGGCAGCAGGATATTCGAGCCGAGCCCCAGCGCGAACCAGGGAGTATCAGTCTCGCCGGCGAGACGAAGGGCAGCCGCCACGTCCGCCGGCGTCTTAGGCAGCAGCACCGTCGCCGGCCCCCCGATGCGGTAGGTGGAGTACCGGGCGAGCGGCTCCCCCTCCCGAACCGTCCCGGCAACTCGATCCCGCAGCGCAGTGACAAACTTCGCGCTGCGTGCGCTCACCCGGTCCACTCCGGGGACATTTCCCGTGCGAGCGAGTGCCACTCCTGAAGCGGCCGTACCTCACCGGCACGACTTCTCAGCGCGATGATGGCGTCACAGGCGGCAGAAGCCGCGGACAGCGTAGTGGTGTACGGCACCCGGTGTTGGAGAGCCGCACGGCGGATCGCATAGTCGTCCTGTTGAGTGAGCTTTCCCAGGGGAGTGTTGATAAGCAGCTGAATCCGGCCCGATACCAGCAAATCGATGGCGTTGGGACGGCCCTCATACACCTTGAGAACCCGCTCGGTGGGAATTCCGCGGGCCCGAAGATAGCGCGCCGTTCCCTCAGTCCCCAGCACCCGGAAGCCCAGTGCGTGAAACCGCCGGGCAATAGGAACCACGTTCGCCTTGTCATGATCGTTGACCGTAACGAAAACCGCCCCCTCGAGGGGTAATGCTCCATCGGCCGAGATCTGTGCCTTGGCGAAAGCCATCCCGAAGGAATCAGCGATCCCCATGACCTCGCCGGTGGAACGCATCTCTGGGCCGAGAATGAGGTCTACCCCCTGCAGCTTGCTGAAAGGAAAGACCGCTTCCTTGACCGCGACATAGGGCTGCAGGACGTCGTCGTGGAGGCCCAGGTCCTCGAGGGTTCTTCCCACCATCACCGCCGCGGCTAGGCTCGCGAGAGGAACGCCGGTGGTCTTGGAAACGAAGGGAACGGTGCGAGACCCGCGAGGATTCACCTCGAGCACATAGACCACATCGTGCTTGATGGCGAATTGGACATTGAGAAGACCCACCACTCCCAACCGTTCGGCAAAGGCCCTGGTGTGTCGTCGCATCTCATCGACCTGGACCTCAGTGATGAGATATGGTGGCAGCACACACGCGGAGTCCCCTGAATGGATCCCCGCATCCTCGATATGCTGCATGACCCCGCCAATGACGCAACGGGTGCCATCGGCAATGGCATCGACGTCGGCCTCGAACGCGTCTTCCAGAAAGCTGTCTATTAGAACCGGGTGCTCCGGCGCAACCCGCGCAGCCCGGCCGAAATAGCTCCTGAGCGAGGTATCGTCGTACACTATTTCCATGGCCCTCCCGCCCAGCACATACGACGGGCGCACCAGAACCGGATAACCCACTCTCGCGGCCACAGCAACGGCCTCCTCGATCGACTGTGCCACCCCACTCGGGGGCTGCGCCACGCCGAGCTCCCGGGTGATAGCCTCGAAGCGGCCTCGGTCCTCCGCGAGGTCGATGGCCTCCGGTGAAGTACCTAGAATGGGTACACCTTCCGCCTCCAGCGCACGGGCCAAGCGGAGCGGAGTTTGCCCGCCGAGTTGGACCACCACTCCAATCGGCTGCTCCACCGCTACCACCTCGAGCACGTCCTCCAGGGTGAGCGGCTCGAAGTACAGAGCATCAGAGATGTCGAAGTCGGTGGAGACCGTTTCGGGATTGGAGTTCACCATGACGGTGCGGTAGCCCATCTCCCGAAAGGCGATCGCCGCGCGAACACAGCAGTAATCGAACTCCACGCCTTGCCCAATCCGGTTCGGTCCGCTTCCCAGGATCACGACGGTGCGCTCTCCACTGGTCTGCGCCTCATTCTCTTCGTCATAGGAGGAGTAGAGATAAGGCGTGGCGGACGGGAACTCGCCGGCGCATGTATCCACCGTCTTGTAAGCCGGCCGAATACCCAGCCGATGCCGCTCGGCCCGGACGGCGGACTCGGTAATACCCCGCAGCTCCGCCAGTTGACGGTCGGAAAATCCCAGTCGCTTCATTTTCCGCAGAAGTGATTTCTGGATTTCTTCTTTTTGTCCCTTCTTAACCGCATCTCCACTTCCCCGCTTCCCCGCTTCCCCCCTTTCCTGCCATTCCCTCTCCGCCTCCAGCAGCTCTGCCATCTGATGGAGGAACCAGGGGTCGATCCCGGTGGTCTCAGCCACTGCATCCACCGGTATACCAAGCTGGAGAGCGTACTTGAGCTGAAAGATTCGCTCCGGAGTCGGCGTGCGCACTGCTGCAAGCACCGTCTCCCGAGTGATGTCCTGCAGTCGATCGTCCGCGGGTGTGATGCCCACACTCCAGCCGATCCGATCCGATTCCAGCCCACGCAATCCTTTCTGAAAGGCTTCTTTGAACGTGCGACCTATGGCCATCACTTCGCCCACCGACTTCATCTGCGTGGTCAGTGTAGGGTCCGCCGCCGGAAATTTCTCGAAGGCAAAGCGCGGGATCTTGACCACCACGTAGTCGAGAACAGGCTCAAATGAGGCCGGCGTGGTCTTCGTGATGTCGTTGGGCAGCTCGTCCAGCCGGTACCCCACGGCGACTTTGGTTCCGATCCGTGCTATGGGAAAGCCCGTAGCCTTGGAGGCGAGCGCAGAGGAGCGAGAGACCCGTGGGTTCATCTCGATGACGAGCTGCTCACCGGTTGTGGGACTTACGGCGAACTGAATGTTGCAGCCGCCCGCGGCCACGCCGATTTCGCGGATGATTCTTATCGCGGCATCGCGCATGGTCTGGTACTCCCGATCGGTCAGCGTCATGGCCGGCGCCACGGTGATCGAGTCGCCGGTATGCACGCCCATCGGGTCGAGATTTTCAATTGAGCAGACGATCACCACATTGTCCGCCCCGTCCCGCATGACCTCCAGCTCGAATTCCTTCCATCCGATAATGCTGCGCTCGACTAGCACCGAGCCCACCGGCGAGAGCTCCAGACCCCGACGGATTAAGGTCTCGAACTCCTCCCGGTTGTAGGCAATTCCTCCGCCCGTGCCACCCAAGGTGAACGATGGCCGGAGAATGGCCGGGTACCCGGATACCTCCACAGCCGCCAGAGCCTCCTCCACGCTATGAACCGTGCGGCCTTCGGGAGTGGCCAGGCCAATACGCTTCATCGCCTGCGCGAATTCTTCCCTGTCCTCCGCCAGGCGGATGGCCCGCTCGTTGGCACCGATCAACTCAACACCGAACCGGTCTAGCGTGCCGTTCCGCTGCAAGGCCATAGCCACATTCAGTGCCGTTTGCCCTCCCATGGTCGGCAGCAATGCCTGCGGGCGCTCGCGCTCGATGACTTTGGCCACCCATTCCGGGGTGACCGGCTCGATATACGTGCGATCGGCCAGTTCCGGATCGGTCATGATGGTGGCCGGATTGGAGTTGACCAGAACGACCCGGTACCCCTCTTCCTTGAGGGCCCGCACCGCCTGAGTGCCGGAGTAGTCGAACTCGGCTCCCTGCCCAATGACGATAGGTCCCGAACCGATGAGCAGGATGGTCGAGAGATCAGTGCGTCTGGGCATCCACCATGTCCCGCAGAGTCTGATCCAACGTGATGGCCGGCGACCAACCGGTCGCTTGCCGTAGCTTGGTTGCGTCACCTACGAGATGAGGGATATCGCTGCTCCGAACCAGGTTGGGGTCGGGAAACGGCTCCGCTTCTACCCCGATGATTTCCGCGATGCGGCGAAAGAGTTGCTCCAGGGTGATTCCCTCGCCTCGCCCGATGTTATAGGTCTCACCGGGAGCTCCGCTGCTCAGCAGCGCCAGATATGCTTCCACCACATCGCGAACATCGAGCACGTCGCGCACCGGCTTCAGATTGCCGGTAGGTACTCGGCGCGCTCCCCCGGCTTTGGCTGCCAGCAGCCTTTCGATGAATGCCGGCACCACGTACGGCAGGCGTTGTCCCGGCCCAGTATGAGTAAAAGGGCGCGCGATGATCACCCGGAGGTTTGACCGGCGCCAGGCCTCCAGCGCTGCGATCTCCGAGCCTGCCTTGCTGGCTGCGTAGGGCGACTGCGGCAAGACGGGGTCATCCTCGACTCGGGGCTCCGCCGGCCCTGCGCCGTAGACCTCGGAGCTGGACACATTGAGCACGATGGGATCAGAGACCCCGCGCTCACGGACGGAGATGAGTGCGTCCATGACCCGCGCGGTGCCTGCGGCGTTAATCACCCAGGCGCGCCCGGGATCCTCTCGAGCTTCCCGAACCGATGCCACGGCGGCCAGATGAATGACGGCATCCTGAGGACTGCTTAGCGCCTGGCGCACACCGCCCTGATCCCCGAGCTCCAATGGTATCGTGCGAACTCGGTCACTCCAGGGCTCGCCGCCTAAGCTCGGCAACCCCTGCGCTGGCCGGCATGCGGCGGTCACCTCGTGGCCCGTATCCACCAGCCTGCCCACCAAACGTCTTCCGACAAATCCATCCGCGCCGGTCACCAGGACCCTCATCCTCGAAAAACCCTCATTTCCCGCGGAGCCGCTCGAGGTCGGCGTCCACCATCATCGCCACCAGTTCCGGAAATTTGACGTTTGGACTCCAACCCAGTTCGCGCTTGGCCTTGCCCGGGTCGGCCTGAAGCAGATCGACCTCCGCCGGCCGCATGTATCGCGGATCGCTCTTCACGTACTTGCGCCAATCGAGTCCCACATGGCCAAAGGCAGCCTCAACCAGGTCGCGCACACTGTGAGTCTGTCCGGTTCCCACCACATAATCCTGCGGAGTCGGTTGCTGCAGCATTCGCCACATTGCTTCTACATAATCCCCGGCGTACCCCCAGTCTCGACGGGCATCCAGATTCCCCAGCAGGATCTCCTTGGCCAGACCGAGTTTAATGCGCGCTACCCCGTCGGTGACTTTTCGAGTGACGAACTCGATACCACGCCGGGGAGATTCGTGATTGAACAAGATCCCGCTGACCGCGTACAGGTTATACGACTCGCGATAGTTGACTGTGATCCAGTGGCCATAGACCTTGGCAACCCCGTAGGGAGATCGGGGATAAAACGGCGTTGTTTCCCGCTGCGGTGTCTCGGTAACTCGGCCGAACATCTCCGATGAGCTCGCCTGGTAGAACTTGGCCCGCGGGTGGACCAGGCGTACCGCCTCCAGAATACGGGTGACGCCGAGTGCGGTGAATTCGCCGGTGAGAACCGGCTGAGTCCAGGATGTTGGAACATAGGACTGGGCGGCCAGGTTGTAGACCTCGTCCGGCTGCGTCTCCTGCAGAACAACCGTCAGCGAGTGCTGGTCCAGCAGGTCCGCCGCCACAACCTGGATCCGTTCGAGCAGATGCTCGATTCGTTCGTAGCTGTGATGGCTGGTTCGCCGTACCACCCCGACCACCTCATACCCCTTGGAGAGCAGCAACTCCGCGAGATATGAGCCGTCCTGCCCTGTGACCCCCGTGATCAATGCTTTAGGCACAAGCTGGCTCGCAGCATGGTTGTCTCATCAGCCCGCCATCGTTAGGTTTGGAGGCTTTCTCTCGATCGACAAGATACCAAGGTAGGAGCTTATGGCACGGGTTTGCGCCATGTGCGCTAAAGGGCCGGTTACCGGCAACAACGTCAGCCACGCCAACAATCGCACGAAGCGGCGCTGGTACCCTAATCTGCAAACCGTGCGCGTTCTGGTCGATGGCGCGCCCAAGCGGATCAGGGTCTGTACCCAATGCCTCAAGAGTAATCGGATCAAGAAGGCGAGCTGACTGTAGAAAAAAGGGGACCCGAAGGTCCCCTTGTTTGTTTCTGGCCGGCAGCCACTCACTCCGCAAGCAGCTCAATCCTTGCCACATCGGCACCATCTCCTTCACGGTGGCCCAGCTTGAGAATCCGGGTGTATCCCCCCGGCCGGGCCGCGAACCGGGGCCCGATCTCGCCGAACAGCCGAGTAAGGGTTTCCCGATCCTTGATTCGGCGCTCCACCAATCGCCTCGCGTGGAGGTCGCCCCGCCGCGCCAGGGTGATGAGCTTCTCGGCAAAAGGCCGCAGCTCCTTCGCCTTGGCCTCGGTGGTGATGACCCGGCCGTGTACGAAGAGGCTGGTGGCCATGTTGTTCAACATGGCACGCTTGTGACTTGAAGTGCGGGAAAGCTGCCTGCCTTTGGCGCGATGCCGCATCAGGTGCCGTCGCCGATGATGGTGGTTGACGGCTGCACCACCGGAGCAACTCCGGGCCGCACGATCCTGAGCTCGCCGTCGGTCTCTTCGAAGCCCATTCCGAAGTTGAGCCCCTCCCGCTGAAGCAGCTCGGCAATTTCGCTCAGGGCCTTTTCGCCGACGTTCTTGACCTTCAGAAGATCGTCTTCTGAGAACTCCACCAGGTCCCGCAGGGTGCGGATGTTGGAGTTCTTCAGGGAGTTGAGCGACCGCACTGAAAGGCCGAAGTCATCTATGGGACGGCTCAGCCGCTGACGCAGATTGCTGCCGGCCGCTCCACCGGTGGCTGCGCCGGCGTCACGCATGGTCGGTACCTTGCCGAAGTCCACGAAATACTGAAAGTGGACCTGCGCCAGGGCCGCGGCGTAGGCGATCGCGTCTTCCGGAGTGATGGTGCCGTTAGTCTCGACCGATACGGTCAGCCGGTCGTAGTCTGTGCGCTGACCGACACGGGTTTCCGCCACGGTAAAGTTTGCCCGGCGCACCGGATTGTAGATGGCATCCACCCGGACCAGATCGATGGGAAGCGATCGGTCGGCTGGGTGCATTTCGGCCTCGACGTAACCCCGACCCTTGTTGACGTAGAGCTCCATGCTCACGTCCCGATCGTCCTGCAGGGTGAACAGCAGGTGCTCGGGGTTCTTGATCACAACGGACCCGTGCTCCTGAATATCGCGAGCGTACACCGGCCCGGCGCCCTCGCGACGGATGTGGAGCACCGCATCGTCGACGTTGTCCGCCAGGACGAGAGTGAGCGCCTTCAGCCGCTGCACGATCTGGTGCACGTCTTCCAGGACGCCCTGTACCGTCTGATGCTCATGGACGACGCCATCGAGCCGGAAGCCCCACACCGCGCTTCCGCGCAGCGAGGAGAGCAACAGCCGGCGGAGCGAGTTGCCGAGGGTGTAACCGAAGCCCCGCTCGAGAGGCTGAAGACGGAATTCGGCGGCATTGGGGTTGTCGTCCCGCTTGGTCATCTCGACGAGATGCGGGCGAACCAATCCGGTCAGATCAATGGTCATGGTCACTTCGTGTGATGCTCCAGTCTAGAGTTACTACACTCGCCGCTTCTTGGGCGGACGGCAGCCGTTATGCGGAATGGGGGTGACATCGCGAATGGAAACCACCCGAAGTCCCACCGAGGCGAGGGCCTGAATGGCCGACTCGCGTCCGCTCCCCGGCCCTTGAACCCGAACGTGTACCCGCCGAAGCCCGAGGTTCATGGCTTCGCGTCCACAGTTTTCTGCCGCCACGGTAGCCGCGAAAGGTGTGGACTTCTTGGAGCCCTTGAACCCGGCTTTCCCCGCCGATCCCCAGGCGAGGGTGTTGCCCCGCATGTCGGTGATGGTGATGAGCAGGTTGTTGAATGTGGCCGAGATGTGCGCAATCCCCTCGGAGTCGACCACCTTCTTCGAGCGCTTGGGACT
Source organism: uncultured Gemmatimonadales bacterium (assembly GCA_963698975.1). Taxonomy (GTDB): domain Bacteria; phylum Gemmatimonadota; class Gemmatimonadetes; order Gemmatimonadales; family GWC2-71-9; genus CAVVWJ01. The sequence continues at coordinate 534,432 of CAVOSV010000001.1, forward strand.
GGGGGCCTTGGCCGGTGTTGGCGCGGTCATCTTACTTCTTCGTCACTTTCTTCTTGCCGGCAATAGCGCGCCGGGGACCCTTCTTGGTCCTTGCGTTGGTGTGGGTCCGCTGGCCCCGGACCGGAAGACCGCGGCGATGCCGAATGCCCCGATAGCTTCCGATGTCCATCAGCCGTTTGATGTTCATGGCGACTTCGGTGCGGAGCGATCCTTCCACCTTGACCGAGCGCTCGATCATTTGGCGAAGGCGCGCCACTTCCGCGTCCGATAGATCGCGCACGCGGGTGTCGGGATTGACGCCCGTCTCCCCCAGGATGCGGCTGCTGGTGGGCCGGCCAATTCCGAAGATGTAGGTAAGCGCGATCTCGACCCGCTTCTCGCGCGGGAGATCCACGCCAGCAATACGTGCCATGATCAGCCTTGCCGCTGTTTGTGCTTGGGGTTGCGCTTGCAGATGATGCGGACCACGCCTTGTCGCTTGATGACCTTGCAGTGCTCGCAAATCGGCTTAACGCTGGAACGAACCTTCACGCTTCTCTCCGGGCCAGGTTTAGGGCTAGCAGGGCAATATAGAAGTGACCTCCCCATGAGGCAAGTCTAGACTGTGCATCGAGAAAGCCCCCTCAGCCCACCGCTCGGAACTCGACCAGCGTCCACCCTCCCGGGCTTCGGCGGTACCCCAACAGGAGAACCTGGGTGCGCACGTTCTGGGTTCCGACAACGCGGTATTTCCTCTGGAGCTCGACATACCCTTGGCTGGGTGCCACCTCCCGCGCTGCCCGGACCACCGTCTCCACTTCCTGGCCGTTGGATAGAAAGTTCGAGAGGAGGGCTGCAGCCTGGTCCGGCCCCAGAGCCACCGACGGTTCGGCGCCCGGCAGCTGGATCAGGAGACGGGGGCTCTCGGCAACGAGGGCGGCCGTATTGTGAGCAAACCAGGCCTGCCGGGCCTTCTCGGCAGCCTGATCCAACTCGTTGCCCTGAGCGTTGCCGGCCGTAGGGGCCGCAGCCAGCACCATGGCCATTACGATGTGACGCACCCCGCCTCCTTCATGAGCTCTTCCAAGACTGCGCGTGGATCCGCGGCCTGAAGTACCGGTCGGCCGACTACCAAGTGCGTAGCTCCATGCCTGATGGCGTCCTCTGGGGAGGACACCCGAACCTGGTCTCCCCGTGCATCTGAGCCCCTTCTGATCCCTGGGACCACCAGAAAGGGCTTCGGGCCCAGCCGCTCACGCAAGACCGATACCTCGCTGGGCGAGCATACCAGTCCCTGCAACCCGGCGGCGGTCGCCATGTGACCCAACCGCTCGACCTCGGCTGCCAGATTTATCGAGGTCCTGCCCAGCGCGTGCTCGTAGGAACCCGCATCATGTGAGGTAAGCACGGTGACCCCGATCAGGGCGAGCTCACTGGCTGAGGCCGCGACCGCCGCCTCGAGCATCTCCTTGCCTCCAAGTACATGGACGGTGGCCATACTCACGCCTAGGTCCCGGGCCGAGCTCACTGCACCAGCAACGGTGTTCGGGATGTCGTGCCATTTGAGATCGAGAAAAACATCGAGGCCACGCTCGATCAGCCGGCGGACAAACCCGGGCCCTTCCCGGGTCATGATTATGGAGCCGACCTTGACCCATCGAAGTGGCGGAAGTCGATCCAGCAGCGCAAGGGCATCCTCGCCGCGCGGAGTGTCCAAAGCCAGAATTACCTCAGCCACCCCCCACCCTCCAAGTCTCGCACGATCCTCTCAGGTAGTCGTGGATCGGCCAGCGCGCCGGTACCCATGGCCACCAGCGATGCGCCGGCCCGCAAGTACTGGCGCACATCTTCGGCTGATCGCACTCCACCGACACCGATCACTGGAATTCCACCGGTGCGATCGAGGATGCGCGAAACTGCCAGTACTCCAACCGGCAGCAGCGGGGGTCCGCTCACGCCACCGCTACCATGGCCGAGTCGAGGTCCACCGGTATTCCCGTAGAGTATTCCGGGTATGGTGTTCACCGCACTGACCGCATCGGCGCCCGCATCCCTTGCCACGACGGCCATCCCTCCAATATCGGGAAGTAGGGGCGACAGCTTGGCCACGAGTGGAAGCGTGGTGCATCGTCGGCAGGCAGCCACGATCCGCTGAACGCAGCCGGAATCGCCGCCGAACTCAATCCCACCAGCCGAGGTATTGGGGCAGGAGAGATTCAACTCGAAGGCAGCGATCGTGGACGATCCGTCCAGCCGCCGGACCACCTCCGCGTATTCCTCCACCGTGAAACCGACGACGTTCACCAGAACGTGCGCCCGGGTCAAATGCGTGGAGAGCCAGGGAAGCGCCTCCCGCCGAACCGACTCGACCCCCGGATTGGCCAAGCCGATCGAATTCAGCATGCCCCCGGTGAACTCCGCCACCCGCGGTGGGGCGTTTCCGTGCCGCGGCTGCAAAGAGACTGCCTTGGTGATGATACCGCCCAGTCGATCGAGCCTGAGCACTCCGTCGAGCTCGCGGCCGAAGCCGGCGGTCCCCGCTGCGAGAAGAAGCGGATTCTGGAACCGTTGGCCGAACAGCTCTCGCTCGACTGAGAGAGAGCTCACTGGAGCTCGGGAACCTTGGATCCTCCTGTAGCAGGCTGCGGGCGACGACCCGGCTGCAGGGGTGGAACGAATTTCCGCCGAACGCCTGGCGTCGGAGGCCGGCGCACCGCCAGCGAGGCGGCAAATGCCCCTAGTGAATCCTCCAGCTGACGGTACTCCGGCGTGGCCTCGCCCTGAATCGCGACCACGTAGGGGCTATCATAGTACTGCTGGTCGAGGATGGTGCGGGCGCTATCGACCCATTGCGGATTCAACTGTTGGGCCGCCAGAATGGCTTTGGGCGCATAAGCAGAAAACGGCCATTGCTGGGGAATCCGGCGGAAGAGGGACTCCGCTATTCCGGGTGCCTTAAGAATTTCCCGGGCGGACTCCGCAGCCAGAAATAGCCGGAGATCCCCCTGTGGACTCGTGGGTGTCGCCGTTCTGGCCGTGGCATCAACATCGGCGACACTGGCGGCGAATCGATCGACCTCGTCGGCCCTGACTTCGAACCGCAGTGCGAGCTTCTTCAAGCTGTCTATGATGGAGGGCAGGTCAGCCGGATTGTTCAGTGCCGCCAAGCGCAGCTTAATCAGGGCGAGCCCCGCCCGACCTGCGGACTCACCTTTCCCTCCAACAGTAAGCGCTTCCCGAAAGCGGCGTGCGGCGCGAGCGGTATCGATGGAACTGAGCCGAAGCCCGTCATCCAGGAAGGTACGCGCCTGCAACTCGGGCGTGCGTTTAGGAAGCCGCTGCACCCGGTCCACCAAACCCGAAGCCGCGACTGGATTCTCCTGTGCCATGATGACCAAAACCGAGTCCCAGCGCTTGGTGGAATCGCCATGGAAAATCAGCGAGTCGCTTAGCGCCAACGCCTCAGGTACCCGACCCGCGCCGGCCAGCGCCAACATCCGCTCCGTCTGGGCCCGAGGCTCGTACACTCCTTCGAGAACGCGTAGGGCCTCCTCATACTGGCCGGCCGTCCGTAGTACCCGCGCGTGCTGGAAGCGAGCTTCCCGGCGACGGTCCGGGTTGCTGCTCTGCAGCAACTGAACAAACGCAGCATCGCCCCCGGCAAGATTGCCTGACGCCATCTGACAGCGCCCGGTGGACAGCAGGGCATCCTCGACCAGTTCCGAAGAGCGAGTCGTGGTTGTCAATCGGCCAAGGGGGCCCAGCGCCTGATCGCACTGACCCAGGCGAGCCAGAGCCACACCCCGCAGCAGCTCGGCCTGTTCGGCGTACTTGCTCTTAGGGTGACGTACCAGGACCGACTCGGCCTTGGTAGCTACCTGACCCCAAAGATTGTTGGCCTCGAACGTTCGACCGTCGTGCTCCGCCTCCCGGGCTGAGTTGGCCAGCCGATTGGCGTTGTACATGCCGTTGTAATAGACGCATCCAGCGGTCACAGTCAGACTCACCGCGAGGCACATCCGGCGGAGAGAACGACCCCCGCTCACTTCAGCCCTCCGGCGCCCACAACTGGCTCGGTCTTACGCTGATATTCGAGCAGATACTCGACGATGGCGTCAGCCAGTGCTGCCGCCATAGCCTTCTGGCCGGCGTAGCTGGTGAGAAACCGGCCGTCTTCCGGGTTTGTGCTATATCCTAGTTCCACCAGAATGGCGGGCCGGCGGGCGGTAGTCAAAACCATGAACCCCGCCTGCTTGACCCCGCGGCTATCTCCCGTATGCACTGCCTTCAGCTGATCCTGGACCAGTTCGGCAGCACGCGCCGATTCGCGAAGATGCTCGTTCAGCTGAAGATCTTTCAATATGAAATCCAGGCCCATTCCGGCATCACCCGAGGGAGCATTGGTCTCGAAGCGTACCGCTTCGTTTTCCATCTGCGCCACCCGAGCCGCATCTTCCGTCCTTGCCTCGGCCAGGAAGTACGTCTCGAAGCCGCGTATGTCGGTGTAGCCGTGACGCCGGGCCAGCGAATTCACGTGAAGGCTGACGAAGAGATCGCACGACTCGGTGCAGTAGCTGCCCCGGTCTCCCAGAGCAATCAGCGTATCAGCCGTGCGGGTCATGTTCACCCCAACGCCCCGACGTTTCAGCTCGCTCCGCAGGAGCAGTCCCACCTGAAGGGTGACGTCCTTCTCCTTGGTGCCCCGGGGAAAGAAGACCCCAGGGTTCCCCGGGTCCACTCCTCCATGGCCGGGGTCGATGGTGACCAAATGCCCGGGGCGGAGACCGTTGGGAAGTTTGGCCTCGGCGGGCGGCGTTCCCCGCGCCACCGGCGAGTGGTCCGCTGCGCCCGCCACGCTGAGACGGGCCCGCGCACCGTCGTACCGGAAGCGGCCTCCCTGGGACCTCGGCAGGATCTCCGCAATAAACTGCAAAGGCAGATACAGGGTATCTCGTGTGACCGATGCCCCGCTGGCGAGTGGCCGCAGACGGTGGCCGCAGAAGCAGAGCGGCGCACCGACCAGGAAGCGAAAGTTCTGGGAGCCCACCGCAACCTCGGCCCAACCTTCCACTACCTTGGCCGAGCCATCGAGGGCCGACATGAGAGCCGCCGCCGGCAATACCGGATTACCGTTCTCATCGGCCCGCACCGCAATCCGCGCCTCCCCTTTGGTTCCAGCAACGACCACCACCCCGGGCACGGTATCCGTGCCGGCCAGCGCCGCGAGCAGGGCCAGTGCCAGGATCACCGGCGTCCCCGCACCGAAACGGCGCGAGCGACTTCGCGCTCCTGGATTTTACGCTTGATCGCTTCGCGCTTGTCGTGCTGTTTCTTACCTTTGCCCAGGGCCAGTGCCACCTTGGCGCGTCCGTTCTTGAAGTAGAGCTCGAGGGGGACCAGGGTGAGCCCGCGTTGTTCGACGGCTCCAATCAACTTCTCGATCTCGCGGCGATGCAGGAGCAGCTTGCGGGTTCGGACCGGATCATGATTGTAGCGGTTGCCCTGCTCGTAGGGCGTGATGTTCATCCCGTCTAGGAAGACCTCCCCATTTCTCACTCGGGCGTAGGCCTCCCGAATGGACGCCTTGCCGTTCCGCAGAGACTTGACCTCGGTCCCGGTCAGCACAATGCCCGTCTCCCAGGTCTCGAGAATATGGTAGTCGTGGGTCGCCTTCGGATTCCGGGCGACCGACTGCTTCCGCTCGGCGGGTGGGGTAAGTTCGCGGCTCACGAGGGGTATCCTAAGCAAAGGATAAGCCAAGGTGGGAAGGAAGGGAAAGACGGAAAGGTCGGGAAGTATGACGTCTTCCCGTCCTTCCCGTCTTTTCAGGTTCCTGATGCCGAAGGCGGGACTCGAACCCGCACGGGCTTGCGCCCACTGCGCCCTGAACGCAGCGCGTCTACCAGTTCCACCACTTCGGCGAGCGCGAAAACCTAATACCGAGGCATCCCTACTTCAATCCGATCCGCCCAGGCATCGATTCCTCCCGCGAGGCTGCGAACCCGGCTGAAGCCGGCGCCTTTGAGCAGCTGGAGCGCTTTCATGGATCGAACCCCGTGATGGCAGTGGGTCACAATTTCGGTATGACCGTCGAGCTCACCGAGCCGCTCCGGAAGCTGGCCGAGTGGGATGAGGCGCGCGCCTTCGATGTGGGCGATTTCCCACTCATGCGGCTCCCGCACATCGATTAGCACCAGCTCCGGCCCTTTCTGCTGCATTTCCCGGGAGAGCTCTTCAGCAGTGACTTCGGGTCCGTCATACGCCGGTTCCGCACCGATCCCGCAGAACGCGTCATAGTCGATCAGCTCTCGAATGCTCGGCTGCTCTCCGCAGACTGGGCAGGAGGGATCCTTCCGCAATTGGAGCTCGCGGAAGCGGAGCTTCAGGGCATCGAACAGCAGGAGTCTGCCGACTAGCGAGTCCCCCGCGCCGATGATCCACTTGATCGTCTCCAGTGCCTGAATGCTCCCGATGATGCCAGGCAGGACGCCGAGCACTCCTCCCTCAGCACAGCTCGGAACCAATCCCGGAGGCGGCGGCTCGGAGTACAGGCACCGGTAGCAGGGACCCTGGCGGGAATAGAAGACTGACGCCTGACCCTCGAAGCGGAAGATGCTGCCGTAGACGTTCGGCTTTCCGAGCAGCACGCATGCATCGTTGACGAGATACCGCGTGGGAAAGTTATCCGTCCCATCTACGATGATGTCGTACTCCCGCACAATGTCGAGCGCGTTCTGAGAGGTCAGTCGCGTCTCGTGCTTCTCGATCCGCACATTCGGATTCACATCTCCCAACCGCGCCTCGGCCGACTCGAGCTTCGGCTGTCCCAGTGTAGACGTGCCGTGGACGATCTGTCGCTGCAAGTTCGTCAGGTCGACTACGTCAAAGTCCACGATCCCGATCGTCCCCACTCCCGCTGCCGCCAGATAGAGCGTCAGCGGCGAGCCCAGCCCCCCGGCACCAACGGTGAGAACCCGCGCCGACTTGAGCTTGCGTTGGCCGGTAATGCCCACCTCCGGGAGCAGCAGGTGCCTGGAATAGCGCAAAACTTCAGCATGGGACAGCGCGACTTCGCTCCCCAGAGCGGGAGATCCACCGGCGATGCTGGGGACGATGGTGAGCACATCCCCGGGATGCACCGGTGTGGCCGTAGAGGAGAGATGCCGGATGTCGGTCTCGTTCAAGTACAAGTTGACGAAGCTCCGGAGCCGCCCGTCGTCCTGCACCAGGTGTCGCTTGAGGCCGACATGGGTGGCGAGCAACCCGTCGAGCACCTCGCCCACGGTCTGGCCCGATAAGTGGATGGTGTCTTGCCCGGCGGTAAAGCCGCGCAGCGGCGTGGGGATCGACACGGTTACAGACATATTTCAGACCTCATTGAATACATCGAGGGACTCTGGCAACATGGCCGAACGATCACCGGCCAGCTGCCAACTGGTGGCCTCAACCGCGCGTCCGCGGTCGACCCGAACGATTAGGTAACTGTACCAGGGCCAGGCGTGCTCGGCGTCGAATGATGAAGGCGCCGCCAGGTGATCAGGGTGCGAGTGGTAAAACCCGAGCACTTCGAGGCCCGCCTCGCGAATCTCGGTCTCGACGCTCTGGAGATCCTCGGGGGCGATCAGATACCGGTGCGGGTCGTCTGCCCGGCGATTCACCACCGGGAGCAGTCTGCGGACCTGCTTAATCTCACCCGGCTGGCCAGCCAGCACACCACAGCATTCCCCCGGGTAGGCTCCCTCCCCCTCGCGATGAATGGCCCGCAGCAGCGTCTCACTGACCCGCAACGTCACGTGACCCTCCAACGGTGAAGGTCACTGAGATATCTCGCCCCCGAGTCGCACCCGATCACAACTACACAGGCGTCCGGCTCCTGCCCAACGATGTCCAACCCCACGGCAACGGCCGCCCCGGCGGACCAGCCGACCAGGTATCCGGCGTGCCGTGCCAGCCATTGTGCCGTACGGTCGGCAGCCTCGGTGGAGATCTCCGCTACCACGTCGGGCAGCCCGGGATTGTACAGTGCTGGCGGATGGCCTGTTGTTGCCAAGTGCTTGAGCCCTTCCAAACCGTGTAGCGGAGAATCCGGCTGCACTCCAATGAGCCGGATGTCCGGGTTCTTCTCCTTCAGGAACCCGCCGGTTCCCATCATGGTTCCGGTGGTTCCCATCGCCGCGACGAAGTGTGTGATCCGTCCTGCGGTCTGGCGCCAGATTTCCGGGCCAGTGGTTTCCCGGTGCGCTGCTGAGTTGGCGGGATTGCTGTACTGGTCGGCGAAATAGTAGCGGTCCGGCTCGTCCCCCAAAATCTGGCGAGCCCGTTCGGTTGCTCCATCAGTTCCGTCCATCCGGTCGGTCAACACGACTTCCGCGCCGTAGATCTCCAGCAGCGCGCGGCGCTCCGGGCTGGCATTCGCCGGGACGCAAATCGTGACCTCAACACCCGCGGCGGCACCCAGCATCGCATAAGCGATCCCGGTATTGCCGCTGGACGCATCGAGCAGCCGCCGACCGGCCAACCCGCCCCGGCAGAGGGCGTCCCGGAGAATGCCACGGGCAGCGCGGTCCTTCACACTTCCCCCCGGGTTGAGCCACTCAGCCTTGAGAAGGACCTGCGCCCCGCGAGAAGATTCCAGTGGGATGGGAAGCAGCGGCGTGTTGCCGACCGCCCTCCAGAGCGCAGGCTCCGACCCACTCGATTCAGCGTTCATCCCTACTCTCCAAATGCAAAAAGGCCCGACCGTTGGGTCGGGCCTCAGTTTCTCAACCGAAGAGCGTCAGCTTGCTGACGAGATCCCGACCAGTTCCTGGACTTCGGTTTCCTGCTTCATCAAATCGGCCAGAGAGATGCTGGCAAGCAGCTCGTCGACCCGCTGCTGGAGCGCATGCCAGACCGGCCGGATGCTGCAGGTGTGTCCCGGATTACATCGATCGGCGTCCACCGGATGAGTGGCGCAGTTGACCTCGAAGGTCTGGTGCTCGGAGGCAGCCATAACGTCCCGTACCGATATGGCGGTGGGCACTTTGGCCAGGTAGTAGCCACCCTTAGCTCCCCGTACGCTCTCGACTAGGCCGGCCCGGCGGAGCCGCAGCAGGATCTGCTCGACATAATCAGCCGGAAGTCGCTCGATATCGGCAAGCTCGCGGGCAGCAACCGGTCCACTCCCGCCACGTCCGCGTTTGGCGAGGTGGATTGAGATGATCAGGCTGTATTCTGTCCAGGTAGTAACCCGCATGGTTGGGAATATGCCTGTGAAAACAGGTGGAATCAATGCGAGGTGGGACTGTTGGCTAGCGGCTAACCTTTATCCGCCGAGGTCCAACGAGCCACCTCCTCGGCGCTCAGGTTGCCGTAAGGCCTGATTCGGCCATCGCGAAACGTGCCGCCGAGCACATCGCCCAGGTACTGGGACCAGGAGAGCAGAGTTCCGTAGCAGACCGGCTCGGGTGCATCCGGGCTACCGACCTCTGCCTCGAGTCGCTGCAGCAGCTCCCGCATGACGCCTTCGGGAACTCGGGAGCGGGCCGAAGGAAAGATGAACCCGAACAGGATGAGATGGGCCAGCAGCACGCGCCAGTGGGGGCCGAACCGCTGGATCAATCGGTCCCAATCCAGCCGCTCACCAATGGCAAGAATGAGGTGGGAAACGTCCGCCCCGTCGTAGCGCTCGCGCTCCATCACGAAGGCCTTTGACCAGATGGTCTCCTCCGGTGGCGCGATCTGTACCGGAACACTGAGAACTTCACCCTGCGCGGCGTGCTCGAACCAGCCGTCATCCACGGCAGCCACCCCGTTGCCCGAGCTGAAAATCACATCGATGAATCCCTCGGGCGATCGGATCTTGGCCAACCAGTGGGAAAACACCAGTTCCGTCTCGTAACCGGCCGTCGCGCACGCTTCCAGCAGGCGCTGGACGTCTAAAGGCCGGGCAAAGATGTCCAGATCCTTGGTAGACTTGTCGATGCCGGCTTGGTGAATGAACGCGAACGCGCCGCCGACCAGGAACGGCACCTTGGCCCGGTTGAGCACCTCCATCGCGTCACGATAAAACAGCCGGGAGGGGGTCTCGACTAACGACTGCGTCGGGGCGAGCGCCATGCCGGACTCCGCGGAGGGGAGTTTTATGATAAGTGGGTTCCAAACTTTCAGGGTGTGGCGCGGATCACCGCAGCCCTCCACCTATCGCGAGATCGTGCCAGCATGACCAAATCGACCGGTACCGTGCGGATTGCCGCTTTGGGAGACATTCACCTGGGCGGCGGAGGACTTGAGCCGCCGTTGCAGATGCTCTTCAGTCAGGTCTCAGCCCACGCAGACATCCTGGCGCTGTGTGGTGACCTGACGGACAGAGGAGACCCGGAGGAGGCGCGCCAGATGGCCAAGGCGCTGGGCTCCGTCACGGTTCCGATCGTCGCGGTGCTGGGCAACCACGACTATGAGTGCGGGAAAGTCAGTGAGATAACCCGGATCCTGTGTGACGCAGGCGTCCGGGTGCTCGACGGCGACGCGCACGAGGTGCTGGGAGTAGGCTTTGCCGGAGCCAAGGGCTTTGCCGGCGGGTTCGGTCGCGGGGCCCTCGGTCCTTGGGGAGAACCGCTTATCAAACAGTTCGTCAGAGAGGCGGTAGACGAGGCTCTCAAGCTGGAAACCGCCCTCAGTCGGCTTCGCACGGCACGCAAGGTTGCCCTGCTCCACTATGCGCCCATCGCCGCAACGGTAGAAGGAGAGCCTCGGGAGATTTATCCCTATCTTGGCTCCAGCCGGCTGGAGGAGCCGCTGGGCCGGTATCCCGTCGACGTGGTGTTTCACGGCCACGCTCACCACGGCGCGCCCCAGGGGCGTACCATGGGGGACGTACCGGTATACAACGTCTCGATGATGCTGTTGCAGCGCACCTACCCGGACCGGCCCGCCTTTCGGGTAGTGGAGCTTCAGGTGGGCGACAGCACCAATGAAGGAACCGCCGGCGTCACCCCGCTTCGGCGAGTTACCGACCGCCCGGTTGCCTGACCGGCTCGTCGAGCTCACCCGGGACGCCAGGTTCAGTCATGGCTCGAAGGTCCAGGATCTCCTCTAATTCCGTTCCCTTCAAAATTCCTTTCTGGATCACCAGCTCTTTTACCGTGAGGCCGCTTTCCACTGCTTCCTTGGCGAGCTTGGCCGCCTCGCCGTAGCCGATGCGCGGGGCCAGCGCGGTGACCAGAGCCGGGCTCCGCTCCAGCCAGTAGCGGCATTGCGCCTCATCGGCCTGAATTCCATCGATGCAGCGCTCGGCCAGAACCGCAGTCGCGTTCCCCACGATGAACAGCGCGAACAGGATGTTGTGCGTGATCACCGGCATCATCACATTCAGCTCGAGCTGCCCCGCCTCGGTGGCTAGCCCCACGGTAGTATCCAGCCCCAGCGCCTGGTAGCAGACCTGGTTCACCATCTCGGCGATGGAGGGGTTAACCTTGCCCGGCATGATGCTGGAGCCCGGCTGGACCGGCGGGAGAAGAATTTCTGCCAGTCCGGTTCGGGGACCTGACGCGAGCAGCCGGAGGTCGTTAGCGATCTTGTTCAGATCGAGCACGTACGCCCGAAGGGCCCCGCTGAAAGTGGCAAAGTCGCCCATCGACTGCATCAGCTGAATCAGGTCGCGTCCGGGCCTGAGCTGCATGCCGGTAATACGGGACAGTTGCTTGACCATCAGCTCGGCATACTCCGGCTCGGCGTTGAGACCGGTGCCCACGGCCGTCCCCCCGATGTTGAGCTCGCGCAACCAATCCGCTGCCGCCTCCAGCTTGTCCCGATGGCGCTGAACCGTGCGGCCGTAGGCGGTGAACTCCTGGCCCAGCCGGATCGGGGTGGCATCCTGCAGATGGGTGCGTCCCGATTTGATGATGTGATCGAACTCTTCGCCCTTGGCCAGGAGCGACGTCGCCAGCCGGTCGAGCGAGACCAGGGTTCCCGAGAGCGTGGCCAGAGTTGCCAGCCGCATCGCGGTGGGGATCACGTCATTGGTGCTCTGCGCCATGTTGACGTGATCGTTCGGATGCACCGGCTGATAGGTTCCCCGCGCTGAGCCCAGGAGCTCGTTGGCCCGGTTCGCCAGTACCTCATTACAGTTCATGTTGTGACTGGTACCGGCACCAGCTTGATACACGTCCAGAATGAATTGATCCCGGTGCTTGCCACCGAGAACCTCGTCGGCCGCCTGCACAATGGCATCGGCCAAACGGGCCTCGAGCCGCCCAGTCTGCTTGTGCACCACTGCCGCCGAGCGCTTGATCCATACTACGGCGTCGACGAAGGCCGGCAGAGGCCGGAGCCCCGAGATGGGAAAGTTTTCCGAGGCGCGCAGGGTCTGGATCCCGTACAACGCGCTGGAGGGCACCGCTTTTTCGCCGAGGGGATCTCGTTCGATGCGAGTAGGCGCGGCAGCTTTTGCGTCGTGTGGAGTCACTTCACATCCGGGGAAGAATGACCACGTACTTTAGGTCGATCGCCGATGTCGCTGGGTTCTCCGGCGAGAAGCCGTTCAAGGCTGATCTCTTTGGCAGCCCCAAGCTGTTCGTGGGGCTGAATTGTTTTCAGCCGGGACAGTCACAAAAGGTTCACGTCCACGCGAAGTCGGACAAATTTTATCTGGTCCTCTCAGGAAAGGCGAGGATGATTGTGGGAGAGGAGACGCAGGAGGTGGGGCAAGGAGCGGTGGTCTGGGCGCCAGCGGATCTCCCTCACGGCGTGACCGAAGCGCTGGAACCGACCGTCATGCTGGTGGCCATGGCTCCGGCCCCCTCCAATATCAACTCTCCAGCTGCTCCCTGACATCTGCCGCGCCCTGACGGGCCAGCTTCCTGAGCGCCGGCCAGCCGTAAATCTTCGCGGCCAGCCACACACCCAGCACCACGCCGACCCCGTTGGTATACCAGCGCCAGGCCAACAGCAGCCAGCCCTGGTGTTCTCCCAGATCTCCCGCAGCACCGCCCAGAAATCCTAATTCAACCGCGCCGGCACCTGACGGCGTCGGCAGCAGCAGCTGACTGTACAGGAGGGCGAACGACCCCACCAGCATTGGTCCCATGGCCGGGGGATCCGGCAGGGTGAGCGCGAGAACCGGAAGAATCGCGACCCGCGTTCCCAGATTCACCAGGCTGAGCGGAAGGCTGGCCACGAGTGGCCACCAAGGCATCCGCCGCCAGTACACCAGAGCGCGTTTGACCGGGCGACGCAGGTGCCGACCCATTGGGGAGGTTACCGAGCGGGCGTAACGCCATGCCAGAACGCTGATGAGAAAAACGCCCACCACCCAGGGCCAGGCATGCTCTGCTGCTGCCTCGAGTCGGGGACCGACGCTGGACCACCACGCCGGCGCATACTCCCAGCCGAGCCATGCGGCGGCAATGATGATCACCGGCCAGGCCGCAAGCACCTCGAGACTGATTCCCACGAAGGCGGCTGTAGCGGGTACCCGGCTCCGGAGCATCCCGGCCAGTCGAGCCGGTTCGCCGCCGATCCGGAGCGGGGTCAGAGCGCAGGCCGCATCTCCAAAGGCATTTAGGATGAAGGCGTCCTTTACCGACAACGAATACCCGAGGCCCTGGATGATCCACTGAATGCGCCAGGCGCGCGCCAACAGATCGGCAGCCACCAAGCCGACACAAATGAGGTGAGCCTCTAATGCCGTCACGCTGGCTGATGCATGGAGCAGAGATCTGCGTACCGGCCGACAGTTCGATGCGCGCACCACCGGTCGAGAGCACCCGCGAGGGATCGGGCGGTTGCGGTGTGTTCGAGGTCCTGTGGATGAAGTGCGAGGCGAGGCCAGGCGCTGTCTCGCTGGAGGCGCCAGCGAGCCGCAGCAACCGCCGACGAGCCCCAGGCCCTGAGCGGGGTTCTCGAGCTCCACCGCACCACCGGCGACGCAACTCGCTCCCTTGAAGACAGCAGGTGAATGCTGGACGCGTCTTCAGTGAACACTAGTCCCAGCGCTCGCGCTGCCGTGTCGGTGGTTTCGCGGGCCAACCAGGCCGGCGCAACGAATCCTGAGGGATTAATCCCCACCCGCTGCAGTCGGGAAAGGCCCGAGGCGATTCGGCGCCGGGCAACTGGCTCTTCCAGAGTGAGAAACTCCGCCTCTCGGGCGGTGTTGCCCCAAGCTCGCCAGGCATCGCTGGGCCCGCGTCGTAGCCCGTTCTCATCGTGACGCTCTCCATGCAGAATCAGCTCCGCGCCTTGCTCTGCCCCAGCTTGGACCCATCTCACGAAGTGGGGATACTGCTCGAGCGGCCACTCGCCGTGCCAGTTGGGTACGACGAGAAGCGCGGGAGTCACGCCGCGGCGTCGGCAGAGCTCCCAGAGATTCTGAACGTTCTTTTCATGAGCAGGGGTCACGTCGTGAATGGAGACCAGTAGCATCACAAATCCAGAATGCGGCGATATACGCCGAACAGCCGGTCGAACACCTGATCCCATCCGTGGTTGGCTTCCACGTAGGCCCGCCCCCGGATCCCCAGCTCGTCCAGGCTTCCGGTGATCAGCCGGATGGCCGCCTCCGCCAGTGCGTGGCCGTCGCCGGATACAAAAGAGGCACCCGCTCTGGATCGGGCCACCGTTTCCGCCACCCCGCCCCGGTCAGCCGTGAGGACAGGGGTGCCGCTGGCCAGGGCCTCCAGAGCGGAAAGTCCGAAGGTTTCCAAGGAGCAGGGGGCAACATACAGATCGGCCGCCGCCATCAGATCGGCCAGGCGTTCTCGATCCGCCTCGAAGGGGAGCCAGATAAACCGGTCACTTCCCGGCTGCCGCTGCAGTCTCGCCCGTGAGGGACCGTTTCCCACCAGGACGAGTCGAGCCCTGGTTCCCTTCTCGACCTTCGGCCAGCTCGAGAGCAGCAGGTCGAGCTCCTTCTCCCGGGCGATCCGACCCACGAAGAGCGCCAGGGGCCCCTCGGGCAGGCCCAGGCTCCGACGAGTTTCCGCCCCATAGGCGCGACGCCGCGGGTGGAATCGGTCCAGATCCACGCCGAGCGAAACCCGCTGCACTCGTTCTACGCCCTCGCGCTCCAACTCGCCCACCACGAAATCCGAGGGAGCCAGAGTGGCCTTGACCAGCCGGCTCAAGCGACGGACGTACCGCCAGGCGAACCGGCTCGCCGTGCGACGCATTGCGCCCGCTGACCGTGGCCAGGGGGCAATCACCCGGGGAAAGTTGCTGTGGTAGAACCACACGGCGGGAACCTGTCCCCCACGGGTGGCGAGGTGCACCAGCCAGGGGGCGCACCAGGCACTGCCGACCTCTATCAGTTGGGGCCGCTCGTGAGCCACGATCCGGGTCGTGGAGCGGGTTGCCAGCATGAAGCGGTAGGGCTTCTGGGTTGGGATCGAAGGACCGTGCAGCCGGTAACAACGAACACCGCCGGTCTCGTGGATCGAGTCGCGCGCACCCGGCACAACCAGCACCTGGCGCAGCTCGGGCCGACTCTCGACATAGCGAGCCTTTTGCAGCAGGTAGGTGCGAACTCCTCCGGTGGTCTCGCCGAAAAACTCAGAGATGTCGAGCACCCCAAGCGCGCCCGGTCTGAGGCGCGGCGGCAGGACACTGCGGGAGATGTCCAGCGAAGACCGCGCGTCGATCCCGGAAAACACGTCGAGATCGGGAATGGTCCACACGGCCCGGTCAGTCAGAACAGTCCCCGAGTGGATAGATCGTGCCGCAGTTGGCGCAAGGATTCTTGCAGCCGCGGATTCGCGGGCGAACAGGAAAACCGCAGCGGTTGCAGGTCGGTGGGTCGGGGAGGCGGCGGGGCCGCGGGGCAGCGACGGACCAAGTCGCCCGACCCCGCATCATGCCGGCGTCAACGGAAGGGAGTGCCTGCCCCGCCGCCCCGCTGCCCCCCCGCCCCGCCGACTCACCCAATCCGATATGCTCCGGTAAGGAATGGGTTGGTGAGCCGTTCGACTCCGATAGTAGTGTCCAGCCCGTGGCCACTGTGCACCACGGTTGAGTCGGCTAATGAGAGGAACTCATTCTGGATCGTGGCCATGAGCGTCGCGGCGTCTCCGCCCGGCAGGTCCGTCCGGCCCACCGATCCGTTGAAGAGCACGTCTCCCCCGAAGATCAGGCCATACCCCAGAAAACTCACGCTGCCCGGAGAATGACCCGGTGTGAATCGCACCTCGAAGCGATAATCGCCGATTCGGAGGCTCTGCCCAGCCGTGAGCTCCGCATGAGGTGCCGGCGGGCGCTCCAGCTGCATTCCTACCCAGGACCCGTACTGGGGAAGCGAGTCGTACAGCGGCCGGTCGGCCCGATGCAGGTAGATCGGAGCGCTGGTGGCCTCATGCACGGCCTTCACTCCCATGATGTGGTCGATGTGGCCGTGCGTAAGCCATATGGCGCGGAGCGACCAACCCCGGCGGTTCAGCTCAGCCAGGAACCGGCTGGAATCTTCGCCGGGATCGATGATCACTGCCTCGCCGGCGGCAGCATCGGCGACGAGGTAACAGTTCTGGGCGAACTGTCCGTTCGGCATCGCCACCACTTCGGGACTAGACACCGACCTTGACCTTCGGCTGCACGCGGGTCTTCCGATCGGCCAGATATTTCTCAACCGCAATGGCTGCCGTCGTCGCGTCTCCCACAGCGGTGGTGATTTGGCGGGTCAGCTGTGACCGCACATCTCCGGCCGCGAATAACCCCGGAATCGAGGTCATCATCCGCTCGTCGGTGATCAGATAACCGCTGGGGTCGTGCACCGCATGCTGTTTGACCAGCCCGGTGTTAGGCCGAAAACCGACGAAAATGAAGGCTCCACTAGCACCAAGAGAAGACAGCTCTCCGGTCACCGTGTCCTGCAGCTGCACCGACTGCAGACCGGCCGGTGTGCCCTTGAACTCGAGCACCCGCTTGTTCCAGATCACTTCGATCTTCGGATTGGCAAACAGCCGTTCCTGCAGAATCTTCGAGGCCCGAAACTCGTCGCGGCGGTGAATGACGTAAACCTTCTGGGCGTAGCGAGTGAGGTAATCGGCTTCCTCGACGGCGGCATCCCCGCCCCCGATGACAGCCAGGATCTCCCCCTTGAAAAATGCCCCGTCGCAGACGGCACAGTAGGAGACACCCCGGCCGGCGTATTCGACCTCACCCGGCACCTCCAGCTTGTTGGGCGTGCCCCCGGCAGTGAGAATGACCGCCGGCGCCTGATATAGGTGCCCCAAACCAGTGGCTACATCGAAGGTGCCGTCGTCCAGACGCACAATCGAGTCCACCGTATCCTGCCGAATGTCGGCCCCGAATTTGACGGCATGCGCCGTCATCAGATCAGCGAGCTGCCGGCCGAGGACGTGCTCGAATCCGGGATAGTCGTCGATCCATTCGGTGTTCAGCAGCTCCCCGCCGGGGACACCCCGCTCCAGGAGTACCGACCGAAGCAGCCCCCGTCCGGCGTACATGGCTGCGCAGAGCCCCGCCGGCCCTCCACCTACGATGATGACGTCCAGCTCTGCCTTGCCGGTCATACCAGCTCCAGGATGCACGCGAAACTCCCTATGGCTCCAAAATATAGAACGTCCGAGGGTTCCCGTGCGCCTAGCCTAGGTGAAGCAGATTCACCGCCCCGTGACAGCTGGACACAGTGCCGACCAGCACATCGACGGCGTTTCCCCGCGAGCCCGCGGCCACGACGGCTGCATCGCCCGCGAGCACCTCTGCAACATCGAACATGCCAACACCATAGACTCGGTGTTCGCAGACGAAGAGAACCGGGCCTGCCGTGGGGTGGGAGAGATCCAGTTTCCGGGCGACCGCTGTCAAAGCATCCGCCATTTCCCAGCTCCGGGGGGCTCGGATCACGGGGCAAATGGCCGGCTCGATACAATGCGTGGGGCAGATCCAGTCGGCATACGAGACGTAGCGGGTCTGGTCGGGGGCGGTCACGTCGTAGGGTGTGCCAGGTCCGGCAGGCACCACTGTCGTGGTGACCGTTCGGCCAGGCCAGCGACGGCGAGCCTGGCGGACCAGCCACTCGTACATGAGATGGGGCATGAGAGGCGACGGCACGATGGCGTCCCCGGTGCCACTCTCGGGAATTGCGGCAGCCTTGGCCAGATACTGATCGAAGAACTCACCCCAGTCCTGAGTCACGAGGGTTACTCCCTCGACTTGGCCAATCTCCCGGGCAACCCGGCACTGCGGATCGCGGTCTACGATCAGCAGCTGGCGGAAGCGGACCCGAGCTCGCTCCGCGGCACGAAGCAGTTGCCCCGTATAGAAGGCGCCGTAGCAGCCTCCCCCCACGATCACGACATCGCGAAAGCCCGCGCTACTGGACCAGTCGTCCACCGTCGACCACCAGGATCTCTCCGGTCACGTAGTCACCACCCTCGAGGAGATAGAGCAAAGCCGCCACCACGTCCGATGGACTACCCAGGCGGCGCAGCGGCGTCGAGCGCACCAGCCGCTCCCGGTCGTCAGCGCTGTAGTCTTCCGGCACCAAAACCGCACCTGGAGCAATGGCGTTGACCGTAACTTCGGGAGCCAGGCTTCGCGCCAGCACCTTGGTCAGCATGACGACTCCGGCCTTGCTGATGGAATGGGCCGCAAAGCCGGGCCAAGGCTCGAGACCGGCCAGATCCGCCAGGTTGACCACCTTGCCTCTGCTTTGCCGCAGCGCCGCCGCCGCTCCCCGGGTACAGAAGAAGACTGAGCGCAGGTTGAGACCGAGAATGGCGTCCCACTGCTCGGGTGTGGTCTCATCCAGACTCAAGCGGTGCATAACCGCGGCGGAGTTCACCAGCACGTTGAGACCCCCCAGCCGCGCGGCGACGGTACGAGGCAGGGATTCGGCGGCATGGGCGTCGGTGAGGTCGGCCTGGAAACATGCGGCGCGTCCCCCGGCGGCCTCGATCTGCCCCGCCAGCTCGCGCGCGCCGGCCTCAGACCGGTGATAATGCAGGGCCAGGGTCATACCCCGTTCCGCCAGTGCCTGCGCCATAGCGCGGCCTAACCGGCGCCCGGCGCCGGTCACCAGTGCCACCTTGCCCCGTAGCTCCATTAGTGAGAGCCGGAGCCCGGCGGTGCAATCGGTATGATTTGTCCGGTGACGGTTGACGACGGGCTGGCGAGGGCCATCACACCCTCGGTGACTTCCCGCATCTCGACGTACTGCGCCTCACCTTCGCCCACGGCAGCCACGTTGTCCATGGTTCGTACCATGGCCGGCGCGACCGCGTTCACCCGGATCTGCCGGTCCCGCAGTTCGAGAGCAAGGCTTTGGCTGAATCCGGCAACGGCAGCTTTGGCGGCACTGTAGATCGCCATCGGCGCCTGGGGGCTGAAGTACGCAATCGAGGAAAAATTGATGATGCACCCTCGGCTCCGGCTCAATGCATCAATGGCCGCCTGCGACACCAGCACGGCCGTTTTCACGTTGATGGAAATTTCCCGGTCGATGGCCTGAACCGTGAGATCACTGATGGGCCCGTAGGTGGTGAGACCTCCGGCCACATTCACCACCACATCCAACCGACCGAAGTTCTTGAGCGCAATCTCCACCGCGAGGGCCGCGATGTCCGGCTGGGTAAGGTCGCCGGCACAGGGCCGGGCATCCACTCCCTGGGCCGCGAATTCGCGAACCCGTTCGGCCACTCCGACGGCATTCCGGTCGCAGGCCACGATCTTTGCCCCGGCTTTTCCGAAGCCGAGTGCGACGGCGTTGCCGATCTGCCCGGCGCGCCCTACCCCGGTGACCAGCACCACCTTATCGGTGAACTCCGGCTTCGGGCTCAAAGTGCCACACTCTCCACCACCAGCTCCGCTCCCGGTGCTCCGGCCTGGCTGTAGAGCACCAGCCCGTTGCGGTCGATCAGACAGACCGAACGGGAAATTCCCTTGCCATCCGGTTTCAGCGTTTCGTAGGCGCGGCTAATGGCGAGGTTCGTATCCGAGAGCAGAGGGAAAGGCAGCCCCAGCTTGGCCGCATAATTCGCATGGCTCTCCACCGATGCGGGGTTTACCCCGAACGGGCGGATGTCATGGCTGGTGAAGGTCTCGATCTCGTCGCGCACGGCGGAGAGTTGGCGGTTTCAGCCCGGTGTATTGTTGCCGGGGTAGAAGACCAGCAGCACTCGGCTCTTCTGCAGCAAATCCGTCAGCCGGTACCGCTGTCCATCAGAGGCGTCGGCCGAAAAGTCGGGTGCGGGCGAGCCAGGTTGCAGGAGGGTCATGAAGCCACCGCTCTCTCAGGTTGAACCTTCCACTCATCCAGTCGATCCAGCCACTCCCGCGGCACCTGCTGTGAGCCCATACCCCCGTGAGTTGTACCGGGCTCAGGATCACCATGCCAGTCGCTGCCCCCGGTCCGGAGCAGGCCCAGCTGGATGGCAATATCGGTAAGCCGCGCGCGCAGGTCGGGATCATGGCTCGGGTGCCGAGTCTCGATCGCGTCCAGGCCTTCTCCCTTGAATCGTTCGACGGTCTCGCGGGTACCGCGGTCCTTCAAGTGCGCGAGGGACACCACACCTCCCGCCGTGTGCACCATCGAAGCCACCTCGGCAAAACTGGGGAGCGTCTTCTCGACGAAGGCCGGCCGGCCCCGCCCGATGAGGCGGTCGAAGGCATCGTTGGCGTTAGCGGCCCCACCCTGTCGTACCAGCGCCCGAGCGACGTGGGGTCGTCCCACCGCAGCGCCGCCGGACTCCTGCAGCACGTTCTCGAACGAGAGGTCCAGCCCGAGCCGCTGCAGGTGGCGGACCATCTCCCGGGCCCGCCGCACCCGATCTGCTCTGCAGCGCTCGAGAAAGCTCTCCAGTTCCGCCGAGTGCGAAGGGAGAAGGTATCCCAGGACGTGCATCTCACCCCAGGGCGCGGCCACGGAGAATTCGCAACCGGCCACCACTCGAACGCCGTAGCGCTCCCCAGCTGCTAACGCCTCGGGTATTCCAGCGAGAGTATCGTGATCGGTGAGTGCCACCGCGCTGAGTCCCGCGTCCCGCGCGCGACGAACCACTTCTTCAGGCGCCACTCTACCGTCTGATGCCGTCGAGTGTACGTGCAGGTCGATGGTCCCGGAGACCGCAGGAGAGCTCAGCGCCGATACCCCAGCTCGGGTGCGGTCCAAGAGGGCTGCGAGTGCTGTAGCAGCTCCTTCAGCTCCTGATCGCTCAGCTGTCCCAGCGAGGTCTCGCGGCTCTTGGCGCCGAGCGGAGAATAGCGGACGACCCTCCGCTCCTGCTGCGCCCCGGTGCCCCGGGTGAACACCAGGCCAAACTCATCCTTGACGTACTGGGTGAGCCGGCCGCTGACCGAGACCTCCCACTGCTGGCCGTCCACCTCGATGACTCGCCGCGGCATCAGGCTCCGCTCTCGGCAAAGTCCTGCAAACCATGCTTCACATCGGCCATGAAGCGGTCGGCGTCCGCGCCGTCAACGATCCGATGATCGAAGGCCAGTGACAGGAACCCCTTGGTGCGAACCGCGATCATGTCTGCGCCGTCCACCGTGATCACCGCCGGCTGCTTCTCGATACTGCCGACGCAGAGAATGGCCGCCTGGGGCTGGTTGATGATGGGTGTGCCTATGGCCGATCCAAATACCCCGGGATTGGTAATGGTGAATGTCCCCTTCTGCACTTCATCGGGACTCAGCTTCTTGGTTCGGGCCCGCTCCCCCAGATCGTTGATGGCGCGGGCGACGCCCAGGAGCGACAGCTCATCCGCCCGCTTGATGACCGGCACAATCAAACCCCAGTCCAGGGCGACCGCGATGCCGATGTTGATGTCCCGCCGGAATAACGTGCTCTCACCGGACACCGCCGAGTTCACCACCGGATGTTTTCGGAGATTATCGGCCACTACCTTGGTGATAAAGGCCAGATAGGTCAGGTTCACGCCTCGTTCCGCGTACTCCTGCTTCCGCCGGGCGCGAATCTGGCCGATGCGAGTGTAGTCGATCTCGAAGATGGTGTTGACATGGGGTGAGACCCGCCGCGACATGACCATGTGGTCTGCCGTGAGCTTCCGAATGCGCGACCACGGCTCGACCCGGTCCCCTTCCCAGGGATCGACGATTGGCGCCGGCCCAAGCGGGGCCGCGGGGCTGCGGGGCGGCGGGACGGCAATGGTTGCTTCAGAAAGTGGCGCTTCGTTCGATGGTGCTGCCCCACTGCCCGGCTGCCCCGCTGTCCCCCCGATGTAGCTCAGCATGTCATTCTTGGTCACCCGCCCCGCGAGCCCGGTACCGGGTACGGCGCTGATATCCACGTTATGCTCCGCGGCGATGCGGCGAACCACCGGGGTCGATTTCCGCCGCAGCCGTTCTTCGGCGGTCTCCGCCGCCCCATTGCCCCCGGTGGCATCTGCTACGGTCCGAGCCTCAGAGCTGGCAGCCGCAGGAACCCCCCGTGGCGGCGGCGCCGACGGCTGGTTACCGCCGTAGCCACCCTTGGGAGGAGCAGATGGTGCCGGAGCGACTGGAGCGGGAGGCGCCCCGGAAGGAGTCGCAGGCTTGGACGGTGCCGGTGCGTTGGGCGGTGGTACCGGCGGGCGTGGGCTCTCGGGTGCGGCGGGTTTTGCCGCTGCACCGGAACTGGCATCAGTTTCGATTCGGGCCACTACGGTCTGCACCGAGACCGTCTGACCCTCCTGCACCAGAATCTCTGCCAGCACCCCTGCATTGGGAGCCGGGATCTCGGCATCGACCTTGTCGGTCGAGATCTCGAAGATGGGCTCGTCCCGCTGGACCGTGTCTCCCACCTTCTTGATCCAGCGGGACAGCGTCCCTTCGGCAATCGATTCGCCCATCTGGGGCATGATTACGTCTATCTTGGCCATCGTAGCTCCTTAAAGAGCCGCCAGTCCTCAGTCATCAGCCATCACGCTCTCCAACAACGTTACACGGTCAACTGGGGACTCGCGACTGGTGACCGGCGGCCTCTAGTATGCCGCTAACCACCTCGCTGCTCTCACAATATCCGCCGTTTGCGGCAACACGAAATCCTCCAGCTGTGGAGCGTAGGGAAGAGGAACGTCGTGCGCGGCTACTCGCTTGATCGGCGCATCCAGCCACTCGAATGCGAGGTCGTTGATCCGGGCCGCGATCTCGCCGGCAACTCCACCGGTGACGGTGTCTTCGTGCACGATCAGCACCCGGCTGGTCTTCTTCACCGTTGCCGCAATCGCCTCATCGTCCATGGGCGACAACGACCGAAGATCCAGCACCTCGACCGATAGTCCGTCCTCCCGCTCTAGTTGCTCCGCCGCGTCCAGCGCCTTCCACACGGTGGCCGCATAGGTAATAATCGACAAATCGCGTCCTTCTCGCGCCAGCCGAGCCTTGCCGATGGGGACGACGTGATCGCCGCTGGGCAACTCCTCCTTGACCCGGCGGTACAGATACTTGTGCTCGAAGAAGAGAACACAGTCGTCATCCCGGATCGCGGCCTTCAACAGCCCCTTGGCGTCGCTGGCGGTGGCCGGATAGACGATCTTGAGCCCTGGAGTATGCAGGAAAGCCGCTTCGGGATTCTGGGAATGAAACGGACCTCCCCGAACGTACCCGCCGCTCGGTCCCCGAACCACCATGGGACATGGTAGAAACGCGCGGTACCGGGCCGTCGCGACATAGTTGGTCAGCATGTCGTACGCGCAGGAGATGAAGTCGATGAACTGCATCTCGCAGACTGGACGCATGCCCATGTGCGCCGCTCCTGCAGCGGCACCAACGATGGCCGCCTCCGATAATGGGGTGTCGATCACTCGCCGCTCGCCGAAGCGGGCCTGAAGCCCTTCGGTAACCTTGAACGCACCGCCGTAGGCCCCGATGTCTTCCCCTAGACAGAGCACTTCGGGGTCCCGCTCCATCTCTTCGAACAATCCCTGCCGGATCGCCTCGAGATAGGTGGTCTCAGCCATCGTGGGTTCCCCAACTCGAGGGCCGCTCGTGTCGGTCCACCGCCGACCGAATCCCTTCCCTGAACCAGAGCACGGGCGCGGCGGCTGGATCGGCGTATACTCCGCGGAGCCCGTCGAGCGGCTCAGGCGCGGGTGACGCCTCGGTCTCATCGGTGGCTCGATCGATCTCCAGCTTGATCCGAGTGTCGATCGCCTCCAGATCGCTGCTCGCAAATCCATATTGCGTGCTGAGCTCGCGGATGTAGCGGTCCACCGGATCGTTCTCCCGGGCCCAGCGGTCGATCTCGCCGGTCGGCACGTACGACTGGTTGTCGTGCTCCGCGTGTCCCTTCCGCCGATAGGTGATCAGCTCGATCAGGGTGACGCCTTCTCCCGCCCGCGCCCGGTCCACCGCCTCCTTGGTGACCTGATACGTTGCCACCACATCGTTCCCGTCTGCCCGCACGCCGGGAATCCCGTAGCCAATCGCCTTGTCCTTGAAGCTGGTGCAGGCGGTCTGCTTGCTGGTCGGAGTCGAGTAGGCATACCCGTTGTTCTCCACGATCACTACCAGGGGACAATGCTGGACCGCGGCGAAGTTGATCCCCTCATGGAATGCCCCGGTGGAGGTTGCCCCGTCGCCCACGTATACCAGTCCTACCCGTGGCTCGTTCCGGAGCTTGAACGAAAGGGTGACCCCGGCCATGACCGGGACCATGTCGCCCAGATGAGAGATCTGGCCAATGAACCCCCGCACCGTGTCGCCGAAATGAATGTTCAGCTCGCGGCCGCGGGTGGGTGAGTCGCCCTTGGCCATGTATTGCCGCAGGATTTCCAGCGGAGTGGCGCCTTGCACCAGCATGGAGCCGAGATTGCGGATCAGCGGAGAGAGGACGTCGCCTTTGGAGCGGTCCAGCGCGTAGGCGGACCCCACCGCGTCGGCCTCCTGGCCCAGTGAGCGGAAGAGTCCACCTACTACCTTGGTCTGCCGGTACAGGTTGACCAGCCGCTCTTCCAGCGAGCGGGTGAGCCGCATGTAGTAGTACAGCTCGAGCAACTGATCGCGCGTCAGCCCGGAACCGGCGGCGCGTGACGCGGCGAGTGCGCCGCTAGCGGCCATGCATGAAGCCTACGCCTTGACCGTTACCGGACGGCGGGCTCCGGCGGACTGAGGCTCGCTCTCGATCCGCATCCCATAGAACGAGCGATAGACGAACAACAGGGCGGCCACAAAGAATGCCACCGCTAGAACCCGGCTGAGTGTACCGTTCCCGCCACCGACCAGGTACACCCCGAGCTCCACGGCCAGAAGGCCAAACAAGGTAGTGAACTTGATCACCGGATTCATTGCCACGGACGAGGTATCCTTGAAGGGGTCGCCCACCGTGTCGCCCACGATCGAGGCGTCGTGTAGTGGCGTGCCTTTCATCTTCAGCTCGGTCTCCACGATCTTCTTGGCGTTGTCCCAGGCCCCACCGGCGTTGGCCATGAAGATGGCCTGGAACAAGCCGAACATTGCGATCGAGATCAGGTAGCCGATGAAGAAGAACGGCTCGATGAAGGCAAAGGCGAGGGTCGAGAAGAACACACCGAGGAAGATGTTGAACATCCCCTTCTGGGCATACTGGGTGCAGATCTCCACCACGCGACGGCTGTCCTCCACCGACGCCTTGGTAACCCCTTCCAGCCGGATGTTTGCCTTGATGAACTCGACCGCCCGGTAGGCGCCGGTGGTCACCGCCTGGGTCGACGCGCCGGTGAACCAGTAGATCACCGCTCCCCCGGTGATCAGGCCGAGCAGGAAGGGCGGGTGCAGGATCGAAAGGTTTTCCATTCCGCCGGTCAGTCCGTGAGTCAGCGCCATGATGATGGAAAAGATCATGGTGGTGGCTCCGACAACGGCGGTGCCGATGAGCACCGGTTTGGCCGTGGCCTTGAACGTGTTTCCTGCCCCGTCGTTTTCCTCCAGCAGCTCCTTGGCCGACTCGAAGTTGAGATCGAACCCGAAGTCCCGCTTGATCTCCTGCTTGACCCCGGGCACCTGTTCGATCAGGGAGAGCTCGTAAATGGACTGGGCGTTGTCGGTCACCGGGCCATAGCTGTCCACCGCGATCGTGACCGGGCCCATTCCCAGGAAGCCGAACGCCACCAGACCGAAGGCGAAGATGGCCGGGGCCTTCATCAGATCGCCCAGGCCGAGCGTACTTACCCCGTAGGCGATGGCCATCAGGCCCATGATGGTGATGCCCAGCCAGTAGGCGGAGAAGTTGCCCGCCACGAATCCCGAGAGGATGTTGAGCGAGGCACCGCCCTCTCGCGACGAGGTGACGACTTCACGCACGTGCCGCGACTCGGTCGAGGTAAAGACCTTTACCAGTTCGGGGATGATGGCCCCGGCCAGCGTGCCGCAGCTGATCACGGTGGAGAGCTGCCACCACAGATCCGGGTTGCCGCCCAAGTGCGGGACGATCACGTAGGAGAGCAGGTAGGTAAGGGCGATGGAGACCAACGAGGTCATCCAGACCAGCTGGGTAAGCGGAGTCTCGAAGTTGAACCGGGCCCCGCCACTGTACCGCGCCCGGGACATGCTGTTGCTGATCAGGTAGGAGAAGCCGGAAGCCAGCACCATCATCACCCGCATGAGGAAGATCCAGACCAGCAGCTGGGCCTGGACCGAAGAGTCCGCCACCGCGAGCACGATGAACGAGATCAGGGCCACGCCGGTAACGCCGTAGGTCTCGAAGCCGTCGGCCGTGGGACCGACCGAGTCGCCCGCGTTGTCACCGGTACAGTCCGCGATGACGCCGGGGTTCCGGGCATCATCTTCCTTGATCTTGAACACCACCTTCATCAGGTCGGAGCCAATGTCGGCGATCTTGGTGAAGATCCCGCCCGCAATTCTCAGCGCCGCAGCGCCCAAGGATTCGCCAATCGCAAAGCCGAGGAAGCAGGCTCCGGCCACATCCGAAGGGATGAAGAGCAGGATCGCTAGCATGAACAGCAGCTCGACCGAGATGAGCATCATGCCCACGCTCATGCCGGAGCGAAGCGGGATCTCGGATACCGGCCATGCCTTGCCCCGGAGCGCCGCAAACGCGGTCCGTGAGTTCGCCAGAGTGTTGATCCGGATTCCGAACCAGGCCACCCCATAGCTCCCCCCCATGCCGATGATGCTGAAGAGGAGAATGACCAGGATCTTCGGCAGCTCCAGCCCGGTCAGCAGGAAGTAGACGACGATGACTGCCCCGATGAACCCGAACAACACCAGGAGCAGCTTGCCCTGTTGAACCATGTACGCCTTACAGGTCTCGTAGATCAGCTCGGAGATCTCGGCCATGGACCGGTGTACCGGCAGGTTCTTGACATGGGAATAGCTCATCAGCCCGAACAGCAGCCCCAGTACGCAGACAATGAGGCCGCTCAGCAGAATCTGGTGGCCGGTGAAGCCGAGGAAGTCCCCCTGATTCAGATCAGGCAGGCGGAGATTGACCTCACCCCCGGGCCGGTGCTCGGCGCCCTGGACCTCCTGGGCCAGCAGTCCAGGGAGCGCGGCCGGGAGCAGCGATATCCCGGCCAGCAAGAGGAGCAGGAGCCGGGCAGCGTGGCGCGAGACCGTGCGGGGGACGAGCATCGTGGCAATTCTCCTAGGCATCACTGAGATGTTGAGCAATAGGTTGGAAAAATCAGTAGGCCCCAATGGGACGGTGACCCGGTTCGGCTCGGGTGTGCACCAGGGTGAGGAACCGCTTGGCCAGCTTGTCGGCCTCGCTCTCGCCGACTTGGTCGGTGTCCATCGTGACCAGGGTGTAGTGGCCGCCTTCCGCCTGCACCGACACGCCGATCCGGCCTATCGAACCGGCAAACTGGCGGCGGCGCGGGCCTTCCTCCACCGGCGCGAGCGTAGCGCCGAAGAACTGGGCGGCCCCGGCCAGTACGTCGTCGGGAGAAAGGTGAGTGCGGTGGAAATACTTCATTCAATCCTCAAGGTAGTACTCAATCCCCAGGTGGGTGATCTGCTTCTCACCCATCAGGTACCGAAGCGTGTTCTTGAGCTTGAGCTGCTGAATGAAAAGGTCGTGCTCCGGGTAGAGGCCGGGTGCCACCTGCGGGCTCTTGAAATAGAAGGAGAGCCATTCCTGGATCCCGGTCAGGCCGGCCCGCTGGGAAAGATCGAAGAAGAGAGCCAGATCGAGCACCAGGGGCGCGGCCAGGATCGAATCGCGGCAGAGAAAATCGACCTTGATCTGCATCGGGTAGCCCAGCCACCCGAAGATGTCGATGTTGTCCCAGCCCTCCTTGTTGTCGCCTCGGGGCGGGTAGTAGTTGATCCGCACCTTGTGGTACATGTTCCCGTACAGCTCGGGATAGAGCTGCGGCTGAAGGATGTACTCCAGCACTCCGAGCTTGGACTCTTCCTTCGTCTTGAAGCTCTCCGGATCGTCCAGCACTTCGCCATCCCGGTTGCCCAGGATGTTGGTGGAATACCATCCGGCCACGCCGAGCATCCTGGCTTTGAACATGGGCGAGAGCACGGTCTTCACCATGGTCTGCCCGGTCTTGAAGTCCTTCCCACCAATGGGCACGCCCTTGCTCTTGGCCAGCTGCTCCATCGCGGGAAAATCGCAGGTGAGGTTGGGAGCGCCGTTGGCGAAGGGCACCCGTTCCATCATGGCGGCGTAGGCGTACAGCATGGACGGCGCGATGGTGGGGTCGTTCGCGTCGACCGCCTTCTCGAACGCTTCCAGCGTCCAATGCGCCGGACCCGGACTGATGAAGATCTCGGTAGAGGCGCACCAGACCATCACCAGCCGGCTGCATTTGTTTCTGGTCTTGAAGTCGCGAATGTCCTTACGCAGCGCCTCGGCCAGATCCCGCTTGCTGCTGCCCGGCTTCACGTTCTTGCCTTCGAGGCGTTTGACGTACGCCTGATCGAAGACTGCGGGCATTGGCTTGATGTTCTTGAGGAAGCCGGCGATAGGCTCGATGTGCTCGTGCCGGTCCAGGACACCGGCATGGAGGGCCGCGGTATACGCGTCGTCTGGCACTGGGTCCCAGGCTCCGAACACCAGATCGTCCAGGGCCGCCAGCGGCACGAATTCCCGGATCAGCGGCGCGCGCTTGTCGGTTCGTTTGCCCAGGCGGATGGTGCCCATCTGGGTGACCGATCCGATCGGCCGAGCGGCTCCTCGACGAACGTTCTCCACTCCCGCCATGAACGTCGTTGCCACGGCACCCAGTCCCACGCACAACACTCCAAGTTTGCCATCCGCCGGCGCGATTTGCCGGACCGTTGCTTCAGCCACTGCTGTGTCCTTTTGCCAGGGGGTCCAGCGCCGGCCGCTTGATCTTCCTTACCTCGTCCACCCGCTTGACCGTCTCAGCGTGCAGTTGCTCTTCCGCCAGCAAAGCCTCGTCCACCAGCTCCGCATGCTGATACACATACACGAAGCGCTGCACCACGGTGATGAACGACGCAAGTGCCAGCAGGGCCACGATCGATTCCAGCAGCAGAGCATGGGGACCCGCGCCGGCCAGCAGGGATGCGAAACCGACCAGCAGGATCCGCTCAGCCCGCTGCGCGATTCCCACTTTGCAGTCGAGCCCCAGCCCTTCAGCGCGCGCTCGGGCATAGGACACCAGCAGCGACCCCAGAATGGCCACCATGCACAGGATGATCGCGAGGTTCCGGTACGCCACATCCGGCGCGGTGAGCAGGAACGCTCCGATCCCAATGAAGGTCGCCCCATCGCCCACCCGATCCAGGGTGGAATCGTAGAACGCGCCAAAACGGGTCACCATGGCGCCGCTCCGCGCCACCTGGCCATCCAGCGTGTCAGCCACTCCGCTCAGCAGAAGCAACGTTCCGCCCCAGCGGATGTGGCCGGTGGCGTACGCGACCGCGGAGACGAGAACCAGACCGGTTCCCACGGTGGTGATCGTGTTGGGCCGCACCCCGGAGCGTATGAGCCGCTGAACCAGGGGGTTCACGGTGGCGTAAAACGGCTTCTCCAGAGCATGTAGCAGTTTCACCGTCGGCTCGATCCTCGCAGGAACGGGTGATCGAAATTGCCGCGAAAGGATAACTGGCAGAACCGCTTAGGGCAATTGATCCCTGATCAGTGATACAGGAGAGCTGCCCCTCGCCGTTGTTGGAACTGCTCCAGGCCCCGACTCCAGCTTTCCACGATTTCACCGGCTGACACTCCGCGCTCGATCTGCTCTCGGAGTGTGGGTCCCCCCGCCAGACGATCGAACTGCGCCGGTATCCATTTGAACTGTTGCCGGTGGGCCGCTCGGATGACACTCAGGAGGTGGACCGCGGTGGCCGTGGGATCGTACGACGAGCGATCGGTTACCTCCAGCCGAATTCCGGCCAGCAAGGTGTCGGCATATTTGGTGTCTCCAGGCTTTCTGGGCGTGAACCGGACCCCATGGAATCGCACTCCCGGAAGCGCGGCTGTCCGAATCGCTGTCAGAACACTGGTCGTGTCCAACCAGGGAGCGCCTATCTGCTCGAACGGAGCATCGGATCCCCGTCCCACCGACAGATTAGTTCCCTCGAAGAGGCAGGTGCCCGGGTAGTGAAACAGACTTTCCAGTGAACGAAGATTCGGACTGGGAGGAATGAAGGGCAGACCGGTCTGATCCAGCGCCTGATCTCGCCGCCAGCCGGAAACCGGAATGACCCGCAGATCGACCGGGATCTCCAGATCCCCCGCGGCAAGGCGGGCCAATTCGCCCAGGCTCAGTCCATGGCGCATGGGCACGGCGAGGCTGCCCACTTTGGAGGAGTAAGCGGGATCGAGCACGTTGCCCTGCACCAGGCCGCCGATTGGATTTGGCCGGTCGAGAACCAGCACCGGCAGCTGCCGGCGGGCCGCTGCCTGCATCACCTCGATCGTAGTGGCCAGGTAGGTGTAGTAGCGGGCGCCGGCATCCTGCAAATCCACCAGCATCATGTCGATGCCCTGGAGCATCTCGTCGGTGGGGGCAGAACTCCGGCCGTAAAGACTGTAGATTGGAAGCCCAGTGGCCGAATCTTTCGAAGACGCAACCAGAGCGCCCGGATCGGCCGCCCCCTGAAATCCGTGCTCGGGGCTGAACAGCGCCACCAGCCGGATCCCGGCATCACGCAGCCGCGTCACGTCGCTGATTCCCTGTGCATCCACGCCGGCCTGGTTGGTTACCAGACCGACCCGTCGGTTGCGGACGAGACGCACGCTGTCGCTGAGCAGGACCTCGATGCCCGGGCGCGTGCGATTGTGGACCGCGCCAGTGCCGGCTGCCGCCGCGCAGCCGATACACCATCCCCAGATTCCGATTAGGGCCAGAGCTCTGTGCAATCCAAGTACCTCCTAGTGGCGTTACTGGCGGTAGGCGCGTGCGGCAGAAGCAGCACCGCGCCTTCACCTCAACCGGCACAATTTCCGGGGCAGCCGGCGCCACCGGAAGTGGACACCGATGCGCTGCTCGAGTCACTCTCCCTGCGAGATCGAATCGCGCAGCTGGTCATTCCCTGGATTCCCGGATCCTACGCCGCATTCGATGACGAGGCCTTTGCCCGGATGCAGGTCTGGGTGGACTCTCTGCACGTCGGCGGTTTGCTGGTGTCCGTCGGATCACCGCTCGATGTCGCGGCCAAGCTCAATCGCCTGCAGGAGCGCTCCGCGGTGCCGCTGCTGGTCGGGTCAGACCTCGAAGCGGGAACCGCAATTCGGCTCAACGGCGGAACCCCCTTCCCTCCCAATATGGGCATCGGCGCCAGTGCTCGGGACTCGGACGCCTACGAGCTGGGACGAATCACCGCGCTCGAAGGCCGGGCGGTGGGCATCCACCTCGCCTTCGCGCCCGTGGCCGACGTCAACAACAATCCGGCCAATCCCATCATCAATGTTCGTTCCTTCGGCGAGGACCCCCACGCCGTGGGACGCTTGGTGTCCGCGGAGGTGCAGGGGCTGCAGGACCACGGCATGCTCGCCACCGCCAAGCATTTCCCGGGACACGGCGACACCGGCACCGATTCTCACCTGGTGCTTCCCGTCTTGTTCAGCAACTGGTCCCGGCTGGACTCGGTCGAGCTGGTTCCCTTCCGCAGCGCCATAGCCGCCGGGGTCACCGCGATCATGTCGGCTCATATCGCGCTGCCCGGCATGGACGGCGGGCTGATGCGGCCGGGGACCGTGGCCCCCAACATACTCACCGGCATCCTGCGTGACTCGCTCGGCTTCAAGGGACTGGTGATCACCGACGCTCTCAACATGGGCGGGATCGGCAATGTGTATGGCGCTGAGGCAGGGGTGCGCGCGTTTCAGGCCGGTGCCGATCTCTTGCTCCAGCCCGCAGACCCGGCCCAGGCGATCGACGCGATGGCGGCCGCGATCGGCCGGGGGGAGATCACGGCCGAGCGGTTGAACCGGTCGGTGCGTCGGGTGCTCGAGCTCAAGCGACGACTGGGCCTGTTCGTCCGGCGAACGGTCCCGCTCGACAGCATTCCTGCGGTTGTCGGCAAGGCGGAGTTCCGGGAGGAGGCTCGCGCCATGGCGACGCGTTCCATCGTGCTGGTGAAGGATGTGAATGGCCTGGTGTACAACCTGCGGCGCACCCGGCCGTCGCTGGCCATGATCACCTACGGCGAGGAGGACAACCGCTCACTGGGAAACGCGCTCGCGTCCGAGCTCAAGAGCCGGGGATTTTCGGTGACCACGTTCAAGCTGTGGCCCGCCAGCGGCCCGGCCAGCTACGATTCCGCCGCGAGCGCGATAACCCAGAGCTCGGTGGCGCTCTTCGCCATCTCCGACCGCCCCACAGATCGGCGAGGCAATCTCGGACTGCCGGACTCGGTCACTTCCCTGATCTTCGCTACCGCTCGAGCTAGGCCCACCATCCTCGTGTCGCTGGGAAATCCGTATCTCATCAGTGACCTGCCCGAGGTGGGCTCCTATCTGATCGGCTGGCGCTCGAACTCAGTGACTGAGCAGGCGGTCGCCCGCGCCATCGCCGGCGTCACCCCAATCAGCGGCAGGCTCCCCATTTCCATTCCGCCGACCTACCCCCGCGGGTGGGGTCTCCAGCGGCACCTTCCGTGAGAGGAGCGGGCACCGCCCTTGTCCTGCTGCTTGCCGCCTGTGCTTCGGGTCATCCCAACAATTCCGCCGCTCCGGTGCCGCGGCTGAAAATCGACTGGCAGCCGGTCACGCATTATCTCGACTCGGCCGTGGCCCGAGGCGCCGCGCCCGGGGCGGTACTGGGCGTGATTCATGATCGCGAACGATTCGTCTACGGCACCGGCCGCCTGGGAGACCTCGACGCCACCCGTCCGGGAGCTACCACCATCTATGATCTGGCTTCATTGACCAAGGTGGTGGGACTTACTACGGGGCTGATGCTCGCCGTCAACGAAGGGAGAATCGATCTCGACGCTCCGGTTCAGCGCTACGTTCCCGCGTTCGCCGGAACGGAGAAGGAGAAGATCACCGTGCGCCTGCTTCTGGCCCACGCCGGAGGGCTCCCCGCCTGGAGGCCTCTATTCCGGGAAGTCTCCAGCCGGAAGGACGCCTTCGCTCTGGCCGACACCACTCCACTCGAATATCCACCCGAGTCCAAGGACCTCTACTCCGATCTGGGCGCCATCGTTCTCACCCAGGTACTGGAAACTGTCTACCATCAGCGCATCGATTCGCTACTGCAGCAGCGGGTCTTTGGCCCTTTGGGCCTCACCTCGTTGGGTTACGTGCCGCCATCCGACTGGCTCTCTCGCATTGCTCCCACCGAAATGGACCCTTGGCGTGGGCGGGTGCTTCGGGGCGAGGTGCATGACGAAAACGCGGCGGTGATGGACGGCGTCTCCGGTCACGCCGGGCTATTCGGATCGGTGGAGGATCTGCTGGGATTTGCGGAATGGATGCTGGAACAGGTGGACAGGGGGTCAGGTGGTCAGGCCCTCGAGTCGACCGTGAGCACGGATGGGATGGATCGACCGTCCGACCGCCCGACCGTCCGACCGTCCGTCGTTCAGACGTTCACCTCCCGCCAGAACCTTGTGCCCGGGTCCACCCGCGCGCTGGGTTGGGATACGCCGGACTCCGGAAGCAGTTCCGGCAGCCTGCTCTCGCCCCACAGCATCGGACATACCGGCTTCACCGGCACCTCCATCTGGATCGACTTCGAGCGCCGAGTTGCCATCGTGCTGCTCAGCAACCGGGTGCACCCCACCCGGAACAACCCGCGCTGGAATCCGGTGCGTGCCGGCATCGCGGATCTCGTCATGACCACCCTCTTCGAGGACGTGCGATGACACTTCACATTTCCGACTGGTTCATCATCGCGTTGTATTTCGTGATCTCGGCGGCAATCGGTCTGGCCTATACCCGAAAGGCAAGCCGGTCCCTGGCCGACTACTTCGTGACCGGCCGCTCGCTGCCCTGGTGGCTGGCGGGGACGTCGATGGTGGCCACGACCTTTGCCGCCGACACACCGCTGGCAGTGGCGGGTTTCGTGGCCAAGTACGGGGTGGCCGGAAACTGGCTCTGGTGGAACGGCGCCTTCGCTGTGGTCATGACGGTGTTCTTCTTTGCCCGGCTGTGGCGGCGCGCAGGAGTTCTGACCGATGTGGAGTTCGCCGAGCTGCGGTATGGCGGGCGACCGGCAGCGGCCCTCCGAGGCTTTCGTGCCCTCTATCTGGCCCTTCCGATCAACCTCATCATCATGGGCTGGGTCACCCGTGCCATGGTCACCATCCTTCAGGTCACTCTCAACGTGAACCCGTGGCGCGCCGCCATTCTGCTCTTCGGGGTCACCGCCTTGTACAGCGTGTTCTCCGGGCTCTGGGGGGTGATCGTCACCGATGCCTTCCAGTTCGTGGTGGCGATGGGTGGAACCATCCTGCTCGCGGTCTTTGCCGTGAACTCCATCGGGGGCCTCGACGTGCTGGTTCAGAAGTCCGCGGCCCACTTCGGATCCGCCGACGCCGCATTCAGTGTTCTTCCGCCGATGGATCAGGCCTGGCTCCCTCTCAGCACGCTGCTGATTTTTCTGGCGGTGCAGTGGTGGGCGGCCTGGTATCCCGGGCAGGAGCCGGGTGGTGGTGGCTACGTGGTGCAGCGCATCCTCTCCGCCAAAGACGAGCGCCACGGACTGCTGGCAACCCTTTGGTTCACCATCGCCCACTTCGCCCTGCGACCCTGGCCCTGGATTTTGGTGGGATTCGTCAGCCTGATCCGGTATCCCGGCCTGGTCAATCCCGAGGAAGGTTATGTCCGGGTCATGGTCGATGTGCTGCCCTCTCCTTTTAAGGGGCTGCTCCTGGCGGCGTTCGCTGCGGCCTACATGAGCACCATCAGCACCCACCTCAACTGGGGCGCCTCTTACCTGGTCAATGACGTGTACCTCCGATTCATCAAGCCACAGGCAAGCCCCCGGGCACAGGTCATCGCGTCCCGAATTGCGACCGGCGTGCTGATGGTCTGCTCGCTCATTGTGATGAGCTTCCTCAGCAGCGTGGAGCAGGGCTGGAAGATTCTGATCGGGCTTGGGGCCGGTACCGGACTGGTGTTCATCCTGCGCTGGTACTGGTGGCGGATCAACGCTTGGTCCGAGATCAGCGCAATGATCGCCTCGTTCGTGACATCCCTCCTTCTGGCGCGCAACGGTTACAACCTGGATGACCTGTCCAAGCCGGCGTACGCCATCACCATGCTCATTACAGTGGGAGTTACCACGGTAGTCTGGCTGGCGGTGACCTTTGCGACCCAGCCGGAGAGTGACGCAACCCTCGAGCGCTTCTACCGCCAGGTCCGTCCCGGGGGCCCCGGCTGGCGGCAGGTCGCAAATCGGCTGGGATTTGCCGGCGATACCATACCTGGGGGGGCGCTTTCCTGGGTGAACTGGGTAGCCGGTCTGGCGACGGTGTACTGTGCTCTGGTGAGTCTGGGCTCTTTACTCACCGGATCCAGCCTGAAAGCCCTGGTTTATGGAGCCGGTGCGGTGGCCGCTTTCGCGTTGATTCAGCGTAATTTGCGGGCCGACCAGCAGTATCTGGCCGACGTTGACAGAAGCCGCGGCGGCAACTTAGAATTCTCCCAGTCCAATTGAGGTTTCCCCGCTGGCAGAGTTCCCCTAAGTGGGGCTGGCCAAAGGAGATAGCATGAGCGGTGTCGAGCAGCAGTCCCCCACCACCGGCTTCAGCATGGTGCTGACGCCGAGGGCGGCCGAAGAGGTGCAGAAGTTCATCACCCAGGAGCAGGTTCCAGCCGATAGCGCCGGGCTCCGGGTCAGCGTGCTTCCAGGTGGCTGTTCCGGGTTCAAGTACAGCCTGAACATCGAGGAGCGCCCGCTGGAAGACGACATGGTCGCCGAGATCAATGGCGTCCGGGTCTTCGTCGACGGGTTCAGCGCCCAGTATCTCACGGGCATTACCATCGATTACGTGAGCTCGATGCAGGGCTCCGGCTTCACGTTCAACAACCCCAACGCCTCTGGCGGATGCGGGTGCGGCAGCAGCTTTACGGCTTGACGATACGTAACCGGTGAACCGTGAAGGGTAAACGGGCGGCTGGAGAGGATTCGCATTCTCCGGCCGCCTTTCTTTTTGCGCTGCGGCAAGAACTCTTCCGGCGCCCTCCCAGGCCCCCTCCACTTCCCCGTTGTCAGCGCCCGTTCACCGTTCACCGTTTACGGTTCACCCTCTTGAGACACGCCGACCTCGTTGTCGTCGTACTCTACTTCGTTTTCACCCTGGGGCTCGGCCTCTGGGTAGCCCGGCGCCAACGGAGCGCGACCGATTACTTTCTCGGCGCCCGAGACCTGCCCGCCTGGGCCATACTCCTCTCCATCGTCGCCACGGAGACATCGGCGCTCACCGTGATCTCGGTGCCGGGGATCGGCGCCCGCTCCGATCTGACTTTTCTACAACTCACCTTTGGCTATCTGCTGGGAAGAATCGCGGTCGCACGCTGGCTCCTCCCGGGGTACTTCCGGGGTGAGCAGGAGACCGCCTACGCCCGGCTGGAATCCCGGTTCGGTGTTGGCACTCGCCGCCTCACCTCAACCGTCTTCCTGGTCACCCGATTTCTGGGCGATGCGGTACGGGTGTTCGCCAGCGCCATTCCGCTGGCGCTGGTCACCGGCTGGAGCGTGCCGACGTCCATCGTGGTGATGGGAATCGTCACCATGATTTACACCTGGTTCGGTGGTTTCAAGGCGGTAGTGTGGACCGACGTGCTCCAGCTCTCGGTGTATCTGGCAGGAGGTCTCGGGGCGCTTCTGGTGGCGTGGAGCATCGCGGGAGGTCCGGGACACGCACTGGAGCTCGCGAGCCAGGCGGGAAAGCTCAGAATCATCGATGCTCACGTGGACCTTACCCACACCTACACCCTGCTGGGTGGGTTGGTGGGAGGAGCACTGTTGTCCGCCGCATCACATGGCACCGACCACCTCATCGTGCAGCGGCTGCTGGCTACCCGCTCGCTTCGAGATGCCCGCATCGCGCTGATCGGCTCGGGCGTCATGGTGATCCTGCAGTTTGCTCTCTTCCTGCTGGTAGGATCGGCCATCTGGGCCGCAGGGCTGGCGCCATCGAGTGTGCCTGGAGACGAGCTGTTCCCCTCGTTCGTCCTGCACTACCTGCCCACTGGTCTGGCCGGTCTGGTGGTCGCGGGAATCCTTGCCGCAGCAATGGGGACGCACAGCTCGGCCATCAATTCTCTGGCCTCGTCGGCTACCCACGACCTCTATGCGTCATGGACGGGCCGGAACGATCCGCGGCACCTGCTCAAAGTCGGGAGGTTGCTTTCCGCCATCTGGGGGACGGCACTGGTGGGAGGAGCCCTCTTCTTCCACTTCGTCGCCAGCGGCAAAGACACTCCTGTCGTGGTGCTCGCCCTTTCAATAGCATCCGTTACCTATGGCGCTCTGCTGGGCACCTACCTCCTCGCCACCCGCTGGTCTCGGGCGGGAAGCCGCGATGTGCTGGCCGCCGTCGTGCTGACTGTCAGCGCGATGTTGATCGTGGTCTTTGCCCGCCAGCTGGCGGCACTCGGAGGGCCGGCCTGGCTCGTCCCGCTCGGCAGGCTCGCCTGGCCCTGGTACGTTCCGCTGGGCACCTTCCTTTGTGTCGCTACCGGCGTCGCCCTCAGCTACCTTCCGCACCGTCAGAGGACAGGTTCAACTGCTTAGCCGCAGATTAACGCAGATGAACGCAGCTGAGACCTTGCGGAGTTGCTCCTCTGCGCGAGGTACTTCGCTGGTGTGCAGTTGAACCACAATCAAGAACGGGCCAGAAGATTCTTCACCTGGAACTCTAGATGCCGAAAACTCTGATCGGGGCGGACGTCGGCGGGACCAAGACCGCGGTCGGCGTGTCTCACGACGGGAAGATCGTGGGTCGCGCTGACGGCCCAGGAGCCGCAGTACGTCCAGGCCGAGCACTGGCATCCGCCAGCACGATTGTGGAAGTGGTGCGGGCCGCGTTGTCCGACGCCGGCCGGCTTCGGGGCGACGTGCTGGTGGTCGGTGCGGCCGGCGCGGGACGAGAGCCTGAGCGAGACGAGTTGCGCACCGCGCTTCGCAATGAGAACATCGCCTCTCACGTCCTGGTCACCACGGACATCGAAGTCGCGCTGGCCGGCGCCTTTGCCGACGGCCCCGGGATTGTGGTCAGCGCGGGTACCGGCAGCGTTGCGGTAGGACGGGATCAAAAAGGAAACCGCCACCGAATCGGAGGCTACGGTTGGCAAATGGGCGACGAGGGAAGCGGCTACGCGATTGGACGCGCATCGCTGGGCGCCGTGAGTCGTGCCCGTGACGGCCGGAGTCCACCCACCGCGCTCAGTGAGCGGATCCTGCAAGTTACCCGGAGCGCCGACTTCGATGCCCTGGTGCGCTGGGCGGCGGGCGCCTCTGCCGCCGAAGTAGCAGCCCTCGCCCCCCACGTCCTCGAGGTTGGCGCCTCGGGAGACACCCTGGCCAAGGGCATTGCGGAGTACGCGGCGCGGGAGCTGTCCCAACTGGCCATCTGCCTGTTGCCCCGGATGGAGCTCACCCCACCGGTGCCGGTAGCGATCACCGGCGGTCTGCTGAACGGCCATCTGCCGCTGCGCCGGGCGCTGCTCGCCAAGCTTCGCGAGGAATCTGCGTTCCAACCTACCGAAGCGCCGGTCGACGCGGTTGCCGGCGCGCTGCGGCTGGCGGAGTCAGTCGAGCTCTAGCTCGCCCGGCGATTCTTCTGAGGAAGCCGCCCACCCACTCGGCTGTGCCGGATCCCATAGAACACGTAGATCAGCAAGCCCACAGCGAGCCAGATGCCGAACCGGATCCAGGTGAGGGTCGGGAGCTGCAGCATGAGGTAGAGGCAGGCAACGATCGAGATGATCGGAGTGATGGGAACGAACGGGGCCCGAAACGGCCGGACCCGGTTGGGCTCGATTCGGCGGAGCACGATTACGCCAGCCGACACCAGCACAAAAGCAAACAACGTCCCGATGTTGGTGAGGTCCACCACCTCGGCGATGTTGGCAAACGCCGCGAAGGTAGCGACAAAGGTGCCGGTGATGATGGTTCCGATGTACGGCGTCTTGAACCGCGGATGCACCCGCGCCAGAAACGGCGGGAGCAGGCCGTCACGCGCCATCGACATGAAGATGCGGGGCTGGCCCAGCTGAAACACCAACAGTACGCTGCTCATGGCGACGACCGCGCCGAGCGACACGATGAACCGGGAGATATTGAGCAGCTTGGGGGAGCCATCGGCCAGCGCGAGTGCGGTGATCATCGGCTCCGCCGTGCCTAGCCGGTTCCACGGCGCCATCCCGGTCATGACCAGCGACAGGACGATGTAGAGCACCGTGCAGACCACCAGGCTCATGATGATGCCGAAAGGCATGTCGCGCGCCGGGTCCTTCGCTTCCTCCGCTGCCGTCGATGTGGCGTCGAAGCCGATATAGCTGAAGAAGATGATCGCCGCGCCCGCACTGATCCCGGCCCAGCCGTTAGGGGCGAAGCCGCCCAGCGCGGGATCAGTCCAGTGGTGCGGCTTGATCAGCGTAAGCCCCACCGCGCAGAAGAACAGGATTACCCCGATCTTGAGCAGCACCATCGCGTTGTTCGAGTTGGCCGATTCCCTGATGCCGATGATCAGGATCACGGTGATCAGCGCCACGATGAGAAAAGCCGGCAGATTGCCGATCACCGGAAAGCCGAACAGATGCGGTGCCGTCGTCAGAGCGGAAGCCAGGTAGGTGGACGAGGGATCGCTGGCCCCCGAGGCCACTGCCTGCGCCGCCATGTGGGCGGAGCGATAGTCCGTGGCGAGCCAGGCCGGCAGCGAGACTCCGAAATGGGAGAGCAGCTCGCGAAAGTAGCCGGCCCAGCCGATGGCTACGCCGATGTTGCCGACCGCGTACTCGATGATCAGGTCCCAGCCGATGATCCAGGCCACCAGCTCGCCCAGCGAGGCATACGCGTAGGTGTAGGCCGATCCCGAGATCGGCACCATCGCGGCAAACTCGGCGTAACAGAGCGCGGCGAATCCGCAGGTGAGGGCGGTGACCAGAAAGGAGAGGACGATCGCCGGACCGGCCCCCGGACGCAGCGGGTCGCCTACGATCGCGGTGCCGGTGGTGGCGAATATGCCGGCGCCGATGGTGGCCCCAACGCCCAGAGCGGTGAGATGCCATTTGTTGAGCGAGCGGCGGAGACCGCCCCGCTCTCGGATATCGTCTTCGCAATCTTGGATCGATTTTCTGACGAAGAGCCGGCTCATGCTGGGAGCATGGGTTTCGGGCGAGCGGGAGCTCGACCGATTGCCGCTGTCGGGGTCAGGTGGCTTTGCTGCAGCGGTCACGAGCTGCTCTTTCCGGGGAGAGTGAAGGAGATTCGGGCCGTGCCGGGAATGAACGTTCCATCCGGCGCTCGGGCGGGGGTGAAGCGGAAGGCGCGCATGACCTCATCGAACTTCTTGGCGTAGTCGCGATCTTTGATCTGAGGTTCGACCAGGTAGCGTTCGACTGTTCCGTCAAGCCGAACCCAGAAGGTCACGTTGAGCGAAAGGCCGCGCAACTCCTTGGGCGGATTGTCGAAGGGAAAGGCCATGTCGCGAGGCTCAGGCGGCCGGGCTTTCTCGCCTGTGCCACCGCCGGTGCCGCCGCCCGTTCCTGCTGTTCCCTTCCCCGATCCCTGTCCACCTTGTCCGGCATTCCCGGTGCCGGTTCCACCGCCTCCGCCTCGAGCGCTATCCGCGGCTGCAACCGCTTGCTGCCGACTCGGAGTGGTGTCCGCCTGCACCGGTGCGATGGGCTGAGGCTCGGGCGGAGGAACCGGACGACTGGGAACAGGGCGTGGAGTCGGGACTGGAGGAGGTGCCCTGTGCGCCGGAGGCGTTTCCGCCTTCGGCAATGAAGGCAGCGTAATATACGCCACCCGGGGACCACCGCCACCGCCAGCGGAACTCACACTGCCCGAGCGTCCGGGAAAACCGGGAGGCGGGCGGCCCCAGATCTTCTCTCCCCTGCCCACCAGCACCGCCAGCAATGCAGCATGGAAGCCCAGCGACAGAATCAGGCCCAACGGACGCCGTCGCGAGACTGGCGGCTCAACCGTAAATGACGCAGACGGGCGCGTGGCTGCCTCGGGTTGGAAGTCGAGAACCGTTTCACTCAACATACACCAGTGACGTTGCAGCGAGATACGAAAGCACGTTGGGAAAACCGGGAAGGACGGGAAAAAAAGGAAGGTATGAGGGTCTATCCCGCATACCTTCCGTCCTTCCGACCTTCCGACCTTCCGTCCTACTTCGGCGCCTGCTGCTTGTCCGCCTCCCGCGGGGTGAACCCGATGATCTGGACTCCCGCGCCACGGGCCACATCCATTGCCTCGATCACGTCCTGATAAATCCGATTCGGTCCGGCCTTGATGAACAGGAGCTTGGCCGGACGCTGATCGTAGATGGCGTGGATCTGGGTGTCCAGCTGGTCCCGGGGGACCGGCTGGCCGTTGATGGAATAACCTCCGCCGTCGGCCAGCTCGAGCACGATCTGGCTGGGCGGAGCCTTAGTCGTTTGGGGCGTATCGGGTGGTGGTACCTGGACATCCAGCGCCATCCGGCTCAGGGGCTGGGTGATCATGAAGATGATCAGCAGCACCAGGAGCACGTCGATCATTGGCGTGACGTTGATGTCCGACTGAACCCCACCGGAGGAGGCCCCTGCGGTCATGGCCATGGTTACTTCTTCTCCTTCTTGTCGTCATCGCCGAACATCACTGCCTTGTTCGGTTCGGTGATCGCAGCCATGACCCGCACGCCGGAGCGCCGTGCCGTTTCTACCGCTTCCTGCACCTTGGAGTACTTCAGCTGGTTGTCGGCCTTGAAGTACAGGATCTTGTCCTCGGTCCGGGAAGCGAATGTCGAACGAAGCTGGTCCTCCAGCGCGCCGCCCGGGATGGGCCGGCCATTCAGGAAATAGTTCCCGCTCTGATCGATGCCCAGCACCACTTCGTTCTCGCCTTCGGGCCGGGGATCCAGGTTCTTCCCCTTGGGCAGGGTGGCCTTGAACCCGGCCGCGATCAGCGGAGTCACGATCATGAAGATGATCAAAAGCACCAGCATCACGTCGATCATCGGTGTGACGTTGATGTCCGACTTGACCGCCGTTCCGCCGGCGCCGCCGCTACCCGTGGATATGGCCACTGCCGGTCACCGCCTTCTGGGCCTGGAATTCCTTGGTGAAGATCGAACGCCCGAACTCGCTCCCCACGCTCTTGATCAGGTAGTCGATCAGCTCCTTGGAGCCGTACGTCATCTCGACCGTCAGATTCTCGATCTTGGTGGTGAAGTAGTTGTAGGCCCACACCGCGGGAATCGCCACCATCAGACCGAAGGCCGTGGTGATCAGCGCTTCGGCGATACCGGCGGAGATGCCGGCCAGACCGCCCGAGGCGCCCTGCTGCGCCATGCCCACGAACGCGTTCACGATACCCATGGTGGTGCCGAGCAGTCCGACGAAGGGCGCGGTCGAGCCGACCGTACCCAGCACGCCGAGTCCACGCTTGAACTCCGACAACACGATCAGCATCTGCCGCTCGACCGCCCGCTCGGCTGAGTTGATGTCAGCGGCGGTGATGGTGGCCCGATCCCGCAGCAGCGGCTTCACCTCGAAGAGCGCCTCGCCCACGACGCGCGACAGGTGGCTCTTCTTGTTCTTCTCCGCCAGCGTGATCGCCTGGTCCAGATTTTCCTCCTGGATGGCGCGGGAGAACTGGGGCGCGAACTTCCGGGTCTCGCGCTCACTCCTCTTCAGCTGGATGAGTTTGGTGATGACGATGGTGAGGGAATAGATGGACATGATCGCCAGGACGACCACGATGCCCTTGGCGAAGGCACCCATCTGACCCCACAGGTGAAGTAGATCTACACTCATGTTGTGTTGCCTCCAGGGGGAACGAAAGCTAGGGCTGCGAGCGCTATTGCTGCTTGAATGAGACTGCCTGC
Source organism: uncultured Gemmatimonadales bacterium (assembly GCA_963698975.1). Lineage (GTDB taxonomy): Bacteria > Gemmatimonadota > Gemmatimonadetes > Gemmatimonadales > GWC2-71-9 > CAVVWJ01. The sequence continues at coordinate 577,758 of CAVOSV010000001.1, forward strand.
TGAACCAACTGCCGGACCGGCCGCCCCTTGAACTTGGCCGGCTTGAAGACGCTCTTCAGAATGGCCTCCCGGGTCGGCTCGCCGAAGGCCGGGTGGCTGGTCTTCATGATCTTTAGGGAGTTGCCTTCCACGTGACCGGTGGTGTCCACGATGAACTGCACCTCGACCCGGCCGGTGATTCCGGCGCTCGCCAGCACCGGCGGATACCGAGGCTGAGGCTGGGAGATGACCTGCACCGGGTCATCCAGCTGGGCCTCGAGGAACACTTCGCCGGTTACCGGGCCGCTACCGCCAACCACGCCGGTCCCGATGCCGCCCTCGACACCCTTACCGGTGAAGTCCCGCGGATCGAAAGGCTTCTCGTTCAGATCGATCGGCGGGATGTCCTTGGGGATGTCGGTCGGCGCCACCACCGTCTGGAACCCCTTGGGCGGCGGGTTGGCCGCAACCACCACATCCGGCGGCGGCTGGTCCGGCGGCGGCTTGGGAGGCTCCGGCGGCTTGAGGAACACCATGGTGGTGTCCACCGGACGGTTCTTCACACTCTCGGCCACGCCTTGCGTCGCCTTGATGGCGCCGAAGATGATGAGACCATGGATCAGAAACGATAAAACCGTCTGTCCAAACGTGCGCTGATTCTTCTGCTTGGATTCGATCAGGTTCTCGAACACGCAACTACCTCCAGGGGGAGGGTGATCGTGCCCGGAAAGTAAGGCGCGGTGAAAACACCTTCTTTGCCCTCAGATGTCATTTCGATTACATCCGCATTAGCAACGGCAACCGCTGCATCCCAAGGGCGGAACAACCCTACTCTGAGCTGCAGGACTTCGGCGTGATCTGACTCACACGACCGGCCTATGCTAGCCCTCCTCCCCATTATGGCAACCAAACCAGCGGCGAGATTCAGCACCGAGCGGAGTAGTCGGGATTTGGCAGCGGGCCATCTATCAGCACGTTCCAGAATGGTTATTCACCGCAAAGGCACAAAGGACACAAAGGAACCAGCAGCGGATGGGACCTATGAAATCGTGGGGGCGGCGATTGAAGTTCACCGGCGGCTTGGACCGGGATTGCTCGAGTCGACATATGAAAGGTGTTTGTACCGGGAGTTGTCACTTCGAAACATGGATGTCCAAAGGCAGGTACCTCTACCATTGGAATACCGCGGGCTACAGCTGGAATGCGGCTATCGGCTGGATCTGGTGGTAAACAATTCCGTAATTGTCGAAGTAAAGGCTGCACGCAAAATCCTACCCATTCACCGTGCGCAAGTACTGACCTACCTCAAGCTCACCCGGTTTCACCTCGGCCTTCTAATCAATTTCAATGTGGAAGTACTTCGAAGCGGAGTTTACCGGATCATCAATGGCTGACCATCCTTTGTGTCCTTTGTGCCTCTGTGGTGAACTTGCTGAGCCTGCCTGAGACACAGGGTCCACCTCCACGTGGGACCATCAGGAACGGTTCGCTTCGGGCGAGCCGATGCCCTTCCGGGCCGCAGGCGGGCGCTGCGTTACAAATAAATCCAGCATAGAGGCGGCCGCGCCCTAACGCGGCCTCCAGGGCAATCGGCTCACCCTATGCTCTCGCAGGAAAGCTAGGCACGCCATGCGGCTGCCGTCCCCCCATGTCAACCTGAGTTCGAATTCGGCTTCGGCAACCGAACGATAAATGTCGAACCCCGCCCTGGCCGGCTTTGCACCGTGATCGATCCGCCGTGCGCTTCCGCGATCCATTTGGTGATCGCCAGGCCGAGGCCGGTGCCCGGGCGCTCGCCCGTTCGCGACCGCGCCTGATCCGCCCGCCAGAACCGGTCGAAGATGTTCGGCAGGTCGCCGGGCGCGATGCCGATCCCGCTGTCTCGTACGGTAAATGTCACGGCTCCGTCGTCCTGGTCCAGATTCAACGCCACTGTGCCCCCCTGTGGCGTGTACTTGATCGCGTTGGTCACCATGTTGAGGAGCATCTCCCGGATCCGGTGCCGGTCCACCGCCAGCCGCACCGGAGTCTCGGGCATCCTGTGCACCGCGCTCACCCCCGCCTGCTCCCCCAGCATTCCCGCGGTCTCCGCTACATCCGCCACCACCTCCCGGAGATCGCTTTCCTCTACCGCCAGCGGCGCCCGACCCTCATCCGCCCGGGCCAGCGTCAGCAGGTTCTCCACCATCTCCGTCATCTGATTGATCTGGGCCAGCGTCTCATCCAGCGACTGCAACATTTCCGGCGGCGTTCCCGGATGGATCAGCGCTCGCTCCACCCCGGCCCTCAGCACCATCAGAGGGGTCTTGAGTTCGTGGCTCGCGTCCGCGGTGAAGCGGTGCAGGCTGGAGAAGCTGCGCTCCAGCCGGGCCAGCATGCCGTTCACCGTCGCTGCGAGCCGGGAGATCTCGTCGCCGCTGAGCGGCACCGCCAAGCGCCGGTGCAGGCTGGTGCCGTCGGAGATGGCGTCTACCTCGTCCATGATTCCCTGCACCGGTCTCAGACTGGTGCCGGCCAGCCAGCTTCCCACCAGGATGGCGCCCACCAGGATTACCGGGGCGATCAGCAGCATCGAGCGAAGCAGATCAGACGGGCCGAACGAGGCCTGCCGGGTGGGCGTGGCAACCAGGAGCCCGCCAATCGCGGGGCCGGCGTTGTCTATTGGCATCACCAGATACCGCATGCTGCCCACGGGCGGGCCGACGTTGATGAGACCTGAATGGCGACTGAGAGGCAGGGTGTCGAGCGGCGCGGTCAGGCTCTCCAGGGCTGGCGCGCTGAGTCCCCGCGCAATGTCGGAGAGCGCCAGGAATTGGCCGGAGGTGTCGGCCACGACGAGATAGTCGCGCGCCGCCTCGAGATAGGCGCTGATGCCGGGGTCCAGCGTGGGATTGAGATTGGCAGTGGTCACGATACGGCCCAGTACCTTGTACGACTGGGCCAGCCAGCGCTGCGCCAGATCCGCTTCGAGCGTGAGGCGCTGGTCCAGCTCCCGCACGCTGGCCTGCCGGCGTTCGATGTAGAGCGCGGTTCCAAACGCCAGCACCGTCACCGCGAGCGCCACCGTGTACCAGAAGGTGAGTCGCAGGCGGATGGTTGCCATGTCAGGCCTTTACGACGTACCCGACGCCGCGAACGGTGTGCACCAGCTTATGGGCGTACCCGGTGTCCACCTTTTTGCGCAGCCGGTTGATCACCACGTCCACAATGTTGGTGCCGGGGTCGAAGTGATAGTCCCAGGCATACTCGGTGATCAGCGTCCGGGACATCACTCTGCCGGCGTGCCGCATGAGATACTCCAGCACCGTGTACTCCTTGGGCGTGAGCTCGATCCGCTCGCCGCCCCGCCTGACCTCCCGGGTCTCACCGTCCAGCTCCAGATCTCCCACCTTCAGCACCGGAGAGCGGATCTCTTTGGGCCGGCGGCCCAGAGCCTCGACCCGGGCCAGCAGCTCCTCGAACGCAAACGGCTTGGTCACGTAGTCGTCGGCCCCCGAGCGTAGAGCCTGCACCTTGAAGTCCACCGCGTCCTGCGCGGTCAGCACCAGCACTGGGGTGGTGTTTCCCCGGTCGCGCAGGGTGCGCAAGACTTCCAGGCCGTTCATCTCGGGCAGCCGGAGGTCCAGCACGATCAGGTCATAGCGGCCCCCCGAAGCGAGCCGCAGCCCTTCCATGCCGTCTTCCACCAGATCCGCATGATAGCGTTGCTCCTCCAGACCGCGTTTGACGTACTGCCCCACGGTGCGGTCGTCTTCCACCACCAGGATTTTCATGGATGGACCGGCAGAAACACCCGGAAAGTGGACCCCCGCCCCGGCTGGCTCTCCACTTCGATCCGGCCCCGGTGATCTTCCACGATGCCATAGCAGATGGACAGCCCCAGACCGGTGCCGCGCCCCGGCGGCTTGGTGGTATAGAACGGCTCGAAGATCTTGGACTGGTCTGCCCGGGGAATGCCTACCCCGTTGTCCTCGATCTCGGCCATCACCTCATCCGCTTGATTGGGATTGCGTCCAGTTCGCACCGTGAGCTTGCCCCGGCCCTCGTTCATCGCGTCCACTGCGTTCAGCATCAGGGCCATGAACACCTGAGTGAGCTGCTCCGCGTTCCCGGTAATGGCGGGAATCGAGCCTTCCAACTCCCGTACCAGAGTGAGCCGCTTGAACTTTTGATGGTGTTTCAGCAGAAAGAGCGTCTCCTCCAGAACCCCATTCAGTGCGACTTCAGCCTTGGCCTTCCCCTTGGGGCGGCTGAAGTCGAGCAGGCCGTCCACGATTCGGGTGCAGCGGTCGACTTCCTTGTCGATGATCTCCAGGTACTCATCTACCCTGGTGCGGTCGGTGGGTTTAAGGGCGTCTACCCGCCCGCCGATCGCGGCGACGCAGGCGCTGATGGTTGCCAGGGGGTTGTTGATCTCGTGCATGACGCCGGCGGCGAGCTGGCCGATGGCCGCCAGCTTTTCACTTTGCATGATCTGCCCCTGGATCCGCCGCGACTCGGTTACGTCTTCACCGATGGTGATGACGTGGCTGATCTCGTCGCCGTCCAGGCGCATTGGAATCTTGCTGAGCCGGAAGGACCTGAGCTCGCCACCGAGGTTCACGTCGACCTCGTCCTGCAGAATCTCCCCAGTCTGGAACACACGGTCGAAGTCGGCCCGGAGCATCTCCGGCGGCTGACGGGTGAGCACCTCGAAGACCTGCCGGCCCACCACTTCGTCCCGCCTGAGTCCGGGTGCGCCGATCTCCCGCTGCCGGTTCCAGATCTTGATCCGGTAATCCCGGTCGATCACGTAGAGTCCTACCGGGAGGCTGTCGATCACCAGGCTGATGAACCGCCGTTGCCCCTCGATCTCCCGCGACTGCGCCGCAACCTCGAGGGCGAGATCGGCCGACAGCGCCAGGGAGGCGAGATAGGGCGCCAGCAGGTCGGCAATGATCACCAGGATCTCGCGCTGTTCCGCGTCCTGCTCCGGGACCACTTCGAGCAGTCCCATCAGCGCCTCTTCGTGCGCCAGCGTGAGCCGTGCGCCCGAACCTTCGTGGGGAATGGCGTGCACCGACTCCATCACCACCGGCTCACCGTCGATCGGGGGTGAGCTCACCGATCGGAATCCGCTGCTTTGCGTGTCGCGAAACCACACCATTACCCGGTCCGCCGGCAGCCGGGTCCGGAGCAGCTCCGCCACCGCGGTCAGCGCCTCGCCCGCCTCTTCCCCTGAGTTGAGCAGCTTGGCGGCCTGGCCCACCAGCGCCACTCCGTCGGACGTCTTCAATGGGCGCTCCTCCGGCCCGGAGTGGCAACCGACACACTCAAGATTCGCCAGTCGTCGTCGATTCGGCGGAGTACGATGTGCTCCACCCAGTCCCCCTCGATGGCTGTCGATCCCGAGGGGGTGACCCGCCGGGTGGTCAGCCAGGCCGCCGCCAGATCTCCGTCCTGTCTCAGGTCGGTGCGGACCACCCGAACATCGAAGTTCCGCGGCTCCACGCCGCGGAGCCACCGCTCCATGCTCTGCAGTGCGGCGTCGATGGAGACCGCCTGATGGTAGCTCGCCGGCGCGCCCGGCCCGATCGGACCGGCGTAGCTCCCATCTTGCCAGAACAGCGAGCGAACTCCGCTCCAGTCCCTGGCTGAGAGACGCCGGGCGTAGCGGCTGAGCAGATGTTGAATGGTGTCCTCGTCCCGGCGAGAGCCGGTAGGAGTGCGATCCTCGATCTGACATCCCAGCATCAGGAGGCCGATCCAGAGCGCCGCGATCTGTGGGGCCCTTACGCGGATCGTCGGTGGGCCTCCAGTTGCGCGAGCAGCTCTTCGTTCTGCCGGCGGGTGCTGGGCGTGTCCTCGGCGAAGGACCACTGCACGATGCCGTCGGGCCCGATCAACACGTAGGCCCGGTTGGAGAAGAACTTCTCTTCCAGCAGCGTGCCGTACCGCCGGCTGACCTCCCGCTTGAAGTCGCTCAGCAGGTCAACCGAGATGTGCTCCTTCGCCTTGAACTCCATGAGAGCGGGGATAGAGTCCACGCTGATGGGCAACACCACCGTGTTGGCATCGCGGAAGCGGCTGTAGTCTTCGGTGAAGGAACACATCTCCTGGGTGCAGACAGAGGTGAACGCGAGGGGAAAGAACGCGAGCAGCACGTTCCGTCCCCGGAGCTTTGAAAGCGTCACGTCCACGCCCGCCGTCGATGGCAGAGTGAAGTCGGGTGCCGAAGTGCCCGGCGGCGGGAGCGAAGCCATGTGTTAGCGCCTTAGCGCATGGCCTTTTCGCGGCCGCGCGCCTTCTCGAACCGCTGCGCCACGTCGGTCCAGTTCACCACATTCCACCATGCCGTCACGTAGTCGGGCCGGCGGTTCTGGTACTTCAGATAGTAGGCATGCTCCCAGACATCGCATCCCAGCACCGGGATCTTTCCGCTCATCAGCGGTGTGTCCTGGTTGGGCGTGCTCTCGATGCTGAGCTTTCCGCTGCGGTCGGCCACCAGCCAGCCCCAGCCGCTGCCGAAACGCCCGGCACAGGCCTTGGCGAACTGCTCCTTGAACTGGGTGAAGCCGCCGAAGCTGCTGTTAATCGCCTCAGCCAGCTCGCCGTTCGGCTCCTTGGCTCCGCCCGGCGCCATCATCTCCCAGAACATCGTATGATTGGCGTGGCCTCCGCCGTTGTTGCGCACCGGCGCCTTGATCGCCTCGGGCAGACGGTCTACCCCGGCGAGCAGCTCCTCCAGCGACTTCTTCTGCAGGTCGGGATGGGCCTCGAGCGCCGCGTTCAGATTGTTGACGTAGGTTGCGTGATGCTTGTCGTGGTGCAGCCGCATCGTCTGTTCATCGATATGCGGCTCCAGCGCCTTGTAGTCGTACGGTAGAGGGGGAAGGGTGAACGCCATGACCAACTCCTCGCGCTGAAGACATCTCACATTCCAGATTCATTCTGGCTGAATCAGTGAAATATCGTTCCGTGCCGAAGGGCGGTCAACGCGAGATGGGACAATCCCCTAAACTGCCATGGTCGTTTCAACATTGAGAGGACTTGTTAACTGCATCCGGCGCTGGTGACTGCTCCGGCGGGCGCGTTAGCACGAGGGGAGGAGACCGGAATGACACACCCGAGTTCTTCGACTTGACGAGACTCCGGGCTCCGACCGTCGAGTGCTATAGCGCCCAGAGTAGCAGTCACCAGCGCCGGATCACAGACGAGATCTTGAGTCATGCGTAAGCACTCCACTCTGACGCCGGTCGTCCCGGTCAACCTGGTGCCGCTGTTCCCCGGTCTCCATCGCGAGCTGATGACGCTCCTCCGAGGCCTCCAGCCCGGCGACTGGCTCAAGCCCACCGCCTGTGCGCTCTGGTCGGTGAAGGACATCGTGGCCCATCTGCTGGACACCTGTCTCCGGCGACTTTCCTTCGACCGCGACCGGCTCCAGTCCGGGGGGCCGAGACGGACCTTCGCCGATTATGCCGACCTGGTCGGCTACATCAATCAGCTGAACGCGGAGTGGGTCGGCACGATGCGCCGGGTAAGCCCAAGGATTCTGATGGACATCCTCGATCTGGCGGAGCCGCAGCTGCACGCCTACTTCGCTTCGCTCGATCCCCAGGCCCTCGCGACGATCGGGGTGGCCTGGGCTGGCGAGGAGCGCTCGCTCAATTGGTTCGATCTCGGGCGGGAGTACACCGAGCGATGGCTTCATCAGCAGCAGATCCGGGAGGCAGTCGGCGCGGCCGGCCTGAACGATCGGCGCTGGCTGCATCCCACGCTGGACATCTTCGTTCGGGCCCTTCCCTTCACCTATGGCCCAGTCGAGGCCCCGGCCGGGACTACTATCCTGCTCGAGATCACCGGAGATGCTGGCGGCGTCTGGACACTGGCGCGAGGTGGAACCGGGTGGGAGCTGTTTACCGGTGCCGCACCCTCACCCGCCGCCCATGTCACCATGGACCAGGATGTTGCCTGGAAGCTCTTCTCCAAGGGCCTCGGTAGCGAGCAGGCCGGCCGTGAGGTCCGTATCACGGGAGAAGACGAGAGCCTCGGCCGTCCAATGCTCGGCGCACTCGGCATCATGGCCTGACTGTGGATCATATTTTGCACGGTTCCCCCGCCTGAGCGACGCAGCACCCCGCTGGACCTGCTGTTTCTCTCTCTGACAAATCGACCGATACTCGAGAGTGCGTCGGGAAGGTGCCCGCCCATCCCCTGGGGTGAAACGCAACCGTCGCGGACATATGCAAGGCCGTTAAGACACCCAGGCACCCCAGCTAAAGGGATCCCTCACCGTGACCGTCGCCATCGATATCAACCCGGCTGTAGCCTCAGCCAAAGCTTTTCTTACTGACGCCAGGGCCAAGAACGGACAACTGGTCAAGCGGAAGACCTGGCGCCCGGCCAGTGAACTGGCCGTGGATTTGGGCACCGCCAACACGCTGGTTTTCGTGAAGGGCGAAGGCGTCGTCCTCAACGAGCCTTCGGTCGCGGCCATCGATCAGGCCACGGGCAACATTCTGGGCATTGGGCTCGAGGCCAAGCGGATGCTGGGCCGCACTCCGGAAGGTGTCCTGGCGGTCCGCCCCATGAAGGATGGAGTCATCGCCGATTTCCACGTCGCCGAAAAGATGCTGCGTCATTTCCTCCGGATGGTTATCGATCGGACTATTCTGCGGGTCAAGCCAACCGTAGTCGTCTGCGTTCCGTCCGGAATCACCGAGGTCGAGCGCCGCGCGGTACGCGACTCGGCCCAGTCGGCCGGGGTCAAGCGGCTGTTTATGGTGGCTGAACCGATGGCCGCGGCGATCGGCGTAGGGCTGCCGGTGGAAACCCCGGTGGGCAGCATGGTCATCGACATCGGCGGCGGCACCACCAACATCGCGGTCATCGCTTTGTCTGGTATCGTGTGCGACTCTTCGATCCGGACCGGGGGCGACGAGCTGGATCAGGCGATCGTTCAGTTCATGCGGAAGACCTACAGCCTCCTCATCGGCGAGCCCACCGCGGAGCGGATCAAGATTAGCCTCGGTTCGGCGGTTCCGCTGGAGCGCGAAGGCGAGATGGACGTGAAGGGCCGCGATCTGGTGTCCGGCCTCCCCAAGACTATTCGGATCGACTCCCGCGGTGTGCGCGATGCCATCCAGGAGCCGATCTCCCATATCATTAACGCGGTGCGCCGCGCGCTGGAAATGACCCCGCCCGAGCTGGCCAGCGACGTGCTCGAGAACGGCATCATGCTCACTGGCGGCAGCTCTCAGATCCGGGGACTCGACCAGCGGCTGATGGATGAGACCGGCTTGCCGGTCCGGATGGACGACGACCCGCTCACATCCGTCGTCCGGGGAACCGGCCGCATCTTGGATGACTTCGCCCGATATGGTAGTGTTCTGACAACCTGAAGCTTTCCACCTGAAGCTTTCCGCCAATACGGCGGAACTCCCGTTCCTCACACCGACATCCCCGCCCAAGTGGCCGAGGGTGCCGGTGTGTGGTCTTTTAGGGGTCAGCTTGGGCCGAGCACCGCCGTGGGAACCCGCCGATCGGTGGTCGAGCCATCGCCCACCTGCCCGAACCCGTTGTATCCCCAGCAGAGCGCTGCATCCCCTGTGGTCAGCCCGCAGGTGTGCCCGCCGTTATACCCACCAGCGGTGGGAACCGCACGGAACAGGTGTCCGGTTACCGCGCGCGGAGTGGTGCGCTCCGTCAAGGTACCGTCGCCTAGCTGTCCTCTCCCGTTATAGCCCCAGCAGTAGACGAGATTGCTGGATGTGACACCGCAGGTGTGGCCACCGCCGGTGTTCACCTGGGTGAAGCTGAGACCACCCTTGACCGCTACCGGCGTCGTACGCTGCGTGTGGGAGCCATCGCCCAGCTGGCCATGCAGATTGCTGCCCCAGCAATAGACCCTGCCGCCGCCGCTCACACCGCAGGTGGCCGACTGCCACTTGAAGGAGATGTTCGCCGAGTTGGTGGTCACCCAGCGGAAGCTGCGCCCACCGGCCACCGGAACCGGCTTGTGCCGCGAGCTCAGGGTGCCGTCTCCCAATTGTCCTTGCTCATTCCGTCCCCAGCAGTAAGCGCGGGAGTCGGTGGTGACGCCGCAGGTATGAAAGCCCCCGGCCGCTATTCGCCGGAACAGCAGTCCGCCGAAGACCGGCGTCGGTGTCAGACGCTCGGTCGTGGTGCCGTCTCCCAGGCGGCCGTTACCATTGTTTCCCCAGCAGAATGCCCCGCCCTGCAGATGGATGGCACAGGTATGAATGTATCCCGCGCTCACAAAGCTGAAGCGAAGCTGGCCGGCAACCGGGACCGGTGTCGTATGTTCGCTAAACGAACCGTCTCCCAGTTGCCCGCGCGAGTTGCTGCCCCAGCAGTAGACCTGGTTCTGTGTGGTGACACCACAGCTATGGTCGAATCCTGCGCTGACCATCAGGAAGTGGAAGCCCCCGGAAACGGCAACCGGACGGGACCGAAACGATGTGTTGATCGCGCCATCGCCGAGTTGGCCCACCCCATCCGCCCCCCAGCAGTAGGCGAGGTTATCGTAGGTTACCCCGCAGCTGTGGTACATGCCGGCGCTGATCTGGCGGAAGGACAGCGCCGCGGTTGCCTGAACCGATAGAGCCGGACTCACATCCGGCTGTTCGGGCGCGACTGGGGGATCGCCGCAGGCCGCTAGACCCATGACGATAGCAAGGGCAAGAAGTGAGGCTGGATAGGGTCTGAGCTCGAGCCCTGGGATCTGGCGCATGGGATTCTCCTGGATGTGGTACCGCTCTGATGAATCTAGCTCGCGTATGGGGGTCAAGCAGGCGTCAAGTGGCTTACCTTCCTCCGGATGAGACCTACCGACAACGTTGCTCCCTGGATCGAGCGCATGGCCCGGGTGGGTTACACCGCCAAGGGCATCCTCTACGTCACCATCGGCTACCTCGCCGCCAGAACCGGTCTGGGCCACGGCGGTAAGGTCACCGACACCAGCGGCGCCATGCGCCAGGTGAAGACCGCGAGCCTGGGGCAACCACTCCTGCTCGTAATCGCCGCGGGGCTGCTGGGTTACGCCGCCTGGAGACTGGTAGAGGCCATCACCGACCCCGAACGGCGGGGCACCGACCTGAAGGGCATCGTCATGCGGACCGGCTTCGCCGGGCGGGGAGTCTTTCACGCCGCCCTGGGGCTGACCGCATTTCGTCTGGCCCTGGGTCGGAGCGGAGCAGCGTCAGGCAGCCAGGCGCCCCACTGGACCGCTCGAGCCTTCCAGATACCGGGCGGTGAGATCCTGGTCGGAATCGCTGCGCTCTGGATCGGAGGGTATGGCCTGTATCAGTTCTACCGGGCCTGGTCGCCCAAGGTGCGGCGACATCTCCAGCTCGCGGAGCTCTCGGCCCGCGCGCAGGGCTGGGTGCTGGGGGTGAGCCGGTTCGGTGTCGCGGCGCGCGGCGTCGTCTTCTGTATCATTGGGTTCTTCCTCGCGCGGGCGGCCCTTCGCCACGATCCAGCCCAGGCCGGCGGCGTCCGAGAGTCACTCCGAACCCTGGAACAGACAGGACACTGGGCTTTTGTGGCGGTCGCGCTGGGGCTGATGGCCTATGGAGTCTACCAGCTGGTGAATGCCCGCTACCGGAACATTCGGGTGGCCTGAAGGGCGGCCTCTCCGTCGGCAAAGCAATGCCGGACGGCCTACACTGGCTTCCGCTCGGCGTACTTGCCGGTCAGGACAGATTACTGGTAAACACCAGGTGGTTACAGCTGAGACCAGGCGGGATACATCCAAACGCAGCCGGGTTACAATCGGTTTCTGAGCGTCCGCTGTGTCACTTGGTAGACCAGCATTCTGTTTCCGTTGAATTACGAGCGAGCCTGGTAGGAATACGACGGAGTACTGGAGCGCTCCGTTGTGACTGGTGCCGGCCGCGAGTCGAACCGGAAACCTCGCCGGCTCGAGCCGCGGTCTTACGATCGAATCCCCTGCGGTTACATCGGGAGCCGCCTCGAATACGAGGGAGCCCGGTACATATACGAGGCAATATCGCGTGACTACATCGCCCCGCTGTCGAGGTACGGCGTAAGACTGTGAGTTTACGAGCGAGCTTCGATCCGCGCTCTGACCTTCTGTACCGCCCTGGCAGCGCTCGATTTCGCCGAGCTGAGCGCCTTCTCCGCCATCTGCCGAACTCCTTTTAGTCTGCTCTTCTTGCCGGTGCGTTTACTGGAGGCCTTGGCCCTGCCCGAGGTGCTCCGCTTGGCCGTAGTCTGTTTACGAGAGCTGGCCGTCTTGTTGGACTTCCTGGAACCGGACTTCCTGGCCTTCGAAGCCATTATGACCTCCCGATAGGCGGCAAACCGCGGCTGCTTACGCTGTAGCTTTAGCCACGAGTATGTTCTGCCTCATTCCCCCTCGCAATGGAGCAGCCTTCACCAATGAGCCGTGCGGAACTGGCGACCCAGCTCGCGGAGATCGGGCGGCAATTTTACGGCTGGGGCTGGGTCATGGGCACCAGCGGGAACTTCAGCGCCGTGCTGAGCCGGAATCCTCTGCGCCTCGCCATTACCTCGAGCGGAGCGGACAAAGGGAATCTCGGGCCCGGCGACATTCTGGAGATCGACCAGCACGGCGAGGTCGTCTCCGGGTCTGGCCGCCCATCGGCGGAGTCCAGCCTTCATCTGGCAATCGTCCGGGTCCGCGGCGCCGGCGCGGTGTTGCATACCCACTCGGTTTGGAGCACAATTCTATCTGACGCTCCCGGCAACGGGCTGGTGGTCCAGGGATACGAGATGCTGAAGGGACTCGACGGCGTGGCCACGCATGATCACCGCGAATGGCTGCCGGTAATTGAGAATACCCAGGATTGGGAGGCGGCAGCTCCCTCAGTTGCGGCGCTGCTGGGCACGTATTCCGACGCGCACGCGTTGCTGATCAGATCGCACGGGCTTTACACCTGGGGACGGGATCTCGCCGAGGCCAAGCGGCAGGTGGAGATTCTGGAATTTCTGTTCGAAGTGATGGGACGAAAGCGAGGCATGACATGGCAACAGTGAGAATTCCCGACGAGCAGCGCACCCTGACCGATCAGGATGAGGTCACCCGCTATCTGGCGACCCTGGGCATAGACTACGAGCGCTGGCCCGGCAACGAGCGCGTGCCTGAGGAGGCGTCGCCCGAAGAAGTGCTGGCCGCCTACGCGCCCGAGATCGAGCGGTTGAAGCAACAAGGTGGCTACGTCACCGCCGACGTCATCGATGTGACCGCCCAGACCCCGAATCTCGATACCATGCTGGCCAAGTTCAGCGTGGAGCACTGGCACGATGAGGACGAGGTGCGCTACATCGTCCGGGGACGGGGACTGTTTCACATCCACCCCCGGGACAACGGTCCTGTCATTGCCCTCGAGTGCGAGCCCGGTGACCTCATCCGGGTGCCACGCGGCACCTGGCACTGGTTCGATCTGTGCGGCGACAAAAACATCCGGGCTATCCGGCTGTTCCAGGACAAAGCCGGGTGGACACCGCACTACACCGACAGCGGCGCCGACAAGGGTTATCAACCACTGTGTCTCGGTCCCTCTTACATCCCCCTGAGAACGGCATCGAGCTGAGCCAGATCGGCGCCGTCCTGCTGGACATCGAGGGCACGACCACGCCGCTCGACTTCGTCCATGAGAGATTATTTGGTTACGCCCGCGCTCGAGCTGCGGCCTTCCTCGAGCGCCGGTGGGATGATCCCGAGGTTCGAGGCGACGTTGCCCGGCTCAACGCCGAGCATCTGAGCGAATCACCTGAGCCCTCGCTGCCCCTCTGGCGGGACAACCCTCGGGGGGTGGCGGTGTATGTCCACTGGCTGATGGAGCGGGACGGCAAGTCCACCGGCCTCAAGTCTCTGCAGGGAAAGATCTGGGAGGAGGGGTATCGCTCGGGCGAGCTCAAGGGCGAGGTCTATCCCGATGTGCCTCCGGCACTGGAGCGCTGGCGCAATAAGGGCATCGCCCTCGCCATCTTCTCCTCTGGTAGTGTGCAGGCCCAGCAATCGCTCTTCAGGAACAGCAATGCCGGTGATCTGAGCCCCTTCTTCCAGGCGTACTTCGACACGACTACCGGCCCCAAGAAGGAGCCACGCAGCTACACCCGGATCGCGCAAGCGCTGAAGTGCCGTCCCCCCCAGGTGCTCTTTATCTCCGACGTTCCCGCAGAGCTGGATGCGGCACGAACGGCAGGGATGCAAACCGCCCTGTGTGTGCGAAATCCAGCCGATGCCCCGGCCGACGGCGCGCATCAGGTGATCCACAGCTTCGATGAACTTCTGAGCGCCCGCAGTTCCGCTCTCGCGGTAGCCTCACCACCGATGCCGCAGATTCCTGCGGACATCGAGGCGGCCGTGTCGGCCTGGATGCGGGGTCGCGGCTGGGGAGTACGCCAGGTCCGGTGGGAGGTGGACGATCCCAACATGGGCTTTTATGTCTGGCAGGAAGAAGCCCCCTCGAAGGGGATCCATGCGCTGTGGCTCGACGAGGCCATGATCCGGCACCTCACGGCAAAGGAGCTGGTTCAGCTGCTGGAGCGCGAAGGTGTGGCCGAGGAGATCCGGATCAGCTTCAAGGTGCGGATCGAGGAGCGTGGCGCCGGGCACCGGGTGTCGGTGGTGCCCAGAAGGTCCGGTGCGTTGAAGCGGGTGAAGTGAGTGCGGGTAGCAACGGATGCAGTGGTGCGGATCGGGATCGTTACCGGAAGACAGCCATGCCACCCACAAGTTCCCGGGCTGCGGCGACCAAGTCGACCAACTGCCGCCGCGTGGTACGGCTCTCCTGCAGCCTCAGAGCCATTTCGCTCAATCCCGCCTTGGCTTGCACGATCTCGCTCTCCGCGACTGCCATGAGATCTGAAGCGCGGGTGAGTTCGGCCCGGATAGCGCGAGACAACGCGTCTGCACTGAATGGTTTCCGCAGCAACGCCATGGCATTGTCAGCCTGACCGATCGGTGGCACCTCTTCGGCGTAGGCTGACATACAGATGACCGCTACGGTCGGACGATACCGCTTCAGCGTCTCATGGATCTGCCGTCCATTGATCTCCGGCATCATGAGATCGGTCAGCACCAGGTCGAATGGCCGCGATTGGATCTGCAGCAGGGCAGACTCGCCGTCGCCGGCTTCTTCCACCTGAAAGTGCTCAGCTTCGAGCCGGCGTCGAATGATTCGCCGCAGCGGGGGCTCGTCATCGACCACCAGCACGCGGGCCTCTCGCCAGAGTGGCCCATGATGGGAACTCAACTCGAATTCCATAGAACCTTTTGGGGCAGAACAGCATCTCAGGGGGACGCTGAGTTTAACGCTGGTCCATTAATTCGGCTGTAGCACCAAAGGCTAGGCTGTCCCCTTCATCCTCTTACGGAGTCGCAAAAAGGCCTTCATGAGTGCACCCGTGTTGGCCTGGTGTTCTCTAGCTGTCTCCTGTTGCCGTTTGGCTAATGCACGGGATTCGGCCGCATCCGCGCGCATTTGCCGTGCTCGCCGCCGGATCCCTTCGGGCATCAGGACCAGCGGTCCGAGCGTTTCGATCAGTTCCTCTAGCTCGAATGGCTTGTGCAGGAAGGGTACCGGGGGAAGGCCGGGTGGGACCGGGTCCCATGCCGACATGGCTACGATTAGCAACGCAGGACGGTACTCCCGAAGCACCGCGATCAGTTCGGGGCCGGAAACGCCTTGCATCGACACGTCGGTCAGGACCGCATCCAGCAGATGGGCCTCATCGTTCTCTATCAGGCGTATGGCCTGCTCGCCGTCATCGGCCTCGATCACGGAGATTTGCTCGAGCTCCAGCAGCCTCCGCAGCGCTCGGCGGAAGGACGGATCATCGTCCACGATGAGCAGGGTTGCCCCGGGAATCTGGGGGATGGTCTGAGGATCCGCGGTTAGCACAGAAGCTGCCTTTGAGCAAAAGAACCTTACCCTCAAGTAACCCTGAGTACCGGGGTACACAACCAGCAAACGCAGGATGTCCGCTTCCGAAGCGTGGGTATCCCATCCCCGTCGCAGAAGAGGCGATCAGGGACGGTGCCGATTTGGGATGAAGGTTATAAAGCTGGAGTGATTTTGAAGTGCATTACCTGCTGGCTTGACAGTCTCCTTACCGCACGATAACTCAGGCTCACCATTCCTGATCAAGGGGCATGTCCAGCCGAAATGCTCGGGGGCAGGCTTAGCCTGTAGCATCCTCGTGTAATCCTGGTTTCGGATCTTCTTCACGCACTGGACAGGAGGCGAGATGAACACATTAGCGAGGGCGTTCACAGGTCTAGCAGCGCTGGCCTTCGTGCTAGCTGTTGTGGCCAGTTTTAGTGGGCCAATTATGCAGACTGGCGCCGAGGCCTACTCTAGAGCGTGCACCAACTTGGCCCTTCTGGCGATCGCGCTGAACCTGATATTCGATCGTCCGGTCACGGTTGGTCGTTCCACCACTCTACCTTGACCCGCAGCACCGCTGTACGTGACCTCCGGCGCTGTGCGCCGCGAACCGCGGGCGCCGATGTTCTGCTAAGGACCGCCAATTCGGTAGCCTCTGCCCGAGCTACCGCACTCGGCGACGCCTCTCCTGCGATTGGCGCACCAGCGGGACCAGGGTCAGCACGAGCTCGTGTGCGGAGAACGGCTTGTAGAACAGCGGGATGGCGGCGGGGAATGTCACCGGAGACGTGTAGGCGGTCATCGCCACGATCGGCAACCCAGGTCGACATTCTTGGAGCACCGCGATCCACTCGTGGCCGGAGACCACGGGTATCTCGAGGTCGGTCACCACCACGTCCAGGAGCTCCGTCTTGTCGCGCTTTAAGACATCGATGGCGTCCTCACCGTCACGCGCTACCACCACCACCGCGCCTTCGAGGTTCAGCACCCGCGCTAGGGCTAGTCCGACACCACTATCGTCGTCAACCAGTAGAAGGCTCGCGCCCTCCAGCAGATGGCCATCGGTAGGTAGAGGGTTCCAATCGTTCATCAGCCAGTGATCCCGGTTCCAGGATACCAAGGGAATACTACAGCAGTAAATTGCTTGTGCTGCAACAATTTACATGTCTGTCAAGGCTCGCATCTTGCTGCGATTCTGAGGGAAACCACCGCGTCTTGCGAACACTCCGGGTTGCACGAACCACAGGCCTCCGGGCCCACTTAGCCGGTCCGTGGCTATGCGAAATTGTTTAGGAGGAGTTACTTCGGATTTAGTGGAGCGGACCGGGATCGAACTGGCGACCCCCTGCTTGCAAAGCCCTTCCGGGGCGGTAGGCGACGCGTCCAATTTGTAGCAACGCGAAGCTCGCAACTGATTGCGGTGACGAACGTTTCCTGCGCATTCGGTGCCCGTTCACTACTGCCCATGCCACACAGATCAGGTGCGGGTTATGAGAGAATGGCCACTGGATGGCCACCAGTAACCTCATGCCTCATACGTGCCGCAGAGTCAATCGCACTGGATTTTGAAGGTTGGTGCGCCGGTTGCCGCGCCTGTTATCCAACCAGCACTTAACCCGAAGCCATTGTAGCGCCTCACCCTCCCAATGGACACGACAGGAACGGGGAGGAACCGAAGTACACCCGGAGAACTACCGCTGGTGCTACCGGGCTGGAAGAATAAAAAAGGCCACCCTAGAGTAACCGTAGAAGGCGAACTCGGTGGCCGTGACCTAGGATAGCTGAACTTGTTTACACCTTAAGGCTGCATTGCGTGGACACCTTCGATCCCGCGAGGGTGGAGAGGGACACGCCTTATGCCGAGCCTACTCTAAGCATGGGACTCGAGCAGCATCCCCCATCAGGCGTCGTTCAGTATCCCAGCACTCCATCGAGAGTCAGCTCGCCCGAACCTGACCCCGTAATCAGATTGAGTCGTGTGGTACCCGCCACCTCCGCTGTGCCATCGGCTGCCGCGAAGCGGCCGGTCCCGCCAGTTAGATCCTGGACGGCCTCGAACGTCACCGTGGCGTCGGTGGGATCGGTGAACCTCAGCGCGGCGGTCCCGGTAAAGGTGAAGGCGATCTCATCGCCGTTCGCGGCCACGTACACGCCCGTGCCGCTGAGTACACCGGTTGTGACGTCGACCGTCTGCGTCACTACCGCCTGGGTAAGTCCGAGGTGCGAGAGGCGGCAGGTGAGCTCGAAGTGCTGCACCTCGATCGGAGGAGGGACCAGCCTGGAAACCGCGGTGGTGCAGGTGCCCGACAGCGGTCTCACGGTCGACGTCGAGGCCGGTGTGACGTCAGAACTGGGGATGGCTAGACCTTCAGAGGACGGGCCGGTACTCCGGTCGGCGGACGAACAGGCAGCGAGGGCGGCCAGGAACAGAGCCGTAGAATATGGGCGGCGCATGATGTGCTCCAAGAAAGAAAGCAAACAACATAAGATCTGGTGCAAGGCGTGATCTTTCGTGTCGAATGGGTTCCCCACCGTTCAGCTATGGCATGGGTACATCGCTCACCTGCAAGCCTTGCTCGACGCGGGCGCCGAGGCCGCGAGACGAGGCACCTATGCCGACTCCAGCCTCGTTCGCGGCGGCTACGGTTTTCTGGCCAACGACAGTTCCGCGGTGATCTCGCGGACCGGGCAATGGCTCACGCAGTGGGTTGCGCAGCTGCCTTCTGCTTCGCCTTCGAGCGGATCAGCACGTAATTAAAGGTCGGGAGGATGTACGCCTCCGCCGCCTGCTTGTAGAGCTCGCCGGCTTGGGCCTTGTCGCCCTTTCCTTCATAGGCGAAGGCGGCCAGGTAGGTCACGTAGGGGTCCTGCTGGCTTGCCTTCTCCAGCTCCCCGGTCGCCTTGTCGTAGTCTTTTTCCTTGATCGCAATTGCTCCGTTCAGCTCGTGGGCCTGCTTGATCCGGGTTTCGTTGTCCTTAGCTTCGGCTCCCTTCTGGTATGCTTCGGCTTCGGACTTGGCGGTGGCGAGGTCGCCCTTGGCCAAGGCCAGACGGGCCAGATCGTAGCGGTGGCCCAGCTCGAGATCTTGCTTCGCCTCCGGCGGTAGGGTCGAGTTGGC
The DNA here is from genome assembly GCA_963698975.1 of uncultured Gemmatimonadales bacterium. GTDB lineage: Bacteria > Gemmatimonadota > Gemmatimonadetes > Gemmatimonadales > GWC2-71-9 > CAVVWJ01. The sequence continues at coordinate 596,734 of CAVOSV010000001.1, forward strand.
CACCATGTCGAGCGCCTGCTGGAACCGCTTGGCAGCTTGATCCGGTCTTCCGGCGTTCAGGAGAATGAAGCCGATGTTCTCCACGTCGCCGGCCATCTGGGCGTTGTCGCCGGCCTTTGCGGCGATCGCATACTCCTTTTCCAGCTCCTTCACGGCCAGGTCGGTTTTCCCCTGATCGGCGTACACCAGCGCTCTGGCGAAGTGGGCGGTCCGGCGCTCACCGTCATTACGGGACGCCTTCTCGAGCTTTTGAGACTCGGCGACCGCCTGATCGTGCTTGCCCTGGTATATCAGGTTGCCGACAATTCCGAAATGGGACCCAATGAAGTGGGGATCGATGGACAGCGCCTTACGGTACTGCGCGATCGATTCATCGAAGCGGCCAGTCCTGAGCAGCAGCTCGGCGTAAGAGTCGTAAGGATTGGGATCGTTCGGCACCAGCTCTATGTACTTCTTGAACGCTTTCTCAGCTTCGTCGTTCTTGTTCAGGGCGCGATACGCGTATCCCAAGGCGTTGTAGGGCGGGGAATAGGCTGGGTTCAGCTCGATCGCCTTGTTCAGTTCGTCGATCGCCTTCTCGTTATCTTGTTGTGCCGCGTAGGAGAAGGCGAGAAACGTGTGCAGCCGCTCGTCATCGGGATACTTCTGCGATGCTTCCTTGGTGTACTCCAGCGACTTGGCCGGATCGCCATTGAACCCGGCCTGAAGCGCCTGGATCTGGAGCCGCTCGCCTTCCGTGGCCTTGTCCGCCAAGGCTACCGCCTGCTTCAGGTGCTCCTGGGCTTCTTTGGTGGAAGGAGAAGTGATCGCCAGCTGGTAGTGGGCCATGGCGAAGTCAGGGTCCTTGGCCTCGGCCTGAATGAACTTCTGACGGGCGTCATGGGCCCGGACCTGATCAAAGAGTGCGATCCCTTCGTCGTACAGCTTTCTTGACGCTTCCGACTGGGTGCTCAGCGGCACCTTACCCTTCACAGTCGCCGCGGCGGCACGTTCGCCACTGCTGTCTGTCGTAACCACGCCGGTATCTTCGGCACTATCGGTCTTGGTCCGATTGCAGTTCGCCAGGCTAAGGATCATTCCACAGGTAGTCAGCCCGAGACGCAATGTTACAGCGTTATGCATGGAGACCTTCCTTGGGATTGAAGCGCAACCGCGGCACGCAACCTTGCCGCTCCGCGAGGCGGACTGGGTTCTGGAGTGGTGCTGGTTGAGAAGAGATCGAAGACGCTAGCCTACGGGCGGGTACAAAGGCTGTCAAGCAAAGCCGGGATGGACAGACTGGCCGACAGGCGGAATGAGTAGGTTCTCGAACATGCCTTGTAAGCCATCCGAAGCGGCAACCTGGGGTCTTCGCGCACCACTGACACCGTTCCATTCGCGTTAACCGTGACGTGGAGCCCGCCCGGACGCTCGGCGGTCCATTGATGCTTCGAGCTGGGCGCCAGCTGTATACCTCGCCATAGGCGTCTCGAATCTTAGAAACTCCTCTCGTTCGAGCCAACGCTTGAGATAGTGCCTACGAGTGAGACCGTGACGTCACCAGTGGCGAGATTTTGCACACCCGAGGCGTCACCGCCCCCCGTCGCGCCAGCGAACCGGCCAGTGCCACCCGTAATCGTGAAGTGGCCATCGATGTTGAACAGCGGCGGGGCCAGCGGCACGAATTCGCCAAAGTAGGTGCCGCGAATCTGGTCGCCGTTGGCGGCAGTGAACGTGAAGATCCCGTCAGTAAAGGCGAGCGACGACGGGTCGGCGCAGTGACTCTGGTCGTCCGTCAGTTGGCCAGTGTGCGTGGCGGTTCCTGTGCCGTGTATGTCGATCGTGAGGAGGGGGCAGCGGTCCCCGGCGACGGTACTAGCAGTGCCCGTGGAGTTGAAAATGGCTTTGAACGGCACCTGCGTGGTAGCCAGCGAAGCGCCACGGGAAGCCGTCTCGGAAGATGTGCTCGGCGCAGTTGGGGCTCCCGGCATATCGCAGCCCAGGGCGAAGGCGGCCGTGATGAGCGCGGCGGCGCAAATTTTGGAGATATTTGAATGTGTCATGGCAGTCCTCCTCGGGGCCGAGATGGCCCACGCTTTTGGGCGAGCAGTAGTTTGCGACCTACTTTCGCCGGGTGTGACCTTTATCGAGCTCAGTGCCATAGCCCTCATTCCACATCAAGTGGGCTGTTGGTCGTATTTCCACCCTAGACAACTCGGACTCACTGCCCCGTTGGCTTCAGCTCAACCTTATGGACAATCGTGGTGACGTCTTCTCCGTCGTAGAGCCACCGCACCACGGCGTGAAAGGTGGCGTGACTACCATCCGTAAGTTCCAGCGTGGCATTCGCCATAAACCCGAAGGCATTCATCCCCGGGACCGCCACGCCGGCCTGGTTATTGTCGGTCCTCGTGAAGCTGCCCTGACCGATCCCAACAACGTGACCCACCAGGTCGCAGATCTCATCGTTTTCGAAGTCAAAGGCCACATTATAAAGGACGAACGTTCCAGTCGAGCGGTCGAGCAGGTGCTCGGGACCCGGGGGTGTTCCGACAACCTGGTTAGTGCCTCTTATGTCGCTCTCAAACTCTTCGACAGAGCCGCCGCAAAAGGCAAGATCCGCGATGGGAGTGACGATGCCTATGGTAAACGTGACATTGCTTTCGGGTATGGTGTGGATAAAGCCTCCGTCGTGGAAGAAGCGAGTCCGGGAGACCTCTGCTAAAGGCTTAGTCTCAGAGCGCGGGCTTGGGTCAGTGTTGGGGCCGTTCCCGTCCTGACAGCTAAGGAGCGATGCTGCGAGCATGAGCGGAGCAAGTTGCCGGACTGTACGCATAGAACCTCCGGAACAGATGTAGTGTGAGGATCGGTAGCCCGGCGGTCCTAAGGGTCCTTCGTGGCGGGATGAGAGCGTCGCGGAGGAGGCGAGGACCCGTGGCTTTGCGGCCTCGGCTTCGCGGGTGTGCCTTATCGAGCTCAGTGCTATAGCCCTCCTTCCCCATCGCATAGAGCAGGTGATCGGCCATGGGCCGCGAACCTCGGTGGCTTGTCAGTGCTGTATTGTGCTCCTACTATAAAGGTGCCAGTCACATCAAAGTCAGCTCCCAGTCATATCGAGTCATACGCCCGCTGAGTGTCAGCGCTATGCTCCGTTTGAAGGTGCTGGGCAGTCCTGTAGTGGAAGGAGCGGGCGGTCCTCTCCCCGGTGCCGCTGCCCAACGCAAGCCCCTTGCGCTCTTAGCTTTGCTTGCCACCGCGAACGAACGCGGGCTCAGCCGCGACAAGATCATGGCTCACCTCTGGCCCGAGGCGGAGATGGGGAAGGCTTCGCACAGCCTGAACCAACTCCTGTACAGCCTCCGGCGGGACCTCGGCAGCGACGACCTATTCCTCGGCACCAGCGATCTCCGCCTCAATCCGACCACCCTAACCACCGATCTGGCTGAGTTTACTTCCGCCCTTCGCCGGCGTGACTTCGATCAAGCGGTCTCGCTGTACAGAGGTCCATTCCTGGACGGCTTTTATCTGGCGGGCACGCCTGAGTTCGAGCGGTGGATGGAGGGAGAGCGGGCCGATCTCGCAAAGCGCTACAGGGGTGCCCTCGAAGCAGTTGCTTCGGCAGCGGGGGAGCACGGCGATCTGCTCGGTACCGTAGAGTGGCGGCGCAGAATTGTCCGGCTCGATCCGCTAGACTCGCCGGCCGCGCTTCGCCTCATGGAAGCGCTGCACGCGGCCAGCGACCCAGCGGGAGCGCTCCAAGTCGCCCGGGTCCACGAGGCGCTGATCCGGGAGGAGCACAATGCCGCACCTGATCCTGCCATTACGGCGCTTGTTGAGCGGATTCGCGGCACTACCAAGATCCCGGCATCGCTTCCCATGCTTCAAGAGCTGTCAGGTGGATCAGGGCAGCTAACACCTAACGTGGCCCTCGTTGAGGAACCAGCCGAGGGCGCGGTCAGGGATTGGGAGTTCGTGCGGGCTTCCCGTTCGAAGCTCATGACGGGGCCACGGATCATGGTGGCTCTCGCCCTGGTACTGCTACTCTGCATTCCCATAGCCGGCAGTCTCATTCTGCGACAGCCGCGTCCGCAGGCGGAGGCAGCTAGAACCCACATTCCCAAACGGATCGCGGTGCTGCCCTTCGACAACCTAGGCGACTCCACAGCTGCGTACTTTGCTGAAGGGATCACTGATGAAGTACGGGGCGAGCTCGCTAGTCTCCCAAGCGTTCGGGTAATCGCCCGAGGCAGCTCCAATGCCTATCACGAGAGCGCTGATTTGCGCCGCATCGGCCGCGCGCTCGGCGTGGAGTACCTATTGACTGGCACCGTGCGCTGGGAGCAAGTCGAGGGTGGCAGCCGCGTGCGGGTAACTGTAGCGCTGATCCAGTCCGCCGACGCGACGATGCGGTGGCAGCAGCCGTTTGAGTCGCCGCTGACCGGTGTCTTTCAGGTGCAGGCAGAGATAGCCAGCCGCGTAGCACAGTCCGTGGGCGTGGCTATTGGTGCCGGCGAGCAGCGCCGACTGGCCCAGCAGTCCACGCGCGACTCGGCGGCCTTCGTCCTGTACCTGCAGGGACGACACCTCTGGAACCGACGCACAGCGAGCTCGCTACCACAGTCGGTCGCCTTTTTCACACGGGCCATTCAGCGTGATTCCAACTACGCACAGGCCTACGCGGCCCTCGCCGATACCTACGTACTCCTCCCACTCTACGAGGCGCGATCACCGGCGGAGGCCTACCCTCGTGCTAAGCAAGCCGCAGAGCGGGCTCTAGCGCTGGACAGTGTAATCGGCCAGGCGCACGCTGTGCTCGCCGGTGTTCTCGATTCCTACCAGTGGGACTGGAAGCGGGCAGAGGAGGAGTACCTCCGCGCGATAGCGCTATCGCCCAGCGGCGCGACGGCACACCAGTGGTTCGCCGAGTTCCTAAGCGCACATGGACGTCATGCCGAGGCGATGGCCGAGATGGAACGGGCGAGGGCGCTGGATCCCCTGTCTCTCATCATCAAGGCCGACATCGGGGACTTACTCTACCGGAGCAGACGTTTCGAGGCGGCGATCGCGACACTTCGAGCAGTAATCGAAATGGATCCTTATTTCGAATATGCATACACCCTGTTGGGGATCTCGAGTTTGATGGCCGGCCATGACGACCAGGCGGTCTCCGCGATCGAGTCCGCAGTCCGCCTGGCCGACCGCCGCGAATGGCTGGGAGAGCTGGTCTACGTATACGCACGCACGGGGCGTAAGCAGGCAGCCGCCGAGGCAATGCGAGAGCTCATCGCTCTTGCCAGGCGGCAGTACGTCTCGCCTTATGCACTTGCCCTCGCGCACGTCGGACTTGGAGACAAGGATCAAGCGTTCGCATTGCTCGAACAAGCCGCCGATTGGCACGTCCCAGAGATCTCCGACGGTCTCATGGTCGAACCCTTTCTCGACCCATTGCGAGACGATCCCCGCTTCAACAGACTACTCAGCCGTGTCGGCTTCCCCATGCCGTAAAGCCGCTAATGAGTGTAGGTGTCACCCAAGTCCATGTCCGGCTTTAAAACCGCGCGTGGGGAGAAGCTCCCCAGCACCACGCACGATCACCATTGCTACCGGAGCAAAGGACAGCTGGGGAAACACGGTTGTCACCCCGGCAGTCAACGGGATAAACACGGCCGGACTTAGCCGGGCAGAAATGTGCCAAGCTGGACGCTTTCGCAGGTATAGATGTGCACGATGCACGTGCCGCAGCACTGGGATGTGCAGACGTTCGGATCAAGTTGGCACAAAAGTTTGCACACTAACGCTGCGTCTACCCCCAAACTCTGAACAACCCAGCGGTCTTGGAGTCCTTCGTGGCGGAATGGCGGCGTACAGACACCGTCGCCAGGGCGAAGCACGAGTAGACTTACAAATTCAACATGCAGATTCGCACATTTGCTAGTACGCCGCGCGCGTTGAGCCGATCTAACAGGAGAGTCCACCGGACACTTGAGCAGTGGTCAACCTCGCCGTCGATGAGCTTGCGAGGTATGGCTGCTGTGGGCGTACTCTTGACGCCTCCGGTACCGCGCGGTACCCTCTCGCCACCTTTTGCATACTCTCGGGGTGTCTGCGCTCGTGATTACTGCAGACTCATGCCGGCATCCACCGCCGCGGCTGCGCCGTACACCGGTGAAGACCACATGGGGTGAAGTGCGGCCGAATATCTACCACTCAGAGGAGGCCTGTATGAGTCGTGCTATCCTTTTCGGTATCCTTGTAGTCCTTGCGTCTGCTCCGGCCTACGCCCAATCCCAAGATGCCGCCGATCAAGCTGTGCTCAAGGAGTATCGCGCGCTTGCCGAGGCTCAGTTCAAGAAAGACCGCGCGACCATGGAGCGGCTGATGGCCGACGACTATGTCTATACCCACTCCAATGGCGCGGTGAACGACAAGGCGGCGGATATTAAGGAGACGATATCCGACGACATCAAGTGGACCGACCGAAAGAGTGAGGATTTGAAGGTGAGGACGTACGGCAACGTCGCCGTCGTCACTGGGCAAGAGACGTTGAACGGTTCGGCCAAGAACTATGTCTCCGGGCCTCGCCGATTCACTGAGATCTGGGTCAAGCACAGCGGGCACTGGCAGAACGTCGGCGGCCAGACCACTCTGGTACCGACCAAATAGTTCACTGAGCCCGCGGTTGGCGTAGACGTCGCAATCAGACCTGAGTCAACCGCCGGTTTCGTGATGAGGAAGCCCGGCGCCGAGGGATCCCTCCCCGATTCGCTCCAGATGCTCGCTTTCGAGGCAGAGCTGGGCCACCTACCCCACTGATCACCGTCCTCTGTAATGTGTTCGATGTGAATGGGTGCAAGATCAGACCAGAGCACTTCTACAGCCGGTAATTTGAGTTATACGCAGCACCCCGCTCGCCCTTTCCGGGTTCTATGATGAGACGTTAAGGAGCGGGACCCAATTGCCGATCATTCCAAAGGCGGGCTCCCAGTCGCAACATCCTTCGAGGCGCCCTAGGGCATTGCGGCCTGATGGTTGCACGCTCTGCTTGCACCTATGGAGGATTTGTGAGTCACAAGGTCGTCGCCCACTATATCGGCGGAAAGGTGGTCAAAGGCATCAGCCACGACGTAAATGCGCAGAAGCCTTTCTGCCACATCCGAACGGCAGAGCAGGAGTCGATCTCGGTAAAACTCAGCGACTTGAAGGCGCTGTTCTTCGTGAAGGATCTTGCCGGCGATTCCAAACGCGACGAGGGGCAGATGCTCGAGGCGCACGACCTACGTGCCCGGGGAGCGCACCCAGTCGAAGTTGAATTTGGTGACGGGGAACGCGTGATGGGACTGACCGCAGGATACCCGCCCCAAGGTGCGTTCTTTTTTGTGCTGCCGGTCGATGCCCGGAGCAACAACCTCCGAATCCTGGTGAACAAGGCAGCAGTCACGCGCATGGCGAATCAGCCCCTGCCGCGGGCACCCCGCTCAGCCTGACCCCTAGCTTAGCCCTCAGCCGACACGATCAGGCAAGACAGCCTCCAGGTAGCCACCAGCTCGGCGGTGTCGGACCTAAACGAGCCAGTCAGGGCCCCGGTTTCGCGCCTACGAGTCTCGCCAGTTCGGCCCGCACCTGCTCAACTTGGGGCTTCTGCGAGGGTTCAGGGTCAGAACGCAGGGCGAGGTAGTGCTGGTAGGCCCGGATGGCGCTGGCGCGGTCCCCAGCGAGTGCTGCAATTCGTCCCTCCTCCCGCAACGCTGTAGAAAAGAACTCGAGCTCCTGCGGCCCTAGGTAGTACGCTCGTCGCCGGAGAGCTCGGAGTGCGCCGGTTAGGTTGCCGCGGGATTCCTGCAGGCGCGCGAGCTGGAGATTAGCGACGTGAACCAGCGCCTGTAGGTGCTCTGGGGCGGCACGGACGAGGGAGTCGAGACGCTCGAGCTTCTCGACCGGCACGTCTCTCTTATTCAGGGCAGATCGCATGACATCCAAGAGCCCAGCGCAGAGCTGAACCGTGTAAGCCAGATTGGCCTCGCTGGTTCCTGCACGAAGTTGCACGATCGCCCGCTCAAATGTGCGCGTGTCGCCCCGGGCTAGTCTCCACACTTCGGTAACACAAATGTCGTAGAGCTGGAAGGCACGGGCCGATGCAGGCCGCACTGGCCGGGCCTCGGCAGAGATTGTCAACTTGCGTACCGCCAAAGCCGCTGAAGCCGTATCCCCACTCCAGTAGAGCGCATCGAGCACACTGAAGTAGAGGGAGTGATGCGGGGTAACTGGCGTGTCGTAGCTCCCCAGAGCCGCCGTGGCTCTGGACGCGGCCTCGGGCTGGCCCCGGTTGAAAGCGAACGCCCGAGCCGCATCCAGCGCGTCCCGACGGTCCTCTCGGGTCTCTGCTCGGCTTGGAAGGAGCTGGATGGCTCGCTCGGCATCCTCGAGCGCGATTCCATCGAACTGGCTGATATGCGCGATGGCCCAGAGTGTCCGGTAGGGTAATTGACCAAAGCGGGCCCGAAGTGCGACCTGCCCGCTGGTGTCGCCCACTCCTGTAACCAGCCGCCAGCGCACGTAATCAGCGTCGTCAGCCTGAGGATTCCGTGACAGGTACAGTGCACTCAGGGCACGCAGGCTCGCCGTGTCGTGACCGACTGCGGCCAAATCGACCAGGTGCGACAGGGGCGATGAGAATGTAGAATCGAGCGCGAGTGCCCGGGCGAACCCACGAGCTGCACGGTTCCACGAATCCTCGGCATCAAAGACGCGTCCGCTGTGAAACAGAAGATCAGCCAGCTCATAGTGGGATTCCGGCTGATCGGGTGCGATCTCTACCACCCGCTCCCATGCGGCAAGCTCCTCGACGGAAGGTGAGGGTGCGGGATAGCGTGGCCCGGCCGCAGCAACGAGGAATAGCCGGTCCCGCTTACTGAGCCGGTCGCGCGCCGCCCACGCAAGGGCCAATCCGCGAGTGGCTTCGTCTTCGGTGGGGGTCCAGACTGCTGCCGATCGAAGGCCGAGGCCGGCCAGAGCGAACGTGGAATCCAATTCGAGGGCGCGTCCGAACTGTTGGACCGCCTCGGTATATCGACCGTCACGGTAAGCCGACCGACCTTCGAGGTAGGCCCTGAGTGCGGGGAGCGAGGTGGTGGTCAGATTCACCAGATTCTCGGTCTCGCCCGCTTCACCAGCAAGCAAGCCTGCGGTGAGCCGGTCCACCAGGACTGACAGGCTGTCCAGCGGCCCCTCTATAGTGACTGATAGAGGCGCACGCCCGCCGGACACCCTCACAAAGGAGGCGGTCAAAATGAGTCTGGGCGGCGCACCCACCACAGAGCCCTCGATGAGCCGTCCCGCGCCCAGGTGCAGAGCGACCTGAAGTGCCTTCTCCTTAGGCAAGTCATCTTGCGGCGATCCGCCCGCTCGCCGCCAAGCGCTGATGGCGCTCCGCGGATCCACGGAGCGCGGCCCGGCGTCGCCGGTGAGCTTCGCCGCCAAAAGATCAACCATCCCCTCCCTCAGGTAGCCAAGGTCAGGATCCGCTCCGGCCACCCGGAAGGGCAGAATCATCACCACGCGCGCATCGGCACCGAGCAGTGGCGTCCGTGAACGACTGGACAAGGCGAGTCCCAGCGCGATCAGCGCGCCAACACCCAAGACAGCGATAGCCCAACGGCGAGCGGTACGCCGCTCTGTCCCAGGTACGCCAGGCGAGGAGCTATCCCGTTCCCTCGTACTCGGCACGGCTAAGGCGCTCCCGAACTGACCTGCTGTCGCGAACCGGTCAGCCGGTGTCTTTGCCAGCGCGGTCCGAATCGCTCGATCTACAGATTCGGGAACCTCCTCGCGCAGGCGTCGGATCGAGGGTACCGGGTCGGTGAACCGTTTGGCGGCCACGGCTTGCGGAGTGGGTCCTGTGTAGGGCGGCTCGCCAGCCAACATCTCGTACAGGACGCAGCCGAGCGCATAAACATCTGAGCGGGCATCAGCCCGCCCCGCACTTGCCTGCTCGGGGCTCATGTAGGTGGGCGTACCGACCGCGAGTCCGGTCTCCGTGAGTTCGACCCCACCCGCGGATTCCAGGGCACGAGCCACGCCGAAATCCGCCACTCGCGCGTGCCCCTCGCCAACCATCACGTTCTCCGGCTTGATGTCCCGGTGCACGACCCCATGCCGATGAGCGTAGTCCAGCGCCTCAGCAATTTCGCGAGCAATACGCATGGCATCCTCGATCGGGAGCTGCACTTCCCGACGCAGGCGATCTCGAAGCGACTCGCCTTCCACGTAAGGCATGGTGTACCAGAGGAGAGCCGCCGCCTCACCGGAGTCGTGAACCGGAAGGATGTGCGGGTGATCGAGTCGGGCAGTGAACTGGATCTCGCGCAGGAAACGCTCGGGGCCGAGCGCGTGAGCCAACTCGGGGTGAAGGACCTTGAGCGCGACCAGTCGACTGTGCTTTAGGTCCCGTGCGAGGTACACAGTCGCCATGCCGCCACGTCCGAGCTCGCGCTCGATGCGGTAGCGGTCGGCCAAGGCGGCCCGAAGGCGATCGATCGTGGTATCGGTCAGTCTGGAACGTCCGAGAGGAACTTCAGTAGACTAGCACCTTTCCAATGAGGGGGGAGACGAAGTATGGTACCCCGCCTCCCCGATACTTCTTCACGCTCGCAACCCCGATTAGGTGCTCACTTACAGACCACCTTTAAACGTATCGCCCACCACCGACACCGTTCCATTCGCGTTAACAGTGACGTGGAACCCGCCCGGACGCTCGGCGGTCCATTGATGCTTCGAGGTGGGGCGGCAGCTGTATACCTCGCCATCGGCGTCTCGAATCTTAGAAACTGCTCTCGTTCGAGCCGACGCTTGAGATAGTGCCCACGAGTGAAACCGTGACGTCACCAGTGGCGAGATTTTGCACGCCCGAGGCGTTACCGCCCCCCGTCGCGCCAGTGAACCGGCCAGTGCCACCCGTAATCGTGAAGTGCCCATCGATGTTGAACAGCGGCGGAGCCAGCGGCACGAAATCGCCAAAGTAGGTGCCCCGGATCTGGTCGCCGTTGGCGGCCGTGAACGTGAAGATCCCGTCAGTAAAGGCGAGCGACGACGGGTCGGCGCAGTGGCTCTGGTCGTCCGTCAGTTGGCCAGTGTGCGTGGCGGTTCCCGTGCCGTGTATGTCGATCGTGAGGAGGGGGCAGCGGTCCCCGGCGACGGTACTAGCAGTGCCAGTGGAGTTGAAAGTGGCTTTGAACGGCACCTGCGTGGTCGCCAGCGAAGCGCCACGGGGAGCCGTCTCGGAAGATGTGCTCGGCGCAGTTGGGGCTCCCGGCATATCGCAGCCCAGGGCGAAGGCGCCGGTGATGACCGCGGCGACAGAAATCTTGGAAATAAGGGAACGTGTCATGGCAGTGCTCCTGCGGCGCCGAGGTGGCGCACGCTTTCGATGTGTCGAGGTGGACCACCGAACGCCGAGCTGCCGATTCGTAGCCCGGTGGCCTTTAGGTCCTTCAGGGCGTCAGTGGACGGCGTCGCGAAGGAGGCGGGGACCCGTGGCTTTGCGGCCCCGGGGTTCCCCGGGTGTGCCTTTATCGAAAGGATGGCAGCCAGAGATAGGGAGTGGTACCACCGCGGACAAGCAGTACCTTGGTGCAGGGTGAGAGTCCACCCGCCACTAACTCTTCAATGGCAACCGGCTGCAGCATCGTGAAGGTGCCAGGCCACGTGCGATCCTAGGAGATTCCCGGCATGTCACAAGACGAGAACAAGGCATTCATTCGACGTTACATCACGGCTATAAGCGGGGAGCCCAAGACAGACTCGCTCCTGAGCCAGTACATCTCGGATCCCGAGTTGCGGCGCTTCATCGGTGCCTTTGAGGCCGGGTTTCCGAGGTACGAGCTACAGGTCGAAGACATGATCGCCGAAAGCGACAAGGTCGTGGTGCGGGCCACATTCCGTGGCAAGCACCTAGGCGAGGTACGCGGTGTCCCGGCAACCGGTAAGATCGTGACATTTCCGGTCATCATCATTTATCAGCTTGGAGATGGGAAAATCCTTCGGCATTGGCTGGCATCGGACACGCTCAGCCTGGCACAGCAGATCGGTGCGGCACCGGTGTCAGCCGAGAGCGTCCACTAGGCACTTCGCTGGGGAAGGAACCCAGAGTGGTCACTGCATGACCGACTCCAGATGCTCCCCTTCGAGGGCGAACCGGACCACCTACCCCGCTCACTCGTCTCAGCTCGTGGTGTTGATGGTGGAACGGTGGAAGCTCCGGATCCGGCAGGTGGCCAGAGAATCCCATGTGGGGACCTCCCTTTTGGATGGGCAGCTCTACTCCACCTGAGTACACCCGACAGCGTGTATGGGTAATGGAATTACGGGGGAGGATAATGACCCTACCTACGGCGGCTGCTTCGTTTTGATGGATATGGGGTCGCGGGTGTGTGCGACCTTGCTCAGAACATCCTTCACATCTGCCCTCCTCCCCCCGTTCAGCTGCACGGGTTCCTCCTCTGACGGAAAGCGGGGACCTAATCAGTACTCCGGGTGCGTACTTGGTTGCCTCGACGGGGAATCCCGCCTTGAAACTCGAAGTGCTCCTCTGAAAGAACCCGGTTGCGCGTGTGCTCCGGGCTGGCCTGAACCGCACGTTGCGCCAAGAGCTTGGCTGCGAGCTCCGTGGCCGTTTCCCAGACCATGGGGTCGAGGCCCGGGTAGAGGTTGGCGAACTCGGGCCGCAGCCGCACCAGACGAATCCTGCTATTGATCTGCACCGCTACTTCCTCAAGTCGTAGCCCTCGGTTGACCTCATCGCGTCCCCTGCAATTATCGAGCAGGTCGAAGAGGTTTAATGTCGTGTCGCCACGGGTCAACGACCCGCACACCCTCGAAGAACAGACGCACGGCAATCGCTCCCAAGACGTAGCTCGCATCGTGCTCGGACATGTAACCAGTCAGGATCTCGTTGCCTGCCTTGATGCACCGCTCGTGCATCCATTCGACCTGATCCTCCCAGGCCTCGGGCTGTTCGTACCCGCGTTCGCCTTGTGTCAGAAAGGTCCTTGGCATTGTCGTTTGAGGCAGAGTGTGAAGGGGGCAGACCAGGATGGCAAGAAGGTAAGTAGACCACCAGATAGACGAAGGTCGAGGACGTGTCGCATACTGGCCGGAATATCTACTTCACCATCCGCAACACCACCGGCCTACCCATGGGCCCCGATATAGCCGCATTCGATGTGGTGGCGAAGCGCGCCGGGGAGCCGTGCCAGCCCCGCGTTTTCCTCTAGCGGAGCTGGGTGGCCGGCAGTAACCTGGGGCGCACTCCACACCCCCCGAACGTAAAACCGGCCACCACTGGCCGTTTCCTTCACAATGGATTCACCACTTCGAGGTGGTCTATGCGCCATCACCGTCCGTTCCTTATGTCACGTGCGCTGTTCGCTACCTGCACTCTGTCTATCCTAGCCTGCCAATCTGCGACTCGACCGACTGATACGGATGCCTCTGGAGCTGCCAATCCCGGCGGAATCGAGGCTTCTGGGGGAGCCGACGCCAGCGGAATCGACGCCCTGACGGCTGCGACCGTTAACCATGCGCTGGGCTTCAACTCGAACTACGTCCGTGTGCCGGACAACAACCTGCTCGACTTGACCAGCGCCTGGACCTTGGAGGCTTGGGTCAAGCCAGACGATGCCAGTACCGGAGCAGATCAGGATATCATCTCCAAGTGGGCGTTGGCTTCTACAGCGTCATATATCCTGCAGATCGATGCAATCGGCAGGGTGCGTCTGGTGACCAACAATGGGGTGAGTCAGAGCATCATCCTCTCCGGTGGTACCCTGGGGGATCATACGTGGCAGCACGTGGCGGTCACTTTCAGCAACGGCACTGTCAAGTTTTACCTGAACGGCGCTCTCGATAAGACCGTCAACTCAGTGCGGACTCCGCTGGTATCGACTGAGCCGGTCGCTTTCGGCCGAGAAGGCACCTTTCAGGGGGGCACATTCACCGGCGGTATTGACGAGATCCGGATCTGGAGAGTCGTGCGATCGAAGTCGCAGATCGCCCGTTCCATGACAAAACGGCTCCTGGGAACTGAAGCGGGGCTCGTGGGCTACTGGCGTTTCGACGAGGGCAGTGGGCAGGTGGCAGCCGATGCGACTGGGCACGGGCTAAATGGTCGGCTTGGTGAGACCACGGGAGCCGACGCCTGGGATCCGACCTGGATCACCGCCACGACCGCGCCAGTATACTGAACTGTCAGGTGACGGTTTCCCGTACGGTGTTCCGCGCATAGACCTGTGTTGCCGATAGCAGCGGAGTTACTTCGGATTTAGTGGAGCGGACCGGGATCGAACCGGCGACCCCCTGCTTGCAAAGCAGGTGCTCTCCCAGCTGAGCTACCGCCCCGATGTTACGAACTGGCCTGCAAATTAGCCGCCACCAGACCGCTTCCCAAGCTACGCCTTTGTACGCAGTCGGAGCCCAGTGCCCCAGGGATCCCGGGTTACCACATCCTTCCCCGCCCGCTCCACGACAAATCCTCCGTCCCTCAGGCTCTCCGCTGCACCGGCCAGGGCCGCCGAGTCCGGCAGCTCGATGGTCCACTCGAGCAGCTGGGCATCATCCGGAGCGGGAGGAGTAGCTCCAGCTCCCGCCCAGGTATTGGTACCGAGGTGATGGTGATAACCGCCGCCGGCAAGGAAGAGCGCGCCGGGGTAGTGCCAGACCATCCGGTCGAAGCCAAGGGCCTCCGAATAGAAGGCCGCCGCCTGCCCCAGGTCGCCCACGTGCAGGTGCAGATGTCCCATCGTGGTGTCGGCCGGCATGCCGCTCCACCGCTCGTCTCCCGCAACCTCGATCAGGTCGGCAAAGTCCACCGGGTCCGTTGCCATCATCAGCTCCCGTCCAATCCGGCGCCAGGTGCTGCGGGGGCGGTCGGCGTAGACTTCGATGCCCAGATTGTCGGGATCCTGGAGATACAGGGATTCGCTCACCAGATGGTCGCCGGCGCCTGCCCGCGTGTTGATCTCACCCAGATGACGAACGAATCGGCCCAGTGATGGCCGGTCCGGCAGCAGAATGGCAAAGTGGTAGAGACCGAGCGCGCCGCGCTTCGGTATGGTTCGCGCGTCTCTTCGGGCTCGAAGATGGACCAGCGGAACGTCGCTCTCCAGCGGGGCCAGGGTGGCTTCGCTAGTGTCCCGCTCCAGCGGCCTGAGGCCGAGCACATCCTGATAGAAGCCGAGCGACCGGTCGAGGTCGCTTACCTGCAGCCTGACTGGTCCGAGGCGAATCTGTTCCGGCAGACGAAACCCGCTGGGTGCCTCTCCGTACGTTCCCGGTATTGCCGGCTCGGCCGTATCAGCCTGGCCGAAGATGTCTCGTATCGTGGCTCCCATCGGTTCCTCCGCTGGCCTGGGTCTTTCCCAATGTCGGCCCGGGTTGGTGCGGTGGCAAGGCTGAAAACCAAACGGCCCCTGCTCTCACCGATCATGAGAACAGGGACCGCATAGGGATTTTTTAAACTTCGGCGACGAGTGCGCCGCCTGCTACTTGGCGGTGGCGTGAAGCCCGATGACCACGTCGGCAAAGTCCGGCTCGCCCGGCTGGCCAGCCTGCGACCCATCCTCGAAGTGCATGATCCAATCCGGATAGGTCCCCTCGAAGGTGGCAGCGGGAGGATTCGGCCACAGAGCTCCGTGCGCATCGGCGAAGCCCTGGAAGAACCGGATCACGACCTGCGATCCCGCCTCGTACACGATCAGCTCGTCCAGCGGCCCACCGAAGATCCCAATCGAGCTGCCCACCGGCAAGGTGCAGACGTTCAGGAACATCTGATCGCTGATCGGTGGCGGCGCCACAACCCGCTGGCCGCCGGGGATGTTCTCGCAGGCCAGGCCGAGGATCGTGACCTTCATGGTGGACTTGACCGGAACGTTGAAGGCGCAGTCCACGATGTTGCGGGAAGGGTTCCCGATCGTCTTGCTGACGCAGCCTTCGGCACCGGCCGGCGCGGGAGTCACCGAGACCGATTGGGTTGACACTGCGGTGGCGCCCTCGTTGTCCGTGACCGTGAGACTCACACTGAAGGTCTGGGGAGCGGTAACGACGTAGACGTGCTGCGGATTGGGCTGGTCCGACGTTCCGGCGTCACCAAAGTTCCAGGCATAGGTGGTGATGGTTCCCGGGGCTGCATCGGTGCTGGTGCTGATGAAGGTGCAGACGGTTCCGTTACAAGCGGAGGTAAAGCTCGCCGTCGGCGGGGTGTTCACCCCGGGAGGGGCGATGGTGATGGCCTGGGTCTTGGTGTTGCTGTGGCCATCGGCGTCCACCACGGTCAGACTGACGTTGTAGTCGCCGGCGGCGGTATAGGTATACGAGGCGTCGGCGGTGGTTGCGTCCGCGGTGCCGTCGCCGTTGAAATCCCAGCTCCATCCGGTGACCGCGACGTCGTCGGTGCTGCTGCTGGTGAAGGCGCAGGCCACGTTGATGACGCAGGTCGGCAACGCGAAGTCGGCTACCGGGGCGCCGTTGCCGGCAGCAACGGTGACCTTGCTGGTCACGTCATCGCTCAGACCGGCGGCATCGACGACGGTCAGGGTGACGTCATAATCCCCGGCCGTGGGAAAGGTGTATGCGGCTGTTGCCGTGGTGGCGTCGGCGGTGCCGTCGCCGTTGAAATCCCAGCTCCACCCCGTCACCGCGACATCGTCGGTGCTGGTGCTGGTAAAGGTGCAGGGAGCGCCCGCCACGCAGGAGGGTACTGCAAAGCTGGCATTGGGCTTCGTGTTCTCCGGCGGGGTGGTGCTGCCGCCGTCGTCACTACAAGCTGAGGCCAGGACCAGCATTCCGCCTACGGCAGCACGCAGAGCGATCGATCGCATAGAGTTTTCCCAACCGAAGTTGCGCAAGAATTGTGAGTGTGGAGTCCCGCTCCGATGAGCCAGAGCCGTGCCAGCGCCCGCCATCAGTTTGTCGGCTCCGGCTCGTGTGCGCAACACCCGATGCCACAAGAACCTAGATCTGAGTCCCGGGAGCAGCGTACCGGTGCGCTGGGCCCACACCTGTGGCGGGGGGTTTCCGGCCTTCCCGCTTATTCCAGCCGTGGAAGGGCGACAAGTCGCCCGCGTCCCAGGCTTCTCGCAGCCCAGGCGTGCTCAGGTCCCAGTCCGGTCGGATCTGGCTCGACACCTCCCGCAAGTCATGCCAGAGATCGACCACCGACGGCCGGCCCCAGAACCAGTAGCCGTTATAGATCCGGTGGATCACCAGACCCGGCTTGAGCACGAGGGTATGTGGAACCATCGGGTCGTGCTCGGGGTCGGTGTACTCCTGGATTTCGAGATCCCGCTGCACCATCCGCTCCGGATCTGACAGGAAGGTCCACTGGGCTCCCACCGACGCCCGGAACTCCTGGAGCGTGTGGTGATCGTCGGTCGCAATGGTGACGATCTCGGTGTACGCCACGGCGATCTTGGGATAAAAAGCAGCCAGCTCCAGATGCTGTTGGTGCTCCTTGGGACAGTAATGCCCGCGAGCGAGCGTCAGGATCAGCGGGTCTTCTCCCTGCAGCTCGCTCAACCTTCGGGACTTGCGGGTGTGGTCCGGCAGCTCGTAATCGGGGAACGTCGCTCCGGGCACCATGTCTGATCGCATGCTGGACTCCTTCACTGGGACAGCATTCCAGAGATCTCATTCTATTCGGCGATGGCGCTGCTCCTCCGGGGCGCTGCAGCACGCGACGGTCGGAGCCCGGGAGTGCCCACAATCCGAGGAGCCCGAACTCTGACCCGGTCTCCTCCCCGCGTGCTGACGCGCCCCTCCGGAGCAGTCACCATCGCCGGATGCGCATAACAGTTTTTAAAGCCGGTTCACCATCAGAACTGCGCAGTATCAGAACCCACTCTGCCTTAGCTAAACTTCATGATGCGAGTGGCGAGGGGCCACGCAGGGCGCGTTAGCACGGGGGGAGGAGACTGGGCGGCGAAGGATTCCCTTATGATCCCGATCGCCCGGGCTCCGACCGTCGAGTGCTACAGCGCCCGAAGTGGCCCACGCCACTCGCTGACACCCGGCCTCTCTGCAACTGGCTTTCCTGAGTAAGCAATCGCTCACATCGGCAGTTCGGTGCCGGCCTGCTCCGCCACCATCTACGTAGCGTACCAGGTTGGCCAGTCTGCGTCTCGCACGCCGGTGCGCTTCTCGTGCTCTCCGTGGGCAGTTTCTGCCCGCCGCATCGCGTTTGCCAGATCGCTCACCGAACCGAACCTCCTGACCCGCGTCGACTGTGCCGGCATCACTGTCGGAGAGATTGCCTCATCTGTTGATAATGCCGGCGCGATCGCGACGACATTAGACCTAAGTGCCTGTTTCTAATGCCCTGAAGAATCTCCCCGCCGGTCTGACTCGAACAGGAACCAGGTCCGCCGCTCCGTTTCGTCGATCCACACCTCGATCAGGCTGGCCGTAGCGAGGTCGCGGTGCTCCTCGCAGACGTTGTGCGCCTCGCGCAGACGCTCGGCCATACTCTTGTTGTCCTCCCTGAGCTCAGCCAGCATATCCGAGGGCTCCACGAAATCCGCATCGTTGTCGCTCACCCGCTGCAGCTGGGCGATGTTCCCGATCGATTTGAGGGTGAGACCACCAATCTTGCGAACCCGTTCGGCAATCGGATCGGTCATCTCGAACAGCTGTTCCGCCTGTTCATCGAGCAGGAGATGATAGTCCCTGAAGTGGGGACCACTCATATGCCAGTGAAAGTTTTTGGTCTTCAAGTAGAGGGCGAAGACATCCGCCAGGATGGCGTTCATCATGGCGGAAATTTCCTTGGTGGCCGCGGGCGTGAGGTCCGTCGGCGTTTGCAGCCGCGCATCCCGGCGCTGGGTCAGCACCTGTCGCTTGGCCGCTGTTGTTGTGCTCATCGGGTTTACCTCGTTCAGGGGAGTGTCAACGTGTGCTCGAGCCCTGCGCGGCTTGATCGATCAGCACTCGAACCGCACCGGCCAGGATCTCCAGCGTGAATGGCTTGCTCAGGAAGGGGTGATCCGGCTCGATCAGGCCTCGCCGGACCATCTCGTCGTCGGTGTAGCCGGACATGAAGAGAACAGGTAATCCGGGCCGTAGCTCCTGGAGTTGGGCGGCGAGCTCGCGCCCATTCATGGACGGCATCACCACGTCCGTTATGACCAGGTCAAGCCGTGCAATCTCGGGTCGGATGGCCTCCAGCGCCTCTGCGCCGTCCCGCGCGGTCAGCACCTTGTATCCCTCGCTCTCCAGCAGCCTGGCCGTCATGCCGCGCACCGCTTCCTCGTCTTCCACCACCAGCACCACCTCGCCTTCATTGGCGCCGACCGGCTGTTGCTCCCTCATCGGCGGTGCTGCGCTCGCAGACACTTCCTTTGGCAGGTAGATCTTGAAGGTGGCGCCCTGGCCCGGCTCGCTGTAGGCCCAAATGTATCCCTCGGACTGCTTCACGATACCGTAAACGGTGGAAAGTCCCAGGCCGGTGCCCTGCCCGACTGGCTTGGTGGTGAAGAACGGCTCGAACAGGTGGTTCAAGGTCTTCCGATCGAAGCCGTGGCCGGTGTCGCTCACGATGATCAACACGTAGTGGCCTGGCCGGACCGTCACATCGGACCTGAAGCTGGCGTATTCCTGATCCAGCTGGACCGAGCCGGTCTCGATGGTGAGCCGTCCGCCCCGGGGCATCGCGTCGCGCGAGTTGAGCGCCAGGTTGAGCAGCACCTGCTCGATTTGTCCCCGGTCCGCACGCACCGGCCCGATGGTCGCATCCGGACGCAGCTCCAGCGTAGAATCTTCGCCCAGTGTTCGCCGGAGCACCGGGGCAAACTCCCGGATCACCTCGTTGAGATCCAGCACCTGGGGTCGGAGGATCTGTCGCCGGCCGAAGGCGAGGAGTTGGGCGGTCACGGCTGCGGTGCGCTGGGCTGCGCGCTGGATGCTCTCCACGTCGGCTCGCACCTGCTGGGGCACATCGGTCCGCTGCAGGATGAAGGAGGCCGCCGAGAGTACCACGCTCATCTGGTTGTTGGTCTCATGGGCCACTCCTCCGGCAAGGCGGCCCACCGCTTCCATCTGCTGCACCTGGCGAAGATGTTGCTCTACCCTCCGCCGGTGGGTGACGTCATGGAAGGCGCTCACCGCCGCCACGATGGTTCCGTCCGCACCCCGGATCGGTGCCGCATTGACACTCAGGATGGCGCGAATCCCATCCGGCCGAACCACCTCGATCTCTTCGCCGCTCACGGTCTCGCCCCGAATCGCGCGGACGAGCGGCCAGTGGTCCCCTTCGTAGGGCCGGCCGTCGCTATGATATCCGGCGATTCCGGATTGCCCCGCGATCTCTGCCGGCGGCTGGTCCCCGCTCCCTCGGAGCTGAGCGACGATTCGGTTGCGGAAGGTAATCCGGCCCGACGGCGCCTCGGCCAGAACCACTCCCACCGGGATGTTGTCGAGCACCGTTGCCAGTCGGGCCCGCTCAGCCTCCAGCTCGGCCCGGGCGGCGCGCTCCGCCTCACCCAACCTCGCGTTTTCCGCGACCAGCCGGACCTGGCGGACTTCCTCGGACAAACGTGCGATCTCGATGGGCGCGGCAGACTGGTCGGCGACGGCGGCGAGCATCATCTCATCTTCGTCTTCCCAGGGGTCGGTTCCTGGCCGGGTCACTGCCAGAAGGCCGGTGACTTCTCCCTGCACGATCAAGGGGATGGCCATGAACGACCCTTGCCCCGATCCCAGCACACGTTGCAGGTGGGAGATGAGATTCTCGTCCAGCTTCCCCCGAAGGGTTTCGGTTACGCTGGCATCTACCCCTACCGAGGCGCGGACGTGGGCGAGCTCGTCGTCACCCACCAGCATGACCACGGTCTGCTCCGCATCCAGAATGGCGCAGGCGTGGTTGGCCGCAAGCTGGAGGATCTGGTCCAGAGACTCCGCCTGCGATACCGCCCGGCTCAGGCGGGTGAGCTGTCGCAGGAGGGCCAAGGCGGGCAGATCGGCCCTGACACTGCCGCTGGTCCGTCCGGCGCTACTCGACATGCACCCCGCTCTCGGTAATCCGGAGGGTGTGCATCTTGTCGTCGTGGTGGCTGGCTCGCGTCTTATAAATGCTGATGTAGCGCTGGAGCCGCTCGCCCCGTTTCAGCTCGAGAAGAATCAGGTTGTCGCAGAGGTAGCTCAGGCGTCCGAAAGCCGTTGTGGGAGCGGAGCTGCCCAGCGGGCCCTGGGCGGTGTCTTCCAGCATCAGAAGCGCGGTGATCCCGCGGACCGTGAACCGCTGGACCAGAGCATAGAGGTAATCGTGAATGCGCTGCTGGTCGCTGGCGGCCATGGCCAGATCGCCCACCGCGTCGATGATCACTCTTCGGATTCCCTGGGCGTCGATCATCGAGAACATCTCGACAATGATCCGGTCGATCTGCAACTCTACCGCGCTGGTGTACAGGAAGTGCAGATAGTGCCGGCCATCGTCGCCCCCTCTGGGGTCGAGGGCGTTCAGGATATTGCCCAACTGGGTCGGGTTCTCCTGAAAGTTTACGTACAGACTGGGCTCGTTGGCCGCAGCAGCCGCCAAGGCGAATTGCAGTCCCAGTGTGGTCTTTCCCGAACCGGTGGGACCGATAACCAGTGAGGTGGTTCCCCGGCGGAGCCCCCCATCCAACATTTTATCCAGTCCGCTGATTCCCGTCCCGACCCGCTCGTCTGATATCCGGTAACTCTTGGGAAAGACGGGACTGATGAGTCGGGGATAGACCTGGACTCCGTCAGCAGTGATGTGAATGGCGTGAAGCCCCTCCATGTAGGAGCTTCCCCTCAGCTTACTCACCCGCATGAAGCGCTCGTCGGTGGTCGTCCGCTTCTGCCGGGCGAACTCCACGATGCCGTCTGCCACGGCAAACTCGGGGTAGCGAGCGATGTCTTCGAGACAGTACTCCCCTACGAGAATCGTCGTCGTGGCGTAGGCGCTGAGCAGCCCGCCCAGGGTAGAGATCATTTCCCGGATTTCACGGGCAGAGCTCGACAGATCATGGATGACCTTGAAGGAATCAATGACGATGAGCTTGGGGCCCAGGGTTTCGATAGCGGTACGGATATGGCTGAGCAGGGCGCCGGGCCCCTCCTCTGCCAGCGCTGCCCCAATGTCCTCATACACCACTGCTGTTCCCAGCTTCGCCTCGTCATAGAAATGGAACCGCTGCAGGTAGGTGATCACCTTGCTCAGCGGCTCCGACAAAGTGGTCAGGTACAGCACCGGTCGGTCACCATCTGCGTTGGCGAACAGCAACTGCTCGGCGAAGAGCGTCTTCCCCGTGCCCGGCTCTCCCATAACGATATTGATGGAGCTGGGGAGAAACCCTCCGCCGAGGACCAGATCTGCCTCCCGGTTCCCGGTGGAGACCCGAGCGGTGGAAGCAGCGGTAGCGACTGTGTCGGGAGCGGCACTCATGAGCGAAGCTCCCGGGCTGCGCGGGATTTGCTGTCCTGCTTGGTGGACCTGGCGTGGAGCACGCTGCGAACCCGGTCTTTGAGCACTTGAGGCGAGAGTGGCTTGGGTAGGAAGGCGTCGGCGCCGGCGTCTTTGGCCCGGCTTTCGGCTGACAACAGGCTGAAGACGAGAACGGCGATGTCGCTGGTGGCTGGATCGGACTTGAGCCGGCGGCAGAGCGCCAGACCGTCCAGCCGAGGCACCAGAATCTCGGTGATGATGACGTTGGGGTGGAGCTGTTGGGCCAGCTCGAGCGCCTTTAGCCCATCATCGGCAAAAGTGACGCTGAACCCGGCTTCAGTAAGAAAGAAAGTTTCCAGCTCCCGCACGTAGGGATCGCGTTCGACACACAAGATCATAGCGCGGCCGGGATCGACGGATCCGGACCGGGTGGAAGCCGAAGTGCTCACAAAGACCTTAGACGAAGATTGGGTCGCAGATCCCCGCACCAGCAGGTTTAAACTAGGGCGGCTCGTGGCGGAGGCAAGTTCATGCTAGGACCAGTCCCGTGGCTCCAGCATAGCAAGCAGTTCGGCCTCGAAGGAGCCCGCCGGGTACTCCGGCGAATACTCCCACGACGCTAGCGGCGGCAGACTCATCAGCACGCTTTCGATGCGGGCACCGGTCTGGAGACCGAACAGGGTACCCCGGTCGTGTACCAGGTTGAACTCGACGTACCGTCCCCGGCGGGACAGCTGAAACCGGCGTTCCCGCTCGCCATAGGCGGTGCTCCGGCGGCGCTCGACAATGGGAGCATAGGCAGACTCGAGCACGCCGCCCACATCAGTCACGAACTCCAACAAACGCTCGAGGCAGAGCCCGGCTTCTCCCGCCCGAAGGTTGTCGAAGAAGATTCCGCCGACGCCACGCCGCTCCTCACTCCTGTGGGTGTTCACGAAGTAGTGATCGCACCAGAGCTTGAACCGGGGATAGAAGCCCCGGTGGTGGCGGTCGCAGACAGCCTTGAGCGCGCGGTGGAAGTGAGCCGCGTCTTCGGGATAGGGATAGGTCGGCGTGAGATCGGTGCCTCCCCCGAACCAGGCGTCCACCGGCTCCCCCACGGCATCCCCGATCTCGAAGTAGCGGACGTTGAGGTGAACGGTGGGAATCATCGGGCTCCGGGGATGGACCACCAGGCTCATTCCGGTCACGAAGAACGTGGCGGCGCGTGCCCCTTGAGCTCCAATTCGCTGGGCCAGTTCCGGCACCAGCGTGCCTTCAACCAGAGAGCGGTTGATACCGGCCTTCTCGAAGGTCATGCCTTCGGTGAGCGCCCGGCTTAGCCCTCCGCCCCCGCTCTCTCGCTCCCACTGGTCTTCCCGGAAGGACCCGCCGCAGTCCAGCCCGGTAAAGAGATCGGTGACCGAATCATGCAGTTGGGTGATTCGCTCGGTGACCTTGTGGCGGAAGCCGGGCGGTATCATCGACTGCGCCATTCGCGTACGGCCTCGACGAACACTCGGGCGTGCGCGACGGGGGTGTCCGGAAGAATGCCGTGTCCCAGGTTGGCGATGTGGGACCGTCCGCCGAAGGCCTCGAGCATCTGGTGCGTCCGCTCGCGCAGCACCGCAGGCGGTGCATACAGCCAGCAGGGATCCAGATTCCCTTGCAGCGTCACCTGGCCCGCCGGCAGCCGACGCCGTGCCTCGGCAGCGTCGGTCTGCCAGTCGACTCCAACCACGTCAGCTCCGGTGGATCGGGCGATTTCTTCCAGCGCCCACCCCGAACCGGGACAAAAGGCAATGACCGGCGCTCCGGCCTTTCGGGCAATGCCGATGGCTTCACTCATATAAGGAAGGGCAAACTCGCGGAAATCGCGGGGAGCCAACGCTCCGGACCAGGAGTCGAACAGCTGCAGCACCTGCGCTCCAGCGCCTACCTGGGCCGCCAGAAAATCTCCCACCACGCGCGCCAGCCGGCCCAACATGGCATGCGCCGTCGAGGGCGACTCCACCAGCAAACGCTTGGCGTAACTGAAAGACTTGGAGCCTGCCCCTTCAATCATATAGCTGAGCAGGGTCCAGGGGGCGCCGGCAAACCCGATCAACGGCACCCGTCCGTCTAGCTCTCGCCGAGCCAGCCGTAAGGCCGAGAGCATGTAGCCGAAACCTTCTTCCGGCGAAACGTCCCGCAGCCGTTCGAAGTCCCGGGGCGAGCGCAGGGGCTGATGGAACCGGGGACCCACGCCTTCGTCCACCGACAGCCGCATCCCCATGGCCTGGGGCACAATCAGGATATCGCTGAAGATGATTGCCGCATCAACGCCGACCAGCTCCACCGGCTGGAGGGTGACCTCCACCGCCAGTTCGGGGGTTCTCACCATCGTGAGAAAGTCGGCCCGTTCCCGCACGGCTCGATACTCCGGCAGATAGCGGCCGGCCTGCCGCATCATCCAAACCGGCGGGCGCTCTACCGGCTGCTTTCGACAAGCCCGCAGCAGAAGATCGTTCACGCTAATGCGGGGAAAGGAGCCCCGCGACCGCCGCAACCAGAGCTGGGGTGGAGGGAGCGGTGGGCACTGCGGCGGGCTGCCAACCGGCGGATCGTGCCGCCGCGGCAGTGGTGGGACCAATGGCAACCAGCGCCGGCCGGGCTGAAGCAGGGCAAGCTTCCACCAGAAGCTGAAGCACGCTGGGACTGGCCACGAGCACCATGGACGCTCCTGAGACCGCATCCCTCGCCTGCTCCGCGCTGGCCAGTATCACCCGATAGCATATCACCTCGTCGACGAGTAGTCCGTGGGCACGCAGAATGGCGGGGAGCTCGTCGCGGCGGTTCTCGCCGCAAGGAAACAGCACCGGACCGGCCGCCCCGGCAGACAGCATTACCTGCGCGAGTCGCTCGGCTGCACCCAGGTCGGCATTCGGCTCGGGAAAAGTTCCCTGGACGGATCCGAGCACGCCCTGGAGCGCCTCCGCGGTGGCCGCTCCGACCGCCCAGACTCGAGGAGTGTGACCTACCCAGCTGATGCCGCACGCCCGAATCCGATTTGCGACGGCCGCCGCCGCGCGAGGTGAGGTAAGCGCGAGCGAACCGTAACGGTCTCGATGGTTGAGGGCCTCATCCAACCGGGCCCAGTCATCCGGCGGCTGGGAGCTGATCAGCGGCCGCTCGACTGCCTGCACCGAGATCTTCCGCAGCTCGTCCGCCAAGCCGGAGAAGGAGCCGGAGGAGGCGGTGATGACCAGTTTATTCATCAAGGCTCGCTGATGGCTGGGATACCGGTCCGGGCCTGAGCGAGAATATCTCCAGCCCCCTGTCCCAGCAGCTCGTCCGCCAGCATCGATCCCAGCTCGCTGGCCTCCGCCTGACTCGTGACTGCGCGCCGCTGCCGTCCCTCGATCAGGGTCCTTCCATCCGGAGCGACCACCCTGCCGTGCAGCAGCATGTCGTCGCCCGCTCCCCGACGCTCGGCATATGCTGCAATAGGGACTTGGCATCCTCCCTCCAGCCGCGCGAGGAACGCTCGCTCAGCCGAGATGGTGAGCGCGGTTCCAGGATTGTGCAGCGCCGAGCGGACCAGCGCGAGGACGGGCTCATCATCCGCCCGCACCGTGATGGCCAAAGCGCCCTGCCCCGGAGCCGGCAACAACAGATCGGGAGCAAGCCGCTCGCCAATTCGGTTTTCAGCTCCGAGCCGCACGAGACCCGCGGTGGCGAGAACGATGCCCGACCAGTCGGCGTTGGCTGCGAGCTTGGCGAGACGGGTATCGACGTTTCCCCGGATATCTACGATCCGGAGATCGGGCCGGTGGTACAGCAGCTGCGCGCGTCGTCTGAGGCTGCTGGTGGCCAGGATGGCTCCCCGAGGCAGTTCTTCCCAGCTGATAGAGCTCCGACCGACCAGCGCGTCTCGCGGATCTTCGCGCTCGCCCACTGCTCCGATGTCGATACCATCAGGCAGCTTGGTCGGTAGGTCCTTCAGCGAGTGAACTGCGAGATCGATTCGACCCGCAAGCAGCGCATCATCGATCTGTTTGGTGAATAGCGCGCGGCTGCCGATTCGGGACAGAGGGACGTCGGGGGTAAGGTCGCCCGTGGTCTTGATCTCCACCGGCTCCGCGCTGAATCCCGCCGCCGCCAGCAGCGATCGGATCCGTTCGGTTTGCCATCGGGCGAGTGCACTGCCCCGGGTCCCGATCCGGAGCGGTCGGTTCGGCAGACTCAATGCAGTTCCGCCGCCGAGACACCTCCGGCGATGGGTTCCTTGCTCAGCAAAGTGCTTACCCGATCGGCCGCTCTGATTCCCGAGCTGATCGACTCATTGAGCGAGATGCCATCGCGATAGGTGCCGGCCAACGCAAGACCGGGATTGCTCTGCTCTACTTGCTCGGCGATGTCCTTGAAACGGCCGTACCCGAGCACGTACTGCGGGATGGCCTTGGGCCAGATCTGCACTGCCCGGTAGGACGGCTCCCCCCGGGTGCCCAGCAGAATCCTCAGATCGTCCAGCACCCTGGCGGTAAGGGTTTGGGGATTAGCCTCGACGAAATCGGGATCGCGGGCACCTCCGGCAAACACCGTCAGCAGCACGAACCCCTCGGGCGCGCGATCCGGGAACAACGTCGAGGAGAAGATGCCGCCAAGGATTCGACGGCGCTCGGCCTCGGGGACGAGGAAGCCGAAGCCGTCCAGCGCGTGAGTCACCCGTTCGCGAGGAAAACCGAGGGCCAGCACAGCGACTGGTGGATGGACGATACTGGAGAGCGTGGACAGGCGCTCTCCGCCGGTGAGATCCAGGTCAATGTCGGCCAGACTGTGCGCCGGGCCGGCGTAGATCACCGCATCATACGTCTCGGGCCCCTGGTACGCCGCACCGACGGTCCAGCCCCGCGGTCCACCGCGCAGTTGGGTGACCGGCGCCCTGAGTCGCAGCTCGGACGTGAGCTCGTGGGCAAAGGCATCAACGATCTCCTGCAGTCCGCCGCGAAAAGAGATCAACGGAGATGCGCCGGGTGCCGCAGCACTGGAACCGCGCTCGGCCTTGGCTGTCTTCAGAAAAGCCTTCATGACTGAGCCGTGGGTTTGCTCCAGCGTATGGAGCTGGGGCAGCGCATGGCGAACAGACAGCTGCTCCGGATCGCCGGCAAAGGTCCCGGCGACGAACGGGTTCACGACGTAATCCAGAACCTCCTGATTGAAACGGCGGCGCACAAACGCGGCGACGCTCTCGTCCACCGGCGAGTCGCCTCGCTCGATCAGCGGCTCGCCGAACACCGCGAGCTTGGCGGTGTTGGAGAGGAGCCGGGAGGTGAGCAGCTCGGCCGGAGTGAGCGGCAGCCGGACCAGCTTGCCCCGGCGGACAATGTACCGGGTGCGCGCCTCGGGAGAGGGGGAGATCCGCGAGGCATCCAGCCCGAGGGCGCTCAGCAGTTCACCCACCACCGGCGTCGGCGCTGACATCGAGTTGGGCCCGAGCTCTGCCAGGTAGCCGGAGCGGCGTTCGGTAAGCACCACTCCCCCCGCGCGATCGGCAGCTTCGTAAACGACAACGCGATTTCCCCGCTGCTTGAGGCTGTAGGCTGCGGCGAGGCCGGTGAGTCCGGCGCCGATGATCGCTATCGCTGCCATGCTGTGGTGAGCGCGGTCTCGAGCAGCTCCAGCTCCCGATCGCCATGGACCACAGAGGTAAACGCCGCCTCGAAGGCAGAGGGCGGCAGGTAGATCCCGGCTTCGAGCATGGCGTGGAAGAACCGGCTGTAGGCCTCGCGGTCGGTCTGTTTCACCTCGGCGAAGGTGCGAACCGGCGTGGGACTAAAGAAAGGAGTGAACATGGTGCCGACGCGCTGGACGACAACCGGAACTCCGGCCCGCTCGGCAGCGGCCGCAATCAACGTTCCCGCCCGCTGAGCCCAGTCGGCGGCGCGCTGCCAGAGCCCGGGCTGCCGCAGCTCATCGAGCGTAGCGAGGCCGGCGGCCATGGCGATGGGATTCCCGGAGAGCGTCCCTGCCTGATACACGGGGCCTGAGGGCGCAATCAGTTCCATTAGATCCCGCCGACCGCCGTAGGCCGCGGCCGGAAGCCCGCCGCCGATCACCTTGCCGAGACAGGTGAGATCGGGAGTGACGCCATAAAGAACCTGCGCGCCTTGAGGGTGCACCCGCCAGCCGGTCATCACCTCATCAAAGACCAGCAGGGCATTGTGACAGTGGGTGATGTTCCTCAGACCCTGGAGAAACCCGGCCGCCGGAGGGACCACTCCCATGTTGCCCGCCACCGGCTCGACCAGAACCGCGGCGATCTCGTCCCCCCGCACCGCGAAGAGGGTCTCGACTGCGGCCAGATCGTTATAGGCGAGCACCAGGGTGTCAGCCACCGTCGCGGGCGTTACCCCGGGAGAGTCGGGCAGTCCCAGCGTGGCCACACCGGAGCCCGCCGCCGCGAGCAGCGCGTCGGCATGCCCGTGGTAGCAGCCGTCGAACTTCAGTATCAGCCTGCGGCCGGTAGCGGCTCGCGCCAGCCGCACCACGCTCATGACCGCCTCGGTACCGGAGCTCACGAAGCGGACCATGTCGAGCCCGGGGAAGGTAGAGACCACCCGTTCGGCGAGTTGGACCTCCAGCTCGGTAGGGGTGCCGAAGGTGGTGCCATGGCGGGCTGTCTCGATCAACGCGGCCAGCACCTGGGGATGGGCATGACCCAGGACCAACGGTCCCCAGGAGAGTACCAGGTCTACGTATTGATTCCCGTCGGCATCGATCAGGCAGGGGCCTTCGCCCCGAACCATGAACCGCGGAACCCCGCCCACGCCCTTGAAAGCCCGAACCGGGCTGTTCACGCCTCCGGGGAGCACTCGCTGCGCTGCCGCGAACAACCGCTCCGACGCGGTGGTTGCTCCCGGAGCGATCCGTGTATCGGTCATGTAGCTCCAGCGGACCTGAGCCACACGGCGGCGTCCTTGGCGTGATAGGAGATGATCGCGTCTGCCCCCGCGCGGCGCATGCCGGTTAAGGCCTCCAGTACCACCCTGCACTCGTCGATCCAGCCCTGACGCGCGGCAGCTTTCACCATCGCGTATTCGCCGCTCACGTTGTAAGCCAGGAGCGGCAGCTGGGTTCGCTCGCGGACGGCACGAACCACGTCGAGATAGGCCAGCGCCGGCTTAACCATCAGGAGGTCGGCGCCTTCGGCCTCGTCCAAAGCCACCTCCAGTAAGGCTTCCCTGAGATTGGCAGGATCCATCTGGTACTGGCGCCGGTCGCCGAAGGCAGGAGCGCTGTCTGCCGCTTCGCGAAAAGGTCCATAGAACGCGCTGGCGTACTTCACTGCATAGCTGAGAATGGCCGTCTGGTGATGGCCTGCATCATCCAATGCCGAGCGAATTGCGGTGACCATCCCATCCATCATCCCACTTGGAGCCACGATGTCTGCGCCGGCGCGGACATGACTCACTCCGACCCGGCCCAGGATCTCGAGTGTAGCGTCGTTGTCCACCGACCCCTGTCGAACGATGCCGCAGTGCCCGTGGCTGGTGTACTCGCAGCAGCAGACATCGGTGATCAGGAGCAGGTCTGGATGGCGTTCCCGGATGCGGCGGAGCGCCCGCTGCACGATGCCGTCATCGGAGAAGTTCTCGCTGCCGATTTCATCTTTGGTGGCGGGAAGGCCGAAAAGAATCACTGCTTCGATGTCACGGCTGCGGATATCGTCGATTTCGCGGTCCAGTTTTTCGTCGGCCGAAAGTTGAAAGACTCCGGGCATGGAGCCGATTTCTCGCTCCACCCGGCTGCCATGAACCACAAACAGGGGCTGAATGAGATCGGCGGGGGAGAGCTCGTGCTCCCGGACGAGGCGGCGCATGGCCGGCGTAAGCCGGCGGCGGCGGGGTCGACGGAGGGGGGGAAGGGGCACAAGGGAAGACTAGAGAGCGGAAAGCCGGCTCGCAACCAGCCACAGCGTTGCCAATGGTGGCTCCTGGCACGTGCTTTGCCTTCTTTTACCCCTGAACTTCTTTTTCTGCTTTCACGTTCTTATTCAGGAGGTCTTAGACTGGGAAAGAGGTTGGCCACGCACCCGTCTGCATAGCGGATTCCGAGTATGCTAAGCGGGTTAGCAGCACCCGGCATAGTGTTCCTGGTCACGGTCCAGGTAGCTCCGGAAATCACGGCCAATCGCATTCTTTCCCTGCATCTTGAAGTGGGTCCCGGTGGGTGCCGACCCCCAAACGGCTGTTATGCCGCGTCGCCCGCCAGCGCCAGGAGCGCACGGTATGCAGCTTTTCCCCTCGATGGGTTTCTCTACCCTAACTTTGACGCTGGTCTTGAGCGCCTGCGGCGGAAGTCCGCCTCCGCTCCGAGAAGCCCCGGCGCCCGACCCCACGGTTGCCATTATCCATGCAAACCTGTGGGACGGTACCGGTCGCGGGCCGGTGAGCAATGCGGTCACCCTGATCCGCGGCGATCGAATCCTCTGCGCCGGCTCGGCCGGTGAGTGTCCCGTCCCCCGAGGCGCGCGAGTCATCGACGCCAGCGGCCAGTGGCTTATCCCGGGCCTGATCGACAGTCACGTTCACCTGTTGTTTCTCACAGCTGGCAGCGCCACTGAAGAGCTCTCGCTCGACCTCCGGGACCTTCTAGCTCAGGGTGTCACCACGGTCCGTGACATGGGGACCAATCCGGCCGAGCTGATGGCGCGGGTCCGGACTCTGGACGCCACGCCACGAGTTTATGCCATGCAGCTGGTGGCGGGGAGGCGGTTCTTCTTCAATGGCTTCCAGGGCACTCGGACGGCCCGGGGCGTCGTGTTCCGGCAGCCTCCCGCCATGACGATGCAGTCGCTGGGGTGGACCCCCATCATGTACAACCGCACGGACGATCCGGATTCCATAGTGGCCATTGCCCGCGAAGCCGGAGCCATGGGGCTCAAGCTCTACGCCCAGCTGGATTTGGAGTCAGTCAAAAAGCTGGTGGCTGCAGCCCACCGTGCCGGCATGCCGGTCTGGGGGCACGCCTGGGTGCAGCCCGCCAGTGCGCTGGAGCAGGCGCTCGCGGGACAGGATGGAGTAGTGCACGCGGCGGGCCTTGCCGGCGAGCTGTTCACGGCGGAGGAGCGAGATACACTGGTCAACGACGGGACTCTACAAGTAGCTACGGCGGAGGTCGCCACCGTTGGGGCAGCTCACGATCCGCGAATCACGGGTGCACTCGACTCCATGGCGCGGCTAGGCACCTTTTTCGAGCCCACCCTGGACGCCACAAGGCATAGCGTGGCGTACTTCAACGCCAAGCGTCGACACATTCCTTCGGAGCAGGAGGAATATGTCCGGGCAGCTTCCGGTTTCGGAATGGAAGTCACTCGCGAAGCCGTGCGCCACGGCGTGCGGATCAGCGCGGGAAGTGATCACGTGGCCTACGGACCATCCAACGAGCGGGCTTCGCTGTTCGGAGAGCTGCGCCTGCTGGTGGACTCCATATCCCTGACGCCCACTGCGGCTCTGCTTGCGGCTACCCGCGACGCCGCCCGCGCCATCGGCGGTGAAGCCGCCCAGCGACTCGGCACCATCGAGCCCGGGCACTACGCCGATCTGGTGCTCCTCAGCAAAAATCCTTTGGCCGACATCGACAACCTGGATTCGGTCGAGTGGATCATGAAGAACGGAAGGATCTGGCGCCCCGGTCAGCTCCGGAGTGGTATTGCGATGAATTGAACTGGAGCGGGGTGCTACTGCCCCGCTGCCACCCTGCCCCGTTGCCCCGCCTCTATCGGCAGGTCCCCCCGCTCAGCCCACTCGGTCCATGACCCCACATAAATCCGCACTCTCGGGTAACCCAACAGATATCGCAGGGTGAAGTGGACGTGACTGGCTTCAGTGGTGCTGTTGCAGTACACGATGACGTTGCGATCGGGGGTGATGCCTTGTTTGGCGTAACCGGCCTTCAACTCCCCCGGTGACTTCCAGACGTGCCCAAAGCCTTCCTGCGTTAGATCGTCCTGCCAGTAGTGATTGATGGCTCCAGGAATGTGACCTCTCCGCATCTGGGCCCCGGCCTGCCCCGCATATTGATCCGGCGGCCGCGCATCAACCAGCAGGGCGCTGTGATCTGTGATTGCGCGCCGTACCTCTTCGAGTGAAGCGCGTTCCGGGCGGAATGAGCCCAGCGGAAAATCCACTGCGGTGATCCGCGGGTACTCTCGGGCAAGAGGCCGCTGTTCCAACTGCCACTTGAAGTAGCCACCATTCAGTAGAAACACCCGAGGGTGGCCGAACCCGGCGAGCAGCCAGGCCACGAAGGTGGCGTCGATGTTTCGGGTCTCCCCTGCGCTGTAGATCACAACCGGCTTGCTGAAGCTGAGTCCCATTCGGGAAAAGAGCTCACTGTAGGCTCGGGCGCTCAGGAGCTGCACCGGAATCCCGCCGTCACTGGCCCGCAGAGTCTCGGGATTGAGATACACCGCGCCGGGCAGGTGATCTTTCAGGTAGATGAACACGTCGGTTCGAACGTCGACGATGTTCACTGGTCCCTTTGTCAGCCAGGCGGCCAGCTCATCGGTAGAGACTAGTCGAGGCGGGGACGCCGCCCTGACCAGGGTCGAGAACAGCAGCAATGCCGAAAGGACGCTCATGGCACTGAGTCCAGTCCCATGTAGGCTCGCTCCTCCTCCAGATATACCCGCAGCGCATTGCGGCGGCGGCGCGAGTTCAGCGACACCGGCCGGGTCTGGTCCGCCGGAGGAAGGCTCTCGAGCGCTCGTCCCATCGGAACTCCACGCTCCACTGCGGCCCGCATCTCGGTCCTCAGGTCGGTGATGTACTCTCTGGTCCGGGCCACCAGCTCGGCGGGCTGCCGGGGAATGGTCCCGTGGCCGGGCACGACCACGCGTGGATGAAGGCTGTCGATAGCGACGAGCGCCTTGAGCAGCTCACCGGAGTTTCCGTCAACCACCATCGTCACCCCGTCCTCGATCAGCAAATCGCCGGCAAAGAGCACCCGCTCCTTAGGGAGCCACACCATGAGATCTCCAGCAGTGTGAGCGACCCCGGGGTGACTGATGATGATGGTGCGCTCACCTAGCTTGAGCGTATCCACCCCAGTGACCGGACGATCGGGCGTATCGGCGAACTCAAATCCTCGCATGGCATCCAGCCCTACCACCCGCACCCAATCCGCAATCAGCGCGTCTTCCCCTGCCTCGGATGCCAGGACCCGCCGATCGGGATGGGCGATGACTTTAGCGCCGAGCCGACGGAACACAATAGCACCGAAATGATGGTCAGGGTGATGGTGGGTAAGCACGAGCCAGGTGATAGGTGCCGCGGTGACTCGCCGGATCGCGGCCACCAGCTGCTGCCCCTGCTGCGGACTCGCCAGCGCGTCGATGACCACAACACCTTCGCTAGTGACCACGAAGCCGGCGTTGGGTCGGCCCTCAGAGCCGCGGCCGGTATCGCCCATGGCGGCGTACACGCCGGGAGCGAGGCGGCGAAGGATGGGCTGGGGCGGTGCGAAGGAGGCTCCCGCTCCGGCCAGAAGCGCAGCGAGCAGGAGAAATGGAGGAAGCGAAAAGGTCAGGTGGAGATGAAGCTGATGTTGACCGACTGTTTGAAGGAGGCACCTTTATTATCGGACCACACCATCGTAAGCGGTGCTTCCTTGTCCGCTTTCAGGGTAAAGCTTACCACCGGGTCTCGGCTGATTCCGGAGGTCCACTCGAACCGCGCGACTTCCTGATTGCCGTAGGTGACCACCACGTCTTTAATGAAGTACGCCGGGATCGGATCGCCTTCGGCGGTTCGGAAGAAGCCCGTGTCCATCGGATGGGAAACAATCGCATTGACGGTGATGAGATCTCCCCGTTTGATCTGATCGGGGACCCGGATTCTGGCTTCGCCGATGTCATTGATCATCATCCACATCCATTGAGAGTGACGAGCACCCGGGCGTACCCGGCCCAAACCTCACCGTTGCTGGTCTCCAGGATGGCGCGCACCCAGGTGGTGCGCTTCATCTTGATGCGGGTGGAGATAGATACCGAGCCGATGGTCGGCGTCAGGTGAAACGCGGCGAGATGCGGGTCGGGGTTGTGATCCACGATGAGGTGGACGCCCTTCACGTACCGATCATCGCTCATCGGCAGGTCGCTCTCGATGATGACCGGAACAACCCGGCCATCCTCGGCCACGACAGGCATATCCAACTGTACGTGTCCCCGGCGAATGGGACGATCCCCGAAGAGCTGCTTCAGGATACGGGCGACTTCCTGATTGGGCACTTCGGGGTCTTCGGGCCCAGAATCGAGCCCGGTGGCTGCCAGCAGCCGCTCGGTACGCGAGGTCAGCAGCCCGGCAAGGGCCAATGTGCAGGAACGGAAGAAGGCTCTGCGTTCACTCATAAATGCAAGGTCGGACGGGGACCTGCCCAAGTCAAGCGAGACTCACTAAGGCTTCAGCTCCAGATGGTACGAAGCCGGGTCGCGCGCGATGTATGTCGCGCGAGCAGCAACCTGGCTGACCGTAGCTGAGTACTGCCACGCGACGCGTTCGTCGGGAATGTGGACGTGTGCCACGATCCCGGGGCTTACATTGCCGGTCAGCATTACCTGCAGTGTCGCAGGATCCGATCGGCTGGTGTAAAGGGTGTACCCGGGTGCATCTACCGAATCCACCCGACCGCCCGTGACGGTGAAAAGCAAAGCGCCGTCATCATTGAACGGTGTGGATAGGGAGACTTGAAGCGCCGCCGCTACCGGAGCGGAGGGCTGCCCGAAACAGCCGTTCAGGATGCCCAGTAGGCCGGCCAGCACGACAAGCCAGCTCCGAGAAAGCATGGCATCCTTCTTCATGGTTTGGTGCTCCCCGCAATCTCCGCCGACGCCGATGCTCGAGAACGATCTTCGGCCGCCAGAAAATCCCCCAGGTCGTAGAGTCCATTTCGGTTCCCTGCCGCATCAAGGAATGTCGCTTCCTCGGGCCGCAGGTTTGCCGTCCCAAAGAGCGCATCGGCGGCCCCGCTGAGCTGCACCTCCTGAACGGCAATGAAGTTGGCGGTGAGGTCGAAGGGATGCCGCATGACCAGCGTCAGGGTGTCAGTCGCCGCCGTGGTGTCGCCGCTCCAGCCCAGGAACATGGCGCCGGGTTGAGAGGTTGCTCGAACCGAGGTCTGCGAGCCTTCGGTCAGAAATACGCCGGTGCTGAGGTCTCCCGCGACTGGCGAGGTGATCGCAGCTCCAGTTGCGCCCAGGACGCTGGTGCGGAGACGATGAGCCACTGCTACCTGCGCCACGATTGTGTCCGGCTCTTCCCCTATGGTGACGCTGTGGGTCTGGCCCCCCGCGTCACTCCAGGCTAGAAAATCGAATCTGGTGCGGCCCGATTCATCGAGCTGCGCGGAATCGACCCCGAGCTCAACTGTGCTCCCGGGCTCGAAGAACTGATCGATCCGGGAGGCGGCGGTGCCGTTTACCCGAATCCGGGCGGGCGGATGATCGGCCGCGAACACCGATCGGTAGCCGGTGAATCGGAAGGCCATGCTTCCGCCGGGAGTGACCTGGACAATGTGGTCGAGACAGAAGTGCGCGAAGACGCCCTGATTGTCGGTCACCGCCGGCTTGGTGGTGCGGCAGACAGAGGTGTTACCGCTCGATCCCGGATAGCTGTCGCCTTCGTCCCCCCTATTTCCACGACCGGGGAGGCCGAGGTCATTGCGGCCATCAGCCTGCACCAGAGCCACGCCGTGAATGGATCCCGCGTTCACCCGATTGTCCTGATCGAACCCATGCTGGTCGATCTGGCTCTGATCGATGTGCCAGACCAGCAATCCCGGGGACTTCTGGCGCAAACCGAAAGCGGAGTTCATCTGCGCGGTGTCGCTCTCCTGCGACTGGCGGTTCTCCAGGAGATAGAACTCGTCGGTGCCCGGCACCGGGAAGTACAGGACGGTATCCGAGCTCGCCACCGGCCCCAAGACTACGTCTCGCCCGGAAGCCAGCGTGTCAACGGCGACCCACCCCATCTCGAATAGTGACCACGCCTCGTACCGCGATGGGCTGTAGGGACGAGCGTAATTGCCGCTGCCCATCAGCCCCCACTCGCCGATCCCCTGAGTGGCAAGGGAGCTGTTGAGCTCGGTGTCGTACAGATCGGGCAAGCCGAAGGTATGCCCGGTCTCATGAGCTACCGTCCCAATCGGCATCGGCGACAGCACGTCGCAGGCAGTGCTGCCTCCGAGCGCGCTCTGCATGATGTAGTCGTCTACCTTGAGAAACTCGCCTGGGTGGCCGGTCCAGGGTGTGCGGGTGACATAGGGAGATCCTCCGTTCCACGCCCGGATGGTGAAACGGTGAGCCCAGATGTGACGGGAGTCGGGACATGCTCCATCCTGGTCCGCTTGCAGGAAGGTGACAAAATCAACGAACCCGTCGTCATCACCCGAGTTGGGCTGGCCGTCGGGCCCATCGTTATCGAACTGACCCCAGAGGTTCGCAGTACCGGTAGGAAGAGACACCTTGTCTAACGACCCGATCAGCAGTTCGCCCATTCGGCTCACTGCCCGCGATGGACAGGGCGCGAGCACACCAATCCCGTTGCAGCCGTCCTCATAGTAGCTATCCGTCGTGTCGGCAGTGACCCAGGGAAACACGCGGCCTTCCACCGTGAGGTTCCCATTGGATAGCTGTTCGTAGAAGGACTTGAGGCTGTAGGGACTGCCGGGCGGCGGTGAGCTGAAGAACAATTCCTCATACCGGCTCGCTGGATACGGCGCCGGCACGTTTTTAAAGGCAATTGGAATCACGGGGATGATGATCCGGCCGCTCACGCGCGAGGCCCCAAAGGCGGTGGGCGCGGCGAGATTCAGGGCGGCGATGGAACCGGCGCGAAGGAGCCGGTGGCGGGCCGTACGGACAGCCGCAACCCGCTTTCGCCAGGCACCATCCCGGCGAAAGTCAAAGCCACGAACTTCGAACTGACCTCTCTGAGCACGAGGGAATTGCGCCTGAAGGGGACCCGGGGCGAGCAGCACAATCGCGCACGCCGCCATCACCCAGCGAGACACACCGAGCAACAAGCTGCACCTGTGGTTGGGACCGGGCAAATGTAACCTGGCGTATGGCAAGATCACAGGCAGCGCAGCCCTTGAGGCGGCTGCGGACCCCGGATCCAGCGGCTTGTGCCGTCCCCCCCGGCATCACTAGTTTAAGCCTTTCCTGGACATAATGATGTGGGGATTACGGACCTCCACTCGTGCCGAGGTACTGTGGATACGCAAGAACTTCAGCAAGTCGCGCTGTTCGAGAAGTGTCGTCAATTCACGAAAGCGCGTGAGTTGCAGGCCGTTGGGCTATATCCGTACTTCAATCCGATTTCGGAATCGGAGGACACCGTCGTTGTTATTGACGGTCAGAAACGGATTATGCTCGGGTCGAACAACTACCTCGGTCTAACTCACCATCCCAAGGTCCTCGAGGCTGCTTCCCGCGCACTCCATCGCTACGGCTCAGGCTGCACCGGCAGCCGTTTCCTCAACGGAACTCTGGATCTTCACGAACAGCTGGAGAGTGCACTTGCCGAGTTTGTGGGCAAGGAAGCCTGTCTGGTGTTCTCCACAGGGTACTCCGCCAATCTCGGGCTGATCTCAGGTTTGGTGGGACGAGGTGACGTGGTATATCTCGACAAGCTCGATCACGCCTCGATTGTGGATGGTGCCAAACTGTCCTATGGCGAGACGGAGCGATTTAATCACGGCGATCTGGCGAACCTGGAGCGCCGGATCGAGCGGAACGGCACAGGACGCGGCGCCATGATCATCGTGGACGGGGTGTACTCCATGGAGGGGAACATCGCCGACGTTCCGGCCTTGTCGCGGATTGCCCGGAAGCATGGTGCCGCGCTGGCGCTCGACGATGCCCATGCGCTTGGCGTGCTCGGCCCCAACGGTGAAGGTACCGCGGCGCACTTCGGAATGACCGACGAAGTGGACATCATCGCGGGAACGTTCTCCAAGTCTCTAGCCTCTATCGGCGGCTTCGTCGCCGCTTCGGACAGCGTGGTGCATTATCTCCGCCACCACAGCCGGCCGCTGATCTTCACCGCATCGCTGCCTCCCGCCAATACCGCTGGTGTGCTCGCCGCCCTCGAGGTGCTCCAGCGAGAGCCCGAGCGGCGCGATCGACTCTGGGCCAACACCCGGCACCTGCAAGACGGGTTCCGGCAACTCGGCTTTGAAATTGGCCCCACCGAGACGCCGATCGTTCCGGTTCTTATCGGCCCGCTGGAGAAGACCTTCCTCATGTGGCGCCGGCTGTTCGATGCGGGCGTATTCACCAATCCGGTGGCGCCTCCCGCAGTGCCGCCGTCGCAATGCCGGTTGCGGACCAGTCTCATGGCAACCCACACGTTCGAGCAGATCGACTTTGCCCTGGAGCAGTTCTCGATGATTGGCAGGGACCTGGGGGTCATTTGACCGATCGCCTTCGCGTCCAAGCGGCGCGCGAAGGGCAGGATCTTCGTCGGTTCATCGATCTGCCGTATCGGCTGCATGCGCGGGACCCTCTCTGGGTCCCGCCTTTGCGTCGGGACGTAGCGACACTGCTCTCCCGCAGCAAGAATCCCTTCTTCGAGCACGCCGAGGCCGAATACTTCATTGCGCTGCAGGGCGATGAGGTCGTGGGTCGCATCGCGGCTATCAGTAATCGTTTGCATAACGAGACCCATGACGACCGAGTGGGCTTCTTCGGGTTCTTCGAGTCTATCGACAGCCAAGATGTTGCCAACGCTCTTCTGAATACCGCGGCTGACTGGTGCCGTGCGCGAGGCCATGATGTGATTCGGGGGCCGGCATCCTTCTCGGTGAACGACGAATGCGGTCTGCTGGTGGACGGGTTCGAGACCCCGCCTACCCTGATGATGCCCCACAACCCTCGCTATTACAT
The DNA here is from genome assembly GCA_963698975.1 of uncultured Gemmatimonadales bacterium. Taxonomy (GTDB): domain Bacteria; phylum Gemmatimonadota; class Gemmatimonadetes; order Gemmatimonadales; family GWC2-71-9; genus CAVVWJ01. The sequence continues at coordinate 636,069 of CAVOSV010000001.1, forward strand.
CCACCTCCTGGAGCAGGCCGGCTTCGTCAAGGCCAAGGACCTCTGGGTGTACCAGGGTGGAAGCATGGAAGGCTACGTGCCGGTGCCGGAGCGGCTCACCCGGGCCACCGAGCTGATCCGGCAGCGGCATGGTATTACGCTGCGGCCGCTGAACATGAAGGACTTCGAAGGAGAGGTGGAGCGGATTAAGGAGCTGTACAACGCCGCCTGGGAGAAGAACTGGGGCTTCGTTCCCATGACCGATCACGAGATCGATCACCTTGCCGAGCAGTTCAAGCCGGTGGTCATCCCCGAGCTGGTCCCGATGGCCTACAAAGACGGCAAGCTCATTGGCTTCGGGATTGCGCTGCCCGACCTCAATGTGGTCTTCCGCAACAACCGCTCGGGCCGGCTGTTTCCGGTGATCCTTCGGCTGCTCTGGGCTCTCAAAATGAAGCGTATTCGGCGAGCGCGAATTCTTCTGCTCGGCGTAGTTGCCGCCCAGCAAGGCAAGGGGATCGATGCCGTGCTGTATCACTGGATCTGGACGAAATCGGGAGAGCGGGGCATCTACTGGGGGGAGGCCGGCTGGATCCTGGAAGACAATCCGGCCATGAACGCCGGTTTGGAAAAGATGACCTTCAGGGTCTATAAGACGTACCGGCTTTACGACCGGCAACTATGAGAGCGCTGGTTACTGGCGCCACTGGGTTCGTAGGAAGTCATCTGGTGGATGCTCTGCAGCGCCGCGGAGCGACGGTTACCGCGCTTGCCCGGTCGCCCAATAAAGCGGCAAGCCTCACCTCCCAGGGCGTTCAGGTCGTCTCCGGACATCTCCACGATGAAAAAGCCCTCCTTCAGGCCGCGCGAAACCAGGATGTGGTGTATCATGTGGCCGGCGTGGTGGCGGCCCGGAACGAAGCGGAGTTCCTCCGGGCCAATCGGGACGGCACCAAGCACGTCGTTGCGGCAGCTGAATCGGCCGGGACTCAACGTTTCGTCCTCGTCTCGTCCCTGGCCGCCGGCGGCCCTTCGCCCCGGGGGCTGGCCCTGGACGGGAGCGAGCCTCCCCGACCGGTCACCGCCTATGGCAGAAGCAAGTTGGCCAGCGAAGAGGTAGTCCGATCCAGCCGGCTCCTGTGGTCGATCGTCCGGCCGCCCATGGTATACGGGCCGAGGGATCGAGAGGTGTTCAAGGTGTTTCGGCTGGTGCGATATGGCATCGCTCCCCTCTTCGGCGACGGCACCCAGGAGCTCTCCGCGGTTCACGCCGCGGACCTCGCGAACGCCTTGGTTCTGGCTTCGGAAGCTCCAACTCGCAAAACCTACGTAGCCTGCCACCCCGAGGTTTTCACCAGCGTGGAGTTTGCTCGCGTGATCGGCCGCACGATGGAGCGCTCAGTTAGAACGTTAAAGGTCCCTCCGCTACTTGGGCGGGCCTTACTCTCGGTCACTGAGGCAACGGCCCGGCTCACCGGCCAGACCACCATCCTGACCGCCGACAAGGCCAATGAGTTCTTTCAGGCTGCGTGGACCGGGGATCCAACACCCTTGATCAGCGACACCGGCTGGCAGCCCGGGTACGACCTTCAGGCCGGAATGGCGGACACCTACCGCTGGTATCGAAAGGCTGGATGGCTCTAGCTCCACCGATGACTGCAGCCGACACTCTCCCTTCATCCACCTCACTGCGAGCCGTAGACTGGTTGCTGCTGGCGTACCTGGGAATCGTTTCCGTTGTCGCCGCGATTCGTGTCTCCAGTCAACCCGAGTGCTGGTGGCTCCTGGTGGCCCACGGCCTGTTTGTGCTGTTTCTGGTTTTCCTGACCCGGCCGGGACAGGGTATTGTCGGGAGGAGCTTCCGCGAGCTGTACCCGCTCTTTTTGCTTCCGGCGCTTTATAGCGAGCTCGACATCCTCAACGCTCCTTCAGTTCTGGTGCATGATCGGCTGGTGCAGCATTGGGAGCTACTCGTATTCGGAATGCAGGTGAGTCGAGAGTGGTGGCAACGCGCACCCAGCCGCTTCTGGTCTGCCGTGCTGCACACTGCTTATCTGTCTTACTACTTCATCATTTCGGCTCCGGCTCTGTACTACGCCTGGAAAGGAGATCTGCCGGCGGCCCGCCGATTCGTGCTGGTAGTGATGAGCACCTTCGTGCTCTGCTATCTGATCTTCATCTTTTTTCCGGTAGCGGGACCTTACTACATGTTCTCCCGTCCGGCCGCGTGGTTCACGGACAATCCACCGGCTCGTCTGGTCTATGACGCCCTGGCCAAGGGGAGCTCCTATGGAGCGGCGTTTCCGTCATCTCATGTAGCTGCCTCTCTGGCAGCGACCCTCTCTGCCGGCCGCGCCTCACGAAAACTCGGCCTGCTGCTCGCGGTGCCTACGCTGCTGCTGACGGTTGGAGTGGTGTACTGCCAAATGCATTACGGAGTAGACGCGCTGGCTGGTCTGGTGATGGGCGCCGTTGTAACGGGAGCCGTCCTCCATAAACCAGCGGCCCTCCGGTTCGGTTGAACCAGAGGGCCGCGCGCGGTTTACGCCATCGAGCGCTGCCACTTCTTACTGAACGGTCAGCTTGCCCTTCATACCCAACGCCAGGTGCGGCAGACAGTAAAATTTATACTCGCCCTTGGGTGCACCGGCAAAGCTGACTTCGTACACCGCGTCCTGCTCGGTCTCGAGGGGACTCTGCAGAGGGGCCATCTGATTAGGCATATTTTTGGTGAGCACAGCCGAGGCACCGCTGGGAATACTGTCGGGCCAGAAAGAGACGTTATGGGGGCCACCGCTCTTGTTGTGGAAGCGAACGACGTCGCCCGCCTTGATCGTCAGTGTTGCTGGATCATACTTGTACGACGATCCCTCGAGCGTCATGTTGACATCGTGGCTCTTCCCGGTGCCGGCCGGAGCATTGGCTGCCGGGGCATTGGCTGCCGGCGCTGCCGAGCTGTCCGCCGGAGCAGACTGCTGCTCGGGAGCCGCCGTCGTCCCCTGATCTTCGGTCTTCTTTTCGCCGCCGCAGGCCGCCAAGACCAAAGTCAGCCCCGCCACCATCGAAGTAATCCGCATGTTGCCGCTCCGCCTCCGAAACATTGAGTAAATCGACTTTGTGAACCCATTCACTATAAGCAGGGGCGGTGCAAACGGAAGAGGGTCAGGATAGCTTTTTGCATGCCTCTTGCCCTTCCAACCCTGCCGCTTCGCAGCGCCAATCCGCCCCCACCCTGCCGCAGTCTGGGCTCCCAGTGCCGGGGTATTCCCGTGATCCTGCGGGTCGGTGCGCTGGAAGAGGGAAACCGGTCACTCGATCATGAAGCCACCTGGCTGATCGGGCATACTCAACGCATCACCTTCTACGACCTGTGGGAGGACGAGGGGGAGTTATACGTGGACGCAATGCTCCACGTCCCCTGCCGCTACCTGCAGGCGGCCGGTAACAGCGCCCGCTGCGCGGCGCATGGCTTTACTGGAACGAACCCACGAGGCCCTTACAAACCGAGCCAACCTCGTCGATTGGGGGGTAGCCGGTTCGTGATGGTGGAAAACCGACGGGAGACGGTTCGCCGCCTACCCACCCCTCCCCGGCCGCTTCCCGTGTTGGCCAGCGGTAACCCCTGCGCCTTGGCCGCCTGTCGGACTGCCGACAACCTGCGGGGGGCGGCATGCTGCCGGGACCTCCAAATCGAGATTATGTGTACCAATCGGCAGCAGAAATTGGAGGCCCTGGTGCGTTCGCGCCGATCGCCGTATCTCTGCAAGGTGGAACGTGCGGGGGACTACTCCATCGAGGCGGAGATGATCTCGGCCTGCGGGTACCTCGACGACGATGGCATCGGCTGTACCCTGCACGAGCGCCGACGGGCAGATGGCCGTCCGGCCAAGCCCGACCTGTGTAGCGATTGGCCCCCGAAGAAGCACACGCTGCACCCCGGCTGTGTTTTCGCCCGCCGTGGAATGCGTCCGACATGACCATTTTGTGCAATTTCCCTCAGCTGCGCCGTCCTCATGGGCGACCCGGTGGAAGCATTCCGGCCCGGTGTCCCTGGAGCGCCAGTCATGGATGAGCTCGAGCAGCTATACCAGACCACCTACACAGCGGTAGTGCGTTTCCTTTACCGTAAGGTGTGGGACGCGGAGCGGGCGGAGGATTTGGCGCAGGAGGTGTTCGTCCGGGCCCTGGCTCACCGCCCGGAGAAGCCTCGCGCATGGGTGTTTGCGGTGGCCGCCAACCTGGCCCGGGACGAGGCTCGGGCGGCGGTTCGGAGAAAGCGGCACCTGACACTGCTCAAGGCCGATCCTGTTGCCCAGCCCACGATGGAGCCGGCGGCAGATACCATGGTCGAGCACGACGAGAGGATGGCTGCGGTACAGGAGGCGCTCAGCGCCTTGACCCCCAGAGATCGGGAGATCCTGCTATTGTGGGATGCGGGGCTGAGCTACCCCGAGATTGCGGGGCAAACGGGTCTGGCTTTAGGGGCGGTGGGCACAACCCTGGCCCGGGCAAGGCGGCGTCTGGTGGAAGCACATGATCGGCAGCATGCAACCAAAGGCGGCCATGCGGCACATTCCTGAAGAGGAGCTCCACGCTTATCTGGACCAGGGACTCAGTCGTTCCCAGTGTGTGGAGATCGAGAGCCACCTGGCCGCTTGTCCCGCGTGCCAGTCCGAGCGGGACAGCATTGCCGCCTTGCGCGACCGCACCACCGCCTTGCTGGCCAAGCTGGCACCCCCTCGGGGCTTTCCACCCGCATTCGAGATCTTGCAACGCCGGGCTCAGGTTCAAGCCTCCGCGTACCGGCGGCGGATGCAGATTGGCGCCTGGGCAGCGAGCCTCGTACTCGCCGTCGGGCTCGGCTGGACCGCGAACTACTTGACTACAAAGCCCCAATTCCCGGTCCCCCATTCAGTCGTCAGCAGTCCTTCCGTCGGTTCCGTCCCCAGCACCCCCATCAGCCGAACTTCCGTAGCCGCCCCCTCCGTCGTCCGGCAGGCTCGCAGGAGCCTGCGTGAAAGCGGGCAGCGGCCCCCGGCACCAAAGCCGGTGAACGTAGCGGCCGTCGAATCGCTCCCGCCGGTGGTGCCGGCACCTACCCTGGAGCTGACTTCGGTCAACATCCCGCGCTCGGATCCAGAGCTCGAGCTGGATGGCATGTGGCGTACGCTGTCATGGGATGGGGCCCAGGCTGAAGCCGGCGACCAGGTCCCGCACATCGATGGCCTACCGGTGGTGCAGGTGCAACTCCAGACGGTGGAACAGGGCAAGCAGCCGCTGATGGTGGTGGCTCAGCAGCTATCCTCCGGAGAGGTCATTCGCACTATCGAAGGCCCCATGGGCGACGTGTCCCACCTGCTGGCGGGCCGCACGAGCTCCAACCCGGATTCGATGGCCCGGGCCAGTATAGGCAGGTCAGACTCGACCCGATCGCCTCTGGGGGCCGATCGGGCCGACCGCACCATGGCCATGCAGCGGGGGGACCGCATGCTGGTGATCACGGGGGCACTGCCGTCGGACAGTCTGCTGGCGATGATTCGGAGGTTGAACGCCGAGATGAGGAGTAAGTAACAGAAAGAGAGCGGGAAAACTAAACCGTAAGCGATGAGCGGATGCTCCGCTAAAGAAGCCCTCCGGTGTCAGGGATACCGGAGGGCGAATCATAGATGAGTTCCCGCTTACCGCTCACCCTGATGCTCTTCCCGCTCACGCTTTTCTCAGCGAGGCCGGCTTCTTCGCTCCAGCAACTCATCCGGAACATAGTCAGCGGGCCCTTCTTCGTGGTCGAACTCGGCCGCTGCAACCGCGTGGCCTCGCTCGCGATCCAGCGTGATCTCCGCCAGCCTGGGCGAAAGCATGGGGAAGGTTCGGCCGAAGAGGCCGTAGCAGATCAGGAAAAGACCCAGAAAGGTCAGGGTGGCACCCAGCTCGGGTTGCCCGAAAATCGGAGCGGGTGAGGTTGTGACCGAAGGCATAACCAGGAGGTACCGCTCCAGCCACAGCGCAACGAGACTCACCGAAGCGAAGAAGCCCAGGGTGGCGCGTACCTTCTTCGGCTTGACTCCCAGGAGTCCGAAGAAAGGGATAATGAACGCTCCCCAGCCCACCGCCACACCGATCGGCAGCCAATGGCCCCAGAGACGAGCGAAGACGAACCCGGTCTCCTCCGGCAGGTTTCCATACCAGATAACCAGGAACTGCGCCCACATCAGGTAGGTCCAGAATACCGTGAACCCGAAACAGAGCTTGCCCAGGTCGTGCCGCTGCTTCGGTGATACCAAGTCGGTGACGCCCAGGTGCTTGGCGCCGTGAATCATCAGCAGCGCGACGAGCATGTGCGCCCCAAGAAACGCGCCCATGAAGATCCAGCCGCCGAGCAGGTTGGAAAACCAGTGGGGCTGCAGCGCCATGATCCCATCGAAGGCGAGCAGGGTCAGCACGTATGCGTACAGGACCGTATAGGCAGGGGCCAACCGGTAAATGCTGGCATCGTGCGCCGCTACCGTCGCGGTGCCCGCATCGTAGCCCTGGGTCCATTGCTCATAGCGGAACCGCCGCTCCTCCGTCGCGGAGCGCTGCACGGCATACATATCGGGTTTCATGTCGGCCCAGACCAGCTTCCAGCCCAAAATGGTGAGCGCGAGCAGGCCCAGTCCCAGCCGGGCGAACATGAAATCGTGAGAGAGCCATACCGCCTTCGAGTGCTGCATCTCGTGCAGGGCGCTCTGCATCGGGCCGTAGATCGAATCGTATCCCGCAGTGAAAATCAGGACCAACCCAATCAGTGAGACAGGCAGGAAGGCGACCAGCGCTTCGGCGAAGCGGATGATCATTCCGGACCATTTGGCATTGGTGATCTTCTGCACCGCGGCAAAGGCAACGCCGCCGGCAGACAAGCCGGTGAAGTAGATCCAGTTGACATGGAACAGATGCCAGGCGCGATCGGCCATGGCTGGTCCGGCAAGGAGTGCGCGCACGAACAGGATCAGTCCCAGGATGGCGGACCCAGCGCCAATCGCCAGGAACATATCGTACCTGCCGGCCACGGAGCGCTCGGCCAGGCGTTCGCGGAGAGTGGGGGTCATGGCGCGGTTCCGGTCGAACCAGTGGCGCTGGGACCGGGCGGAACTGGTGTGGCGGCACCTGGAGCAGCCGGCGGAGCCGGCGATTGCCGCTGCAGCTTTCGTACGTGATTCACGATGGCCCACCGCTCCACCGGTGCGTAGACCTTGTCGCCGTACCGGGGCATTACGCCTCGTCCGTATCGGATAATGCTGTAGATGTACCCGTCGGTATAGGCTCGGGCCCGTGCTGTGAGCAGCGAGGGAGCTCCGATCTGACTGGACACGGTACCGTTGGCATTGCCAGTGGGGCCATGACAGACACTGCAGAAGTTTTGGTAGAGAGTGTCACCCGCTGCATCGACGTTCCGCGGAATCACCGAGGTGCGAGGACCCGGCGGGCTGGGCTTCGCGCCGGTGGCAAAAGGATTCCGGAGCGCGTTGGCTGTGGCAGGGTTCCCCGACACCCATTCCGCCGACCAGTCCGATTCTCCGCCGCTCACCGGTACCGTTCCTGCCGGAGTGTTCCTCGGCACGTTCTGCGTCTCGTAGGGATGGATGTACCGGGCCTGGATCATGTGGTCGAACCAGGGAATGATGTGCCAGAGATCGTCCGGAGACGGAATGCGGTAGTAGTAGTAATCACAGGCGCCGCACATCAGCGTCAGCACGGTTAACGCCAGGCTCTCAAGCCGCTTCATGACGAACCTCGACGGCACCAGCCGACCGGAGCAGGTTCTCCACCCGGCCAATATCATCGGAGCCGGCGGGGACGAAGATCCCGATCTGGTCGTCGCTGAATCGGGGATCGTAGGCAACCCCCCGCTTACCGAGGAGCACGGAAAACAACCCGACGGCCGCGACGGTACTGAGCGCTCCCAGGAGAATGGTGAGCTCGAAGGCAATCACGACGTAGGGCGGGATCGAAGCGATCGGCTTTGCGCCCACCAGCACGGGCCAGTCATACGACATCCAGATCGTCATACCGAATCCGGCGGCACAGCCGGTGAGCCCCCCGATCAACGTGAACAGCCGCACCGGACTCACCCGGTGATTCAGGGCCTCCTCCAGCTCGTGATTCGGCGACGGGCTGTACACGACCAGGTTCCGGTAGCCCATCGCCCGCAGCCCGCGGATGGCGTCCACCGCTGCGTCGATATGAATGAAAGAGGCCAGCAGCCCGGGCATGAGCTTGGCGCGCTTGAGCAAGCCCATCAATGGTGCCCCCCGCGCAGCCGCGGCATGGGGATCATCTCCTTGATCTCCTGAATAGCCACGATGGGGAATCCCTTGGCGAACAACATGAACCACATCCCGAACCAGCCGAAGGAGCCGGCCAGAATGCCCCAGTCGGCCCAGGTCGGATTCAGTATGCCCCAGGCCCAGGGCACGTAGTCGTTGCTCAGCGACGACACGATGATGACGTAGCGCTCGAACCACATCCCGATGTTGATGAAGATGGAGATGATGAACAGGGCGGTGATGTTGGTCCGGATCTTTCTGAACCAGAGCAGCTGGGACACGAACGCATTGCAGATGATCATGGTCCAGCCGGCCCACCACATGGGCCCGAATGCTCGTCGGAAAAAGGTGGTCTGCTCGAACGGGTTGCCACTGTACCAGGCAATGAAATACTCCATGCCATAGGCATAGAGCAGAATCGACCCGGTCAGCAGCGTGAGCTTGGCCAGGTTGTCAAAATGGTACTCGGTGATCATGTGCTCGATCCTGAGCGCCCGCCGCAGCGGAATGATCAGAGTGAGCACCATGCCGATGCCGGAGTAGATGGCCCCGGCCACGAAGTAGGGGGCGAAGATGGTGCCGTGCCAGCCGGGCACGATGCCGACGGCGAAGTCCCAGGACACCACCGAGTGCACCGACAGCACCAGCGGAGTCGCCAGCGCGGCCAGGTATAGATAGGCCCGGGAGTAATGGCGCCACTGATTGTCGGTGCCGCGCCAGCCGGCCGCGGTCAGGGTATAAACCGTCCGCCGCCAGCCGGAGACCTTGTCACGCACGGCGGCGATGTCGGGAAGCAGACCAAACACCAGGAACGTGGTCGAGACCGTAAGGTAGGTCGAGATCGCGAAGACGTCCCAGATCAGCGGCGACTTGAAGTTGGGCCAGAGGAAGCGCTGGTTCGGGTACGGCAGCAGCCAGTAGAAGATCCACTGCCGCCCGATGTGGATGATAGGAAAGAGGCCGGCGGTCATCACGGCGAACACCGTCATGGCCTCGGTCGAGCGATACACCGCAGTGCGCCAGGGCGAGCGGAACAGGAAGAGAATGGCCGAAATCAGTGTGCCGGCGTGCCCGATACCCACCCAGAATACGAAGGTGGTGATGTAGACGCTCCAGAAGATCGGCGGATTGTACCCGGCGTGTCCCAAACCATCCTTGATCAGCACCAGGAAAGTCAGGATGCCGATCAGGAAGAGGGATACAGCTCCCAGGAGGAGAAGCACGTACCCTCGACTGGCCGGCCCGAGAGTGGCGACCACATCGCGGGTAACATCGGCGTGTGTGCCCGTCGGGTGACCTTCCGGTACGACTCTGGGAGGGGAAGTAGCGACAGCCATGATTACGCCTCGTCCGGCAGGGTGACTTTGGCCAGGTAGGTAATTGCCGAACGAGTGTTGAGGTCTTCGAGCACGCGATACCCTCGATTATCCTGGCGCAGGCGAGCCACCCTGCTGGCGGAATCAGTGAGATTTCCGAAGACAATGGCGTCGGATGGGCAGGCCTGGGCGCAGGCAGTGGTGAACTCGCCGTCCCGGAGCGGCCGATCCTCCAGCCGAGCGTTGTTTTGCGCTCCCCGGATCCGTTGAATGCAGAAGGTGCACTTCTCCATGACCCCGCGGGCCCGCACCGTCACATCCGGATTCAGCTGCAAGTGCAGCGGAGCCGGCCAGGCCGACTCGTTGTACTTGTACCAGTTGAAGTACCGCACCTTGTAGGGACAGTTGTTGGCACAGTACCGGGTGCCCACGCAGCGGTTGTAGACCTGACCGTTCAAGCCGTCGGCGGTGTGATACGCCGCATAGACCGGGCAGACCGGCTCGCAGGGCGCGTTGGTGCAGTGCTGGCAGAGCATGGGGATAAACCGCGCGGTGGCCCCGGCGCCCGGCGCCTTCTCCTCCTCCCAGTAGCGCTCGATCCGCATCCAGGTCATCTCCCGACCCTTGTAGATCTCGCTCTCACCCACCGTCGGGATGTTGTTCTCTGCGTAACATGCGGTGACACAGGCCTGGCAGCCGGTGCACTTGGCCAAATCGATAGTCATTCCCCAGCGAGGATTGGCAGCCGCGTAGTCGCCATACTGGGTCGCCTCAGCCTGCTCCTGGCTCCATCCCTTGACCGCCTCGAGCTCCTGCTCGGTGTTAACCTCGTGTTTCCCTCGACCCTCGGCGATGTAGGCCTGCTCGATGGTGAGTCCCTTCCGCGCGGCGTCGAGGGAAATGCTCTCGGCTATGCCCCTTCCCAGCTGGCGGGGATTTCCCTCGATGGTGGCCAGCCGCTTGTACTGGCCGGTCTTGGCGACCTCAACCCGGGTCGAGACGTAGGGCAGTAATGGTCCGGCCGGCGCACCCAGCAGATCGAGCGCATTTACTCCGCGACCCTGAGCGAATTGTCCGTACTCGGTATGGCCGAAACCGAGGGGCATGGCGACGACGTTGGGATGGACACCGGCATAGATGTAAACCGGAGCCTCGAGGGTGCCATGGGGGGAGGTGAGTCGGAGAATTTCCCCGTTTCGCACGTCCAGCCGCTCAGCGAGATCGGGATGGAGCTCGACCCAGGAATGCCAGGTGATCTTGGTGACCGGATCGGCGTTCTCCAGCAGCCACGGCTTGTTGGCACCACGGCCGTCGTACAGCATGCCGTGCGGATACGCGACAAAAATCAGGTCGCCGTTTCCTTCAAAGCTGGGTCGGGTGTACTTGATCTGGCTGCCACCTGAAGCCAGCGAGACCTGTGTGGCCGGTGCCGGAGCAAAGAAACCGCCCCGTTGCAATGCATCGTGCCAGAAACCGGCGACATCTCGCTCACCATGCTGGCTGGCGAGTGCCTGCCAGCGCGACTCCAGATGGGCCTGGTAAGATGCCGCGGTAAAGCGGGCCAATGCCCCACCCGCTTTCTTTGCGGTCCGAAGCAGGATCTCACCCGCCGGCAAAGTGTTGAAGACCGGCTGCATGACCGGTTGCATCAGGTTGTATACCCCGGCCCGGGGGCGGAGGTCATCCCAGCGCTCCAGCGCGTGATGCTGCGGCAGGATCAGATCGCAGAGCGCAGTAGTCTCATCCAGGTACATCGAGGTGGAGACCTTGTACCCGACCTTCTGAAAGCGTGAAGCGAACCGGGAGGACTTGGGAAGGGTATAGGCCGGATTGGCATCATGAACCAACGCGACTTTCACCTGGCCAGCATCGATCGTGGTCAGCAGGGCCTCAATGGCGGAGTAGCCATCGGCGCTATCGATGTCAGATCCAAAGCTGACGGTCTCGCCCACGTTGCCGGCCACGTAGTTGAGCAGGTTGACCGCAGCGCAGAGCTCGACTGCTCCGGTATGTTGGGTCCCAATCCCGCCGGCGACCGCCAGGCTGGGGCGCTGCGCGGCGAATTCCCGGGCCAGGCGCTGAATGGTGGCAGCGGGAATTCCGGTTTCCTTGGAGGCCATCTCCGGAGTAAACGCGGCGAGCGATGACCTGAGCGCCGGATCGGCCCCGCGCTCGCCAGAGACCACGTTGGCCATGGCCAGAGCCAGTGCCGTCTCCGAGCCCGGTTGAACCGGATACCACTCGTCGGCGTTGAGTCCGGTCAGATCGCGCCGGGCAGCCAGATACACGAACTTCGCGACGCCTGTTCCAGTGAAGCCGTGGGATTGGCCAAAGCCGCGCTGGTGCTCGATAGAGCCAGGCCAAGACTCCAGGAAATCCGCGCCGAAGGAAACAATGTGTTTGGCCTTCGCGAAGTCATACGAGGCGAGCTGGTTCTGGCCGAAAACCTGGCGATTGGCCGCTCGCATGGCCTCGGCGGCAAACGGCTGATAGCGAACCACCCGGCCACCCAAGGCACCGATCCACTCGCCGAGAAGATCGGAGAAGGTTCCCCGGCCCGCTCCGGAGACCGCAATCACCTGTCCACCGGCGGCGGTGAGTTTGCCGGCGAGCCGGCCGATGGCATCGTCCCAGGTGATCTCCTGGAACTTGCCGTTCGCACCGCGGACCATCGGTCCTTTCAGCCGGCCGGGATTGTAGAGCCCCTGGAGCGCTGCCTGACCGCGGGAGCAGAGCTTTCCCTGGTTGATCGGGTGCTCCGGATTGCCTTCCAGTTTGACAGCCCGTCCCTCACGAGTCCGGACGTGAACCCCGCACCCGGAAGCGCATTCAGTGCAGCTGCTCGCGTAATAGGTAGCCACGCCCGGTACCTGGTCTTCGGACTGAACCAGATAGGGAATCAGCTTCTCGACGCGGTCGGTGGAGCATCCCGCGAGCGCCGCTGCACCTGCGCTGGAGGCTCCCAGCACGGTGAGAAAGCGACGGCGGTCGATGGCTTGTGGTTCATCGGCCATTCTAGAACCCTGAGTTGTCATCCTGAGCACCGCGAAGGATCTCTCCAGATGCGAACGGATCCTTCGCTGCGCTCAGGATGACCGCGCCACGCGCGGTCAGTAATGACATACCGAGCAGTCCCGCGACACCTTCCGCTCTGTATGGCAGGTAATGCAAAACCCCATCCGATCCACGTTGTTCACCTTGAAGACTTGGGGCATCCGCTGCACTTCACCGTGACAAGTGCCGCAGGCGTTGGGCCCCAGCGCTTTGATGTGCCGCTGGTGAGGAAAGTGGGCGTGACGGGGGAGGTAGTGAATGCGGATCCATTCGATCGGCTTCTTCTCGGTCCAAGCCTGGCGCACCTTCTTGATCTCGGCCTGATGCGAGCTGTCCCGGCCACCAATTACCAGATGGCATCCCATGCAGGTCTGGACCGACGGGATGCCCGGCTCGGGCGAGACCGTGACCGAGTAATGGCAGTACTGGCACTGAATCTTGTACTGCCCGGCATGGATGTCGTGACGAAAGAAGATCGGCTGCCGGGGGCCACGCAGACTTCCTGAATCGCCGGCGGCGAGAGTCGGTGCGAAAGTGGAGTCGGCTTTGGATGGCGCCTGTTGGGCGTGGGGACCGGCGTCGCCGAACGCGAGGAGAGCAGCCAGGCCTCCGGCTGCAACGCCACCGACGACGAAAGCCAGCTTACGCATCATCATCTCACTGCTGAGGAAGACCTTGGCCCCGCCTCGGGCAAATGCGCGCCGAAGTATAGTGCGGCCATTTCATTGCACAACCCGACCACGATGTAATCCGACTGATTCAGTCGGCTTCGGCCGCCTCCCCTCCTTTTCCGCCATGGAGGCGCGGCGCCCGTCGGGGTGCGGGCCTTTCGGCCAGCCACTCCACTTTTCGCCGGGCGAGATTGAGAAAGGCATCAATGGACCGCCGGTCGCTCAGCTCCAGCCAGCACCACTTCACCGGACCGGTGCGCTGTCCCTCCACCAGAGCCCGAGCGATGATTCCCGCCACCTTCGTACCCTTGGTCAGCCGGCTCTCATCGCTGTCGGAGAGCGTGAAGGTGACGTCCACACTGTTTTTCATCAGATGAAGCCAGCACACCTTGCGATTTCCCACCCCGTATTCCCAGGCCCAATGCCAGGTTGGACCCATGAAGCGGACCTGTTCACCCACTCCGGGAAGCTTCAGTAGTCCCTCGCGGATCATGCTAAAGCGCGCCGCCAGTGGCGGAGCGAGATCGGTGAGCGGAGCCGCAGGATCGGGCTCGGCATCTTCGGAGAGATACAGGTTGGACTTCCAGTAGGCGTTCGAGCGACCCATCAGGATTCTCCTGAGTGTACCCGGTCCAGGAACCGCACGACCTCGATCCCCATGGCCCGGAGCAGTGAAGCTTCACGTCCATCCAGCTCCGCCCGGAACACGATCTCGCGAAAGGATCGCATCACGTTGTCCGGTTGTCTCGTTTTGAAGAAGTCGATGGCCCACAGTGCGCGGGTCCAGTCGGCGAAGAGCTCCTCGAGCTGGCCCGAGGTAGCCGGGGCGGCGGGATTGCGGGGAGGTTTGATCGGCAGACCCTCGCCCCCGCGCGCACTCCAGGTCTCGTAGGCCATGATTGCCACCGCCTGGGCCAGATTGAGCGAACGGTGCCCGGGATCAGTCGAGATGGTGACCAGCGCGTGACAGAGGTCCAGTTCGGCGTTGGTGAGGCCGCTGTCCTCTCGTCCGGCGATCATTGCGACCGGTCCGCTCACTGCCGCGTCGACCAGAGCTGCGGCGGCTTCACGGGGCCGAAGCACCCGCCGCTTGGCAGCCCGCTCGCGCGCGGTCAGCACGGCGGTAAAGACGCAATCCTGGATGGCCTGCTCGAGCGAGTCGACGATCTCGATCCGGGCAACCAGATCTGCCGTGTTGTGGGCAATGCCTTCGATGCGGTAGGGGTCGAAGACCTCCGGGTTCACCAGCCTCATGCGGTCGATCCCGAAGTTCTTGGCGATCCGCACCGCGCTGGCGATGTTCACGATGTCCTGCGGGTTGACCAGAACCAGGATAGGAGGCGAGACGCTCATTCACCGAGAAACGATACGTCGTACCGCTTGGCCTTCAGTCCGGCAAGAAAGCCCTGCTTCTCGACCGACTTCATGTACGCTTCCTTCGGTTCCACCAATTTCGCGTCGACCAATTCCATCAGCGCATCGTTCAGCGTCACCATCCCGCCTTTCCGGTTGGTCTGCATGATTGAGGGGATCTGGAAGGTCTTCCCCTCACGGATCAGGTTGGAGACCGCCGGAATGGAGAGCAGAACTTCCCTCGCAGCCACCCGGCCGCCTCCGATTTTCTTGCAAAGCGTCTGGGCGATGACACCCCGCAGGGATTCGGACAGCATCACCCGCACCTGCGACTGCCGGTCGGCTGGAAACTGGTCGATGATGCGGTCGATAGTCGAGGATGCGGTGGTGGTGTGGAGCGTGCCGAAGACCAGGTGACCGGTTTCCGCCGTTTCAATCGCAATGGAGACCGTTTCCAGATCTCGCATTTCGCCAACCAGGATGATGTCGGGATCCTCTCGCAGAGCCGCCCGGAGAGCATGTTTGAAAGACCGGGTATGTACGCCCACCTGGCGCTGAGTGACCAGACACTTCTTACTGGGATGAACGAACTCGATGGGATCCTCGATCGTGATGATGTGATCCGTGCGAGTTCGGTTGATCAGATCGACCAGGCCCGCGAGAGTCGTGCTCTTCCCCGAGCCGGTTGGTCCGGTCACCACCACGAGTCCCTTGGTGAGATAGCAAAGATTCTGTACCTCCTGGCTCAGCCCCATCTCCTCTGCGGTGCGAATCTGGTTGGGGATGATCCGGAACACCCCCATAGCGCCGTAACGGTCACGGCCCGCGTTGCAGCGGAACCGCGCCAGGCCTTCGATCTCGTACGCCCAGTCGGTATCTCCTCCGTCTCGGAACTCCCCGACCTCCTTGGCCGTCATAATGCTGAGGAGCATGTTCTCAACCCGCTCGGCGGACAGCGGAGGATGGTCCTGCCGGGCCAGCTCTCCGTGGATCCGCAGCATTGGCGGCTCGTTGCTCCGCAAATGGAGGTCGGAGGCGCCCGACTGAACCAGGGTACGGAACAGCACGTCCATGTTCCCGCGATGTTCTGACAAATCCTGGGTCGCGCGAGCGGCGGGCGAGGGTGGTGGAGAAGGCGGTGGAGCCGAGGCTGAAGGCGGAGAGGCCGCGGTGGGAGGTGCCGAGTTGGCCGCGGGCGCAGCGTTTCCGGGTTGGGCTGATGCCGGCCGGAGTATCGCAAGGCCGTTAGCACCGGCCTTGAGCTCTACCCGGACTTCACCGTACGGAGATCGGTAAGCGAAAGCCACCGGTTCGGCGGAGCCGAGCTGCGAAGCCGCGTCCGGTGAGGCAATCTCCCGGACCAGGCCCTGGATCTGAACGTCACTCATCGGCTCGCGGGTAATGGGACGAAGCGATCCATTATACATGAGCGACGCAGGCTTACCGACGGCGAGCTGGAGCGCTTCTGCCCGCTGCTCCTGCATCACCTGTATCAGTCTGTCGAGTCGTGCCACGGTTGCATCTCAGTCGAGAGGGCGGATCAGGCGTACCTGGGACTTGTTGATGTATTGCATGATCCCGTCAGTGGCCAAGGTAAAGAATCGGCCCGGTGCATTGACGTAGTCGAGAGCCCGGGCCCGGTTGGGTGGAAGCTCGAACGAGCTGCGGCCCCGGTACTCGACCCCGTCGGTCAGCTCGACCGACAGCATGACCAGCTTGGCGGCGGTTGCGCGATCGGGATCATCCCGCGGCTCCAGATTCTGGCAGGACACTACTGCCACCTGGGCTTTGGAGACGAAGGCGACGCCTCCTTCACCCAGACTCAGGGCAAAGAAGGGATCGTCGCGATTCAACATTTCCAGCGGGCTTTCGCTCTCGGACGGGTAGGTCGCCCGGGCCAGCAGGTGGAGCTCCCCCGCCAGCACGACACCCTCGGAAAGCACCACCCGGGCCGTAACCCGCTGTGTGGCGCCCCAATCGCTCATTGAATTGTTCGGTGCATGGCGCCGGAAACTGAACGAACCAGCCTAGCCGGGCAAGTGCCGGCCTCAGCCCCTAATCTCTACCGAGGCCAGTTGTTCGATCCACTTGATCGCTTCGAGGTAGTCGGCCTCTTCGCCTAGAGCAGCTCGAACCTCGCCCATCAGCTTCCCTGAAGTGGCAATAACATTCCCGGGTACACCGGTGTCCTTCAGTAGGTCACAGGCTATGGCCACATCCTTGTCCAGCAAGGCCAATCTGAAGGTGCGGGGCCAGGTCCCGGTCAGGACCCGGTCGGGAACCAGCGATTCGCTCACGAAGGAACGTCCGCTCGAGGCATTGAGGACTTCGACGGCAGTCCGGGCGGGAACTCCCAGCTTTACCAAAGCCGCGAGACCTTCTCCTACGGCCAGAATGTTGGCAGCCAGAAGGGCATTGTTGACCGCCTTCATGGCGTGTCCGGTTCCAACCGGCCCCATGTGCTGGATACGCTGTCCGAATGCCTGCAGAACCGGAATGGCTCGCTGGTAAGTGCTCTCATCGGCTCCCACCATCACCGTAAGCGTTCCGGCCTCGGCGCCGTTGGTCCCCCCACTCACTGGGGCATCGGCAAACGCTATGTCCTTCTCCGCCAGCCGTTGGGCAATGCGCCGGGAGCTGGCCGGATCACCCGAAGTACAATCGAGCAACATGGCCCCGCGCCTCAGACCGGCGAGCAGTCCGTTCGCCCCGTCCAGCACAGCCTCCACCTCACGGGAGGTAGGAAGACAGGTAACCACCACATCGGACCCGTCGGCCGCTTGCCTGGGCGTATCGGCTAGCCGGGCGGAGTAACGACGGACGAAGTCAGTCGCTCGTGCAATCGTCCGATTGTAGACGGTGAGCTCGTGCCGCCGGGCGAGGTGCTCCGCCATCGGCCATCCGATGGCCCCCAGACCGACAAAGGTGACACGCATGCGGCAAATTAGCCGGCGGCGGCTCACCCTGGCAGCCCTCGACAAAGAGTCGGGTGAGCGCGACGATTGTGCATGGACGTCCGTTGGTCTCGCGTGATTCTGGCCGGCCTCGGGGCCTGCCTTGTTCTCTTTGTGATTGGGCCGCTGCTGCGGCTGCTTCTGGAATCATCGCCGCGGCATCTGGCCGAGGCCATTCGAGATCCAGAACTTCGCGCGTCGATCGCGCTCACAGTTTTGACCGCGACCGCAGCTACGCTGATCGGCGCTCTCCTCGGCATTCCTCTGGCTTACCTGCTGGCCCGCCGCAGCTTTCCCGGGCGCAGAATCGTACAGGGGATCATCGACTTGCCGGTGGTCATTCCGCACCCCGTGGCCGGCATCGCCTTGTTGCTGTTTCTAGGACGCCGATCCACCGTCGGCGGCGTTTTGTCACACATCGGACTGGAGTTCGTGAGTCATGTCCCGGGAATCGTGGCGGCCATGCTGTTTGTCTCCGTCCCAATCCTGGTCAGTGGCGCGCGGGAGGCATTCCGCGGAGTCGATCCGCAGCTCGAACGAGTTGCTCGCACCCTGGGCGATACGGCCTGGGGAGCCTTTCGCCGGGTGACGCTACCGCTTGCGGGAAGAGGAATTCTCGCCGGTTCCATTCTCGCGTGGGCGCGGAGCGTCAGCGAGTTTGGATCCATCGTCATCCTGACGTACAACCCGAAAGTAGCAAGCATCCTGATCTTCGATCGGTTCACTGCGTTCGGGCTGCCGGCAGCCGTGCCCGCCGCCGTGATTCTGCTGGTAGTGGCTCTGGCGGTGTTCCTCCTGGTCCGGGTGCTGCAGCCTGAGGAACCGGCGTGATCCGACTGGTAGATCTGCAGGTCAGGGTGGGAAGCTTTTACCTGCGCGATATCTCGCTGGAAGTGCCAAGCGGCGGGTACGCCCTGATTATCGGTCCTACCGGTTCTGGAAAAACCACGCTGCTCGAGGCCATTGCGGGCCACGCCAGACTTCTGGGCGGCAGCGTCTTCATGCACGATGAGGACGTCACCAACCTGCCACCGGAGCGGCGCGGGATCGGCTTCGTGTATCAGCAGTATCATCTCTTTCCGCATCTCACCGTGCGGAACAACATCAGCTATGGGCTCACCGGCCGGGGAGGACGGAACGGAGCCGCCATCGGCCGAGCCGAAGAACTCGCGGATCTGCTGGGAATCACCCCGCTCCTCGACCGGCCGGTACGCGGGCTCAGCGGCGGTGAGCAGCAACGAGTGGCGCTGGCCCGGGCACTCGCCCCTAAGCCATCCATCCTCCTCTTGGACGAGCCCTTCGCCGCCGTCGATCCAGCCACCCGACAGGTGCTCCGGCGCGAGCTACGCCAGCTGCATGAGCGAGAGGGAATCACTACGCTGCAGGTCACCCATGATTTCGACGAGGCGCTCCGGTTAGGAGATCTGGTGGCGGTGCTGTCCGAGGGGAGAATTGCCCAGAGCGGAACCCCGGAGCAGGTGTTCCGATATCCTAACTCAGCATTCGTTGCGCGGTTTGTGGGCAGCGGAAACGTCATTGCAGGAGCCGTTCAGCGGAACGACTCCTCGGACGACGGGGTGCGCTTCCGCGGACGGTTTCAGGGAGAAAATCTTAGCCTCGACGTCGTGGCCGAGCGAGAAGGTCCGGCGCATGCCGTGATCCGCCCGGAAGACATCGTCCTGAGCCTGACCGCGCATCCGGACTCGGCTCGCAATCACAAGGAGGCGGTGGTGACTCGGCTCGAGCGGCTGGGGCCGATTACCCTGGTACACTTGGATGTGGGCCGGCCGCTGATCGCTTCGGTGACCACAGCGTCGGCTGAGGAAATGGCGCTCCACCCCGGGCTCAGGGTGATCATAGCCCTCAAGGCAACCGCGATTCTCCTGGTGTAAGCTCCAGTATGCCCGCCCGACTCCTCCACGTCGATCTCGACGCGTTCTTCGTCGAAGTCTGCCGCCAAAATTATCCCGAGCTTCGTAACATCGAGCTGCTGGTGGTTGGCGGGCGCCGGGATCAGCGGGGGGTGGTTCAGTCGGCCTCTCACGCGGCGCGCCGCTTCGGCATTCACGCCGGGATGCCGATCGCCGAAGCCGTAGGTCTCTGTCCTCAGGCCACGTTCTTCCAGGGGTTGTTCGTGCACTACCGCGACGCATCTCACGCAGTACGGGCCGTGCTGGAAGATTTCTCCCCCACCGTGGTAATGGCGTCTCTGGATGAGGCCTACCTCGATTTCGCGGGCACGGAACGGCAGTACCCCACGTCGCTGCTCCCGGTGGCGGAACAGGTCCGGGATACGGTCAAACAGCGCACCGGTCTGGACGTGAGCATCGGCATCGGGCCGAACCGGATGATCGCCAAGATGGCATCCGACTGCGCCAAACCGCGAGGTTTGATGGAAGTGCGCGCCGGATGGGAGAAAGGCTTCCTCGCCGGGCTACCCCTCTCGGCTCTTCCTGGTGTGGGGCCCAAAACGGCCCAGCGCTGGGCGGTGCTGGGATTGGTGGACGTGCACCAGATTCAGGAAATGGCGGAGCGAGAGCTGGAGCAGCTAATAGGTGCCGATGCGCGCTCGCTCAAGCTTCGGGCGAATGGCCGCGGCGGGACCGTACTCCGGCCGGACCGGCTACCCAAATCGGTGAGTCGGGAGACTACGCTTTCCCGCGACCTGCGAGACCCGGAGGAGCTCGAACGGATTCTGGCCCTGCTCACCGCGCGCGTGGCCGGTCAACTCAGGGACGAACAGATCCTGGCGCGCTCGGTTACCCTCAAGCTCAGGCACGATGACTTTAGAACGGTGACCGGCCGACGTACCCTGGAAACCGCAACCGATCTGGATGCGGAGATCTACCACGCTGCCAGGGAGCTGTTTCGCTCAGCCTTTGCGGATGTGCGGCGCCGGGACCGTGGAGTTCGGCTGATCGGGGTGGCAGCGACGAATCTGGGCACCGCCGCGGAGGAGGATCTGTTCGAGGCTCCCCAGCGGGTCCGGCTGCGGCACCTCACTGAAGCCGTTGACAAGGTACGTAACAAGTACGGCTTCGATGCCGTTACACCCGGCTCGATCGTCCAGCTCAAGCGGAAGCGCTCGCGTTCCTAATTCAGCGAAAGTCCTTGGCTTCGAACCTGAGACCGACGGTACCATCGGTCGTAATTACTCGGGGTCCCAGATCCCGGAAGGTGGCGGTTCGGCCAGTGCTGTCCCGGGCTCGCACCGTGCTGTTCTGATAGAGTCGATAGTATCCGACAAAGACGCGGTTGGCTCCTGGTCTGATGGCGCAGCCACACTCCACGGCACCTTCCAAGCCGGCATTCGTAGTGATCCGGAGCAGCTCCTGACTGGCGTTGGTAATCAACGGAGCGAAGTACGCGGTCCCGCTCTCCCGAATCGTGGCGCTCCGCCGAATCAGTCCCCGCTTTTCCCGGATAACTGCGGAGCCCCGCAATTCCTCTCCCATGGGCCGCTGATTGGCTGAGAGTGGTCGGGCCAGATTCCACTGCACCACCACTGACCCCGAGGGAAGCTCCACCGTCTGAACCATCCCCGGCGGGACGGTCACCGGAGCGCGCTGCGCCACGGCCAACCAGACGGGAGCGGCCAACTCGTTCCTGAATTCGAGCCTGCGGCGCCCGGCGAAGTACCACGCCGCCAAGCCGCCCACAATCAGTACCAGGACAGCCAAGGCCGGGGCGATCCTGGGGGGATGCTGTCTTGGCCGGGTTACCGGAGACTCGGTGGTTGGACCGGTCACAGGGGCTCGCGGGAAAGGAGGACGAGGTACAAGCATAATCGGGCCCGGAACTCCGGGGCATGGCTGCTCGGTTAACCGATCGGTGCACCGGTTTGTGCGTATTTTGCACCGCTTCAACGCCAACATCTGAGTCAAGCACTCTATTCTGCAGAAGCGTAGGTAGTTTTGAGCAGAAAATGCACAAACCGCTTGACACTGAGCAAGCCAGTCCATATACTCAGGCCAGGTGAACTTCTCAGGCCGCTAACGGGACACAATGCACCGCTCCATCTCTCCCAATCCCAATCCTGGTGGTCAGCGAAACCGGAGCATGCCTTCGGTCGAACCGCCTGGGCTTTGGCCTGAATAGTCTTTGTGCCGGCTGATGCCCCCGCGTTCGACGAGTCCCGCGGGGGCATCGTCTTTTATGAACCGCGACAGCTCCTGACCCCAAACACCGAGAAATCCATGGCCACGACGGTTCGACCCGCAGCTAACCCGCATCCATCCACCACCAGTGACGTACAGCAGGTGATGGAGCTGATCAGGGAGAAGAGAATCCAGGTGGTGGACGTGAAGTTCTGTGACCTGCCGGGTACCTGGCAGCACTTCTCGATCCCGGCGGCCACTCTGGATGAGGCGATGGTCCGGGAGGGTTTGGGATTCGACGGGTCCTCGATTCGGGGCTTTCAGGCCATCAATGAGAGCGACATGCTGCTGCTGCCCGATGTGTCGACCGCTTTCATCGACCCGGTCCTCACGGTGCCGACGCTCTCGCTGACCTGCAACATCTACGACCCGCTGACGCTGGAGCCGTATACCCGCGATCCCCGCTTCGTGGCGTTCAAGGCTGAGGAGTACCTCAAGACCACCGGCATTGCCACAACCTCCTATTGGGGGCCTGAAGCCGAGTTTTTCATCTTCAACTCAGTGCGGTTCGATCAAAACGCACACGAGGGGTACTACCACATCGACTCAGAGGAGGGGGCGTGGAACTCGGGCCGAAATGGAGTGCCGAACCTGGGCCATCGGCCCCGCCATAAAGAGGGCTACTTCCCGGTTCCTCCGGTGGACCGGCTGCAGGATGTGCGCTCCAAGATCATGGTGGCGCTGATCGAGGCGGGCGTTCCGGTTGAAGTTCAGCATCATGAGGTGGCGTCCGCCGGGCAGGCGGAGATCGATTTCCGCTTTGGCACGCTGGTCAAGACGGCCGACCGGCTGCTGGTCTACAAGTACATCGTGAAGAATGTGTGCCACAGTCTGGGGCTCACGGCCACCTTTATGCCCAAGCCGATTTTTGGGGACAACGGCTCGGGAATGCACGTGCACCAGTCGCTGTGGAAAGGAGACAAGCCGCTGTTCTATGATGAGAACGGTTACGCACTCCTCTCGGACACGGCACGGCACTACATCGGAGGTTTGATCGCGCACGCTCCCGCCTTGCTGGCGCTCTGTGCCCCCACCACCAACAGCTATCGCCGGCTGGTCCCCGGTTTCGAGGCGCCGGTCAATCTGATGTACTCCGCCCGCAACCGCTCGGCGATCTGCCGGATCCCCTGTTACTCCAGCAGTCCCAAAGCGCGGCGAATCGAGTTTCGGGCGCCCGATCCCACGGCCAACCCCTACCTGGCGTTCTCCGCACTCCTGATGGCGGGGCTCGACGGGATCACCCGCAAGCTGGAACCGCCGGCACCGATCGATGAGGATCTGTACGAATTGCACGATGAGCGGAAGCAGACGATCAAGACGGTCCCAGGCTCGCTGGACGAAGCGGTGACTGCCCTGGAGCAGGACCATCAGTTCCTGCTGGAAGGCGACGTCTTCACTCCCGATGTGATCGAAACCTGGATCGCGATGAAGCGGAGCAAGGACATCGCCCCGGTCAATCTGCGGCCGCATCCGTATGAGTTTTTCCTGTATTACGACGCGTAAGTAGTCGCGAGTCACGAGCGAGTCGCGAGTCTGGCCAGTGCACAGAAAGATCCTGCGCTGCGCTCAGGATGACACGACGGCTCGTGACTCATGACTCGAGACTCATGACTCTCATACCAATGGATCCTCACGTGCAATCGATCAATTCCGCCGACACCGCGTGGATGCTGGTCTCCACCGCCCTGGTACTGCTCATGACACCGGCCCTGGCCTTCTTTTATGGAGGCCTGGTTCGAAACAAGAATTCGCTCAACACCATGATGATGAGCTTCGTGGCCCTCGGTATCGTGGGGGTCACCTGGGCGGTTGCGGCATACAGTCTGGCCTTCAGTGACGGAGGCCCGTTGCTCGGCGGTCTGGCTAATGTCGGGCTGCAGGGCGTGGGCACCGAAGCAAAGGGCACCATTCCCCACGTGCTGTTCATGGCCTACCAGGCCACCTTCGCTATCATCACCGCAGCCTTGATCTCGGGTGCGGTGGTGGAGCGGATGCGGTTTGGTCCCTACGTCGCCTTTATCACCCTGTGGACCCTGCTGGTGTACGCCCCAGTGGCGCACTGGGTCTGGGGCGGTGGATGGCTGATGAGTCGCGGCGCGCTGGACTTTGCAGGTGGAACCGTGGTCCACATCAACGCCGGTGTATCGGCCCTGGTGGCAGCGCTGGTGCTCGGCTCACGAAAGGACTACGGACGCACCGCGGTGATCCCGCATAACGTGCCATTCGTGCTGCTGGGTGCGGGCCTGCTCTGGTTCGGCTGGTTCGGCTTCAATGGCGGCAGCGCGCTGGCGGCCAATGGTCTCGCGGCCCTCGCGTTCACCAACACCTTCCTGGCCCCGGCTGCCACGCTGGTGGTATGGACGCTGCTGGACTACTTCCGCACCGGCAAGGCCACTGCGGTAGGCGGAGCCACCGGCATCGTGGTGGGGCTGGTGGCGGTTACGCCCGCCGCGGGATTCATCAGTCCACTGAGCGCTCTGGTCCTCGGAGCCGTCGCGGCGTTCCCCAGCTATTTCATGATCCAGCTCCGCTCTCGTACCCGGATTGACGACTCCCTGGACGTTTTCGCCGGCCACGGAGTTGGCGGGCTCACCGGCGCCTTGCTGACCGGCGTGCTGGCCCAGAAGGTCTGGAACTCGGCAGGCAGTGACGGTCTGTTGTTCGGCAATCCGCATCAGCTCGCGGTGCAGGCGCTCGCCTGTTTGAGCGCTGCTGCATACGCCGGGATCATGACATTCGCGATCCTAAAGGGGCTGAGCCTCGTCGTTTCACTCCGCGCGGTGCCCCGGATCGAGGGTGTGGGGATGGACGTGAGCCAGCACGGTGAAGAGGCCTATGCCAGCGGCGAAGGCTCCATCCTGGTGCATCCGGACGTGCTCGCGGCCGAAGAGCTCTCCGGAGTGTTGCTACCGGCCACGGCCTCAGCCCAATAGGAGATCCAGGTCATGAAGCTGATAGTCGCCATCATCCGGCCCGACCGCCTGAACGAGGTGCTGGAGGCGTTATACCGAACCGAGGTTCGGGGGCTCACCGTCTCGCGAGTATTGGGGCATGGGGGCGAGACGGAGCGAGTCGAAACCTATCGGGGCACGACGGTGAAGGTGGACCTGCAGGAGAAGGTGCGACTGGAGATCGGGGTGTCCGAGTCCTTCGTGCTGCCCACCGTCAATGCCATTCTCAGGAGCGCCCGCACCGGAGAAGTAGGAGACGGAAAAGTCTTCGTTCTCGACGTCGCCCAGGTGTTCCGGATCAGAACCGGCGAGCAGAACGAGGCGGCGGTCACGCCGGCGGAGCCGGTTGTAAGCGGGTAAGCGGGAAAGCGGAAAGCACCTCATCCCGAACGAAGTGAGGGATCTTCTCAGCGGGTTTCAGGAAACCGCGAAGTAGATCCCTCACTGGCTCCGAATGAGGTATTTCTTTCCTTCCCGTCTTTCCGTCCTTCCCGTCCTTCCAATACATTCCCCACATGCCCAATCCACTCCGAAGCAGCGCGATCACCCAGGGTGTCGAGCGCGCCCCTAACCGGGCCATGCTGCGCGCGGTGGGCTTCGGCGACGAGGACTTCGGCAAGCCGATCATCGGTATTGCCAACGCGCACAGCACCATCACCCCCTGCAACGCGGGGCTGGATCGGCTCGTCCACCGAGCCGAGGATGCAATCCGTCAAGCCGGAGGCATGCCGCAGACCTTCGGAACCGTGACCGTGAGCGACGGGATCTCGATGGGCACTGAAGGCATGAAGTACTCGCTCGTCTCCCGTGAGGTCATAGCCGACTCGATCGAGACCGCCTGCGGTGCCCAGAGCATGGATGGCGTGCTGGCTGTGGGTGGGTGCGACAAGAACATGCCCGGAGCCATGATCGCCATGGCGCGGATGGATATCCCGGGAATTTTCGTCTATGGCGGCACCATCAAGCCGGGGCATTATAACGGACGGGACCTGACTGTCGTCAGCGCCTTCGAGGCCGTGGGCCAGCATAGTGCCGGCAGGATCGATGACCGCGAGCTGCTGGAGATCGAGCGGCGGGCCTGCCCCGGCCGAGGCTCCTGTGGCGGCATGTTCACGGCCAACACCATGTCTTCGGTGTTCGAGGCGATGGGGATGAGCCTGCCCCGCTCGAGCACTATGGCCGCCGAAGATGTCGAGAAGGAGGAGAGTGCCGCCGATTCGGGTCGCACACTGGTTGAGGCGGTCCGCCGGAGGCTCCGGCCCAGGCAGATCCTCACCCGAAAGGCCTTCGAGAACGGTATTGCGGTGGTGATGGCGCTGGGTGGCTCCACCAATGCGGTGCTGCACCTGCTCGCGATCGCCCGAAGCGCCGGCGTCGGTCTCGACCTCGACGACTTTGAGGCAATCCGAGCGCGTACGCCTGTGCTCTGCGACCTCAAGCCATCCGGACGTTTCGTCGCCACCGATCTCCACCGGGCGGGAGGAGTACCGCAGGTGATGAGGATGCTGCTGGAGCACGGCAAACTGCATGGCGACGCTCTCACCATCACCGGCGAGACAGTGAGCCAATCACTGCGAGAGGTGCCCCCGGAACCCTCGTCCGCTCAGGAAGTGATCCGTCCATGGAATGAGCCGGTCTACCCTGAGGGGCACCTCGCCATTCTCTGGGGAAACCTTGCGACTGAGGGTGCTGTCGCGAAGATCACGGGAGTCAAATCTCCCAGGATCACCGGTCCCGCACGGGTGTTCGATTCGGAGGAGCGGTGTCTCGAGGCTATTCTCGCCGGCCGGATCCGTCCGGGTGACGTCATCGTCATCCGCTACGAGGGGCCTCGGGGCGGGCCAGGCATGCGTGAAATGCTCGCCCCGACGTCGGCCCTCATCGGCGCGGGCCTCGGCGACTCGGTGGGACTGATTACCGATGGAAGATTTTCCGGAGGTACCTACGGGCTGGTGGTAGGGCACGTCGCGCCCGAAGCGGCCTCCGGCGGCAGCATCGCACTCGTAAACGAGGGCGACCGCATCACGATAGACGCCGACCGCCGCCTTCTTCAGCTCGAGATTTCTGCGGTCGAGCTCGAGCGCCGGCGCGCCGGATGGACGGCACCGGGTCCCCGTTATACAGCCGGCGTGCTCCACAAGTATGCCCGGCTGGTCTCCAGCGCGAGCCTTGGCGCCGTCACTGATCTGTAGGATCTACTGAAGCACCCCATGGGCGACGTGCGGTTTGAGCGCCCGCAGAATCTCCTGACCCATCTCCTTGGTTGTCAGTGCAGCCTCTCCCGGGCAGGCGATATCGCGGGTTCGCCAGCCGGCGTGCAAGACCGCCCGTATGGTTGCATCGATTAGCTCCGCTGCGTCCGGGAGTTTGAGCCCGAAGCGCAGCAACATCGCGACCGAGGCGATGGCTCCCAGCGGATTGGCAGTCCCTTGCCCCGCGATGTCCGGGGCGGAGCCGTGAACCGGCTCGAAGAGTCCTGGCCCTCCGCCGAGCGAAGCCGAGGGCAACAGGCCCAACGAGCCGGCGAACACCGCCGCCTCGTCGCTGAGGATGTCGCCGAAGAGATTCTCCGTCAGCAGCACATCGAAGCTGGTGGGATCGGAGATCAGTCGCATCGCAGCGTAATCGACGTACAGGTGCTCCAGCATGACCTCCGGGTACTCGCGCGCCATTCGCGTGACGCACTCCCTCCAGAGCTGGGAAACCTCCAGCACGTTCGCTTTGTCCACCGAGGTAACTTTTCCTCTTCGAGCGCGGGCGGATTCGAAGGCAACACGGGCCACCCTCTCGATTTCCTTCGCACTATAGCGCAGAGTGTTCACCGCTTCGGCCTCGGTCCGGCCGCGAGGCTCGCCATAGTAGAGTCCGCCGGTGAGCTCGCGCACAATCAGCAGATCCGTTCCGGCCAAGCGCTCGGGCCTGAGTGGGGACAGCGCCTCGAGTGCCGGGTGCACCGACACTGGCCGAAGATTGGCAAAGGCGCCGAGCAGCCGCCGTAGCGCCAGCAAGCCGGCTTCGGGCGACTGCTGTCCCGGGGCAAGAGAGGGATCGCCCACCGCACCCAGCAGCACTGCATCTGAATCCAGAACGCCTCGCGCGGTACGGGATGGTAGTGCCTCTCCTGCCTGCCGAATCGCGGCAGCACCAATCAGGTACTGTCTCGTATCGATCTGATAGTCAAAGACCTCCCCGACCATCTGGAGAACCCCAACTGCCTCCCGAGTGACTTCGGGCCCGATGCCGTCTCCCGGCAACACCGCAACGCTGAACCGCGTCATGAGCGCTGCTCGAATGCTGCGATCCGCTCCTCCAGCATCAGCGTCTTTCCAATCTCATCCTGACCAGAGAGCAGCATTGCCCGGCGATAGGGATCGATGTCGAACAGTTGGACAAATCCCTGCCGGTCCCGAACCAGCTGAGATTCGAGGTCGATGCTGAGCTCGTATCCGGGTGTTCCAGCACAGCGGCGGAAGAGCTCATGGACCGCTGCCGATGGAAGGGTTACCGGCAGAATTCCGTTCTGGCCGCAGTTGGCCTGAAAGATGTCGCCGAAAGATTCCGCGATGATGCAGCGAAAACCGAAGTCCGCCAGAGCCCACGCGGCATGCTCGCGCGACGATCCGCAGCCGAAATTGATGCCCGCGAGCAGCACGGTTGCATTTGCTGCTGCCGGCCTATTCAGCTCGAACTCCGGCTTGAGGGCCCCGTCTGTGTCGTAGCGCCAGTCGTAAAACAGAACGGCTCCGAACCCGGTGCGCTCGATACTCCGGAGAAATTGTTTGGGAACGATTTGGTCGGTGTCGACATTGACTCTGGGGAGAGCCACGACGCGGCCGATGTGAGTAGTGAAGCGCTGCATCAGCGCACAGAGATCTTATGCATATGACACTCCAGCAGGCTTGAGGCTATTCCTGAGCCCGAATTGCCAAGTCATTGCCCCCGTGGTAGTTTCAGCTCTGCGTTGAAGCTTAGACTGAGGCTGCATAAAATTCTGGGAGCGAGTGGGTCAGCGCATAGCTCCGGACATCGACCAGACATCCAGCAATTGCTGCTGCACCAGCCATGGCGGGACTCATCAGATGGGTTCGGCCGCCCCGTCCCTGCCGGCCTTCGAAGTTGCGGTTGGAGGTGGAGGCACAGCGCTCGCCAGGTCCCAGCACATCCTCGTTCATACCGAGACACATCGAACAGCCCGAGTTCCGCCACTCGAACCCCGCAGCGGTGAAGACGCGATCCAACCCTTCGCGCTCGGCAGCGGCCTTCACCTGCTGCGATCCGGGAACTACCATCGCGCGAACGCCGGGAGCAACCCGCCGTCCAGCGATCACCGAAGCCGCGGCCCGGAGATCTTCGATCCGGGCATTGGTGCAGGAACCGATGAAGACCCGGTCGATTGGTAAGCCTTCGAGCGGCATGCCAGCGGTGAGCCCCATGTAGGTCAGCGCGCGGCGGCAGCTCTCGCGCTCGCTCTCGACTGTGATGTCTTGTGGATCGGGTACCCGGCCGACGATGTCGGTGGTCATGCCCGGACTCGTCCCCCAGGTCACTTGGGGAGCAATGCTGCCGACGTCGAGGACGAGGTTTTTGTCGTATCGCGCGCCGGGATCGCTGGGGAGCGATCGCCAGGACTCGGCCTGTGCCGCCCGGTCCTTCCCTCCCGGAGCGCGGGGGCGCCGCTCCAGATAGTCAAAGGTCGTCTGGTCGGGGGCAATCATTCCGGCCCTGGCGCCGGCCTCGATGGCCATGTTGCAGATCGTCATCCTGCCTTCCATCGAGAGCGCGCGAACTACGGAACCAGTGAACTCGATCGCATGGCCGCTTCCGCCGGCCGTGCCGATCCGAGCGATCAATGCAAGAATGAGATCCTTCGCGTAGACCCCCGACTGGGGGGTGCCCTCGAATCGCACTTCCATGGTTCGAGGCCGAACCTGCACGATGCACTGGGTGGCCAGGACGTGCTCGACCTCGCTGGTGCCGATGCCGAACGCCAGGGCTCCGAAGGCCCCGTGGGTCGAGGTATGAGAGTCGCCGCACACGATGGTCATGCCCGGCCGGGTGAGGCCGAGCTCCGGCCCAATGACATGCACGATGCCCTGCTCCGGCGAGCTCAGGTCAAAGAGCCGCAGGCCGAATGTGCGGGCATTGCGTACCAGCGCAGCTACCTGTC
Organism: uncultured Gemmatimonadales bacterium; assembly: GCA_963698975.1. Taxonomy (GTDB): domain Bacteria; phylum Gemmatimonadota; class Gemmatimonadetes; order Gemmatimonadales; family GWC2-71-9; genus CAVVWJ01. The sequence goes on from CAVOSV010000001.1 coordinate 665,974, forward strand.
GCTCGGAGAGCTCATCGGCAATGGGAAGACTGCGGTCTCCGGTGGAGACGTTGTGGTCGACCGTTGCCACCGTGAGATCGGGACGGCGGACTCGCCTTCCAGCCAGGCGCAATCCCTCGAAGGCCTGAGGCGAGGTCACCTCGTGCACCAGGTGGAGATCCACGTAGAGGAGATCGGCCCCGCTTTCGAGCCGGTGTACGACGTGAGCGTCCCAGACCTTGGCGAACAGGGTCCTGCCGACCGAACCGACCCGCATTACCGAGGGAGTGGTTGAGCGGAGCGCTGGGATCGCCGTCGCGCCTTCTCTGATTCTCCTGCTTTGTCTTCTCCTCTTCCCCGCTTCCCCGCTTCTCCGCTTTCCCGCCCCTCTTCCGACCAGGGCATCATTGCCCGAAGCTGTGCGCCGACCCGCTCGATCTCGTGCTCACGGTCGACCTGGCGCAGGCGCTCGAACTCGGAGCGGCTCCCCCGGCTCTCCGCCAGCCACTCCCGGGCGAAGGATCCGTCACGCACCTCGTCCAGGATTTTTTGCATGGCGGCTCGAGTCTCCTCGGTGATGACCCTCGGTCCGCGAGTGTAGTCCCCGTACTCGGCGGTGTCGCTAATGGAATAGCGCATGAACTGGAGCCCGCCCCGGTACATCAGGTCAACGATGAGCTTGAGCTCGTGGAGACACTCGAAGTACGCCATCTCAGGCCGGTAGCCCGCAGCTGTCAGGGTTTCGAAGCCGGCCTTCACCAGGGCCGTGACACCGCCGCACAGCACAGCCTGTTCGCCGAAAAGGTCGGTCTCGGTCTCCTCCCGGAAGGAGGTCGCGATCACCCCGGCCCTGGTGCAGCCGATGCCCGAGGCATACGCCAGCGCATTGGCCAGCGCCTCTCCGCTCGGATCCTGGTGCACTGCCACCAGCGCCGGGACTCCGCGTCCCGCCTCGAACTCGCTCCGCACCAGGTGTCCCGGTGACTTGGGCGCCACCATGGAAACGTCTACCGCAGCAGGCGGAGTGATCTCCCGATAGTGAATGTTGAATCCGTGGGCGAACATCAGCGTCTTGCCGGCATGCAGCGCCGGCAAGACACCCTTCTCGTACACCGCCCGGGTGTCCTGATCGGGAACCAGCATCATGACCACCTGGGCCGCTTCGACCGCTTGTGCCACCGGCCGCACATCGAGACCCTGCGCCTTGGCCTTGTCCCAGGATTTTCCGCCGGGGCGAAGACCAACGATCACCGCCGCGCCGCTCTCCCGCAGATTGAGCGCGTGCGCATGCCCCTGGCTGCCGTAGCCGATAACGGCGAACGTTCGTCCGACCAACCGGTTCCGCTCCACGTCAGTGTCGTAGTAGATCCGCAAGGCTTCAGTCATGGCGTTATTCCGGATTGAAGGTCAGTGCCGCTCTCCAGGGCAACGGTGCCGCTGCGAGCCACTTCGATGATTTCGAATCGCTCCAACGCCCGCAGGGCCGACAGAACGAACGGCTCAGTGCCGCTCAGCTCCAGGATTACAGCCTCTGAGGTATCGTCGAGGACAGAAGCGTGATAAAGCTGAGCGATGTCGAGCAGCTCGGCGTAGCGAGCATGCGAGGCGCGAACTTTGACCAGGGCGAGCTCGCGAGCGACTCCCTGGCTCTGAGCGAAGGCGGCGGCGGCGCGAACTCCCACCACCTTCTGCAGGTGCTGAGCGGCCCGATCGGCGGTACTACTGTCGGAATCGATCATCAGTGTCAGTCTCGAGAGTCCCGGTGTTCCGGTCGGGCCCACTGAAAGGCTCTGAACCGGGAGATTTCGCCGTCGGATGAGCCCCACCGCGCGCGTGAGAGTCGCCAGCCGGTCTTCCAGCAACACAGCAACCGCGTGGGACCCGCTCACGCCGGCACGAGAGGTGCTGGATTCCCCTCGATCGGCTCGGACAACGAGCCTCCCGGCGGGATCATCGGGAACACGTTGGCCTCTTGCTCGATAGTGAACTCAATCAACGCCGGACCCGGCTCCGCCGCCGCCGCCAGAACGGAATTTTCTAACTGGTCGAAGGACTCCACCCGCCAACCCGCAATGCCGTACGCCTCCGCGAGCCGCACGTAGTCCGGGCTCCAGATCGGCGTGGCCGAGTACCGGCGGCCATGAAAGAACTGCTGCCACTGCCGGACCATACCGAGATAGCCGTTGTTGAACACGCCCATCTTCACCGCAATTCCCTCCTGCACCATGGTGGCGATCTCCTGCATGTTCATCTGAAATCCGCCGTCGCCGGAGATGGCCCAAACGGCCTCTTCCGGCCGGGCGAGCGCAACACCCATCGCCGCCGGCACCGCGAATCCCATGGTGCCGAGCCCGCCCGAGGTGATGTGACTGTTGGGCTCGAGGTAGGGATAGAGCTTGGCGGTCCACATCTGGTGCTGCCCCACGTCCGAGACGATGGTGCAGCGCCGGCTCGAGCGAGAGATGGCATTCAGGATTGCCTCCGGGGAAAGTCCGGCTTGAAAGTTCTCCTCTCGCACATGGTGGAATCCGGCGATCTCGTCGACCCAGCTCTCACACTCCCGCTGCGGAATCAGCGGCAAGATCTGCTTCAGAACCTCGCGCACGTCTCCCACGATACCGACCGCAACCGGCACGTTTTTCCCAATCTCTGAAGGGTCGAGATCGACGTGGATGATCCGGGCGCTGCTGGCAAAGCCGGCCAGGTTGCCGGTGACCCGGTCGTCGAAACGGAGACCCAGTCCGATGATGACATCCGCGTGCTGAATCGCCCGGTTCACATGAACTTCACCGTGCATTCCCGGCATGCCGAGATAGAGCGGGTGCGACCCGGGGAAGCCGCTGATGCCGAGCAGCGTGGTGATCACAGGAATGCCGGTACGCTCGGCCAGCGCCTGCAGCTCGGCGTAGGCTCCGGAAAGGAGGATGCCGTGGCCGGCCATGATGAGAGGCCGCTCGGCCGCGTTGATGAGCTGAGCAGCGGTCTCCAGCGGGGCAGCAGGGTAGCGAGGCGGCTGGGCAGTCGCTTCCGCCCGTGCGTGGGTGCTGCCCCCCTGCCCCGCTGTCCATCTGCCCCGCTGGTTTTGCACATCCTTGGGCACGTCGAGCAGCACCGGACCCGGCCGTCCTTCCTGCGCGATGTAAAACGCCTCGCGAACGGCCTCGGCCAAGTCGCTTACGTCCTCCACCAGCCGATTGTGCTTGGTAATAGGCTGGGTGATCCCGATGATGTCGGTCTCTTGAAAGGCATCTCGCCCCAGCATGGCCCGGGAGACCTGGCCAGTGATGGCAACGACTGGTGTGCTGTCCATGTGCGCCGTGGCCAGTCCAGTCACCAGGTTGGTGGCGCCGGGACCGGAGGTTGCGACGCACACACCGGCGCGGCCGGTGGCCCGGGCATAACCATCGGCCGCATGCGCCGCGGCCTGCTCGTGGCGGACGAGGACGTGCCTGAGCCCGGGGTACTCCGGCAGTGCGTGATAGAACGGCATGATTGCGCCGCCGGGATAGCCGAACAGCAGGTCGACGCCCTGTTCGAGCAATGCACGGCAGAGGATTTGGGAACCGGTGAGGGACTCCTTCATGCTGCACGGTCCCGCCGGGAAAGCGCGTAAACAGCGGATGGTAAACGGTAAACGACGCCGTTCACAGTTGACTGTTCACCTTTCACGGTGTCCGCCATTACACCCCCCACAAGTACACCGAGTTCAACGAGCTGTCCTCCAGCCGCTCCGCATGCCGTGACTTGTTGAGCGCGTGAACCAACGCGCGGGCGCTCGCCTCCACGATGTCGGTCGAGGCCCCGTGGCCGGACAGGGTCAGCCCGTCGATCTTGGCCTGGAGAAACACCTGGCCCACACTGTCCCTCCCCGGAGTGACCGACCGCAGATTCAAGCTCAGTACTTCGACTGTTCGGCCGAGGATATCGCTTACCGCGGCAAACGCAGCGGCAATCGGTCCGTCCCCGGTGCCTCTCGCCGAGCGCTCGCCCGACCACGGGCCGGTCAGGCGAACCTCTGCGGTGGCCGTCACGCTGCCGCAGACCACCCGCAGATGCGTGAGCTGAAATTCCTCCGGCGCGTCCTGGAAGCTCTCATGGACCAGTGTCAGCAGGTCTTCGTCCAGGATCTCCCGCTTTCGTTCCGCCAGCGCAATGAAACTTTGGTAGACCTGCGCCAGCTCGGCCTCCTCAAGGTGGTACCCCAGCTCCTGGTATCGCCGCTCCAGCGCATGCCGGCCCGAGTGTTTCCCCAGCACCAGAGTAGACCGCGGAATACCCACCATCTCGGGACGGATGATCTCGTAGGTCAAACCGTTCTGGAGCATGCCGTGCTGGTGGATTCCGGCCTCGTGAGCAAAGGCGTTGCGGCCCACGATGGCCTTGTTTGGCGGTGGAAAGACACCAGTGAGGAAGGACAGCAGCTGGCTGGTGCGGTAGATCTCTCGGGAATCGACCGCGCATTCGAACTCGAGCGCCGCTCCGCGCACCCGGCTGGCCATGACCAGCTCCTCCAGGGCTGCGTTACCCGCCCGCTCACCGATGCCGTTAACGGTGCATTCCACCTGCCGGGCCCCTGCCTCGATGGCCGCAAGACTGTTGGCCACCGCCAGACCCAGATCGTCATGGCAGTGGGCGCTGAGCACCACACCGGCACTCTCAGGCACCTGCGCCTGAACGAGCCGGAACATCGCTGCGTACTCGGTGGGCGTGGCATAGCCCACGGTGTCAGGGAGGTTGATCGTGGTGGCGCCGGAACCAATCGCCATCCGAATGATCTGGCAGAGAAACTCGGGATCGGTGCGGCTGGCATCCTCTGCCGAGAACTCGATGTCATCGGTGTACTGACTCGCCCGCGCAATTGCGGACTGAACCATCGAGATCACCGCCTCTCGGGTCGTCCGCAGCTTCTCCCGGATGTGGAGATCGGAGGTGGAGACGAATACGTGGATCCTGGGGCGCGCCGCCCGGCTCAGCGCCTCGCCCGCAAGGTCGATGTCTCGCTCCCGGCAGCGAGCCAGGGCCGCAACGACCGGACGCCGGAGCTCCGCGCTGATGTCGCAGACGCTCCGGTAGTCGTCCTCGGATGCGGCCGGGAAGCCGGCCTCGATGATGTCGACGCCCAGAGCATCGAGTTGCCGGGCCAGGCGAAGCTTCTCTTCTGGTGAGAGGCTGTTGCCGGGCGCCTGTTCGCCATCGCGCAGGGTGGTATCGAAGATCAGCACCTGGGGTGTCGTCATAACGGCCTTGGCTCGGGAAAACAAAAACGCCGCGGATCGGGTCCGCGGCGTCAGGTGATTGTCGAGAAGCTTACGTTCTCATGTCACTCGTCGAAGCGCGCCGCGGACCCCCTGGCTCACCGTAAGGACGGTAAGCAGGACGCCAAGGAGGACGACGATAATAAGGCCGAGCGACATGAAATCCGGGCTCATCACAAACGTTTTCGGTGAAAGAGGGATACACAGCCTACGGAATCACGAAGACGCTGTCAAGTGCAAAGCGGCAATGTCGGACCAACCGTTGACGAAATCGGAAGAATCTCCAATACTGCTGGCGTGAACCGCCACCTCAATCTCGCCAATCTGAATCTCAATCTCGTCCGCTCCAGTGGAGCGCCCGGGTGAGGTAAGCGCGTTCGCACCCCCCCGGCCTGCTCCCACGTTGGAGCGGGCTTTTTTCTTGCCTGGTCCGGCCTCTCCGGCCTACCGGCACGACAACCCAAGGAGACACCATGGCCGCCAATGGGCAGCGGATCCACCCGGCCGGTCCCCAGGAACTGAGTCCTCGACACGCAGCTTCCACAGCGGGGACTTCTCTCGACCCATCCCACGAACGCGATGCCTGTGGAGTTGGCTTCATTGCCGCCGCCGCGGGCGCGCGCAGCCACGAGGTGGTGGAGATGGCTCTCCAGGCCGTGGCGCGGGTGGCACACCGCGGCGCCGCCTCCACGGACAACTCGGGCGACGGCGCGGGTCTGCTGACCCAGATTCCCCACCGACTCTTCTTCCGCGACTCGTATCGGCTGGGACTTCATCTCGAGCCCGGTATGGCGTTTGGGGTCGGAGCCTTCTTCCTGCCTCGCCCAGCCGAGCCCCGCGCTGTGGCAATTGAGACGATCGAGAGCGTGCTGCTGCACGACGGAATCCCGGTCCTTGGCTGGCGAGACGTGCCCACCAATCCCAACGCGCTGGGCCCCATTGCCCAGACCTCTTGTCCTGCGATCCGCCAGCTCCTGGTAGGCCGCCCGATGCTCGCCACCGACGACGATGGGTGGGAACGCGCACTCTACCTGGCTCGGCGCGAGATGGAACGCCGCGCGGCCGAGGCGGAGCTGCCGGGCTTCTACATCTGTTCGCTCTCTTGCCGCACCGTGGTGTACAAGGCACTGCTGACCGGAACCCAGCTGCCCGCGTTCTACACCGACTTTCGTTATCCGGAGTACGAGAGCGCCATAGCGGTATTCCACCAGCGCTACTCGACCAACACGCTGCCCAGCTGGCCATTGGCCCAACCGTTCCGGCTGCTGGCGCACAACGGGGAGATCAACACGCTCTGGGGCAACCGAAACTCGATGACCATGCGGCAGCCGTTGATGGCGTCGCCGGTGTGGGGAGCAGGGATCGAGCGGCTGCAGGACGTTATCCAGCCCGGGGGCAGCGACTCCGCCAGTCTCGACAACACCATGGAGCTGCTGGTCCGCTCGGGCCGCGATCCGGTGCACACCGCGATGATGACGGTGCCCCAGGCGTGGGAGAAGTACTCCGATCTCGACCCCGCAGTGAAGGCCTTCTACGAGTATCACCAGTGCATCATCGAGCCGTGGGACGGACCGGCGGCTCTGGCGTTCACCGACGGCATCGTCGCGGGTGCGGCGGTGGACCGGAACGGGCTTCGGCCCTGCCGGTACAAGGTCCGGCGCGACGGGCTGGTGGTGGCCGGATCCGAAGTCGGTCTGGTCGACCTGGATCCTCGTGAGGTGGTGGCCTGCGGCAGAGTCGGAGCCGGCGAAGTGCTCGTGGTAGACACGCTCCGCGGCGAGGTGATCCGGAACCAGGATGCCAAACGAAGGGTGGCGTCTCGGCGGCCTTACGCCCGTTGGGTCGCTCGCTACATGGCGACGCTGGTGCCCGATCCAGCCCGAGTTCCGCCAGCCCACGAGGGAGAGCCGCTGCTTCGCCTGCAGCGCGCCTTCGGCTACAGCAGCGAGGACCTGCGACTGGTGCTCGAGCCGATGGGCAGCACTGGAGCAGATCCGCTGTGGAGCATGGGCGACGACACACCGATTCCCCCGCTCGCAGCCATCGCGCCGAGCCTCTACACCTACTTCCGCCAGCGATTCGCCCAGGTGACCAACCCTCCAATCGATTCGCTCAGGGAGTCCATGGTGATGTCCCTGCGCATGCACCTGGGACGCCGCGGGTCTCCGCTTCTCGAGCGCCCGAGCTACGCCCGGATGCTGCGCCTGGAGCATCCCATTCTGCTGGCGGAGGAGATGAGCGCGTTGCGCAACGTCGCCGGCTTCTCCACCGTCACCCTCGACGCCGTATGGAACCCCGCCAAGGGCACCGGGGCCCTGGTGGCGGCGCTCACGGCGCTACGGCGGGCGGCAGAGCGCGCCGCTAGGCGGGGTGCCCACATCCTGGTGGTGAGTGACCGAGCGGTCGCCGATGGGCGGGCTCCGATTCCGATGCTGCTCGCTATCGGGACTGTGCGGCAGCATCTGGTGCACACCGGACTCCGGGCTCGGGTGGGCCTTGTCGCCGAAGCAGGAGACGCGTTCGATGTTCATCATTTCGCGACTCTCTTCGGCTACGGGGCGGAGGCGGTGCATCCCTGGTTGGCGTTGGAATCCATTAGCGGGGCCGCGGGGCCGCGGGGCAGCGGGGCGGCCGGGCAGGATCTGAGAGAAGCTCGGGTGCAGTACCGAGCGGCGGCGGAGAAAGGCCTGCTCAAGATTCTGTCGAAGATGGGGATCTCCACACTCTCCTCCTATTGCGGCGCGCAGATCTTCGAGATCCTGGGCCTGGGCCACGAGGTAGTCTCCGGGTGCTTCGACGCAACGGCCTCGCCCATCGGTGGGATCGGCTTCGAGGAGATCGCCGAGGACGTGATGGCTCGGCATGCGGCAGCCTTCGAGTCGGCCGAGCCGGCGGGGTCGCTGCCGGATCATGGCCGGGTGCGATTCCGGAAGGACGGTGAGGACCATGGCTGGGCCCCGCCCATCGTAGTCGCGCTGCAGAAGGCGACCGGCGCGAGGGCAGAACGGGCTGTCACCCCGGCGGTCAACGATCCCTACAGCGACTTCGTGGCGAAGAATGGAGCACGGCGGCCTGCCAGCCTCCGCGACCTGCTCGGCTTTCGGTCCGGGAAGCCGATTCCCCTCGACGAGGTTGAGCCGCTGGAGGAAGTCCGCCGGCGGTTCGTGTCCTCCGCCATGTCACTCGGTGCCCTGTCACCCGAGGCGCATACCACCCTCTCAGTCGCAATGAACCGGATCGGAGCCCGCTCCAACTCGGGCGAAGGCGGCGAGGATCCAGCCAGCTACCGAAGCCTTGGAAATGGTGACCGGGCCGACAACCGGATCAAGCAGGTAGCCTCGGCCAGGTTCGGCGTCACCACCGAGTATCTCGTCCGAGCCGAGGAGCTGGAGATCAAGATCGTGCAAGGCGCCAAGCCGGGTGAGGGCGGCCAGCTCCCGGCGCACAAGGTGACGGAGCTCATCGCCCGGCTCCGTCACGCGGTGCCCGGCATCTCGCTGATCTCGCCACCGCCGCATCACGACATCTATTCGATCGAGGATCTCGCCCAGCTGATTCACGACTTAAAGACGGTGAATCCTCGCGCGCGGATCGGCGTGAAGCTGGTGTCCGAGAGTGGGGTCGGCACCATCGCCGCTGGTGTCGCCAAGGCATACGCCGACTACGTGCTGATCGCCGGGCACAACGGCGGCACGGGCGCATCTCCCCTCTCTTCCATCAAGCACACGGGTTCACCTTGGGAGCTCGGGCTGGCAGAGGCACAGGCCACTCTGGTGCGCAACGGCCTTCGCCACCGGATCGAGATCCGGACCGATGGCGGACTCAAGACCGGGCGCGACGTGGTGATCGCGGCGATGCTCGGCGCCGAGAGCTACGGGTTCGGAACCGCGCCGCTGGTGGCGATGGGATGCGACATGGCTCGGCAATGCCATCTCAACACCTGTCCCACCGGCATCGCGACTCAACGAGAGGATCTCCGAGCCAAATTTCGCGGCACCCCCGAGCAGGTGATCGCCTATTTCACCTTCATCGCCGAGGAGGTGCGCCGGCTTCTGGCGGAGCTGGGATTCCGAGCGATAGACGATATCGTGGGCCGAAACGATCTGCTCGAACGGGTGGAGCGGCCGGAACTGCCCCGCGCGCAGATGCTGGATTTGAGTGCGTTGCTGGCGGGGACGCCGGGAGGCTGGGAAGCGGGGACGATGGACGGGCGGACGGGCGGACGGGCGGACGTGGCGCTGAGACGAACGGTGGACCGAAATCAGCGGCCGGGGCTGATCTCGTTGGATGAGGAGATCCTGGGTGACCTGGAGCCGTACCTCGACTGTGCTCTACCCTTCTCCGGCAACTATCACATCGAGAACCACCACCTGGCGGTGGGTGCGCGCGTCTCCGGAGCAATCGTAGAACGGAACGGCGACGCAGGGCTGCCGCCGGGATCGGTGCGGCTCCGGTTCGGCGGTGCCGCCGGTCAGAGCTTCGGGGCGTTCCTCTGTCGCGGGGTGCAGCTCGAGCTCGAGGGCGAGGCCAACGATTATGTCGGAAAGGGCCTGAGCGGCGGGGAGATCACCATTCGTCCCTATCGCCGGGCTGGGTACGCTCACGCCTCGCACCAGCATCTCATCCTGGGCAATACGGTCTTGTACGGCGCCACGGGCGGGAAGCTGTTCGCCGCTGGCCAGGCGGGCGACCGATTCGCGGTGCGGAACTCCGGCGCGGTGGCGGTAATCGAAGGCGCGGGCAACCACTGCTGCGAGTACATGACCGGCGGCATCGTGGTCGTGCTCGGCCGCGCCGGGCGGAACTTCGGGGCGGGCATGTCGAACGGGGTGGCCTACGTTCTTGACGAGGCACTGACGTTCTCCAGTCGGATCAACCGGGACATGGTCGAACTAGGCGACGTGGATGCCGCGGATATCGAGCTGCTACGGACGCTGATCAGGGAGCACGAAGAAAAGACGGTGAGCGCCCGCTCCCGGAATCTCCTGGTGCACTGGGACGAGTTCGTGCCGCTGTTCCGGAAGGTGGTGCCGAAGGGCGCAGAGGAACTGGTGGGAACGATCCGGACGAATTATCTGGCGACCGCTCACGGGCTGCCGGAGCTCGTCCTCGAACGCACGGCGTGAACCGTTCATTTCCGATAACCAACGCGCGCTCATGGCGGGCGTTTGCTGGGTCCTGGCCCGACTGGTTAAGCACCGGCGAGGTTACCCGCCCGGTTGACGAAGCTATAGCGGATAGCTAACTTGCTGAACAGCAAGCAAGCTGCAAACTCTTGCGCGAGCTACCATTGGACAATAGGCCAGACCGCCCCCGAGATGCCGAACGTAGCCGCGCCGCCATTCTGGATGCCGCGGAGCGCCTGTTTGCCAAGCAGGGGTTCGACGCCACCAGCCTTACCCAGGTTGGCGCTGACGCTGGTGTTTCCCGGGGCACTCCGGGCTACTTCTTCCGGACCAAGGCGGAGCTCTATCAGGCGGTTCTGGACCGCTCGCTGGCCGAGGTACGCGAAGCGGTACGGGTGGGCCGCGAACGAGCCTTGGCGAGCAACGAGGACGCGGAGACGATTCTGGCCGGCGCCGTGTCAGACTACTTCGACTTCCTGGCAGCCCGTCCTTACTTCATCCGGTTGATCGAACGCGAGGCGCTGAGCAACGCCCCACCACCCGCCGGGGTGGACCATCTCTCCGCCGGCCAGGAGGCCCTGGCCGCAATAAGCGCGGAGCTGGGTCTCGACGACTCGCCGTCGGGCGAGGCGTCTCAGCTGCTGCTCAGCATCATCTCGCTCTGCTGGTTTCCCCTGATCCACGCGCGCACCGTCGCGCCGGCGGTCGGCGTCAGCCTGAGTGACCCTGACGCGCTGGAACGCCGCAAGCGTCATGTGATCTCCCTGGTGCTGCACGGTCTCCGCGGCGCACCTGTTACCTCAACCTCCACCGAGCCCTCGACCCATGACTGATCTTCTCACCCCACCGGTACGGACTACTCACACTCCGTTGGCCACGGAGCAGGAAGCCCGCGAAGTTGCCGAGGCCGCGAGAGAAAAGGATTGGCAGGCGCCCAGCTTCGTGCGGGAGCTGTTCGAGGGGAACTTCCGGCTCGATCTGGTGCATCCATTCCCGCAGCCGGATCCTGCGGATCTGGCCCGAGCCAAACCCTTCATGGAAAAGCTTGAGCAATTCATGCGGGAGCGGGTGGACAGTGACAAGATCGACCGCGATGGCAAGATCCCGCCCGAGATCGTGAAGGGATTGGGCGAGATCGGCGCGTTCGGCATCAAGATCCCCACCGAATACGGCGGCCTGGGGCTGAGCCAGTACAGCTACACCCATGCGGTAGGATTGGTCACCAGCCAGGACGGTAACCTCACTGCCCTGCTCTCCGCGGCGCAGTCGATTGGCGTGCCGACGCCGCTCAAGCTGTTCGGCACCCCGGAGCAGAAGAAGAAGTACTTGCCCCTTCTGGCGCGAGGCGCGGTCTCGGCTTTCGCCCTCACCGAGAACCATGTCGGATCCGATCCGGCGGCCCTGAGCACCACGGCTACCCTGTCGCAGGACGGGCGCTCCTACATCCTGAACGGCGAGAAGCTCTGGTGCACCAACGGAACCATCGCCGAGCTGATGGTGGTGATGGCGCGGACCGGACCGAAGAAGATCACCGCGTTCATCGTCGAGACCAACTGGCCTGGAGTCGAGGTGGTGCAGCGGCTCCACTTCATGGGCCTCAAGGCGCTGGAGAACGGCATCATCCGGTTTACCAACGTCAAGGTACCGGTGGAGAACGTGCTCTGGGGTGAGGGCAAGGGCCTGAAGCTCGCGCTGATCACCCTCAATACAGGGCGGCTCACCCTGCCCGCTTCGGCGGTGGCCGGAGCCAAGCGTGCGCTGGAGATCGTGCGCCGGTGGGCGGCAGAGCGGGTCCAGTGGGGCCAGCCGATCGGGAAGCACGATGCCATCGCCCAGAAGATCGGGCGGATGGCAGCCGAGATCTTCGCGATGGAGGCGGTAAGCGATCTCGCCTCGCTGATGGCCGACCGGGGCAATGCGGATATCCGGCTCGAGGCCGCCATGGCCAAGATGTGGAACACCGAGGTGGGCTGGCGGATCGTGGACGACACGCTCCAGATCAAGGGCGGCCGCGGATATGAGACGGCCGACAGTCTCCGGAGCCGCGGCGAGCGCCCCGATCCGGTCGAGCGAATGATGCGCGACTATCGGATCAACCTGATCTTCGAGGGCTCCAGCGAGATCATGCGGCTCTTCATCGCCCGCGAGGCGGTGGACACCCATCTCAAGCTGGCGGGCGACCTGATCGACCCCAAGGCGCCTATGGGCAAGAAGATTCAGGCGCTGCTCAAGTCCGGCGCGTACTACGCGTTCTGGTATCCCAAGCTCTGGCTGGGTTTGGGATGGCTGCCGCAGTATGGGGAGTTCGGCGCCCTGGCCACTCACATCCGGTTTGCGGCCCGTTCCAGCCGCCGACTGGCGCGGACGCTGTTCCACTGCATGGTGCGGTTCGGGCCCAAGCTGGAGAAGCGCCAGGCCGTGCTGGGCAGATTGGTGGAGATCGGGGCGGAGCTGCTGGCGATCACGGCCGCGTGCTCGCGAGCCCATGCGATGGCCAAGCGGGGCAGCGCGGCGGCGGCGCAGCGGGGCACTCAGGAAGAGGCCATCGGCGCTATCCAGTTGGCCGACCTCTTTAGCCGTCAGGCTCGGCGCCGGGTGGAGGAGAAGTTTGCAGCGGTGTTCGAGAACGACGACGTGGCGACCTATCAGGTGGCCCAGCAGGTGCTCCGCAACGAGCACACCTGGCTGGAGACGGGGATGGTGAGGGAATAAGAAGCGTGAGCGGGGGGTGTCACCCCGAGGAGCGGTAGCGACGAGGGGGCCATAGCTGAAGCCAGCTTCGGCCCCCTCGCTGCACTCGGGTGACAGCTATCTTTAGAGCTAACCGAACCGGAAAAGAACATGGCCATCGCAGAAGGCAGGACCATTCCGTTTGTCGGGCCGGAGACGATCGAGGCGGCCGTGCTGGAAACATTCGAGTATTCGGGGCCCGATCAGGAGATCGTCACCGAAACCAACGAATTCAGCGCCGTCTGTCCTTACAGCGGACTGCCCGACTACGCCAGGCTCACCATCCGCTACGTGCCGGCGGAGCGCTGCGTCGAGCTCAAGAGCCTCAAGTACTACATCACCAGCTATCGAAACGTCGGCATATTCCAGGAGCACGCGACCGCCAGGATCGCGGAAGACCTCTTCAAGCTGCTGGAGCCGCAGATGCTGGAGGTCTCCACCCTGTATAACGTGCGCGGCGGCTTCGAGACCCGTTGTACGGTTCGCTTGCCCAAAGAGTGATTCTCGCCGGTCGCCGCTAGCTGAGATTTTCCTGGATGAATCGTGGACTGAGGTGGACATCCACCTGGACCAGCGGCTCGTCTCCGACGCACTGGAAGCTGTGGATCTCGCCGGCCTTGATCACCAGGATGTCTCCAGCTCCCGCCTCGAACTCCTCTCCATTCACGACATAGCGGCCGCGCCCTTCTCTGATGAACTGGACCTCATCATATGGATGGCGATGGGGACCGGGTCCCCGGCCGGGCTGGGCACTCAGCAGGAACACGGAAATCTTCACATCACCCTGGTCAGCTCCGACGAACTGATGCGAGCTGCCCTTAAAGGGGAGATCCTGCTGCCGGACGCGATGCATGCGGACGCTCTCCTCGAATTGAAGCCACACTCTCGATTACCCGCTGACTAAGGTTACAGACGCGAAACCGGAACACCGAGAAAGCGCTCGTAGCGGGTCGCTGCCTGCGCCAGCCCGCGCCGCTCCCCCGGGGTGAGACGCCGTAAGGGCCGAACATCCAGCATCAACCCATCCGCTCCCGGCACCGTTCTCCAGGTGCCTGCCACCTGACCGCCGGCGAGCAGCGCGTGCTGAAAGCCGCCCAGCACATACGCCGGCCGCGGCACCACCCTGTGATCCCGATAAGCGACCAGGTATTCGTCGTAGATCGGCAGGAGATGGACGGCGGCTCCGCGGCGCGGAATCTCGCCGGCCTTGCGACCGATAGTCCAGTAGGTCAATCCGTCTACTTCCCAACGCCGCGCCCTGCTGATTGTCAGACCGCGTTTGGCATCAGCAGTACTGAGTCCCGACCACCAGACGAAGTCGCGAACCGTCGCCGGACCATGACTCCTCACGTATCGGCGAGCCAGCTCCGCGAGCGCCTGATCGCGGTCGAGCCGCGGGGCGGGCGGAGCACGGTCCGCCAGCAGCGCATACGTGAACTGCTTCCCACGACGAGGCCCGCTGCAGATGACTCCCGCGAGCTCGGCATGCATCGCGATGTGCGCCAACTCTCTGGTTCCGGACGGCAATCCGGTGCGATGGAGCTCGACGCCCAGCTCTCGCCGGGTTAGATGACCCCGATCACCCAGAGCCCGCTCGATGACCCCGGTCGCACGATTCATCACGTGCGCATCGAGACCCAGTTGGCGATCGTAGGTCGCCATCCGGCGGTGCACCTGAGGACTGGTGAGCTCCAGAATCCAGCGGATGTCTGCCGCGGCAACGAAGTGCCAGGTGGGACGCAGTATGTGGGTGCGAAGGATGAGTCCCCGTTCGATGGCGCGCTCTATGGCGGCGTCGTTCGTCCGGTCCGACGAACGTAGCGCAAGCCCCCACTTGGCCGGCCCGTACTCCTGCGCCTGCACTGCTCCGAACCATGCGACCATACTGGCAGGTGCCAGCAGTCCGGGGCGGGTGATGCGCTGGTTATGAAGTCTCTGATGGGCAATCCACGTGCTCAGTGGACCACCCGCGTGAGGGTAACGATCTGCCCGGCATGCCGAGCCGAATGTTCTGCGGCATGGAAGATCAGACCCAGCGTTGTCGAGGGCAGTCGCTTGCGTCCAACCTCTCGGGGCTGAAGCAGGCTGTCGGAGGGAACGACCCGGAGATAGGCCATCGCTGCCTCCAGGCCCTGCCTGAAGCGAGCCAGCAGCAAGCTGAGATGGGGACGGTCCTGGTCGACAATCCGCTCTGCGGCAAGCGCTGCGAGCTGCTCGGAGGAAAGACCTTCCCCTCGGGAGTAGGTCAGTAGCCGGTCGAGACTACCCGGCAGGTGGGCCAGATGAAATCCAATCGAGGCGGCATTGCCCGGCCGAGCCCAGAGCCGCGCGGGCTCGAGATTCTCGACGATGGGCAGCACATCCTCACCCACTTGCGCCAGCGTGTGGGCCGCGGGCTGCAGCAGCGGCTGAATGCCCTCGATCGGCCCCCGGAGCCAGACTTCAGGTATGCTGGGCCGCTCCGCCATGCGATGTTTTCTCCGCCTGTCTACCGCTGCTTTATCGTGCCTGAGCCTTGAGCTGCTGCAACCAGTTCTCCGAGACGATCAGCTCACCCGGCTGGCCAGCAACTCCTTCCCGCAGCATCAGAAATCGCTTGCTGTCTGGACTCAGCCAGAAGGACGGCACCGGACCCGCGCGAGAGAATTGCGTCACCGAGAACAGGATCCGCTGCTGCCCCACCGAGAAGGTGCGACCCGGGGGGATCTCGGCCGCGACCATCTCCGTCTTGCCGTTGATGTAGAACAACTCCCGGCCATTGTTCGACCACGCCGGCTCACTGCCCCCGGCCGTGGACACCTGCCATTTGGCCGCTGATGTCTCCGGGAACGGCCGTACATAGACCTCGAGCTGTCCCGATTCACTCGACGTGTACGCCAGCCACCGGCCATCCGGGGAGACCGCCGGGAACAGCTCGGCCGCGGGTGAGGCGACCAGGGGGATCAGCGTGGTGTCACCGCTCTTGAGACCCAGGATGTCGGCATTGCCGGGAGCAACCGGGGCGGTTCGCAGCAGTAGCCAGCGACCGTCCCGAGTTGGGATCACCTGTCCAAAATCCAGGTCCGAGTGGACCAAGAGCCTGGGAGCACCAGTCCCGTCTGAGCGTCGAGCATAGACCGGTCCGACTCCGGAGCCGGAGCGGTCGGCGATAAAGAACACATCTCGGCCGTCAGCAGACCACGCAGGGCGTCCGCTCGCGGTGTCGCCAAAGGTCAGCCGGGAGAACGGGCCGGTCGGGAGCCGTTTGACCCAGACGTCCCGGCCCGCATCGCGGGTGAGGGCGACGGCAATCGCCCTCCCATCAGGAGAGAGAGCCGCAGATCCGATCACTCCTTGCGGATCCCAGTCGGGGTCAATAGAAGTCGGCGTGCCCTCGCGGCTGAGCCATATGGCACGGCGGGAACCGAGGGTTCCCCCGGTGGTGTACGCCAGCGTGCCGTTGCCGGCGAGCGCGATGTCGACGTTGAAGCCGCCGTTCCGCACACCGATCCCCTCGATCAATGCCACTGGTGGCCCGCTGAGCTCCAGCTTTTTAGGATTGAACGGAATGGAGATGAGCTTGCCATCGGACGTGATCACAAAAAGCTGCCCGCCGGCGTAGCGCGCGTAGACTCCCCGGATCAGGGAATGCGCCGTGCCATGGGGCAGCGCCATCGCCATGATCTCGAAGTCGCCTGGCCCCTGACCAGCGTGGCGCATGCGGAAGAGAATGCCCTTGGCGCCGGGGAGGACGAAGGGCCATTCAGTTGCGATCTCCTTCTTCTGGGGCGAGACCTTGAACACCGGCTCGATGCCCCCGCCGCTCGCGCGCATTCGCGCGATGCCGGAGTCCACCTCGAAGTAGATGTACCCGTCGGCGCCCCAGTCGCCCGAGGTGCTGTTGATCTTGTCCGATAGTGTCACTGTTGGCGCACCCGCGAGGGACGCGACGCGCAGGGTGGTGCCATCCTTGATGAATCCGATTCGCTGGCCGTCGGGGGAAAAGAACGGGCTCGAGCCGCCCTCAGTCCCGGCGATCGGTGTGCCGTCGAGCTGGTCCAGCCGCCGGAGCCAGAGTCGGCTCCCCCCATCGGCGGGCCCGCTGTAGACCAGTGCCCGGCCATTGGGCGAGAGCGCGAGGCGTCCTCCGCCAGTGACTGCGGGCTGCTGCAGGGCCTGGTTGGGCCGAAGCGCGAGACTGAACTGCGTCAGCGGTCCTGCCTTCGCCGGCCTGAGCCAGCCCCAGAGCGCGGCCACCGTCGCGACGGCCAGGAGCGTGCCGAGGACCGGAAACAGACCCAGTCGGCGGCGACTGTGCTTCTCCGGCTTTGCGACCAGAGCCGGAGCTGCGGATGGCACCGGGGAGGTATACCCCTTGTTCTTGAGTGCTTCAGCGAATTCCGCGGCGGATGGGAAGCGATCGGCCGGGAGCTTCTCCAGCGCGGTAAGCACCGCCGCCTCGACGTGGGGTGGGACGGTGTGCCGCTGGGTCATTAGCCGCCGCGGATTTTCCGTCATCACCCGGGCAACGATCGCCTGGGCGGTCGGACCTACGAATGGTGGCTCGCCGGTCAGCATCTCGTAGAGCACGGCCCCAACGGCGTAGACATCGGACCGCGGAGTGATCTCCCGGTCGCCCATCGCCTGTTCCGGACTCATATAGTGCGGCGTGCCAAGACTCATCCCGGTCTCCGTCATTCGGGCACCGCTGGCCTTGCTCGCCGCCAGCGCAATCCCGAAGTCGGCCACCAGGGCCTGGCCATCGTGGAGGAGAATGTTTTCGGGCTTGATGTCGCGATGGACTACATGATGGCGATGAGCATAGTCCAGCGCCGAGGCGATCTCACTCGCGATCCGGAGCGCGTCGCCGATAGGCAGCTGCTTCTCCCGGGTGATGCGATCGCGCAGGGTCTCGCCTTCGACGAACGGCATCACATAAAACAGATACGATTCCGCCGCGCCCGAGTCGAACAGCGGAAGTATGTGCGGGTGCTGCAGATTGGCCGTCAGCTTGATCTCGGCAAGGAATCGCTCGGCCCCGATCACGGCGGCAAGCTCCGGACGAAGCACCTTGACCGCAACCTTCCGGTCGTGCCGGAGGTCGGCGGCCAGGTAGACGGTCGCCATACCGCCGGCGCCGATTTCGCGGTCCAGACGATAGCGTTCAGCCAAAGCGGATTGGAGCCGGCCGAGCAGTTCGGGCATATGTCTCTGGGAAACGGGGTGGCCTAAGATGGTGGCAAGGCAGGGAAACGGCTAGTGATCAGTCAGGAAAGACCATCGGCGCTATCGAGAAGGTAAGGGGGAACTCAAGAGCGTGAGCGGGAACTGCAAAAGCGTAAGCGGGGTTGTCACCCCGAGGAGCGGCAGCGACGAGGGGGCCAGAGCTAATGAGCTCAAGAGTTTCTTAGTGGTTCTCCTGAGCGGCTCGTTGGGGAAATACGAGGATGCAGGCCGCGATGAAGAGGAGTAGTACTCCCGACGCCAGATAGCGGCTGAGCGCCAGGCCGCCGGCACTGACCGGCTTGTCCAGGAAGTCACCCACCGCGGCTCCGAGCGGGCGGGTAAGCACGAAGGCCGCCCAGAACAGCAGCGTCCGGGAAATCCGGGTCCCCAGATACAGAGCCAGCACGATCCCCAACAGGACCACGAAGATCAGAGCCGCACCGGCGTATCCCAGGCCGGCGCTGTCGGCGGTCCAGTCGCCCAGTGCGGTGCCCAGCGTCTGCGAGAACATGATCGTCACCCAGTAGAACAGCTCGGCCTTGGGCGTGCGCACGGTTTCAACCGAGATGGAGCCGAGGGTGCGATACCAGGCGAACAGAGAGAGCAGCAACAGGGTGAACAGCAGGGTCGCACCGCCGGCATAGCCGACCCCGAGCGAGCGGTCGGTAAAGTCGGCCAGGGTCGTTCCGACCGTGGTCGAGGCAATGATCGTGGTCCAGTAGAGCGCGGGATGGAACCGCTTGGCCGAGATCTGGAGCAGCACCGCGCCGACAAAGAGTACCGCGAAGATCGCCGTGCCCACCAGGTATCCCAGGTTCATCGACATCGAGACGGCATCGCCGGCGGTCTCGCCCAGTGTGGTGGCCGCAACCTTGATGATCCAGAAGATCAGGGTGACTTCGGGAACCTTGCTCGAAGCCCCATCACCCTCGCGATTCAGGGTTTCTCTCAGCGGTTTACCTCCTCAATTCACCAGCTTCTCACAGAGCCGGGCCAGCTCCCTCCGCTCAACCGGACGACGGCGAACACCGCGTTGGAGAAGGCGCTCAGGCGCTCCGGTGTCGCTCTGGCGAGAGACATGGTTGTGCCTCAGCTATGCCACTTATCAGGGGACTGGCGCGCGTGGGTCTCTAAGAACGACCGCATTGACCGGATCCCCGCGGAGCGATCCGAGTCGAACACGTAGTGATTGGCCCCATGCAGCTCCAGCAACTGCGCCGACGCGAGTTCGCGACGGACCTTCGCCCGCTCCGCGCCGGCCCAGTGCTGCAAGGCTACGGTAAATCGCCGAGCGGCGTCCTGATGCGGAGCGTCGAGGGCGCCATAGAAGCGAAACACCTGCCCCACGGAGTCCACCACGGCATAGATGACCAGCGCCGGCGCGCGCACGGCCGCATAGTTGGGATGGCCACAGCCGGCCAGAATGAGTGAGTCAATCGTCGGAGGCGTCACATCGGCAACGAGGTGGCCGGTGGAATCGTACCGGCCAATCGCCCGCAGCTGGGCCTCGGGAATATGCATCCCGTATACTCGTTTGAGATAAGCCTGCACTGCGCGAGGCGAGGCCGAGTCGCGCGCCTGCATCGGTGGGGGCGCCGGGAACTGCCCGAGCATCTGTTGCAGTTTGCTGTGATCGTAGGCCGCGTCCAGGTAGACCAGGCTGGTCACCCGAGCGGGATACGCACCCGCAAAGGCCGTGAGCTCGTCGCCGGCGATCGAGTGGCCCACGAGAGTGACACGCTGTAGTCCGAGGGAATCCAGCACCGCGCGAAGATCGGCCACACGGCCGGCGATATCATAGCCCGAGGCCGGCTGACTCGACGCTCCATAGCCTCGGCGAGTGATCGCGAGCACGTGGTGATTGCCGACGAACTCGGGAGCGAATTCGTCAAATCCATGGGCGACGTCCTGCAGACCGGACAGGAAGACAAGCGGCGGGCCTGTACCACCCCAGTCGAGAATCTCGAGCCGCACACCGGGCGCAACCGAGATGTAGCTGACGCGGTGGGGTGAGGGATCGGTCCACCCCGCCGTCGGGTGCTTGGGGGAACCGCCAGAACGGGTACACGCCAGGAGTAGCACACTGACGCATCCGATGCTGATCCGCGCTAGTACTCCCAGAGCTCTGCCCCCTCGCTCCGCCTCGGGGTGACAGCGACCGCCCGACCGTCCGACCGTCTGACCATCCGACCGCCCGACCACCTATCGTTTCACCGCTATGCCCGGCGACGGCTTGCTTGGCACCGGCTGAACCGGGGTCTTGGGTCCCCGGGGCAACAGCTCGGGAAGGTTTGCCAACTCCAAGGCCGTGACCGCCATAACGGCCGATGCCTGCTTGAGGTCGCCCTCGACCGCGTGATCGTAGGTGTCGGTCTGGGAATGGTGCGTGTGGTCGTAGCCCCGTTCCAGCTGATCGAAGTTGAATCCCGGCACGCCGTAGGGGAGGAACGACAGGTGATCGGTTCCGCCCTTGTTGGCGTCGCGCACGCTGTCGGCCTTGAGTGACGCGACCGGCGCGAGCAGCTGCTTCCACAGCCCCTCCAGATCCGTCCTTCCCTGCAGGGCCTGCCCCGTGATGGCACCGGTTCCATTATCCAGCACCAGCACGGCCTGGATGCTGTCGGCCTCCTTCTCATGTTCCGCGGCATAGGCGCGGGAGCCGAGCAGCCCCTCCTCTTCCCCGCTGAATAGAATGAACCGAATCGTCCGCTTGGGCTTGAGTCCGGACCGGGCAATTGCGCGAGCGCTCTCCAGCACCACCATGGATCCGGTGCCATTGTCGGTGGTCCCGGTGCCGAGGTCCCAGCTGTCGAGGTGAGCGCCGAGAATGACGATCTGCCCCGGCCGTTCAGTGCCCTTGATCTCGGCTACGGTATTCCACTGCTGCACCGGCGACTTGCCCAGCTGGTTCTGCACTCGCCCTTCGACTTTGGGCGTCACCCCTGCGGCAATGAGCCGGGTGAAGAGGGTGTAGTCCTCGTGAGAAACGACCAGACTCGGCAGGGGCGACACCCGAAGAGGCGAGCCGCTCATGGTCATCAGCCCGTGCTCCTTGAAGCCGTCGATCAGGGTTCCGAGGGCACCGGCGGACTTGAGCACGTAGGGGAGATCCAGCTGGAACTGCCGTCGCGCCAGAACCGCAGGCGCAGACGTGTCTGCCGTGAGGGTAGCGCGAAGCTTCTTCTGCTCATCGATCCGAATTGAATCCTGAGCCGTCATCTCCGGCCCGTCGGGGTTCCACAGTGGGAGCGGAGGCCGGGGCAGGACCCAGGCTCCTTTCACCTTGGACTTGTACACTGCGAGGCTCTCCGGGGTGGAGAGATCCGTGAGAACCACCGGACCGGCCAGGCTCTTTCCGCCGGTGCCTTCGGTCCAGGCCCAGCTGTGTGCGGTGATCGCCCGGCTGAACGGCTCGAGCAAATGGAGGGCGGCGGCGCCCCGCTGCCAGGCAACCCCGAACTCGTACGGCTCCAGCTTGGCTGAGAGACCATACGCCTGGAAGCGCGATGCGGTCCATTCATTAGCCCGGCGCATGGCGGGAGAGCCGGACAGCCGGGGCCCGATGACGTCGGCGAGATGCTCCAGGTTCTGCATCACCTCCGAGTGATTCATGGCCTGGTCGATCAGGCGGCCCAACCCGGAGGTGTCGACCGCAGACTGCGCGACCAAGGGCCGGGTGAGACTCAGGATGAAAACGGTTAGGAGAAGTCGCATGAGCGTGTTTCCTTTGGCTTATCTACCGTCGTTCCGTCATTCCGTCGTTCCGACTATAGTTGAAGTTGGAACCTAATCTGCACCACCTTATCTCCAAGGATGCCGCTCGTGCCGAAGGACAGCATCACCATCACCGACAATCGTACCGGCAAGACCTACGAGCTGCCCATCAGCGAAGGCACGATCAAGGCGACCGATTTGCGCCAGATCAAGGTGGCGGACGACGACTTCGGGATGATGACGTACGACCCGGCGTTCATGAACACCGCCGCCTGCCGCAGCGCCATCACCTACATCGACGGCGACCGGGGGATCCTGCGCTACCGCGGCTACCCGATCGAGCAGCTGGCCGAGCAGGCGTCTTTTCTGGAAGTGGCCTATTTGCTGGGCGAGGGAGAGCTGCCCAACCGGGAGCAGCTGGCCAAGTGGGAAGACACCATCAAGTATCACACCTACGTCCACACCAACATCACCAAGTTTCTCGAGGGCTTCCGCTACGACGCCCATCCCATGGGCATGCTGCTCGGAGTGGTGGGCGCGCTCTCCACTTTCTACCCCGATGCCAAGCACATCGAGGACCCAGCGAATCGCTATCTCCAGCGGGTGCGTCTGCTGGCCAAGTTGCCTACCATCGCCGCCTTTGCCTTCCGGCACTCGCGCGGTCTGCCTTACGAGTTTCCCCGGAACGACCTGGACTACATCGGCAACTTCGTGAACATGACGTTCAGCATCGGCGGGCGGCACCAGCCTAACAAGGTGCTGCAGCGCGCGCTCGAGATCCTCCTGATCCTCCACGCCGATCACGAGCAGAACTGTTCCACCAGCGCGGTGCGGGCGGTCGGCTCGTCTCACGTGGATCCGTTCTCCGCGGTCAGCGCGGGGATCGCGGCGCTGTACGGACCGCTGCACGGGGGCGCCAACGAGGCCGTGCTCCAGATGCTGGACGAGATCGGAGAGAAGAAGAACATTCCGGGCTTCATCGAAACGGTGAAGGGCGGTTCGGGCCGGCTGATGGGGTTTGGCCATCGGGTCTACAAGTCGTACGACCCTCGAGCCAAGCTGATCAAGAAAGTAGCCTATGACGTCTTCGAGCAGACCGGGATGAATCCCAAGCTGGAGATTGCGCTGGAGCTGGAGCGGATCGCGCTGGAAGACGAGTACTTCATCAAGCGGAAGCTTTATCCCAACGTGGATTTCTACTCCGGGTTGATCTATCAGGCGATGGGCTATCCTACCGATTACTTCACTGTCCTGTTCGCCATCGGCCGCACGCCGGGATGGCTGGCGCAGTGGGAAGAGATGCTGCTGGACAAGGACCAGAAGATCGCTCGGCCCCGACAGATCTATGTGGGCTCCGACGAACGGGATTTCGTGCCGCTGGAGAAGCGGAGCGACAGGCGGACCGTGGAGCGGGAGAGGGTCAGCAAGCGCTGACACGATCAGCGTTGGAGCCGACCATTGTACGACCATTGAGGTTCGGCAACTACTTTAACACGAAGGCACGAAGAGACCGCAAAGCTACACGAAGGACACTCCTGGATTTCGCAGGTAACTTCTCGTCAACAGCACACCCAATTCGCTCGAGGTCCTTGAACAGGATTCGATTGGTGTGAGTTGATCATAAGTTTCTGAAGAGGAGCGTCACTTGACTGGGAACTCTTCGTGTGACTTGCTGTTTGCTTCGTGCCTTCGTGTTAAAGCTTTTTCGCAGGGCGACAAGGCTCAGTCTTTGTCTTCAACTGGTACATCACCTTCCAAATACGTGTAGCCTTCCAGTCCCGCTACGTAATCCGCGATGAAGCTGTTGGACTCGTGCCGGGTTAGATCCTTGGCATTGGCAACCTTGCGGCGGAAGGTGGCCAGCAGATCCGAGGCGTTGAACTGGACGTAGTTGAGGACCTCGGTCACGGTGTCCCCATGAACCAGATCGGTCACCTGGTAGCCCTGCTCGGTGAGCCGGACATGCACCGCGTTGGTGTCTCCGAAGAGGTTGTGCAGGTCGCCCAGGATCTCCTGATAGGCGCCGGTAAGGAATATCCCAAGGATATACGGTTGCCCTTCGTCCACCGGATGAAGCTCGAGCGAGGGCTTGCCTTTTCTCCCGCCGGTAAAGCGGTCGATCACGCCATCCGAGTCGCAGGTGACGTCCTGTAGGGTTCCCCGCCGAGTCGGCGGCTCGTTCAGCCGGTGAATCGGCATGATGGGAAACAGTTGGTCGATGGCCCAATGGTCCGGCAAGGACTGGAAGACGGAAAAGTTGCAGAAATACCGGTCCACCAGCTCCGACTCGAGATGGTTGACGATCTCGGGGAACGCTGCCTTGTCGTCGCCGATGGCATGAGCAAGGGCTCCCAGAGTCACCAGATAGAGCTGGTCGGCGTCCGCCTTGTCTCGCAGAGAAAACACTCCGCTGGCGAAGAACTCCTGGGCCCGCTCCTTGGCGAACACGGCGTCGTGAAAGACCTCCTCGATCCGATCCTGGGTGACGCCCTCCAGGTTCTCTGCCATCTCCAGCAGCAGCGGATGGGGATCCTCCCGGAGTGGAGGAGCCACCGGCTCCACCTGAGACTCCACGTCGATGACGTTGATCAGCAGCAGCGAGTGATGCGCGGTGAGGGCCCGGCCGGATTCGGAGATGATGTGCGGCATGGGGAGCTCGTGGCTCCGGCATACTGAGTTCATGGTGTACACCACATCATTGGCGTACTCTCGCATGGAGTAGTTCATGCTGGCCGGGCGAGTCGAGCGGGAGCCCTCGTAATCGACGCCCAGCCCGCCACCCACATCGACATGGGTCACATCGAAGCCCATGTTCCGGAGCTCGACGTAGTAGCGCCCAATCTCCTCCAGCCCCGCCTTCACGTAACGGATATCGGTGATCTGGCTGCCCAGGTGAAAGTGGACCAGCTTGAGGACGTTCTTCCGGTCCAGCCGATCGAGCCGGTCCAGCAGCTTCATCAGCTCGACCGAGTCGAGCCCGAATTTGGAGCGCTCTCCGCCGCTCTTGGCCCAGCGCCCCGATCCTTCGGTAGCGAGCTTGATCCGAACCCCGGCGGTGGGCACCACCTTCATCTCGTCGGCCACTTTGAGCAGGACCTCCAACTCGCTCAGCTGCTCCAGGACGATCATCACCGAGTGTCCCAGCTTCTGGCCCATCAGCGCCAGCCGCATGAACTCCTCGTCCTTGTAGCCGTTACAGACGATCAGGTGATTGGTGGTCTCGTTGAGACCGAGTACCGCCTGAAGCTCGGGCTTGCTGCCACACTCGAGTCCGACGCCGTGGGAGGCCCCGAACTCCACGATCTCCTGCATGACGTGGCGCTGCTGGTTGACCTTGACCGGATAGACGGTGGTGTACCGACCCTCGTAGCCGGTTTCCTTGATGGCGTTGCTGAACTCGGTGGCGAGGGCCTGAATCCGGGAACGGAGGATGTCGGAGAAGCGAAGCAGCAGCGGCAAGCCAACGCCCTGGGCGTGCAGGTCCATCGCCAGGTTGTACAGATCCAGTCCGCGCTTCCGATTGGCATCGGGGTGGACGGTGACGTGGCCCTCAGGGTTGATCCGGAAGTAGCCGAGCCCCCACCCACTCATGTTGTAGAGCTTCTCGGCGTCCTTGGTAGTCCAGCCGGGCGGGGACGGAGCGACGGTAGTGGCTATGGTGAGCTCCAGGGTCGGGGCGAAAGGGCAATTCTAAACGGATCGAACTTCTGATGAAAGCAGGCCTGCAGCCGAGACTTAGCTTGCGAGCGCGCCCCAATCCCAGTGGCGAGTCCGCTACAGCGCACCGCTTGACAGTCCAGGGCAGTCCCCGAGGTTCCAGCCTAACAAATTATCGGCTGCTTACTTAGCGAGTGGAGTCCAGGACCGGAGTGCACCCGGCAACCATACCTCCGGTGGGCACAAAGATCGCATTTCAGAAAGACGCTCCCCGCGCCAAGTCTTGCAGTTGAATCGCCGCTGAAAGAGGACAACAGCATGACTACACCAAGTCTGATGGTTGGCCGCCGCTTCGCCGCTCCCACCCGGCTCCGGCTTCAGCTGGTCTTCGCCCGAGCCCTCGAGGCGATGGCGGACACCTACCAGCAGCAGGCCGCCGAGTTCGTGCGCCGGCTCAAGCCGCGGCTCAGCGTGGACGAGGCGCTGCAGCGGTATTTCCGGGAGGTCGGCGTTCCGGCCCCTATCGAAGAGACGGTGCGATCCCGGGCGCTGATCTCGCTGGCTGGTCTGATCGAGAACCAGCCTCAGCAGGAGGGGCGGGCCTCGAGCTGGACGATTCTCCGGCCGGACCACCTGATCGACGGGCTTCGGCGCCGGGTGCAGTATGTGGAGGAGACGAATCTCGACTGCCGGCTGGCGGCGTCGATCTCGGACGAGGCGGTGGCGGCAACCCACGTGCGGATGGCGCTGGAGACGGCCGAGGTTCTGGCCGACGAGGTGACCCCCGACCAGGCGATCATGCTCTACGTCAAGACGTTCAACCTGAACTCGGTGGATGCGCAGCTGGTGTTCCGTACCGCGATGTCCCAGTGGGCCGAGCTGCATCCGCTGCGGGGTGAGGCACTGGCGAAGGTGATGGTCCCGGCGGCCGAGCCGGAGCGGCCCCGATTGGAGCTCCGGAATCGGGCACAGTTTGGGTTAAAAGTCATCGTCTAGCTCCCCTCTCTCTCAGTCGATCGCAACATCACTCCGGCTCCGCCAGAATGGATCCGGGGCTCCGGGCAGGCTCCGCGACAACCACCCTACCCTTCCCCTGGGATCCTGCCCTCCACCCCGGACCCATTCTGCCTCCGCCCCTCCATTGAAGTCTCAGCTGCCGTCGCCGCGCTCGCGCTATCTTACGGGAGGCTGAGCGAGAGGCGAGCTGATGCGTTGGACTTACACGATCGGGAGGATAGCAGGCACCGCCATCAAGGTGCACGTCACCTTTCTGCTGATCGTCGGATGGTGGGCGCTGATGGGGTATTCCGGAGGGCGGGCCAGAGGCGGCGCTGACCAGCGCGCTCGCGCTGCTTGCGCTCTTCGCTTGCATCCTCCTGCACGAGTTCGGGCACATTCTGATGGCCCGACGCTTCGGGGTGCGCACCCCTGACGTCATTCTCCTTCCCATCGGCGGGGTGGCCCGCCTCGAACGGATTCCCGACGAGCCACGCCAGGAGCTGCTGATCGCGCTGGCCGGACCGGCGGTGACGCTCGCGATTGTCGGGGTCCTTCTGGCCATTCTGCGGCTGAGCGGGAGCCACGCCGAGGTGGCCCGGCTCAACGAGAACCAGCCGTTCCTGGCACAGCTCGTCAGTGTCAACCTGTACCTGCTGCTGTTCAATCTCATACCGGCCTTTCCCATGGATGGGGGCCGAGTGCTCCGGGCACTGCTGGCCAGCCGGCTGGGCCTGCTGCGGGGAACCCGCATTGCGGCGACCCTGGGTCAGACGTTTGCGGTGCTCGGCGGACTCTACGGCATCACCAAGCCGGAGCCCCTGCTGATCCTGGTAGCGTTCTTTGTGTTCCTCGGTGCCAACGCGGAGGCGGCCACCGTGGAGACCAGGCTGGCCGGCCAAGGCCTCCAGGTGAGTCAGATGATGGTGACGGATTTCCGTACCATTCCTGTTTACGCTACCCTCAATCAGGCGGTCGAGCTGCTGTTGAGCGGGGAGCAGCGGGAGTTTCCAGTGGTAGACAACCTGGGTCGGACGGAAGGGATTCTCACTCGCGACAACCTGATCCGCGGCCTCTCGCAGAAGGGCCCGAACTCCGGCGTAGCCGAGGCAATGACAACCGGTGTGCCTAGCGTCCAGCCGACGCTCGGCTTCCAGGAGGCGCTCGACCGCTTACGGGCCAGCCGGCTGCCTGCGCTTCCGGTGGTGGACGTGAGGGGAGTGCTGGTGGGCCTGCTCACGATGGACAACATCACGGACTTGTTGCTGGTCCGGAGAGCGGGTCAGGTGGTTCGGTAGACAGAGTCGCGAGTCCCGCGTCGCGAGTCCCGAGTCCCGAGTCCCGAGTCCCGAGTCCCGAGTGAGCCCTCCGGCTCCTTCCCTCTTCCCCTCTTCCCCTCTTCCCCTCTTCCCCGCTTCCTACCTTCCCACGCCCACTGGCGCTTTCGGGCACCGCCCCACATCTTGGCCCGCTCATATCACACTCACAGGAGGAGTCATGCATCACGGAACGCGACTCGGCGCATGCCTGGCCATCGCTGCGCTTCTCGCGGGCTGTACCCCCGACCGGCACGAGAACAAGGGTGAATCGGCGTCGGAAACTCCCAGCGCCAAACCTGCTGCTGTTAACGTGACCGCCAGGGACTATGCTTTTGACGCGCCGGACAGCATGGCCGCCGGCGCAGTGACGGTGCGGTTGGTCAACCATGGCAAGGAGCTGCATCAGGCGCAGCTGATCAGGCTGGAGCAGGGCAAGTCCCTGGCCGATGTTGCTCAGGTGCTCAAGAGCGGCGGACCCATACCATCCTGGATCAAGTTCGTAGGTGGTCCTAACGGTATTGCACCGGGACAGGAAGCCCAGGCCACGGAGGTTCTTTCCCCGGGAAACTACGCCTACCTCTGTCTGATCCCGAGTCCCGATGGAGTGGTTCACGCGGCTAAGGGAATGGCCCGACCCTTCACGGTGACCGAAGGCTCTTCTACGACTGCGGCGCAGCTCCCCCCGGCGGACGTCACCCTCAAACTGCTGGACTACGACTTTCAGGCCTCTCAGCCACTCAAGGCAGGCCGGCAGACAATCATGGTGGAGAACATCGGACCACAGGCCCATGAAGTGGTGCTGCTGAAGCTCGCTCCGGGTAAGAAAACCGAGGACTTTGCCATGTGGGCCGAGCACGGCATGAAGGGCCCGCCACCGGCCCAACCTTTGGGTGGAGTGACCATACTGGATAAAGGAGGCCGGGGCTCGTTCACCGCCGATCTGACGCCGGGCGACTACGGCTTTATTTGCTTCTATCCCGATCAGAAGGATGGGAAGCCGCATCTCGCTCACGGCATGATGAAGACCTTCAAGGTCAGCTGACGCAGCGACCCCTGCGGAAATCGCTGGGTAAACAGTCGAAGCCGTGTTGAGACCAGAGGCCCGTGCGGCGTGCACGGGCCTCTTCTTGTGCCCGTCGCAGCCGATCCACGTACTTCACGTTGGGCGGCACGGTGTAGAGCACGGCCCAGCCGTCATGGACCATCGATTCGTTGACCAGCGTGGTTCCCGCCCACACATATACCAGCGCCCGGCCATACTGATCGTGAGAAGCAACGTCGGATTCCAGACGGACGGTCGATCCCAGGGGGAGCAGCCGGAGAAGGGCCGCCCGGGCTTCCGCCCCGATGGGCTGTTGTTGAGATTCGGGGCTGTCGATCCCGATCAGTCGCACCCGTCTGCCGTCGCTGCAGCGAAAACTGTCGCCGTCTGATACTCGGCTCACGGTGCAACCCTCGGCGGCTGGGGACCGGGCTTGTTGCGCGGAGCAGCCGGCCGGGATCAGCCAAAACAGGAAAGGAACCAGAGTGACCGAGGAACGCGGCATGCCTTCAGGTCTGCACCTGATGATCACCGGCGCCGGAGGCCTGATCGGCTCCGCCCTTGTCCCCCGTCTGGCCGCTGACGGCCATCGCATCACTCGTGTGACTCGAGGCCCGGCGGGACCGGGCGACATCAGCTGGGACCCTGATCGCGGGATACTCGATCTGCATCAGCTCGGGCGGGTAGACGGCGTCATTCATTTAGCCGGAGAGAATATCGGCAGCCGGTGGACGTCAAGCAGAAAACGCCGCATCCAGCAAAGCAGAGTGTTGGGGACGGGCCTGCTGAGCCAGGCTCTGAGCCGGCTCCAGCCCCGGCCGGAGGTTCTAATCTCGGCGTCCGCCATCGGCATCTACGGCGACCGGGGCAACGAGGTCCTGACCGAATCGAGCGCTCCGGGAAACCCGGCGGAGGATTTCCTGGTCAGAGTGTGCCTGGATTGGGAGGCGGCGGCGGAGCCTGCACGACAGGCCGGGATCAGAGTGGTTCACCCGCGCTTCGGGGTGGTCCTCAGCCCAGAGGGTGGCGCACTGGCCAAGCTTCTGACTCCATTCCGTCTGGGACTGGGCGGTCATCAGGGCCATGGCTACCAGTGGATGAGCTGGATTGCGATCGATGATGTGGTCGGCGCCGTCCGGCATTTGCTGGGGGATCGAAAGCTGAGCGGCCCGGTCAATGTGACGGCGCCCGGAGCGGTGGTCAATCGCCATTTTATGCAGATCCTGGGACGGGTGCTCCGGCGGCCCACACTCGTGCGAGTTCCTGCCGCAGCGCTGAACCTGGGCTTGGGTGAGATGGCCCAGCGCACCGTGCTCGCCAGCGCCCGGGTACACCCATCCAGGTTGCTCCAGAGCGGCTATCGATTCGAGTATCCCGACCTGGAGGGTGCACTCCGGCATGTGCTTGAGACAGAAACGAGCGGTAGCTTTACGCGATGAACCACCCGACAGCAGTCCTGCTGCTAAGCGGCGGAATGGATTCGGCTACCACCGGCGCCATCGCGAGAGATCAGGGATTCGATCTGGTGGCAGTCAGTTTCCGCTACGGCCAGCGGCATGCTGTGGAGCTGGACGCGGCGGGGAGGGTGGCCCGGCTGCTGGAGGTGAGCCGCCACATCATCCTGGACATCGACCTCCGCGCGATCGGGGGATCGGCACTCACGGATAATCTGGCGGTGCCCAAGGACACGCCGCTGCACGCTATTGGCGCGCGAATTCCAAGCACCTACGTGCCCGCTCGCAACACCATTTTTCTGTCGTTCTCGCTCGGCGTAGCGGAAGTGGTGGGCTCCAGCGACATCTTCATCGGGGCGAACGCGCTCGACTACAGCGGATATCCCGACTGCCGGCCGGAATACTTCCAGGCCTTCCAGACCATGGCTAATCTGGCAACCCGTGCGGGCGTGGAGGAAGGACGGAGGGTTACCATCCACACGCCGCTGATCCAGCTCACCAAGCTGGAGATCATCCAGCGGGGTCTGTCCCTGGGGCTGGATTACGGCATCACGGTCAGCTGTTACGACCCGTCCCCCGATGGTGCGGCCTGCGGCAGGTGCGATGCCTGCCAACTTCGGCTCAAGGGCTTTCGGGAGCTCGGGATGGAGGATCCAGCGCTGTATCAGGCAGTGAGTGGGAGGAGAAAAGCGTGAGCGGGACTAGGGCAAGCGTGAGCGGGACTAGGACCTACACGGTCAAGGAAATTTTCTACACGCTCCAGGGTGAAGGGGCCAACACCGGACGGCCGGCGGTGTTTTGCCGCTTTGCCGGCTGCAATCTCTGGAGCGGCCGGGAGCAGGACCGGGCCGATGCAACTTGCCGTTTCTGCGACACCGACTTCGTGGGGACTGATGGCCCCGGCGGCGGACGCTTTGCCTCAGCCGAGGAGCTGGCGAATGCCGTTCTCGCAGCCTGGCCGAGAGACAATGGCAGCCGGCCCTTTGTGGTGTGCACCGGCGGCGAACCGCTCCTGCAGCTGGATGAGGCTCTGTTGGACGCGCTCCACCGAGCAGGATTTGAGATTGCGGTCGAGACCAATGGCACCCAACCGGTACCCGCCGGCCTCGACTGGGTATGCGTGAGCCCCAAGGCAGATGCCACCCTGGTGGTACACGGCGGGGACGAGCTGAAACTGGTGTTTCCCCAGATCGGCGTTGAGCCCAGCGGATATGAGAGTCTCGAGTTCAAGCACTTCTATCTGCAGCCGATGGACGGACCGGAACGGCAGGCCAACACCGCCGCTGCACTCCGCTATTGCCTGGCCCATCCGCGCTGGCGGCTCAG
Organism: uncultured Gemmatimonadales bacterium; assembly: GCA_963698975.1. Classification (GTDB taxonomy): domain Bacteria; phylum Gemmatimonadota; class Gemmatimonadetes; order Gemmatimonadales; family GWC2-71-9; genus CAVVWJ01. The sequence continues at coordinate 697,777 of CAVOSV010000001.1, forward strand.
CCTGCAGACGCATAAGCTTCTTGGAATTCCGTAGCGGGGCAGCGGGGCGGCGGGGCGGCGGGGCGGTAGAAGCAGCGCCTATAGGTAGCTGCACTGAGCCCGTCGCTGACCTCCTTCTGCCCCGCTGCCCCGCTGCCCTTCTGCCCCGCTGAGAATGAACGGCTACTCCGACCGCATCAACCACGCGTTTGCCTTTGCCGCCAAATACCATGGTGCCATGGCTCCGGTCGGGGCAGGGATGGACTACCTGGCTCACCCAGCCAACGTCGCCATCATCCTGGCCCGCTACGACTGCGACCAGATCACCATCGTCGCCGGGATTCTCCACCATGTGCTGGAGGAGGCTGTCCCCGATCAGCGGTCGGAGCTGGAGCGGAAGATCGCCGACAAGTTCGGCCCTGTTGTCCTGGCAGTGGCCAGGGACGCGCTGGAGCCGAAGTTCGACCGTCGAGGTGGCGAGCGGGCATGGCAGGCGCGGAAGCAGGAATACCTGACCCAGCTGGCGATCGCCGAGCCTCGGGCCCTCGACATTTGCGTGGCCGATGAGATCCATGCCTGTGGGTCGACCATGACCGCGCTCCGGCGGCTCGGCGTGGAATATCTCCGCACGGTTTCTCGGGCGGGATCGGAGCAGACCATTTGGTGGTACCGATCCATGCTGGAGATACTCACTTCGCGCTCGGACTGGCCCCAGCGGGAGATGATGTCGGAGCTCCGGCTCATGAGCACCGACCTGGTCCGCAGCCTCCGCCAGCGGGAGGTGGACCTGTGAAGTATCTCGCGCTGTTCCTGCTATCACTCACCCTGTGCTGCTACGGAGGCGCGCCGCCGCCGATCCCGCTCGACCCGGTTCGTTTCCTGTCTATCAACGACGTGCAGCTGCCGGATACCCTGCCCAATGGGTTGGGAGGGCTGGCGCGGGTAGCTACGGTACGCCACCGGCTGGCGGACCAGGGGCCCATTCTCTTTGTCGTGGCCGGAAACGTGCTGGGCTCAGACGCAAAGCGGATGGTAGATGTGCTCAACCAGGCCAAGCTGGACTTCGCCACGTTCGGGGAGCATGAGTTGAACCTCGGCCCAGATGCGCTGGCCAGTCTGGTGGGCGACTCCCACTTCACCTGGATCTCGAGCAACTGCACCCGGCCGGACGGAACCCCATTTCCCAAGGTGGTTCCCTGGGACACGCTTCGAGTCTCGGGCCACAAGGTGGCTCTGTTCGGGGTGACTCTTCAGGGCGCGTATCCCAATGGTGTCCGCTGTACCAATCCCGACAGCGCGGCTCACCGAACCATTCAGATGTTGAGCGCCGATTCGGCGGACCTGATCGTGGCCATCACTCACCAGAGCACCGACGCCGACCGGAACCTGCTCGGGCGAGAGGCCAAGCTGGACCTGATCCTGGGTGGACATGTTCAGCAGGCTACGGACTCGGTGGTGTCCGGCCGTCATGCGGTCAAGGCGGACGAAAACGCCCAGAGCGCTCAATTTGTGACTCTGTGGGGCGGCAAGGGTGACTGGCGGGAGGCGGTGGGACTGGTGCATATCAACGGAGCGCTGCCGCCCGACACGGCGGTCGCGGCTGCTCTCCGACGCTGAATAATCAGGGGGAATAAACACAAATCCCGGCAGAGCCATGCTCGCCGGGACCAGGAGCTTTAGCAGTTTTGATCACCCAGGCTGCAAAGCCAAAATCCCTGGGGCCCCAAAGGGCTATGTCGTACAAGTCGTTAGACTCAATGTAGCGGGTGGGCGGCGCCCGCACAACCCTCTCTGCCGCTCCCCCGCCGGGAGAGGTGCTGGTACATTAGAACATGAGTTCCACGCCTCACCCATCGATCGCCAATCTACCCAGCGCCTTTGCAGCAGCCTGTCGGCTCTCCCGAACCGAAGGGGAGCTGTTCGAGCGCTGCCGGGTGGCCCTGGTCCGCCGATTTCAGAGCGAGCGGATCTGGCTCAGCATCACCTCGCCCACGGAAATGGCTGCCCAGGTGGGACCTTCGGCTGGATTTGAGGACGCGGCCGAAGTCGCCCGACTGTCCAGCGGCCAAACTGAGGTAACCATTCACGCCGATCCCCTGGTCGCCGAAGAGATGCGCTCGGTGGCCATGCCGCTGGCGCTGGGAGTGAGCGTAGTTATCGAGCTGCGCAGCATTTTGCTTGAGCGCCAGGCCTCGCTGGACGATGCCGTGTTCCAACTTCGGGCCCTGAGGCAGGTCGCCCGGTTGCTCTCGTCGGTGCATTCGACCGAAGAGACCGAGCAGCTGGTCCTCGATTTCATGGCGGAAGTTTTCTTTGCCTGGTGGGCCTGCCTGTACCGGGCTGAGGGGGAGACCTACGTTCCCCGGGTCTTTCGGTCGCTGAATGATCGTTTGAGACCCGCGCCGATCGAGCGTGCCGCTCTCGACCTGGCGCTCCCTCCCGGAAGCAGCGCGATCGGAGGGGACGACGTCTCGATCAGCGAGCTGGTAGGGCCGGGAGCGGAGCTGGTGGTGCCGCTGGATGCCGGCGCCGAAAGGATGGCGGTACTCGTGCTTGGATCCAGAATCAGCGACAAGCTCTACGGAAGAGCCGAGTCGGAGCTGGCCGCTACCCTGTCCTTTGCCGCTGCCATCGCGCTCAAGAATTCCGAGCTGGTCGAGCAGCTGCACAGTGCTGCTACCACCGACGAGCTGACCGGATTGTGCAATCGGCGAGCGTTGGAAGACCGGCTCGCTGCCGAGATTGCGCGAAGTCTGCGGCATCAGCTCCACACCAGTGTTCTCCTGCTCGACCTCGACCGGTTCAAGGTAGTGAACGACACCATGGGCCATGCAGCCGGCGACCGGCTGCTGGTGCAGGTGGGTCAGGTACTGCGGAAGCAGTGCCGGGCGCTCGACGTGGTGGGACGGCTGGGGGGAGATGAGTTTCTGGTCATCCTGCCGATGACCAAGCCTGCGGAGGCCCAGGTCTTCGTCGACCGGGTGCAGGCCAGTGTCCGCGAGATCGAGAAAGCCAACCCGGAGTTCGGGAGCTGTACCCTGAGCATGGGAATTGCCGAATCACCGCAGCACGGAACTACCGTGAGTAGCGTGCTTGCTGCAGCCGACAACGCGTTGTACCGGGCCAAGCGGGGCGGCAGGAACACAGTAGAAGTCGCGGAGAGCTAGCTATCATCACCCAATCCGAGTTCACCCTGCTGGGTGACGCGATCTGGCTCGATTTCGTGAACACGGCGAGAGGCCGAACCCCGGCCTCGCCGGATCTGCTGGCGGACGATGCCGCCATTGCGCGTTGGGCGGAGGTGCAAAGTTTGCACTCCAGCCATGAGCCGCTCCTTCTGACGGAAGCGCTTGGCCTTCGCCAGCGGCTGACGGCACTGGCCGAGGCACTCGACCTGGGCCTGCAACCGCCCGGAGCGACCATTGCGGCCATCAACCAGCAGCTCGCCCGGGAGTCGGGCCACCATCAGTTGCTCCGGACCAGCGGGGCATGGCAGCTCCGGTTTGCCCCGGCGCGGCAGCCTGCTCTGCTTTCCGCGATCGCTCAATCGGCCGCGGCCACCCTGGCCGAGCCGTTGATCTATGTCCGGCGGTGCGCGGGCGAAGGGTGCTCCCTCTTCTTCACCGACGATTCCCCCAATCAGAGCCGCCGCTGGTGTAATCCGGCGGTGTGCGGGCGCGAAGTCAGGGTCGAGCGGCGCCGCGGACTGCTGCGCTGACGGCCATAGAGCCCTACCGCTATTTCCAGCGGACCCAGGAAATTCTGGGGCACCGCTATCGCCTGGAACGCACTGTTGCGGCTTCGGCCGAGCAGGTTCTGTTCGAGGCATATGACCTGATCCTCAAGCGGCGGATCAGCCTCAGGGTCAACTTCTACGAAGATCCGGCCATACGCGCGTGGTTTTTGAGCGAAGCCGAGGCGCTCAGCCGGCTGGATCATCCGGCAATCAGACATGTGTACGACGCCGGGATCATCGGCGATGTGGCATTCCGGATCGGCAACTGGATTGAGGGTGAGGGGCTGCAGCAGGCGCTGCACCGGGGGCCACGCCCGATTCCCATGGTGCACACGCTGGCCCGCGACATTCTGAGCGCGCTGGAGCACGCCCACGGCTACGGCATCATCGTCCGGCGGATCGTCCCACCTTCGGTGCTGATGAGCACCGCCGGGCGAGCGACGATCACGGACCTGCGCTTCTGCAGCTATACCCTTCCCGCGATCCCGCCAGGCACGGTACCTACCTGGCTGTCCTACATGGCCCCTGAAGTTCGCGACGGTGCTCCAGGCGATGCCGCCAGCGACGTCTACACCGCGGGGGCCCTGCTCTATGTCGCCATCACGGGGCAGGAGCCGCCTCTCGATCCGAAGCAACTTCGCAGGCCAACCGAGCTCCGGCCCGCCTGTCCCCGAGCAATCGAGCGGATCATCCTGCGGTCGCTGCAGCCAGCCCAGGACGATCGGTATCTGACCGCGGCCGAGATGCTGGAGGACTTTGCCTCGGACGCCGGGACCTTCGAAACTCCAGCCGTTGCCGTGCCGCCAGGGTCTCTGGCCGACGCGGAAGACAATGCCCGATGGGAGAAGCGGCTGCGCCGGGCATTGGGCGACGACTATGAGCTACTCAGCCTGCTCGGCACCGGCGGCTTCGGACGGGTGTACCGGGTACGTGACCTCAGCCTGGAACGTGAGGTGGCGCTCAAGGTCCTGCAGCCGCTGCTCACTCGAGATCCCGAAGTGGTGGAGCGCTTCCGGCGCGAAGCTCAGCTGGCTGCCGGCCTCAGTCACCCGAACATCGTTAACATCTTCGATATCGGGGGGCGGTCGGGCCTGCTCTGGTATACCATGGAACTGATCAACGGGCCGAGCCTGGCCCAGCTGGTGGAGCGAGAAGGTCCTCTCCCGTTGGATCGAGTGCTTCGGCTGCTCCGTGAGGCGCTCTCCGCTCTGGCACACGCCCACGGATCGGGACTGGTACACCGCGACATCAAGCCGGAAAACATGCTGATCGACCAGACCGGCAGCCTGCAGATCACCGACTTCGGGTTGGCACTGGCGCTCCGGGGGAAGTATGGCGGCGCCACCAGCCAGAGCGGCACACCACAGTTCGCCAGCCCGGAGCAGCTGCTGGGAGAGCGAGTGGACCAGCGGTCCGATCTCTACAGTCTGGCCGCGGTGGCCTACTACGCTCTGCTGGGCACACCTCCCTTCCCCGGGTTGACCACGGAGCAGGTGCTGGCCAAGCAAACCACCAATCAGTTCCCCACCTCCAGAGGGCAGCGCGACGATGTGAGCGAAGCACTGGAGCGGGTGCTCGATCGGGCGCTTCAGGCGGACGTGAGCGAGCGCTACCCGTCCGCGGCCGAGTTTCTCCAGGCGGTAAACCAGGCCGCCGGCGCCTCCGGGCGAGAGCCGGTGGCCGACTGGGCCCGGGCAGCAGCCCGGTGGTTTCGCGGCTCCCCCCTTGACTAACGACGCTGGTCATACAAATTAGTCCCCGCGATTAGTACCCAGTTGCAGGTCTGACCGATCGGAAATCTTTTTCGAATGGCATTCAAGACCCGGGACATCGCCCTCGGGTCTTTTCATTTTTTATGACGCAGGACAGGCCTGCGCTCATAAGAACTCGGCATTCCGGATGTTCCGGAGCCGACGCAGTCAAACAAACATGGAGTTGTCTCAATGGCTCGCACCATCGGCACGGTGAAGTGGTTCAACGACGCGAAGGGTTTTGGCTTCATCACCCCGGAGAATGGGGACAAGGATTGTTTCGTCCACCACACCGCCATCAAGGCGGAAGGCTTCCGCAGCCTTTCCGAGGGCGACCGGGTTGAGTTCGACATCGTGCAGGGTGCGAAGGGCCCCGCCGCCGAGAACGTAACCAAGGTGAAGTAAGCCGCACCCACGGTGCGGAAACCAAAAAGCCGCTCACGAGAGCGGCTTTTTTGTTGTCGACCAGCGGTATGCCGATCATTTATGCCGATAAATTACCCGACCGCGGGTCAAATCGTAGGGTGACAGCACTACGCTGACCCGGTCGCCCTCCAGCACCCGAATCTTGAACTTGCTCATCTTTCCCGCGGCGTAGGCCAGAATTTCGTGGCCGTTTTCCAGCATGACCCGATAGTTCCGGTCGGGTAACACCTCGGTCACCACACCCTCCATCTCGATTCCTTCTTCTTTGGCCATCAAATATCTCCGTGAGGGTGCGCAGCTACCGGCCTATAGCCGGTAGAGCCGGGGAATTTTGCCTCTCCGCGGCTGGGAATCAACGGGGGAGCTCCGCCCGGGCCTGCTCGATCTGGTTCTCGACCAGCTCCACCAGCTGCCCGATTTCGTCAACGTCAAAGGTGAGCCGGGCGCCCGCGGCACTGTAGATGTCCGGCAGGCTCCGAGTAGCTCCGAGCGCAAGCGCTTCGCGGTAGCGGGCCACCGCTTTGGCAGGGTTATCCAGACTGTTGCGCCAGACCTGGAGCGCTCCGATCTGGGCGATGCCGTACTCGATGTAGTAGAACGGGTACATGAAGATATGCAGCTGCCGATACCACCGAGCCACCCGCTCCTGCTCCAAGCCGGACCAATCCACACCACGCTCGAAGCGCTGCCGTATCCGGAGCCACGCCTCATCTCTGGCCCGGGAATCATCGCCCTGACCACTGGTATAGATCCAGGTCTGGTAGGCATCTACCGAGGCGATGTGCACCAGACTCAGGAGTACGTCTTCCAGGTGCTCCAGCCAGGCGCTTCGGGCTTCGGCTCGGTCGAAGTATCCCACCGGCTGCGCCAGATGGGGCGAGGCCAGGAACTCCATTGACATGGACGCGAGCTCGGCGGCCTCGGATCCAGGATGACGCTGCCAGATGAGCGGGAGTGGATGAGAAGCAAAGGCGTGAAAGGCGTGTCCCGCTTCATGCAGCAGGGTCATGACGTCGTCCACCAGACCGACCGCATTCATGAAGATGAACGGCCGGCCATTGAAGTGGAGCGTTTCACAGTAGCCCCCAGGCGCCTTGCCCTTGCGACTCTCGAGGTCGAGCAGGCCCTCGTCGATCATGGTTTGAAACTCGCCGCCGAGCGAGGGATGCACCCGATCGAAGACCTGCTTGGCCTTGCCCACCAGATCGGAAGCATCGGAGAACGGGCGCAACGGATTGCGGCGATAGGGATCAACCGCCAGATCCCAGGGCCGCAGAACGTCCAGCCCCAGACGCTCCCGCCGATGCTGGAGCACCCTTTGCACCGCGGGAGCAGCGGTTTGCTCGATAGCAGCGTGGAACTTCTCGCAGTCCGCCGGGGTGTAGTCGAAGCGGAACTTGGCGGGGAATATGTAGTCTCGAAAATTCTCGAAACCGGCGTTGTGGGCGGCCTGGGTTCTGAGCCGGTACATCTGATCGAACAGAGCGGCCAGTTGGTTGCGGCACTCGATGTAGGGCGCGCTGGCGGCCCGGAAGGCTTGCTCCCTGACATTCCGGTCGGGACTCTTCAGAAAGGGCTGGAGCTGGGGCAGCGGCCGCTCGACACCCTCCCACACAGCGGTCATCGATCCAGTGATCCGCTGATAGCGGGCGCTGTGCTCTTCCAGCTCAGCGAAGATGGGGACGTTCTCTTCCCGAAAGATCTCGATCTGGGTGCGGAACCGGGCCAGGGTGGTGGTGAGATCGGGCGTGCTGAAGCCGCTGGCCAACAGCTTTCGGGCGAGCTCGACACTCCGTTCCTCCATTCGGGGCAGAATTTCGGTGGAGAAGCGGAGGTGATCCGATTCCTTGTCTCGATCGCTGGTGTCGATGGTGTACGCGATCATGGCCCGGGCTGCGGCCTCGGTAACCAGTTCCTCCAGCCGGGACCACTCGTGGAGCCATGTGGTGATGTTGTCTGAGTCCAGCTGACGTGCCGCCAGTTCATCGAAGAAGGGTGCTATGTCCTCCCACCTAGCACGGGCTAGAGCAGAGGGCGAAGGCGGCAAATAAGACACTGTCACAATGGCTCCTGTATCCGGATGAATGGGCAACCCCAGATATAACGATGATCTGACAAGAGTCACAACCCATTTGGCCGGAGACGGTGAAATGTCGTGCGCTGCTGGTATTGCATGCCAATCTCCAGCAGCGCGCCCTCCCCCAGGGCGCGACCCGTCAGCTGCAGGCTGGTTGGCAATCCGGCCTCGCCTTGCCCGTTCATAATGAAAAGCCCGGGCACCCCGCAGAGATTGGCGGCCCCGCTGATATCGGTACCACCGGGAAATGCCGGATACGCCTTGTCGAACGGCTGATCGATCGGCCAGGCGACGGTGGGCCGCGATGGAGCAGCGATGGCATCTACCTGGCTCAGCAGGCCATCGAGGGCCTTCGCCGCAATACGCCGAACCCGGAGCGCTCGCAGGTAATCCTTTGCCGGGATCACGAGACCAGCATACCCGCCGAGACGATCCTCAGGAGCGGTGAGCGTGGTGATGCTGCCGTTCTCGAACAACGGCTCGAAGGCGCTTGCTCCTTCCGCGTCGATGATGATACTGGCAGCCGCATCGAACGGAAGGTCTGGCAGCGCGATATCCTCCACCAGATCGCTGAACTCTCGCAGGACCGAGAGTGAGTTCTCGAAGTTTTGCAGAACTTCCGGTTGAACCTTCTCCCGGGTGCCCTTCAAAATAGCAATCCGGAACCGGCGAGAGGCGGTGGCGGACGGAGTGACGAACTTCTCAGGAAGACTCGAAGGATCCTCGGGATCCGGACCAGCCATCGCTGCAAGAACGATCCCGCAATCACGGGCAGTGCGGGCCAGAGGGCCCAGCTTATCCATGGTCCAGCTCAGTGCCATCGCCCCGTGCCGGCTGACCCGGCCGTAGGTGGGACGAAGGCCGCTTACCCCGCAGAATGCCGAGGGAAACTGAATCGACCCCCAGGTTTCGGACCCGATGGCGAACGGGACCATCGCCGCGCCGACAGCAGAACCGGGGCCGCTGGACGATCCGCCTGACCAACGGCTCGGATCCCAGGGGCTCTTGCCGGGACCGGTGAAACTCGCGAAGGCCTGGTTATATCCCATGCCCCCGGCGAGCTCCACCATGCCGAGCTTGGCACAGAGAACCGCTCCTGCTTCGCGCAGGCGAGTAACGACCGTTGCGTCACCCTGAAGCATCTGGTACCGGTACGGCTCCGCGCCCCACGTGGTAGGAGCCCCCTTAGCGGCCAGCAGATCCTTGACTCCATAGGGAATGCCGTGAAGCGGTCCACGGTCGGTGCCGCCGGCAAGCTCCCGGTCTCGCTCAGCCGCTTCGTCCAACGCGGAATGGCGCAGCACCGTGACTACCGCGTTGAAGCGGGGACCCAGCCGTTCCAGTCGCTCGAGAAAAAATTTGGTGAGATCCACGACCGTGGTTTGCCGCTTGCGGAGCAGTGTCCCCAGTTCCTCCACCGTCGAGAAGGAAAAATCTGTCATCGAGTGGTGTGGCTATGGGCAGCCGAAAAGAGGAAATCGGGCTCGTCGCCATTGGCGAGGGGGACCTTCTTGAGTCGCTCCACCCGCTCGAGGCCACTTTGGATCTGATCGGTGATGGTGGTCAGAGCCTTGGTGGAGAGTCGGGAGCCGTACTGCGCCCGAATCGCACCGGCGAGAGCTTTGGCCAGAGCTCCAGCGGGTGCGTGAATGGAATCAGCCGGCAGCCTCCAGTTCAGCACTGGAAGGGATCCGGGAGCTACACCCAGCACCGGAGCAAGCGCGGCGATCGCCAGAGACTCGGCAAAGGCGCGTCGAGTAAGCTCGTTCACGATGACGTCTCCTCCGGTTGGATAGCGGTGCGTCCCTGCCGATGGTAGAGATAGGCCAGAAGGAGGAAGACGAGCCCCAGGATAAACACGGATCCTACCCGGTAAAGCGCGTCGAGGGATGACAAATCGAAGATCAGAACCTTGATGACAGCCAGCCCGGCCACACCGAGCCCCGCCACCCGGGCCGGCTTGAGATTGCGGCGAAAGCCCAGGCCCACAAGTGCCGCGGCAAAGATCAGCCACCAGGCACTAACCGCGAGACTCGAGGCCAGGGAAGCCGTGTAAGCGGAAAACGTTTTGAGCTCGAAGTATCGCCGGATCTCGGCAGTGACTCCGAACAGGATCAGGGCGCCGCCCAGTGCCCACAGGCCGCCTTGCGGCACCGGAGACCCGCCAGCCAGTCCGGCTCGGCGCCACAGGCCTGCCGCAAGAAGCATGGAGGTCAACGCGGTCGCCCACAGTGCTAGGGCCCAGGGGCCGAAGAATGCCGCGTCATCGGCGCTCCTTCGAAGCAGAGCCTCGCCGAAAAGCTGCTGGAGCACGGCCCATAATGTGGCTAGCGAATACCAGCGACCGTCAGTCCGCCCGGTTGGATGATCCACCGCGGCCCAGAGCAGAACCAGCGCCAGCAACGCCCACACCCGGGGGACACCGCTCCAGTGATTCCATGCGGCAGTTCCCAGTGCGGCCGCACCGACGAGAGCGAAGGCCGGCCGAATGCGTTGATATCCTGCAATCAGGTAGGGGAGCCCAACAAGGAGCTCTACTGCTCCGCGGTGGGTGTCGAACCACTCGCGATCGAGCTGATGGATGGTCCAGCCGAGGAGAAGCGGGGTTAGCAGGAAATAGAGCGCCTCACCTAAAGACCTGCCGGGAGCTCTTGCGCCGGGCCCGAGGGGAAAAGCCAGCATCCGCTCGTTGCGTAGCGCGAACCACCAGACCGGCAGCGCGAGCACGAGCCCGGCCGCAAAGATGGCCCACGGATGATCCAGCTGCCTGCTTGCCGCCGCCACGAACGTCCAGCCACCGGAGAAAGACAGAAAGCGGGTTTCCCACCAGCGCTCCCGCAAGCCCACGTGGATCCCGGCACCGCCGCCCAGCACGCCATAGAGCAGGACTCCCCAGGGTGAGCCGCGGTCTGCTGCTCCGGCGTAGGCTACGCCGAAGAAGCTGAGCGCCACGACGAACATCGTGAGCCGCCAGCTCCGTCGTGCCGCTACAAACCCCAGTCCCGCAGCCATGCAGGCGAGGTATAGCAACAGCAGATCGGCATCGGCGTTGTTCCGCCCCAGCAGGAGCGGCGCGAAGAAAGCGCCCACCGCTGCCGTGGCGCCCAGCGCCTCGACGTCGATGGCGTACGCGATCATGGCGAGAGACACCGACACCAGAGCCAGGCTAAGCACACCGGTGGTGGGCGGCACCACGCCGTACAACCGGGCGGCCGCCCATACGCTCAGATAGATGATGGCCGCCCCACAGCCGATCAGCGCGGCGCCGTAGGTGCGGTACCGCGGATGAAGGCGCCAGCCGAGAGCACCCACGATCAACCCTGCGCCGGCTCCGCCGATGCAGCGCATGACCGGCGAGATCCATCCCCGGTCGAACGAGAGCCGCAGCAGGTAGCCCGCCGCGAGAATCAAGGCCACGACTCCGACGGCGAGGAGGACGCGTTGGCCGATCCATTGCTCGGATGAGAGAAGCGTGGCTGCGGGATGGCGGGGCGGCGATGCAGTTGAAGGCGCGGCAGCGGGGCGGCGGGGCGGCAGGGCAGTTTGAGCAGGAGCCAATGCGGTTGGCTGCCCCGCTGCCTCACTCTCGCGGTGACCCGCTGTCTGCCGTCCCGCTGCCCCGCTGCCCTGCTGCCCCGCCAACGTCCTCACCTGTTCCTCGAGCCGCGACAACCGACGCTCCAGCTGCTCCAAGCGCTCCGGGTCGCTCATCAGGCTTCGGCTCCTTCCGTCGCCGGCTTGGTGACGCGAGGATATGGGTCGACCTGAAAGGCCATGAGTCCCACCAGAGCGACATAGCCGGCGGCCAGGTAGAAGGGCCAGCCATGACCGAGTCGCTGGAACGCAATGGTGGCGAGTATCGGCGCCGCCACCCGGGCCAGCCCAGCAAAGGTCTGGGCTACTCCCATAGTGGTACCGAGCTCACGTGGGTCTGAAGCACGCGACATCAGGGACGTGGTGGCCGGAAAGAGCAGGGCCGTGCCAATCGGCACCAGCGGGATCACGATGGCCAGAGTCCAGAGGCTTCGAGGCAGAGGATAGAGCGCCAGACCGACCACGAGAAGAATGGTGCCGATCCGCATGGCCCAGGTCTCCCCGATGCGGTCTACGATGGGCCCGAGCAGCAGGCTACGCATAACGAACGACAGCACGCCGACGTAGAGAAAGATGTAGCCTATGGTCTTCTCGTTGATCCCAAATTCGGCGCCGAGATACAGTGCCATCACCGAGGTCATGGAGGCAAAGGCCAGCATGCCAACCCCGTAAATCCACAGCAGCCGTCCGATCGCGGTGGTCGGGTGACGCAATGCCATCCAGGCTGGGTGCCATAGGGGTCGCCGAGGCTGGGCGCTCTTGTGGGCCGGCTCCTTACGCGACTCGGGTAACCATCGCCAAGCGAAAAAGACGTTGATGAGGCAGAGGGAGGCCGCCACCAGGCCAGGTGCCGCCTGACCCAGATGGGCCGCAAAGGAACCGATCGCGGGACCAACCATCACGCCGGCAGAGGTTGCCGCGGAGAGCCAGCCGAGGGCGCGAGCGCGGTCGGCAGGCTCGACCGTATCCGCCACATAGGCCTGGGCCACTCCTGTGGTTCCACCACCCGCGCCCTGGACCAGGCGAGAGAGGAAGAGGAGCCATACCGTGCTGGCGAATCCGAATACCACATAGGCGATGGCGGAGGCGCTCAATCCGATCAGCAGAGCAGGCCGGCGTCCGTAGCGGTCGGACATTCGTCCCCAGAGCGGCGCGGCCAGCAGTTGGGCAATGGAGAACGAGGCGATCAAGCGCCCGATCGTCTCCGGCGTCGCCTGCAGCTTCAGGGCGTAGAACGGCAGCAACGGGAGCACGATCATGAATCCGATCATGTCCACGAAGTTGACCGCTATCAGCACGGCCAGGCGCCGGAATTGATTCATCCGGTGCTTCCCTGCTCCGCGCCCACCGCAAAGACCAACGCACTGACGGCCATCAACACTACTCCATAGGCTGCGGCCACTCCGACATCCGATTGTCGCAGGCTAGACAGAATCTCCAGCGAGATCGGTCTGGTGTCGTAGGTGTACAGCATGATCGAGGTAACGAAATCGCCGAACGCCGTGACAAAGGCCAGGCTCGCACCTGCTACCAGGGCCGGCCGGAGCAGTGGTAAGGTCACTCGCCGCAGGGTACGCCACCATCCGGCGCCCAGAGTGGCCGCTGCCTCATCCAGCGAGGGATCGAGCCCGCGGAGTCCAGCCAGCACCGCCCGGCCGGTCAGCGGCAGATCCCTGACGAGATACGCAAGCGGAAGAATCCAGAGGGTGCCGACCAGAATAAATCGGCCGGCTAGTGGCGCGTGAACACTGAACGCGGTGGCCAGTGCAATTGCAAAGACGGTTCCTGGTACCGCCCATGGCAGCGTCAGCAGACTCTGGATTGCTCCACCAGTTCGGACTCGGCTCCGGACTGACAGGATCCCGGCGATCAGGGCGATGGCAACGGCCACACCGGTGGCAGCGGTGGCCAGCCAGAGGCTGTTCAGCAGCGGACGGGCCCGGACCGGATCCTGGATCAGCGTGAGATAGTTGCGCCAGGTGTAAGCTGGAGGAAACGGCTCCGTCGTCCAAGTACCGGCGGGCACGAACGAGACCAGCAGGAGCGTCAGATGCGGCAGCAACAGCACCAGGGCCAGGCCCCATCCGAGCACCGCGAGCAGCAACCGCGCCGCCCGGCTCCGAATCGGCACCAGCGCCGGAGGAATGCCTTTGCGGCCGCCGCTCTGCTCGCTGGGCGAGCGGGCTCCCCGAAGCAGCCAGAGTGCCAGCAGGGCGAGCAGAGTGAGTGATGCGGTCTCGACCATCGCCAGCTGGTCGTCGCCATTCAGCCGGGTGGCCACGATCTGGGTGGGCATGACCCGGAAGCCGCCGCCGAAGATGTAGGGCGCGCTGAAAGAGGCCAGCGCGGTCATGAAGGTGAGTAGCGCACCTCCTCCCAACGACGGGTAGAGCAACGGCAGCACCACCCGCCTCAGCGTGCGTCCCCGGCCGGCCCCGAGACTGGCCGCCGCCTCGAACACTGAGGCATCGAGCGAAGACAAACCTGCGCGAGTAAACAGATAGAAGTAGACGTACATCGAATAGGCATGGACCAGGAGAATTGCAGCCGCGCCCTGCAGCCGCCAGGGAGGTTCATCCAGGCCGAACAACCACTGGACCAGAAGCGACGTGAAGCCGCTTTCGCCGTAGAGGAAGAGAAAGGCGATGACGCCGACCAGAGGCGGCAACACCGCCGGCAGTGCGACCAGACCTCCAAGCGTCCTCCTGCCGGGAAAGTCGTAGCGCCAGAACAGGAAGGCGAGCGGCACCCCGATGCCGCCGGCGAGAACGACGGTAGCCACGGAAATCCACAGGCTACCCCACAGAGCCTGTGCCTCGTTGCGCCTTTGAAAAAACTGGCGGACGAAATCGAGGGTCCACCCCTCGGGCCCGCGAAAACCTTCGATCAGCACCAGCAGCAGCGGATACAACACTAGCCAGGCCAGAAACAGCAGCAGCAGCCCGGCGGCGACACTGGAGCGAGAGTCGCGCTTCACTTCCCGCGTGCCGGAAAGAAATGGATGCCACCGCCGGCGCGCCGGCTTGGGAGAATTCCGGTTCGTTGCCCCGGAGACACGGCGCGCGGCGGGCCGCTCACCTCAAGGGACGCCCCCCCATCGGTGACGACGGTGTAGAGGCTGGCAGATCCCGTGAACCGCCGCTGGGTGATGACCCCGTTGATGCTGCCCGGGGTTGGATCCAGAAGACGCAGCGCTTCAGGACGGACCACCATCATCGCCGGGCCCGCGGCGGCGGAGTTCGATGCATCCTCGGTAAGCTGCCACTCCACCCCCTCGACAGCTATCCGAAGCCCGCGATCACCCGGGCCCAGCACCGTGACGGGAATACTGCTCGACCGGCCGACAAACTCGGCCACGAACTCAGTGGCGGGCGCGGCATAGAGGTCCTCCGGCGTGCCCACCTGCTCCAGCCGTCCCCCTCGGAGCACCGCCACCCGGTCGCCCAGATCAAAAGCTTCCTCCTGCTCGTGGGTGACGAACACAGAGGTGATGCCGACCCGTCGGATCAGCTCCCGAATTTCCCGGCGGGTGCGCTCCCGCAGCGCGGGATCCAAGTTGGAGAGCGGCTCGTCCAGCAGCAGAACCCGTGGCTCGGGAGCGAGGGCTCTCGCCAGCGCGACCCGCTGTTGTTGCCCGCCGGAGAGTTGACCGATCCGCCGGCGCTCGAAACCCGCCAGGTCCACCAGTGCCAACGCGCGGGAAACCCGCTGGCTCAGCTCTTCGCCGCTGACGCCCAGGGACTCCAGCCCGAAGGCCACGTTCTGACCGACGTCGAGATGAGGAAAGAGGGCGTAGTGCTGGAAGACCATGCCAAACCTGCGCGCCACTGGAGCAACGGCGGTGACATCATCCTGCTCCACCAGGACGCGCCCGGAGTCAGGTACTTCGAAGCCTGCCAGCAACCGCAACGTCGTGGTCTTCCCGCTGCCACTGGGTCCCAAAAGCGCCAGGATCTCACCCCGCTCGAGGGAGAGTGATACGTGGTCCACCGCCAAGGTGGCTCCGAAACGCTTGCTCAGATCTTCAAGCAGAAGAAAGGGCAAGGGTGTGCTCAAGGCTGGGCTCTTCCCGTCCCGCGAACGTGCTGGTCCCAGTAGCTCATCCAGGCGGGGCCATTCCGCGAGAGCAGGTCCCAGTCCATGTTGGCCACCACCATTTCCCGCTCGACCCGAGCCACCCAGGCCGGTACCCGGTCAGACGGCAGGTCCATCCGGGCCGGCAGCCGGAACACTTCACGCGCCGTGAGCAGCTGCGCGGCCTCACTCCCCACGTATTCAATGAACGCGCGAGCCGCCTCGGGATGCCGGGACCCTCGAACCAATCCTACCGCGTCGTCGATTACCACGGTGCCACTGCGGGGAAAAACGTATCCCAGCGGGATCCCTTTGGCCTGGCTGATCAGGATATCCTGCAAATCCCACAGGCTGATCAGACCCTCCTGCCGGGCGAGCTTCTCGTACAACAATGCCGGACTGATCGTGTAGGTCTTGGTCTGCGCGTCGAGGCGGCGGAGCCAATCCATCCCCCAGGCTGTGTCGCCGGTCTGACGAAGGCTTCGCACCAGGATGAGACCCCAGATGGCGCGCATGGTTCCACTCGCCATAGGATCGCGGATGATGACTTTGTCACGCCAGCGCGGGAGCAGCACGTCGTCCCAATCCTTGGGCGCTGCCTCCCGGGACACCGCTCGGCTGTTATACGCGATCACTGCCGGGGTCCGGTACACCGGGTAGTAGAAACCGCTCACCGTGCTCCCGCTCACTTGTCCAGCCCAAGAGGGGCGAAATGGAGTGAGCAGTGAATCGTGAATCCCCCGGTCGAAGATCGTACTCGGTCCCCCGAACCAGACGTCGGCCTGGGGATTCACCCGCTCGAAGCGCAATCGGTCCAGAATCTCCTGCGATCCCATATCCAGCCACCGTACATCAATATCGGGGTGCCGGCGCTCGAAGTCGTGCTCCAGCAACTCGAGCTGGTCCCGTCCGTGGGGGGAGTACAGCACGACAGGGGTTCGGTGATCGGAGGTGCAGGAAACGGCGGAGAGAACGGCGAAGACGAAGAGGATGGATAGGGTCGAGAGTATAGGGTGGGCGGTTCCGGAGTTCATTGCCGGAGAGCCAGGAGATTGGCGAACAAACGGAATGCTCCCGGCACGCCGGCCGGCAACTGCCGGAAGAAACTCAGCCCGGTGTACACATAGGTGCCTTTGCCTAGCGTCGCGACCAGCAGCCCACCCGACAGCGGCGCCTCACCTGGGTCATGCGTTTCCAGCACCGGGCGGTAGTGCCCATCCCAACTCCGCGCGAAGTAGAGTCCTCGCTCCTGGATCCACCCTTGCCAGTCCGGGGAGCTAAGGCGATTCGGTTTACGGAACAGTGGATGATCCGGAGCGAGGAGACGGACGGGAGCGCGTTCATCCGTTACCCGGTCGTGGCCTACCGGCAGGGTCGAACGCGCGGACGAGGGTGTCTTGTCCGAGCTACCCGGCGACGGAAGCGGCGGGCCGCCCACCTTCATCGGGAATGGCGCGAAGCCGCCATTGAAGAACCGCTGCTGCTGATACTGGACGATGACCAGACCGCCGCGCCGGGCATAACTCAGCAGCCGCCGGTTGTTTTCCACCAGTGCTGAATCTGTTTCATAGGCTCGAGGACCAATCACGATTGCGTCGAATCGGTCGAGATTTCCTCGCTCCAGCATCTGGGGACCGAGCAGCGTGATGGGAATTCCCACGTCAGTCAACGCTTCCGGCACCCGGTCGGCCGCACCGCGGATATAACCCACCCGGGTGAGTCGAGGCAGCACCAGGGAGGCGAGCTGCAGCGTGGCAGAAGCCCGCTGGATGTACGCCCGCGGACGAATGTGCGGGTAATCCACGGTATAGAGGCCCACATCGTACGCCGTTCCGCTAGCGTCGCGGGCCACCGCCCCGATCTCCACCCTCCCCGCGGTGATCTTGGACGGTGGTTTTACGTCGAAGTCGAAGGTCTCCCGCTCATCCTCAGTGCTAAAGCTGAAGCGTTGCGGGGGAACGGCAGGCCAGCCCCGCGGCACCTGGAGACTCACGGTTCCACTGGTCGAGTCTCGCGCACCGTGAGTCAAGGTGACGGTGAACCGGTGGGGAGCCAGTGAGCTCAGCGGCCACAGCTCGGTGGCCGGCTCCAGCTTGACATCAACCCGGGGCACGACGAACAACGGCCGGCGCACCTCTCCCCGTGCCTGATCGTTGAATTGAAATACCGCTTCCTGGGTGCGCGCGGCACCCAGGCTGTCTCCCTCGCCGGCATTGGCTTCGACGGTCCCGAGGAAGGTCGGAGATTCAAAGGGCTCTCCGTAGGGCAGACTCCCGGCCATCTCTCCGGTCTGACTCTCGGGCCAGCGGTAGATGTCACCGGCTCGCGGCTGCATCAGGAAGTACGGCGTGGAAAGAGGCTGCTCCAGCACCGGGTAATCGAGCGAGATGGTTCCAACCTGTCCGGGAGGAATGGTTTGTGATGCGGGCGGCCGGTCAGGACTGCGACATTCTCCCAGCGGGATGCACTGTGCCGCCCGCATGTCGGCAAGGCGGGGTTTGGCCGAGGTGTTCCACGTCGATAGTGTCCAGTGGAGCTGCTGGCCGGGAATCACCCGGTCATCGTCTACCACAACGTCGAAGACCGTTCCTCCAAGGTGCCAGGCGGCGGCGTTGAGGTGCCCCAGCTGATCCTCCAGTTCAATGCCGCGGGTGTAATAGACGCCGCGGGCGCCCGGAGACGCCTGCGGTGGCACCGCTACGGCATGGTCGAGATCGCTCGCGGCTCGGGCAAGCAGGCCGCGCTGGAGGGCTGGGTTGCCTCGGGCGAGCAAGAGGGAGTCAATCCGGGCTGAGTAACGCAGCAGCTCCGGCACCGCGGGAGAGGAACGGACCAGATCGGCTGAACTCGCCCGCCGACGCTCGCCGAGGGGCATGGCGGACAGACTCGTATCGATGCCGCCAAAGAGCGCTACTCCACCGGATCCGGTGCGATCTTCCACCAGAGCAAGTCTCACCGTGGACGGTCCCATGCGCTGCAGCTGCCCCATATCCTGAGAGCGGTGCAGGCTGCGACCTGCCATGGCGATCTGGTGGTAGGACTTCCCGACCGACGGGTCGAGGGTACCGCCATTGAGCGTGAGGGTGGTGGCGGTAGTATCGAATCGGGCACTGCGATACAACTTGAGCACCGTCCAGGGCAGCAGGCCTTCTTCGGTGAAGAGCTCAGGAAAACGGCTCGAGTCCCCGGCAATTCGAAACACCTCCTGCGCGGACCAGCCTGCGGCCTGATGCTGACCGTGTCCGTCTCGTGGGGTGCCGCTGAAGATCGAGACGATGATCTGAGGTCGAAACCGGCGAACGATTCTGACTACATCCTTGAGAATCGTGTCCCGGGGCCAGTGCTGCCAGGTTTCGTCCATGGTCTTGGAGAAGCCGAAATCATAGGCCCGGGTGAAGTACTGGCGTGCCCCATCCAGACGCCGGGCGGCGAGCAGCTCCTCAGTCCTTAGCAGGCCCAGCGCTTCTCCCAACTCCGGACCGATCAGGTTCTGGCCGCCCTCTCCCCGGTTGAGCGACAGATAGGCCGCCTCCGCTCCCATTCCCCGGACCAGAACCGTGAGTAACTCGGTGTCCTCGTCGTCCGGATGGGCACCGATCATCAACACCCGCTTGTAGTGCCCCAACATCCGGAGCTCCTGGTCGAGCGCCACAACGCCGCCGTTCGAGGGCGGCTCGAGCTGCGCCGGCAAGGCCGGCGTGAAAGCGAGCGAGATGAAGAAGATGAAAGCGGCGGAGCGAAATTGCCGACGCACAGACCCGGCCGGAATGGGTGAGGCTGGAAGGTAATTGCGTCGGGAACGCTATGTCATTGCGGGGCATCTCCCAGCGGAATCTCGCGGCAGGCGGCGCGAAAATCAGGGTGCCGGTTCCACAGATAAAGTGCCATGCAGGCCGCCGCCAGTGTGTTCGCGACCACTACAGCCCAGAAGGGAAACAGCTCGTTGGTTCGCTCCGAGAACACCTCGAGCAACCCATAGAAGAGCACCTCGAAGACCAGAAAGACGGGAAGCAAGGCATACCGCACTACAGGGTCGCGCACTCCCCAGTGGACCAGCACGACCAAGCCCATGCCGAACAGCGCGAAAACCGCGAAGTGGAAAGCGGTATAGAGCAGTATGGCACCAAAGACCAGATGAGTGGTGTCGGGAGTGGAGTCGCCGAACAAGACGACCTGCCCGAGCAGACTCGGGGTCTGAAAGGGGTGCCCTGCGATCGTATCGAGAAGAAGGAACCAGGTGGCGACGGCGAGACCACCCAGGATCCCGACATCCGTCCCCTCAGCCATGGTGGAGTGGCTGTTATCTAGCATGCGTCACCTCCGGAGCAGGCCCTAGTGATGCCGCTAACGGACGCTTGCATCACATTGGGGCCGGAATCTCCGGAGCGCAAGACGACAGGAGGCGGCTGCTACCCCATCGAGTCGCCTCGAGCTCTACCGGGAGGATGGGGTGGTGGCTTGACCTCGGCTCCGAGA
Source organism: uncultured Gemmatimonadales bacterium (assembly GCA_963698975.1). Taxonomy (GTDB): domain Bacteria; phylum Gemmatimonadota; class Gemmatimonadetes; order Gemmatimonadales; family GWC2-71-9; genus CAVVWJ01. The sequence continues at coordinate 717,890 of CAVOSV010000001.1, forward strand.
GCGGCGTGGTCAAAGGTGTCGCGCAGACCCGGATGCCGCCGCCAAAGCAGGAACGCCATCGATCCGACCCCCAGCACGCTGCCCATCGTCGAGGTGAGCCAGGGAAACCGGTTATCGGTCAGGGAGTAGAGCATCATCAACAGGCCGAGAAAAAACAGAAATCCGATCACCAGCCCAAGCCACACACCCATGCGCAGCGATGGGTTTCGCGAAGCCAGGTGTGCCAGCCAAACCAGAAGCATGCCGAGCACGACGAATACAACGAAGTGAAGAATCGAGTACTCGGCTACCGCCTGGGGCATGACGTGATAGCCAGGTGTTGTGTCTCGTCCTACGAACACCTGGCCGAGCACGTTCGGCGTATGCAGCGGCTGACCCTTGGCAACATCCACGATGAGATACCAGACCGCAACGATCGCCCCGCCGATCAATCCGGTGAGCGCTCCCTCTCCGAGAACCGAATGTTCCCGACTGCTCATGTTGGGCTCCGCCCGAGTGGTTAATGGGTACTGAAACAGGCGTACAGATTGTCTCTGCCTCTGTGCTCATGATGTGTTCCGGGTCACCTGGCGTCGGGCGAGCCGGTGCGAGCGCAGCTGTCACAGGGACACCCACTCAGAAGTTGTTGAAAGGTGTAGATGCCCGTACTGTGGCCATCACTCCAGTGCACCCGCAGGCCATAGGCGCCAACCAGAGCCAGACTTAGTGGCTTTATATCGGCCGAAACGCTTGCCGGATCGAGCAGCGGTCGACCGCTGATCTCCTCAATGCAACCAGCGCAAGGACATGCCAGCCGAAGCAGCCGAGCCGGAAAGAAGGCCTCGTGACCTCGGTCATCCCATTCGATGAGGATGCCGTCATCCCGGCGGTTGATCGCGTAGGGGACAGGGAGCATGGGGGGATGGCTAAAGAGCTAGGAGCTAGGAGCTAGGAGCTAGGAGCTAGGAGCTAGGAGCTAGGAGCTAGGAGCTAGGAGCTAGGAGCTAGGAGCCGGAAAGATAAAGACCCCCCGACAACGAGGGGTCTTTGCTTGAGCTTCCAGCTTACCCTGGGATCAGGCCACTAAATCGCGCAGCCGTTCTCCGGTTTCGCCCTCGCGCAGACGGAGCAGGGCACGATCCCGCAGCTGTCTGATCCGCTCACGGGTGACGCCCATCATCCGGCCAATTTCCTCGAGGGTTCGGCTGTTGCCATCGTCCAGACCAAAATAAAGCCGGAGCACTTTCGCATCCCGAGGCGGCAAAGCGGCCAGGGCAGCTTCGATGTCCCGGGTCTGGCTGTTAGCCATGGTGCTCATATCGGTGCTTTCCTGCTCACCGCTGGTAAATCTTTCGATCCGCTCGTTGCCTTCGCCGTCCCGGGTGGGGTGGTCCAACCGGACCGCCTCCGAGTTCAGCGCGCTGAGCGAGCGAACCGCCTCGACCGTAAGACCGGTGGCGCGGGCCAGCTCCTCGGTGGTGGGCATACGGCCCAGCCGGTCTTTCAGGAGCGTAGTGGTCCGACCGAGCCGACTCAGGTCTGCGGTGCGGTTCAGGGGAACCCGAACCGGCCTGCCGTGACGCGCGATGGCCGCCTGAACTGCCTGACGAATCCACCACACGGCATAGGAGATGAACTTGACGCCCCGATCCGGATCGAATTTCCGGGCCGCGGTCATCAGTCCCAGGTTACCCTCGCCAATAAGGTCTACGAGGGGTACTCCCCGGTTCTGAAATTTCTTCGCTACCGACACGACAAACCGCACGTTGTGACGCGCCAGACGTTCCTGGGCTGCGACATTGCCCTTGAAGGCTTTGCGGGCCAGCTCCATCTCCTCTTCCCGATTGAGGAGGGGGACCCGGCTAATCTCGTCCAGGTAGAGATCGAGACTTTCCCGGCCTTCATCGATTGCGCGGGCGATCTGCGCTGGTCGTACCGGCCGACGCTTGCTACGTGCCTTGATTGTCACGCTACTAGCCTCCTACGGGACCGTTGTCCCCCGCTCGGTGAACCAGCCACGACTGAGGCCGAGCCAATTTGAAGTCGGCCAATATACTACCTAAGATGCGAGAAATCAACACCTTAGGTAAATTGTAGCGGGATGGCGAGTTGCGGCACCGGGAAGGCGCAAAGGATAGATTTCTCGCTCTGAGGCAGCTGTATGCAACTTTGGCAGGCCTTGGCTGACTCGGAGCGCTTTGCTGTAACAAGATGAAACGGTGATTGTCCGTTCCTTTATAGGGTGGTTAGTGGGGCAGACCTCCTATTCCCTTCATTTCTTCCGGTTTTTCCTTGATTGACGAGGTGGCGCCTCGGCCATGCTTCAACAGTTCAACCTGGAAGGTCTGGCCAACAGCTTTGACCAACGAGAATGGCACCTCAGGTGAAGTCCAGCTGTCCGAAGCGTGCTCGGTGCTCTTGAAGTGAGTAGTCTGATAGGTGCCACCTGGCACCGTGATCTTCTCCTTTCCCACCAGGGTCACCCCCTTACACATCTCCCCAAAAAAAGACTGCTTGTCCATCTGGCCACGAACCATTTTCATCATATCGCCGCCCATCTTCATGGCCGGCTGAGAACCAGATTTGAAGACGATCTCCTGGACCTGGTTCAGTTCGGTGATGGTGCCGGGAACCAGCATCTGATAAATCGAATTTGCGGTGCCACCCAGCATCCGCAATTCCACCCACTGCAGCTCCTTGCCGCCGCGATTCTCCTGCCCCACAACGGCGTATCGCACTGTATACGGATTGTTGTTATAGGTGGCCTTGTACTCCGACCAGCTACCCTGGGAGGGGAATTTTATCTGGCTCATGCAGTCGCCCTGAGCCCATGCGGAGGGGGCCAAGGCGAAGAGCAGCGGGATGACGAGTTTGTTCATGCGAGAAACCTCGCGAGGAGACTAATGCATGCCCGAGCCGGAGAGCTGCTTAACCAGCTCGCCGACCACATTTTTGGCGTCCCCGAACAGCATCCAAGTACGGTCCGAGAAGTATAGCTCGTTGTCGATACCCGCGAATCCAGGGTTCTTGCTGCGTTTAATGGCAAACACGGTTCGGGCCTTGTCGGCATCGATGATCGGCATGCCGTAAATGGGACTGCTTCGGTCGGTGCGCGCGGCCGGATTGACCACATCGTTTGCTCCCACCACCAGAGCCACATCGGCCTGAGACATTTCAGGATTGATCTCGTCCATCTCCACCAGGTCGGTGTAGGGAATGTCGGCCTCGGCAAGGAGGACATTCATGTGCCCCGGCATTCGGCCAGCCACGGGGTGGATGGCAAACTTGACGGTGACACCGCGTTTCTTGAGCTGATCGTAGAGCTCACGCACCTTGTGCTGAGCCTGAGCCACCGCCATGCCGTATCCCGGAACGATGACGACCAGATTGGACTGCTCCAGGACCTGGGCCCCGCCTTCGATGGTCTCCGACTTGTATTCTTTCTGATCTCCTCCCGCCTTTGCCGGCTGAGTCTGTCCGAAGGCGCCGAACAAGACGTTGGTAAAGGAGCGGTTCATGGCCCGGCACATGATGATGGCCAGGATCAAACCGCTCGAGCCATCCAGGGCACCGGCGGTGATCAGAAGCTTATTGTCCAGCACAAATCCCATCGCCACGGCTGCAAGGCCGGCATAGGAATTCAGGATCGCGATCACGGTGGGCATATCAGCGCCGCCGATGGGAATGATCAGCAGCACGCCGAAGGCCAGCGCCAGCGCGATAATTATCGGGAACACCTTCGGCGCCCAATCGGCGGCGGGATGCATCGTGAGCAGAACTCCGGCCAACAGCGCGGCGACCAAGAGGGCCAGATTGCTCACGTTCTGGAATCGGTAGGTGACGGGTCGCTGAGGAATCCACTTCACTTCCTGCAGCTTTCCGGCCGCCATGAGACTGCCGGTAAAGGTGAGGAAGCCAAGCACCACTTCCACGATAATGGCCACCATCCGGAAGGTGGTGAGGTTCTCCGGTCCTTCCGAGAACCAGAGATAGTACTTGGCGGTGCCCACCAGTCCCGCAGCGAGCCCGCCAAAGGCGTGGGACAGGGCGGTCCGCTGCGGAACCGCGGTCAGCGGAACCCGGGAGAGCGGAACGCCCACCACAAAGCCGGCGAGAATAGCCAGGGCAATCCAGCCATGGTGTACCACCTCGGGCTGAGCCCAGGTGACGACGATGGCAATGGTCATGGCCGCGACGCCGGCGTACACGCCGTTCCGGGCGGTGGCAGGAGTGTTCATCCAGTGGAGTGCGAAGATGAACAGCACCGTCGCGACCAGATAGGCGAGCTGCACGATGCCATGGCTCATTTGCGGTCAGCCGGCTTCCGTTCGGACTTGAACATCTTGAGCATCCGGTCGGTGATCAGAAAGCCGCTCACGATGTTGGTCATCGAGGCGAAGAGCGCGATAGCACCCATGATGCGAATTCCCTCGGGGTAGTCGGCCCCTGTAACGATGATCGAGCCCACCACCGCAATGGCGGAGATGGCGTTGGTAATCGACATCAGGGGAGTATGCAGCAGCCGGGAGACTCGGCGGATCACTCCCACCCCAATGAAGGAGGCAAGAACGAAGACGAACATCATGGACCAGAAATCGAGCGTTTGCGTCATGATCCCGCCTTCTGCAGAGCTTCCTGCGTACGCTGGTTCTTCACCGCCCCATCGTGAGTGATGAGCGCACCCTGTTGAATGACATCATCGGGGTCGAGCTGAAACTGGTTCTCTTTGGTGAAGGCCTGCACAAAAGCCGTGAGATTCCGGGAGAAGAGCAAGCTGGCGTGGAGCGGCATGGAGGACGGAAGGTTGAGCGGCGCCAGAATAGTGACGCCATGCGCCAGAACCCTTTCCCCGGGACGAGACAACTCGCAGTTGCCCCCGCCCTCTGCCGCCAGGTCAACGATGACTGCCCCCGACCGCATTGACCGCACCATCTCGGCTGAGATGAGACGGGGCGCGAACACTCCCCCGATAAGTGCGGTGGTAATCACCACGTCCGACTGGCTGCACTGCGCCGCGAGCAGCTCCTGCTGGCGAGTCCGGTCCTCCTCACTCAATTCCTTGGCATACCCACCACCCGCGGAGGCCGCCTCCTTGAGTTCGATACCCACATACTTCGCGCCGACACTCTCGATCTGCTCTTTGACCTCGGGACGGACATCGGTGGCGAACACGGTTGCGCCCAGCCGGCGGGCCGTAGCTATGGCCTGAAGACCGGCCACACCGGCCCCGATCACGAACACCTTTGCCGGAGGCACGGTGCCGGCGGCGGTCATCAGCATAGGGAAGTACTTGTTCAGCTCGGTAGCGGCCAAGAGCGCGCCCTTGTAGCCGGCTATGTTCGCCATCGAGGAGAGCGTGTCCATCGTCTGGGCCCGGGTGGTGCGAGGGATCGCGTCGGTCGAGAATGCGGTGACCCCACGCTCAGCGAGGGCACGGACGGCACCCAGGTTGCGGAGCGGCATCAACGATCCCAAGTAGACACTGCCTCGACGCATCCATTGAACCTCATCTCCCCGTCCATTGCGGCTCTGCGGGGCGTTCACCTTCAGCACGAGATCGGCGCCGCCCAGCACCACGGCGGGATCGGCCTCGATCCCGACCCCGACCTCCCGATAGGCCGAATCCGAGAAACCCGCACTCTCCCCTGCTCCAGCCTCGAGCGAGACAGTGTAGCCCAGCTGCACAAGCTTCTTGCAAGACTCCGGAACCAGCGCGACTCTGCGCTCGCCCGGCGAAGTCTCTTTGGGGACTCCGATATGCATTGATGTAGGTCGCTGATCTCGGGATAGAAAAGAGTCTCGGAACCGAGAGTCTAGAGTCCAAGTTCTAGACCTCAGGCTCTAGAGTCTAGAGTCGAAAGGCAATCTTCACTAGAGGCCAAGGCATGTCCGAGCCGATAACTCACCCGTTCAAAGTTTGATTTTGGGTAACTCCAGGCCCGGAGCCACCCCTTCAGTCAAGCGTTTCAGCTGGGCATTCAGCTCCGCCTCAACCTTGTCAAGGCGCTGGCGCTCTCCCGTAATCCGCTGGGTTGCCTGGGCCTGGACCTCCGCTACTTGCCGCTTCACCGGTTTCACCTTGTCGGCCACCAGGCTGTCTACCTTGGCCCGAACCATCCGTTCTGCTCGAGCGACCTCCTCTCCGACCACGGCCTTGAGCCGCTGGGCAATCGCCTGGTCCAGGTTGCTCGCGATCGAGAGCTGGGGTGAGGAAAAGGTTCCTCCCAGCTGAGCCACCACACTTAAGTCGTTCAGCCCGCCAATTACACGCCAGACCAGCCGCTCGACGTCATTCGACTTCCGCCCGGCGGTGTCGGCAGTCCAGGCCACCTTGTTGGAGCGTACCGCCCAGCGGCCAGACAGCGCGGAACCTCGCATGCTGAACACCAGGTCAGCCGAGCCGATCCCCGGCGACATCCGAAAAGGAAGGCCAGGCAGATCGAAGGAAGGCAACTTGATCCCGCGGAGCCGGGCATTTACCGAGTCGTGAGTCTGCGAGGTGAGGTGATTGATCACGGCCCCGATATCCACCGCGGCTATCGCCGAGCCCTCCGAGCGGCGGCCCACGGAGATGACGGCAGGTCGACCATAGAGGGCCGGCGCGGAGGTGAGTCCCTGGACACTTGCCGCGTAAGCGCCGCGGACCGGGCTCGTCCCCCCGATGGCAAAGTCGATCGAGCCCTGTTGCAACAAGAACTGGGGAAACTCCTTTGCCTTGGGAAAGTCGATGGTGGATCCCGCGGCCCGAAGTCGCTGTGGCCCAGGCCTCGGCCGGGGCAGCAGCCCCGGCGGCATGTACTTCTGGGCCAGCTCCGCCCAGTAGAGCGCCTGCTTGAAGCGGTCGATGCTGACCTTACCGAACAAGGCGTTGCCGATTTCGGGAGCGGCGAAGGTGGGAAGCTTCAGCAGGGACTTGGCAAAGGCGATGTCCTGTTCCGTGGCCTGATGGACCAGCTCGACTCCCTCGCCGAGAAAGGTTGCCGCCGCCTTCGTGTTGCGCTCCAGGGAGTCCAATCGCTTGCGTGCGGCGTTGACGTCGTTCAAGGTTTGCTGAACTGACTGGGCCGCCTGCCGGGCTCCCTGGAGGCCGAGGGTTTTGGGATCGGTAGCGGCCAGGCGTTGCACCAATGCTCGAGCGGAATCGATGGTGGGGCGAATGTCCAGCCGACTGAACGTCTGTTCCAGAGCCCTGCGAGTCGAGTCGGTCCGGGCCAGCACGCGCTCCGCCTGCTTCACCGTGGTGAGCTGATCCGGATTCAGAACAAGCTGCCGGATGGTATCCACCGGCGTCAACGAGAGCAGCGGAACCTTGAACTGATCCGTCCACTGCTGTACGGCCCGGTAGACCTGAGGCGTAAATCCCTTTCCGGTGGGTCGACGCGCCGGCGTCTTGCGGTGAGTACCGAAACGCATCCCGCTAAGCGAGAAGTTCTCGATGACGATCTTCTTCTCGGCCAGAGCCGCCGGATTGAGCTTGAGTCGGATCGCGTCGGCCTCGAGAAGATTTCGCGTCAGCACAAATGGGTCGGCTATCTGCAACGCCCGGAGCTCCACTGAGGCCTGCCGCGGGAGCAAGTCGAGCTTGCCCAGGTCTACTTCTGTTCCCAGCAGCTCGGTGCTCGCTTCCTCGGTCGTCTCCCGCGCCACCGGCTCGGCGAAAATCCAGACGATAAGACCGAGCAGGAGGAAGAGCAGGAGCAAAGGCCCGATGGCCTTCCAGCGAAACACCTTGATCTTCATGGACGGAACATCTTGTACAGGTTATAAACCTGCGAGGCAGTAACTGCCCGGTAAAAGCGAGACTGACGTACCCGCTCGCCGATGGTTGCACGGTACTTTGCCACCCCGTACCGAGCGGCAAAGAAGATGGGAACCGCCAGAACCAGCCAACCGACGAAGCTCCCGAGCACAACCGTGTTGTTGAAGTTGGTGTAGGGCACGATCGGTGTGTTGGTCAGGTCGGTCCAGAGCGGCCGCAGGCTCGGCGCGGCAAGCAGCCTTAGGCCGATAGCGTCAAAAACGGGGTCGAGCAGAAAACCAAACGGAACAAACAGCATCCAACCGAGCATCCCTCCGCCAAACGACACATTGAGCAGGACCAGGAGGGAGAAGATCACCAGGTTGTGCAGATTCATCAGCGGGGTAAGACCCAGGGCGGAGCCCAGGGCCATGCCGGCAGCCACCTGACCCGGAGTTCCGGCAGAATGCAGCGTCTTTATGATGGATTGAATGAGCTTGAGAAGACCCAGCATTCGCTAAGGTCGAAGCTCTGGGGTCCAGGGTCAAGAGAGATGCGTGCTTGCCCTTGACTCTGGACTCTCGAGCCTTGACTCTCCCCTGATGCCGCCACGAAACCGCCGCGCACCTGAGGTGCATAAGTTCGGCGGAGCCTCGCTGGCCGACCCGCCCGCCCTACGGCATGCGATTCAGATCGTCGCCCGGTCGGGCTCCGCTCCCCTGGTGGTGGTGGTCTCGGCGATGGCTGGTGTCACCGATGCCCTCCTCGAAGTGGCCCGGAGTGCGGGGTCGGCGGATGAGGCATCAGTTCGGGCTCTGATCGGCCGGCTGCGATCCCGTCATACTGAAGTGGCGCGGGCCATGTTGCCGGCGGCTCGTCTGCGTTCGTCCTTATCCGACCAGATCGACGAATCATTCACCGAGCTCGAAGCGCTGGCCCACGGACTCCGTGTGCTTCAGGAGCTGACCTCCCGTACAACGGATAGCGTGCTCTCCCGGGGCGAGCGTCTCAGTGCCCGAATATTCGCTGCCGCGCTCGAGGCCGAGGGGATCGCGGCGAAGTATGTCGATGCCCTGGAGGTGGTGCATACGGACGCCAGTTTCGGGCAGGCCTCGCCCGATTTCGTCCGCACCGACCGGAGCGCGCAGCGCGTGCTTGCACCCCTGCTCAAGCGGGGCACCATTCCGGTGGTACCCGGGTTCATCGGAGCCACCCCAACTGGAGAGCTGGCAACACTGGGCCGCGGCGGCTCGGATCTCACCGCCACGTTGCTGGCCCGCTCCCTTGGTGCCTCTCGAGTGAATCTGTGGAAGGATGTGCCCGGACTTCTAACGGCAGATCCTCAAGTGGTCCCGGATGCTCGGGTCATACCACAACTTCATAGCCGGGAGGCGGCGGAGCTGGCCTACTATGGGGCCAAGGTGCTTCACCCGAGGGCATTGACCCCCGTGGCCGGCCGGAGGATCTCAGTGCACATACGGCCCTTTGCCGACCCTGAATCTGCCGGAACCGAGGTATCGGAGCGGGTATCCCCTGGGCGCGTCCCCGTGAAAGCCCTGACCGCAGCCGGAGGGCAGGCTCTGATCACGGTAACCGGCAACGGCATGCTGGGAGTACCCGGCATTGCCGCGCGGACCTTCGCCGCTCTTCACGGACGCAGGATTTCGGTGTCGCTGATTTCCCAGGCGTCGTCGGAGCACTCCATCTGCTTCAGCGTTCCCGAACCGCTGGCGGATGCGGGGCGTCAGGGATTGTTGGAGGAGTTCCAGCACGAGATCAACAGCCGAGAGATCGATGGCGTAGAAGTCAGTGCAGGGATGGCGACCATCGCGGTGGTTGGGCTGGGAATGCATGGCACCCCCGGGGTTGCGGCTGCCACGTTCGGCGCGTTGGCTGCGGCTGATATCAATGTCGTGGCCATAGCCCAGGGTTCGTCCGAGCTGAACATCTCTGTGGTGGTGTCTGCCGACCAGGCGGCTGAGGCGCAGCGGCGAGTCCACCGTGCTTTTCAGCTCTCGCGAATCGCCGGCGGCTCAGTGGTCCGGCCAGAGCGCATGGAACTGGTGCTGCTCGGCTTTGGACAGATCGGTCGGGCACTCGCTTCGCTGGTCGGAGCGGTGAAGCGACCGACCTTGTCGCTTAGGATCGTGGGAATCATCGACCGCTCCGGCTTTGTGTTCGAGTCCAAAGGTCTCGGTTCGAAAGCTCTCCAGAGCCTCATCAGGCAGAAGAACCTAGGGCGGCCGCTTGCCCGGGTTTCGGGCGGAACGGCAGCGAGCACCCCGGAGGCAATAGCCCACGTTTCCTCCCACGCCCTCTCCCGGCCGGTGCTGGTAGACCTCACGGCCGATGACACCGGAGCGGTACTGGAGCAGGCGCTCACGCTCGGCATGGATCTCGTGCTGGCCAACAAGCGTCCCCTTGCCGGGTCTCGGAACCAGAGCGACGCTCTGTGGCAGACGGCGCGGGCTCAAGGCCGGCGAATTCTGCACGAGGCAACCGTCGGCGCCGGCCTTCCCATCATAGACACCTACCACAAGCTGGTGGAATCGGGAGACCGGGTGGATCGGATCGAGGGATTGCTCTCGGGAACCCTGGGATATGTGCTCAGCGAAGTGTCGGCCGGCGTTCCGTTCAGTGGAGCGGTTCGGCGGGCAATGGACCTGGGATATACCGAGCCCGACCCGCGCGAAGACCTCTCGGGTATGGACGTGGCACGCAAGGCCCTGATTCTGGGACGTCTGCTCGGCTATAAGGGCGAGCTCTCCAGCCACCCGGTAGAATCTCTGGTTCCCAAGTGGGGACACGCGATACCGCTCGACGAATTCATCAGCCGACTGGAGGAGATGGATGATCGATGGGCGCGGCGGGTGGATGAGGCGAGCGCCGCCGGCGCCGTGCTTCGGTACGTGGCGAGTGTGAGCGCCAAAAAGATTGCGGTGGGAGTTCGGGCGGTTCCGCTGGCGAGTCCCTTTGCGGGCATCAAGGGTTCCGACAATCAGCTGGTCTTCACCACGGCCCGCTACAAGGCAAACCCATTGGTTATCACCGGCCCCGGTGCCGGCGCTGAAGTTACCGCCGCCGGGGTACTGAACGACATCTTGCGGCTGGCCAGGGCGTGATCCGGACCGAGAGTGTCACGGCATTCGCCCCTGGCGGGGTCGGCAATGTCGGACCGGGCCTCGATATCCTCGGATTGGCCCTGGAGGGCGATGGCGACACGGTTCGAGCAGAGTGGTCGACCACATCTGGAATCTCTATCCTCGACCCCGGTCATCCCGATCTCCCTCGAGAGTCGAATCGCCACACCGCAGGCCTGGCCGGAGCCGCGGTGATCGAGCGCGCGAGAGATCGGCGATTAGGAGGGGCAGGAATCGCGCTCAGCGTCTGCAAGGGGCTCCCGCTCTCCGGCGGCCAGGGTGGCAGCGCCGCTTCGGCCGTGGCCGGGGCAGTCGCGGTCAATGCTCTGCTGGGAAACCCGCTCGATCGAGAGACGCTGGTTGAGGCCTGTCTCAGTGCAGAAGAATCAGTATCCGGCCGGCATGCCGATAACGTTGCTCCCTCCCTCTTTGGCGGGATCGTGCTGGTCCGCTCTCTGGACCCTCTCGACCTGATTCAGCTCCCCGTGCCTGACGAGTTGCGCGTCGTCCTGGTGCGTCCGGACCAGCAGCTCCGTACGGCAGAAGCGCGGTCGGTGCTGCCGCGGAACATCCCTCGAGAGATCGCTCTTCACCAAGCGGCGCAGGTCGGCGCCATCGTCGCAGCCCTGGCGAGCGGAGACTACGCCCTGCTGGGCAGAGCCATTGATGACCGCATCGCTGAGCCGGCTCGGACCCGGCTCTTGCCCGGGTTTGCGGAAGCCAAGCGAGCCGCACTCGACGCCGGTGCCCTGGGAAGCTCTATCTCCGGTGCCGGTCCCACGACTTTTGCTCTCGCCCGCGGCACCGAGGCAGCGCAGCGGGTGAGTGATGCGATGACTGCTGCGTATGCCGCAAAGGGTTTCCGCAGTCAGGCACGCATTGCCCGCGTCGATCGCCGGGGCGCCCGACTGATCGAGCCCGAGGTGCAGAGACAATGAAGTTCCAGACAAACAGGCCCGCCAGCTGGCAGAGCTGCATGAGCTGCGGGAATGAGGTACTGGAAACCGATCCAGCCCCGCGTTGCAAGCTCTGCAAGGGCCTGCTGGAGGTACGTCACCGGCCACCGGAAATCAGTCCGGCACAGCTGATCCAGCGCTTCACCGAGCGCCGAGGAGGACCTCCAGGAGCGACCTCTTCGGGCGTGTGGCGCTTTCGCGAGGTGGTGCTGCCATCCGCTGAATCGGTCGTTTCCTATCCCGAAGGCAACACTCCGCTGCTACACCGAATCTCCCTGGACCGCTGGGCCGGAGTGGATCACCTGTTCCTCAAGCATGAGGGTCATAACCCCACGGGGTCGTTCAAGGACCGGGGAATGACGGTGGGGGTGACACAGGCGGTCCGGATCGGGGCACGTGCCGTTGCCTGTGCCTCCACCGGAAACACCTCCGCGTCCCTTGCGGCCTACGCGGCGCAGGCCGGACTTCCGGCCCTGGTGCTGGTTCCGTCGGGCGGGGTGGCCATCGGAAAGTTGGCGCAGACGGTCGCCTATGGTGCACGCACTCTCCTGGTTCGGGGCGACTTCGACCAGTGCCTCCGGATGGTAGATCAGGCCAGCACCGAGTTCGGCGTCTACCTGCTGAACTCGATCAATCCGTTTCGGATCGAGGGGCAGAAGACAGTCATTCTCGAGCTGCTGCAGCAGCTATCCTGGGATGCACCTGATTGGATCGTTTTTCCGGCGGGAAATCTGGGAAACACAGCGGCCTTCGGCAAAGCGCTCGGCGAAGCTCACGAATGGGGGCTCATCGCGCGCAAGCCTCGACTCGCGGCAGTGCAGGCGGAAGGAGCAGCACCGTTCGCTCGCAGCTTTGCGGATGGGTTTAGCCGGCGACACCGGGTCAAGGCGGATACCGTAGCGACGGCAATCAAGATCGGGGATCCGGCTTCATACGACCGGGCCGTGGTGGCGATCCGGGATACCAACGGTGTAGTGCTCTCGGTCGCGGACTCCGAGCTGCTCGAAGCCAAGGCTGTCATCGACGCTTCAGGAGTGGGCTGTGAGCCGGCCAGCGCTGTCACTCTTGCAGGACTCCGGCAGCTGGTTCAGCAGGGCAGCGTGAAGCCAGCCGACCGAGTGGTAGGCATTCTCACCGGGCACATCTTGAAGGACCCGGGTCTGCTGCTGCGGTATCATCAGGAATTGGACCCGCCGCCGCCCGGCGCCAACCGTCCCATCGAGATCGAGCCCACACTGGAAGCTCTAGCGGCGGTGCTCCGCGCTGACTCCTGACCCGGCAAAATCCTCCTTAAACCCTGCTCGAAACAGAGTGTGCGGCAGGCTGGTCTCGGCCGATTCCTGAGGCCGACTTCCCTTTTTCAGAGGGGAAATTTCATTTTGCCTATTGCAACTGGACGCAGTCTGTATACTGTTTGACACGGTAGTTTTGCTGGTTCCGAGGTGCACGCCTAGTTCTCACTCAATTAGGGAGACTCGCGATGGCCACCAAGAAAAAGACTGCCGGTAGGAAAAAGTCCAGCAAGAAATCTTCACGGCGGCCAGCAACACGGAAGAAGGCAGCCAAGAAGACCACCAGAAAGAAATCCTCCACCGGTAAGAAGCGCGCCCCCAATCCAGCATTCATGAGACCTTTGCAGCCCAGCGCAAAGCTCGCCGCGGTCATCGGCAACAGCCCAATGCCACGGACCCAGGTCATCAGCAAACTCTGGGCGTATATCAAACGGAATGGGCTGCAGGACGCCAAGAATCGGCGGGCCATCAACGCCGACGAGAAGCTCCGTCCGTTGTTTAACAACCGCAGCCAGGTCACCATGTTCGATCTGGCCAAGATCGCAAATCAGAATCTCAGCTAGATCCGGCAATCCCCGGAGAGTGAGGGCGCCCCCGCTGGGGCGCCCTTTTTATTCGCGATTCTCTTCGTTGCATTCTATTTTCCCGGCCTATGGCCGGCGAATACATCTTCACCATGCAGGACCTCCGAAAGGTGGTCCCTCCCTCCCGCGAGATCCTCAAGGGCATCTATCTCGCGTTCTATCCCGGCGCCAAAATCGGCGTGCTGGGATCGAACGGCGCAGGAAAGTCGACTCTGCTTCGTATCATGGCAGGGGTGGACAAGGACTTCCTGGGTGAAGCCCGTCCGCTTCCCGGGATCAAGATCGGCTACCTCCCGCAGGAGCCATTGCTCGATCCGGAGAAGGACGTGCGGGGAAACGTGATGGAAGGAGTGAAGGAGCAGCAAGCGCTGCTGGACCAGTTCAATGCCATCAGCGCGCAATTCGCCGAGCCGATGGACGACGATCAGATGAACCGCCTCCTGGAGAAGCAGGGCAATCTGCAGGAGCGGATCGACAACCTGGGTCTCTGGGAGCTGGACCACAAGATCGATCTCGCGATGGATGCCTTGCGGCTGCCTCCGGGAGACGCGGACGTGAGCAAGATCTCCGGCGGCGAAAAACGGCGGGTTGCCCTTTGCCGCTTGCTGCTGGAGCAGCCGGATATGCTGCTCCTCGACGAACCTACCAATCACCTCGACGCTGAAAGCGTGTGGTGGCTGGAGCGGTATCTCGCCGAATTCAAGGGGACGGTGGTGGCTGTCACCCACGACCGGTACTTCCTCGATAACGTGGCCGGCTGGATTCTGGAGCTGTACCAGGGCGCCGGTATTCCCTGGGAAGGGAATTACTCCTCCTGGCTGGCGCAGAAGGAGCGCCGTCTGTCGCAGGAGGAGAAGCAGGCATCGGCCCGGCAGAAGACGCTGCAGCGCGAACTGGAATGGATCCGGATGTCGCCCCGCGCCAGACAGGCCAAGAGCAAGGCGCGCATCACCGCCTACGAGGAGCTCCGGGCCGAGAGCGAGCGGCAACAGGAAGGCAGCACCGAAATTCTGATTCCGGTTCCGGACCGGCTGGGCGATGAGGTGGTTGTGGCGGAAGGTCTGAGCAAAGGATTCGGGGAACGCCTGCTGATCGATGACCTGAGCTTTTCACTGCCCCGGGGAGGCATCGTCGGGGTTATCGGCCCGAACGGTGCGGGCAAGACGACGTTGTTTCGCATGATCACCGGTCAGGAGGAGCCCGATGGCGGCTCGCTCAAGGTGGGATCCACCGTCCAGATCGCCTACGTGGACCAGAGCCGGGAGGCACTCGATCCCGAGAAGACCGTGTACCAGGAGATCTCCGGAGGGCAGGACCAGCTGCAGTTCGGCAAGCGCATTGTGAATGCTCGGGCCTACGCCGCGGGTTTCAACTTTCGCGGCGCCGATCAGCAGAAGAAGGTCGGAACCCTCTCCGGTGGAGAGCGGAATCGGCTGCACCTGGCCAGGCTGCTCAAGAGCGGCGGAAACCTGCTCCTGCTGGACGAACCAACCAACGACCTCGACGTGGATACACTTCGGGCTCTGGAGGAGGCGCTCCTTGGCTTCGCCGGGTGTGCGGTGGTGATCAGCCATGACCGCTGGTTCCTGGACCGGATCGCTACCCATATCCTGGCCTTCGAAGGGAACAGCGAGGTGGTCTGGTTCGAGGGCAACTACCAGGACTACGCCGCCGACTATCACCGGCGCAAGGGTGCCTCGGTCGACCAGCCGCATCGAATCCGGTATAAAAAGCTGGTGCATTAAGCGGGGAAGTCGGGAGGTGGGGAGGCGGGGAAGCCGCAACGCGGGAAGCCAATAACGTTCCATCTTTCCCGCTTCCCTGCTTTCCTGCTTCCCCGCTTATAATTGTCCATGCTCACCCCACAGAGTCGCATTCCCTACCTGCCGGCCCGCGTCGAGGGTCTCTCAACGCTCGCCATGAACCTGTGGTGGAGCTGGAGTCGGGAGGCGCGGGCGCTCTTTCAGTCAATCGACGTCGCGCTGTGGCACTACACCGGGCACAACCCGCTGGAGCTGCTCTGCCGGGTGGAACCGGCACGCCTAGCCGCTTGCGCCAGCGACAGTGACTTTCTGCTGCGTTACGACGCGGTCATGCAGCGCATGGAGCACGAGGCAGATCACAGCGATACCTGGTTTGCCCGGAACTATCCCGACCTGAATGGCCGCCCCGTGGCCTACTTCTGCGCCGAGTTCGGACTCCACAACTCGGTGCCGATCTACTCTGGTGGTCTTGGTGTGCTTGCGGGCGACCACTGCAAGTCCGCCAGTGACCTCGGTGTTCCCCTGGTCGGCGTAGGGCTGTTCTACCGCAAGGGCTACTTCGACCAGCGGTTGAGCCTGGAAGGCTGGCAGGAGGACAGCGACGAAGAGTACGACGTGAGCGCAACTCCTCTGGTCCCGGTGATGGGATCCGCCCGACAACCCTGGCTCACGACGGTGCAAACCTCGGGACGGCCGGTGCACGTGCGGGCCTGGCAAGTCATGGTGGGACGCGTTCCCATCTACCTGCTCGACACGAACCTCGAGGCCAACCATCCCGACGATCGCGGGCTGATGAACAAACTCTATGCCGGCGGGCCCGAGCTCCGGGTGCGGCAAGAGTGGATTCTGGGTGTGGGCGGCGTCCGGGTGCTTCGGGCTATAGGCATCGATCCAGGCGTCTGGCATGCCAACGAGGGGCACGCGGGGTTCATGTTCATCGAGCGACTGCGAGAGTTGATTGTCGCGGGTACGTCGCTGGATGACGCGATACACCAGGTTCGCGCGCAGAGTGTATTCACAACTCACACTCCGGTCCCCGCGGGACACGACGCGTTTCCAGCCGACCAGCTCCAGGCCTGTACCGGCCCGATCTGGGAGGAGATGGGGATCACATGGGAACAGCTGCTCGGCCTGGGATCGCACCCTGGCCACACCGATCAATTCCACATGACGGCGGTTGCCATGCGTCTCTCGGCCCGGGTGAACGGCGTGTCCCGGCGTCATGGGCAGGTCACGCGCAACTTGTGGCGGGATCTCTGGCCCAACCGTCCGTGGGAGGCAGTTCCCGTCAGCCATGTGACCAACGGCGTGCATCTCGCCACCTGGATGTCGAGTCCCGTCATGGCAGTCCTGGACGAACACCTGGGGCCCGATTGGGGAGACCGGCTGGAGGAGCCAAGCTTCTGGGATCAGGTCCTGACACTCGATCATGGTCAGCTCTGGGAAGCCCACCTGAAACAAAAAAGGGCCCTGGCCAACTTCATTCGGGAGGACGCCAGGCGGCGTTTTGCTGGCCAGCTCAAGGAAGCATCACAGGTGGTCGGCGCGGGAACGCTGCTCGACCCGATGGCCTTCACCATAGGCTTTGCTCGCCGGTTTGCCACCTATAAGCGGGCCAACCTGATCTTCCGTGAAATCGATCGGTTGCGCCGGCTGCTGGTAGACCCGTGGCGGCCGGTGCAGATCATCTTCGCCGGCAAGGCGCATCCGGCTGATAATCCGGGGAAGGAAGTGCTGCAGAGCGTCTATCAGTTCACCCGGGACCCGGGCTTCGAGGGGCGGGTGGCTTTTCTGGAAGATTACGACATGCACCTGGCTCACCTGCTGGTGCAAGGAGTGGATCTCTGGCTCAACCTTCCCCGGGTTCCCCTCGAGGCCTCCGGCACCAGTGGAATGAAAGCGGCGTTGAATGGAGTGCCTCAGCTGAGCACGCTGGACGGCTGGTGGCAGGAAGGATACGACGGGTTGAGCGGGTGGGCGATCACTCCGGCGGCAGAAGGGATCGATGCCGATGCGGCCGATGCCGAAGACTTCTACCGATTGCTGGAGGAACAGGTAGTACCGCTCTACTATACCCGAAACGCCAACGGCGTTCCGCTCGGCTGGGTGGAAAAAATGCGCCACGCGCTGCGACTCGCCGGCAGCCGATTTACTGCGCGACGGATGATGCGAGAGTACGTGCAGGAGTACTACGCTCCGGCAATTCAGGGGGAGGCGTCAGGCGACGACCCACCCACGGCATGAAACGAATGGGATCGCGACGATGCGTGAGCCGGACGCCGGGGTAGTCGGGTCCGCCCCGCCGCTCCGTACGGCCGCCGGCCAGCCGGTCTCCGTAGTGCACGTGACGGCAGAGTACTACCCGTACGCTCGGACCGGTGGTTTGGCCGAGGCGGTAAGCGGTCTCGCCAATTTTCAGCGCGCCGCCGGACTGAACGTCGCGGCCATTCTTCCTCTCTATCGCACCGTCCGTGATGTCGATCCCGACCTCGAGCCGGTGGGTCAGCCCTTCATGGTTCCAATGGGCACCCACAGCGAGGAAGCGCGGGTGTTCCGGGTGTCCGGCGCCAGCACCGGACCTCAGGTCTTCTTCATCGAGCATCTGGATTACTTCAACAGACACGGGATCTACGGCGAAAACGCAGTAGACTACCTCGACAACGCCCGGCGCTTCGCCTTCTTTGCGCTGGCGGCCGTAACGGCGCTGCCTCGGCTGGTACCCGGAGCAGTACTCCTGCACGCCCATGACTGGCATACCGCGCTGGCGCTGGTCTATCTCCGGACGCTCCTGAAGGAGCGATTCAGCGGGCCGGTTACCGGCGTGCTCTCGGTCCACAATCCAGGCTATCAGGGGCACTTTCCACCTGACGTGATGCCACAGATCGGGCTCCCCTGGGAGTTGTACAACTGGCAGCAGCTGGAATGGTACGGCAAGGTCAATTTTCTAAAGGGCGGTATCGCCTTCGCCGATTTCGTCACCACGGTCAGCCCGACCCAGGCCGAGGAGCTTCGCACACCGGGCGGAGGCTTCGGCTTGCATGAGGCATTCATCTGGCTGGCCGATCGATTGGTGGGAGTCCTCAACGGTATCGATCAGCATACGTGGAACCCGGCCAACGACCCGCAGATCACCGCCCAATATTCGGCCGAGAAGCTGGAAGGAAAGCGCCGCTGCAAAGCCGCCCTGCAGCGATCCTTCGGGCTGCCGCAAAGGCGAAAGGTTCCTCTGTTCGGAATGACCGGTCGCATGGTCACCCAGAAGGGGCTCGACCTCATACTTCAGAGCCAGGAGCTGCTGGAGACGGATGCGCAATTCGTGTTCCTTGGGAGCGGTGAGCAGAAGTATGAGACCGCGCTGGTGGAGCTGGCCTCCTCGGCACCGGACCGCATAGGAGTACAGCTCGACTTTACCGACCGGCTGGAGCACCGGCTCATGGCTGGAGCCGACATCTTCCTGATGCCATCATTGTACGAGCCCTGCGGTCTCACCCAGATGCGGGCTCAACGCTACGGCTCCCCGCCAATAGTGCGACACGTGGGCGGTTTGGCCGACACGGTTGAAGATTCGCTGACGGGGTTCGCTTTTGACCCGTACACCCCGGAGGCCTTCCAGGAGGCTACTTTTCGCGCGCTGGACTGCTTCAATCATTCGTCCACCTGGCAGAAAATCATGCGTCAGGGTATGGCTCGGGACTTCAGCTGGGAGCGATCCGTGGCCACCTATCTCGACGTATACCGACGCGCCGTCAGTCGAGCTGCGGCCGCGGCGTGAGCGCGCGATCGATGGATTTCGTCTTTACCCTGCATAGCCACCTGCCCTACGTGTTGAACCACGGACGGTGGCCCCACGGCAGCGACTGGCTGTGTGAGGCGGCACTCGATACCTATCTCCCGCTTCTAGAAATTTTCCGGGGACTTGAAGCCGATGCGGTTCCCGCCCCGGTTACCATCGGTTTCACGCCGGTTCTCGCCAATCAGCTCATCAATCCCACCTTCGTCTCCGAAATGGAGACTTTCTTCGAGCAGCGGATTGCCGCGTGCGACGAGGCTCCGGCTTCCCTGGCCAAAACCGGTGATACTCACCTTCTGCCTCTGGTGCAGTACTGGCGAGAGCGATTGGTCCGGCTACGGGAACTGTTTCGTGATACAGGCCAGGACATCATCGGCGCCTTCCGCGCCCTCGAGACCGCAGGCCGGCTGGAGATCATCGGGTCGGCGGCCACTCACGGCTATCTGCCGCTGCTCGCCCGAGACGAAAGCATCCGGCTGCAGCTTGCAGTGGGCGTGTCCGAGCATCGCCGGATATTCGGTCGATCACCCAACGGTTGCTGGCTGCCCGAATGCGCCTACCGGCCGAGAGGACCCTGGGAGCCGTGGCCTACGGCACCGAAGACGGGAATGCGCCGCGGGATCGAAGAGCATCTGGCCGATGCCGGATTTCAATTCTTCTTCGTCGACGCCCATCTGGCAGCAGCGGGCAGACCGCTTGGGCTTTCCGGAGATCCGGCGGGCGACCTCACGGTCCAGGCCCCACT
Source organism: uncultured Gemmatimonadales bacterium (assembly GCA_963698975.1). GTDB lineage: Bacteria > Gemmatimonadota > Gemmatimonadetes > Gemmatimonadales > GWC2-71-9 > CAVVWJ01. The sequence goes on from CAVOSV010000001.1 coordinate 737,877, forward strand.
CACCCGGCCGATCTCCACCGAGCCGCTGCGCTCTCCCTATCGGGCCTACCGAGTGGCTCACGGGCCGGTTGCCGCCTACGTCCGAGACCCTAAAGCCTCGATGCAGGTATGGAGTCGGTTCGAGGGCTATCCTGGCGATGAGTGGTACCTGGAGTTCCACAAGATGCGCTGGCCCGGCGGACTCAAGTTATGGCGGGTGAGCGGGCCCGGCGTCGACTTGGGCCAGAAGCAGCCCTACAATCCGGCTACCGCGGCAGATCGCGCCCGGGGGCACGCGGACCATTTCGCGCACCTGCTTGCGGGCATCGCCGCCGGTCAGGCGCAAAATCGCGAGGGCGTGGTGGTGGCACCCTTCGACACCGAGCTCTTCGGTCACTGGTGGTTCGAGGGACCCATGTTCCTGGGCGATATGTACCGGGCACTGGTCCAGCAGCGGGAGATGATTGCCCCGGCGACGGGCTCTCGGCATCTGCGGCAACATCCGCCTCGAGCCGCGATCAGGCTTCCCTGGGGCTCCTGGGGCGCCAACGGCGATAGCAGCATGTGGCTGAGCCAGCATACCGCCTGGACCTGGGAGCGACTCTGGCCTCTGGAACAGTCGTTCTGGGACGTGGCTCCTAGCAGCATCGCCTCACCCGTGGCGCGACCGGTTCTGGCGCAGGCGGCTCGTGAGCTGCTGCTGGCCCAGTCCTCGGACTGGCAGTTCATCATTTCCACCGGGGCCGCCGCCGATTATGCCGAGCAGCGCATCCGGCAGCACTGCGCGGACGCCGAAGAGCTGATTGCGGCACTGGCTGTCGGGCAACGACTCTCAGCTGGAGAGTGCGCAGCGCCGAGCGGAGGAGCTGGGACAGCGGGATCAATTGTTTCCCAATGTGATTCCGGCCATTGCCGCCGCCCTGGGCGGATCGCGTTCCCTCGTCGTCGGATAATCATGCCTCCCATCCGTTTCGTTTTTGGTCTTCATCTGCATCAACCAGTTGGCAACTTCGATCATGTCTTCGAGCAACACGTGGCCGATGTGTACCGCCCGATCCTGGAACGGCTGTCCGGCCGGGGATTTCTGCCGGCGGTGCTGCATCTCTCCGGACCGCTGCTGGAGTGGCTCGAAGCCAACAACACCGGATATCTCGATTTCCTGGGCCGGCTGGTCAGCGATGGAAAGGTGGAGCTGCTCCTGGCCGGCTTCTACGAGCCGGTGCTCGCCTCGCTTCCCCGCCGCGACCGGGTGGAACAGATCCAGTGGATGCACGAGGCCATCCGCCGGCGGTTCGGCGTGGATGCGAGGGGCCTCTGGCTCACCGAGACGGGTGTGGGAGCCCGAGCTGGCCGCCGATCTGGCCAACGCCGGCGTTCGCTATGCTCTGGTGGACGACCGGCACTTTCTGGTCTCCGGGTTTGCCGCCGAGCAGCTCCACACGCCGTATTGGACCGAGAGCGACGGCCGGAGGGTGGCTGTCTTTCCCATCGATGAGCGGCTCCGGTATCTGATTCCGTTTCGGCCTCCGGAGGAAACCGCGGACTACCTGCGCGAGCTGCGCGGCGCCGGCCACCGCCTGGCGGTGCTGGCCGACGATGGCGAGAAATTCGGCGGCTGGCCCGGCACCAAGGAGTGGGTTTACGAACGGGGCTGGCTGGACCGATTCATGGACACGATGAGCGGGTTGATCGAGGGCGGAGAGGTTGAGCTCAGTACCCTGACGGCCGCGCTGGAGCACGTCCCCAGTGGCGGGATTGCATACCTCCCGAGCGCCTCATACCGGGAAATGGAGGGGTGGTCTCTCCCTCCCGATGCGGCGCTCCGGCTGATCCGGCTGGAGCGGGACCTGGGCGAAGCGCGCATATCGGGCCCTGATGGCCCCCTGATTCGCGGCGCGCATTGGCGAAACTTCCTGGTCAAGTATTCCGAGTCCAACCGGATGCACAAGAAGATGCAGGCGCTCTCGCTTCTGCTCCGCGACGCCGGCGACCCGCCGCTGGCACGCCGCGCCATCGGACGAGCCCAGTGCAACGATGCTTACTGGCATGGTGTATTCGGCGGGTTGTACCTGCCCCACCTGCGAGAAGCGATCTGGCGCAATCTCTCTCTGGCTGAACAGGAGCTGCGGAGGGGTCAGGGCTTGGAGGCCGAGGTATGGGACATCGACGGCGACGGCCACGAAGAAATCTGGGTGCATTCCGATCGGTTCTCAGCAATCGTGAGTCCCTGGCGCGGAGGAGCCCTCGAGGAGTACACCCTTTTCTCCACTGCAACCAATTATGCCAATACGCTGACCCGGCGACGGGAGGCGTATCACGATACCGCCCTGGAGCAGCGGGCTGAAACCGAAAGCCATGAAGGTGGGACACCCAGCATTCACGATATCGAAGAGGGGATTCGGCTCGACCAGCGTCCCCCGATCGACCCCGACGATCGCGCACTGTTCGTCGATCGAGTGCTCTCCAGCTCACTTGCAGCGGGAGCAGTTTGCCTCGGGAGATTACCGGCCGATCAAGTCGTGGGCTCGCTGCCGCTACATCGGCAGACGTCAGGCAGGAACCCGATGCAGTCGAGATCAGGCTGAATGGAGAAGGACCTGACGAAGCAGTTTCGGTTTTTGCCGGACGGAAGCGTTACGGTGAGCTACACCTGGGAGGGATCGGTCGGTCAGCCCAGCGACCTCTTCACCACCGAGCTCTCGCTCTTTGCTCCGCTTCCTCTCGTCACAGAGCCCGCGGCGGACATCTGGACCTTTCCCATCGAGACGGTGGCCAAGTCCGAACGGGGGCTGGACCGTACCCGTCAAGGCGAGTCGTTCACCCTCCGATGGCCGGTGGAGGTCGGTACGGCAACCATCGAGCTCCCGGCCACGCCGGCCCAGTCACTGGAACCCGCCATCGCCGCCAAGATCGCAGATCTGGGCTAACCTGATCAGCGGTGCTTCGCCACTACGACGGCGGAATCAACACTCCGTCGGCGCAAGTCCTACAAATGCCATGTGTGGTATGGGCATTGTGCTGACGTTCCAGAAACTGCTCCATTGCCAGCCACTCGTCTCCAGCCCGAACCCGGCGACACCAGGCGCAGATCACCACCAGAGATTCGAGATATTCGATCCGCCGAAATGCCCGGTAGTTGATGGTGACGACCACCGCTCCCACCGCCAAGGCGAGCGCGGACTCGAGCAGGCCCTCGCCCGGCCGGAACGGTGTGGCCGGGGTACCAAACAGCAGTCGCGGCAGGTCCAGAATTTCGTCCAGCCATATGATCGCGATGATGAGGAGAAATCCTGCCGCTTCCAGTGCCAGCGTGTAGCGGAATACCGCGCCTCGGAGCGTCACGAGCCTTGGCCTAGATGAGTGTTCGAATGACCGCCCGGTGAGCCAGGTGTTCTGACCCGATCTGAACAGATAATAGGATGCTCACTACCAGGCTCTAGTCTCCTCCAGTAGCAGATGTAAGGCTCCCCTCGATGCACAGCGACATCACGCATCTGCAGATGAGCTGCAGGGCCAGAACGGTGCAAACTCTTGCGATGTGGGCCACGCGAGGATGGCTGATGGCGCGTGTCTTGCCCCCGCTGCCGCTATCCCCAACCCACGTGGGCCACAATGTTCAGCAACAGTTCCGTTCGACCTGTCCGAATGCAATACGCGTTCGCGGTTTGCGGGTCGCTGCTGCTGGCGGCCTGCGCCTCCAAGTACTCCCAGGTTCCGGCTCGGCTCGACCTGGCCCCGTACGGCCGTATTGCCCTCGTCACGTTTGCGGCGGATCGGCCGAATGATCCCATGAGCACACTGGCAACCCAGCAATTTGCCGAGGCTCTGCTCGCGACCCAGAACGGTGTCGAGCTGCTCGAGCTGGGATCGACCGACTCTTCACTGAAAGCGCTTCCGCCTGCTAGCGATGCGGTGGCATTGGCTCAGGCGCTTGGTAAGCAGAAGAACGTCCCGGCCGTATTCGTCGGTACGCTGAAGTTGTCGCAGCTGAAGCCTCATGGTCATATCGGCGCGTCGGGCATGAACGTGCAGGCCGGCGTATCGGCCGAGCTCACCGTGAGGTTGTTGTCGACCAGCACCGGAGGCACCGTGTGGCGCTCAAGCTCGACGGCAAACGGCACGGTGGGACAGCTGAACATTTCGGACCGGCTGCCCTCGATTGCGGTGCGGGACAAGGAAGAGGCGTACGGTGAGATCGTGCGTCAGTTGATCGTGGACGTTACTCGAGATCTTCGTCCTACCTGGGTCAAGCAGTAGCGCGCCTGACGGTCTCTTCGTCCAGACGAGCCCGAATGGCCGCCAATAAAGGGTCTGCCGCGGTATACTGCTGACCATAGGCGAGATTGAAAGCGTAATCGAAGTCGGGAGGGTTTTTCCCCTGGGTGTGTTGCAGAATGGTCTCCAGCTTGTCCAGCCCTTTGGCCAGCTTCGCTTCGGGAGAGCTGGCCGCCTCGTAGTCGTCCCACAGTTCGACAATCTCACGGCGCAAATCGGGCGGAAGCGGCTCACTGAGCTCCAGCAGATCTGCTCGTTCATGGCCGGCCTTTGGCGCTCCTGCTGACTGCAGCGGCGCCGGCACATCGCCTCCAAGGGCTTCGCCCAGATCGTGGATCAGACACATCTTGAGCAGCCGTGCCAGATCGATTCCGGGCGTGCGGCCGTAGAACAGCATTGCCATGAGTGCCAGGCGCCAGGTGTGCTCCGCCACGCTCTCCCGATCGCCGGCGGAAGTCCAGCCGCTGCGAGTGACGGTTTTCAGCCGCTCGGCAGCCCGAAGGAAGGTGAGGATGCCCTCGATGTCGGTGGGCTGCATCTCGACTCCGCTGCTAAGCCTTGGCATTTCTTCCCGGCGGCCATGCCCCTAACAACCGGCGCACCACCACCAGCTCACCAATATGGTAAGCGGCGTGGTCAGCAGCCAGCAAAATCTCTCGAAGGTAGGTCTGACCTTCACCGTGCGGGATCCGGGCTTCGAGTGTGATCGTTGGATCTCTGCTCAGGTCCTGCAGCGCCGTCCGATCTCGGAGGAAGTCCCGGACGCTCTTGTCCCAGGCAGCGGAATTCGGCGGTGAGCCAGAGAAGGGCCAATAATCGTCCGGCCACTTCAGCTCGCGGTACTTCGGATTGCGGCAGAAATCCAGAATATCCGCCTGAGTGATCCGGAGATGCTCGACCAGCTGCCAGGGAGAGTAAGGCAGATGCGGAGGCGTGGTTCCCCGCAGATCGGCCGGCAAATCGGCCACGGCCGACTCGAAGCTGGTATGTGCGTCCTCCCATCCGAGCAGCTTCACGAGGTGTTCCCTGATGCTGGAATCGGCCACGGCTCACTCCTGATCGGATTCAGGGGCGTTCGGCATCGCTCTGCGCAGCGCTCGGAATGCCCGCGTCAGGTCGGGCAACTGGTGGTTCGCGTTCAAGCCGCTTGGGTTGGGCAGCACCCAGAGGCCGCTCTGGCTAATCAGCTCCTGCTGGCGTCCCATCGCGGCCTTGGGCCTTTCAAACGCCGTACGATAGGCTCCGATCCCAACCACCGCCACCCAGCGTGGCCGATAACGCGCAACCTTTCGCTCCAGTCGCCTTCTGCCGGCCCGCAGCTCCTCCGGCGACAGCTCAGCCGCAGTCGCGGTTGCGCGGGCGACCAGATTGGTGATGCCCAGCCCCTCATCCAGCAGCAGATGCTCGTCCCAGGGACTTACCAGGAGGTGAGTAAATCCAGCAGCGTACAGTGCAGGCCAGAAGCGATTTCCCGGCCGCGCGAAGTGGTGGCGCGTGGCCCCGGAATAGAGTCCGGGATTGATGCCGCAGAACAACACCTTGAGATGGGGTCGGATCAGATCAGGGACCATGCGACCTACCGCAGCCGCAACCTGAGCCTTGGTGGGCCGGGTCCTGCTCGCCGCGGGACCATTGACCATGTTCAGAGTAGGGTGAGCAGTATCGTCAGAACGAAAGCCGTGATCCAGGATTTGAGGTAAACGCCGCGGGCCTGTCGTCTGATCGAAGAGAGCTCCTGAGGATCGGTGATCGGTTCGGAACCTTGGTCCATGTCGCGCTGACCGCGCGCGGCGAGCTTCACTCAGGTGCGTTCACGAGCCTGCAAGAAGCCTAGTGCCGCTGCCCACAGAGGAATGACCAGCAACATTCGCCAGCCACGCGCGACATCGGCGTGGATGAGCATTGCCGCTAGAACCAGGCTGGCGCCGAGGAGCACGACTCCGAAGGTGAGCCGTTTGCGGCGCTCACGCGGCCCGATGTTGGCGGTACCAGCTGTCGTCAGATTCAGATCCCGATCCGGTCGGCATTATCCTGCCGGCTTGGCCGGCCGGCCCGGAGTGATCCTCTTCTCTGCCCGACCCTTCACGTATCCGTAGACTGCCAGGATCTGGTCGGGGCTCAGTGTTCCCTTGAATGCGGGCATTCCCCGGTGGGGGCGCCCCTCGCTCACGATCTGGCTGAATTTTTCCGGCGTGTCAATGGGCCCCCCGGGAGCCAGCGATACCAGCAGATTGGCAGCTACGGGATTGGGCAGCACGTCCTGACCATGGCACCGGGCGCAGTTCACGCTGTACTGCCGCCAGCCCTCGTACTCGGTCGGGCTCACCTTGGGTGCATTCTCCGGCTGATCAGTAGCCGGCTTTTGTGGCGCCGCGGGGGGAGTGTCGACCGCGGAAGACTGTGAGACCATTAGAAGAGGGGTAACAGAGGCCCGAGATCCTGGACCAGAGCCGGTCAGGATTACACCCGACAGCAAGGCCATGGAAATCGGCAACATCATCCGCCGGACTTCACTGCTGGACGTCCCGGATGGATCTTGGCATCACTCCGACCCTTCACGTACGAGTAGATCGCCTCGATGGTGGGCATCTCCATACCGAGCGCACACCAGGATGGCATGCCCTTGGCCGGGCGGCCGGCGCAGACTGTTTGAATGAAGAGTTCCTTGGTGTTGATGGGCCCGTCCGGCCTGAGCGACACGATGAGGTGAGGGGCGATGGTCGTTCCCTGCACATCTTCGCCGTGGCAGCGGGCGCAGTTCAGGTTGAACTGCTTCCAGCCGTCGTACACCTGCTGGGGGACGGTATCCAGGGGTGCGGTGTGATACGGATCCCGCAGAGGCGCACCGGCATCTGCTGTCTGGGAGGGCGCTGCTGAGCTCTCCGCCGGCTGCGTCGGCGTGGAGGTAGTGGTATCAGAATGCTGAGATCTGGTTTGCGCAGCGGGTTTGGGCTTGGCCGGCCGGGGAGCTGGCTTTGGCGGAGCCGGCTTGGTGGCGACCGCCTTGGCAGTATCGGCCCGGGCAGTGGTCGATTCGGGTCGGGTCATGCTCGAGGTGTCTCGCACCTGAGCGCTGGTGCCGCTCGATGTACCGGCTGCCGTGTCCGCACCGGAAGACGGGGTCGTGTCCCGCGATACCGCAGCGTGAACGCTGTTCGCCCCCGCAGCCCACGAGGCCGGCCAGCACGAGCACGCCTGTCAGCGAGGCCGTGCGTCCCCGCAGGGTCCAATGCTTCCGCCAAGCACCAATCATTTGAGTCACCCCTCCTCTCCGGTGGTCATCGAGCGCGTCCTGTGATGATCAAGATCGTTTGACAGTCCAGGTTGCTAGGTGACGCAGGTCACGAGAACGGTGCATGAACTCAAATCCCAAATTATTATCCCGACATGACGCAGAATTCGAGTACTGTGACCTTGGGACTGGTGCAGATGCGGTGCACGCCGGAACCTTCCCGGAACATGACCGCGGCCGTTCAGGGTGTGCGAGATGCGGCAGCCCGCGGAGCCCAGATCGTCTGCCTTCAGGAGTTGTTCCGCAGTCAATACTTCTGCCAGACGGAGGATCACGGCTGCTTCAATTTGGCTGAGCCGGTGCCGGGGCCCTCGACCGAGGAGTTGGGCGCGCTCGCTGCGGAGCTCGGGGTGGTCATCGTGGCGTCACTGTTCGAGAAGCGAGCCCAGGGCATCTACCATAACACCGCCGCCATTCTAGACGCCGACGGACGGTACCTCGGGAAATACCGGAAGATGCACATACCGGACGACCCGCAGTACTACGAAAAGTTCTACTTTACCCCCGGCGACCTGGGCTTTCGCTCCTGGGATACTCGGTTCGGCCGCATCGGCGTGCTGGTGTGTTGGGATCAGTGGTATCCCGAAGCGGCCCGACTCACCGCGATGAGTGGCGCCCAGATTCTGTTTTACCCGACCGCCATCGGCTGGTTGCCGGCCGAGAAGCAAGAGCACGGTGCACAGCAACAGGCCGCCTGGGAAACCATCCAGCGAAGCCATGCCATCGCAAATGGGGTCTATGTCTGCTCAGTGAATCGGGTCGGCTTCGAGGGAGCGCCGGACGCCGGAATCGAGTTCTGGGGCGGCAGCTTTGTCTCGGATCCGGGCGGCCGGGTGATCGTGAAGGGCGGCACCGGAGAAGAGATCCTGATCGCTCGATGCGACCTCTCCAAGGTGGACGCGAGTCGCACCCACTGGCCATTCCTGCGGGATCGCCGGATAGACGCCTACGCCGACCTCACCAAGCGCTATCTCGACTGAAAGCACCATCTCCACTCCCACTCAGCTGGGTTACCGGATGCCGGCCGAGTGGGAGCTCCACCGCGGCACCTGGCTGAGCTGGCCTCATAAAGAGGCCTCCTGGCCGGGAAAGTTCACTCCAGTTCCCCGGATCTTTGCCCGGATGGTCGGTCTCCTGGCCGACCACGAGGAAGTCCATATCAACGTGGCCGGGCCCGCAATGGAAGACGAGGTCAGGCGACTTCTGGCCGATTGCGGAACCGATACCGGAAACGTGCTCTTCCACTTTCACCCCACCAACGACGCCTGGTGTCGCGATCATGGACCGATCTTCGTTCAGCGGCCGGATCCGGAGCAGCCTCAAGCCATCATCGACTGGGGGTTCAACGCCTGGGGTGGGAAGTATCCGCCGTACGATCTGGACGACGTCATACCGACCCGGATCGCTGAAGAGCTGAGCCTTCCCGTGTTCCAGCCCGGTATCGTGCTGGAGGGTGGCTCCATCGATGTGAACGGACGGGGAACTCTGCTGACCACCGAGTCCTGCCTGCTCAATCCCAACCGCAACCCTGAGCTGAGTCGCCGGGAAATCGAACAGTTTCTTCGGGCATACCTCGGCATGCGGCACATCCTGTGGTTGGGCGACGGTATTGTTGGCGATGATACCGACGGCCACATCGACGATCTCACCCGGTTCGTTGACGACCGGACGGTAGTCACCGTGGTGGAGGACGATCCCTCCGACGAAAACTACGAGCCGCTTCAGAAGAATCTGGAGCGGCTCCAGGACATGACGGACCAGGACGGCTTGCCGCTGCGGGTGGTTACCTTGCCGATGCCGCGGGGCCTGTGGCACGACGGCCAGCGATTGCCGGCCAGCTATGCCAACTTCTACATCGCTAATGGGGTAGTGCTACTTCCGACCTACGATCCCGCCCGCGACGAAGAGGCGCGCGCGATACTGCAGGGGCTGTTTCCCTCCCGTGAAGTTGTGGGCATTGATTGCACTGATCTGGTCTGGGGACTCGGCGCCTTTCATTGCGTGACCCAGCAGTGGCCTGCTACAGCGGGGCAGATGGGCAGCGCGTCAGCGGGGCAGCAAGGCTAGGAATTCAGAACGTCTCCTGCTGCCCTGCCACTCCGCTGCCCCGCTGTCCTGCCACCTACGACTTCTGCCAAGTTCCTACCAGCGCTGCACGCCGACCCCCGCAGGTATCCATGCCCAACCCGGCAATGTGAAGTTCGTCCTGATCCCGGCTCACCACGTAGCGAGCGTCTCCGGTCTGGCAGGCGCTGGCAGCGGTATCGGCCTTGAAGACCAGGGTGTCGCCAGTGAACCGGCCCCGGCCCTTCATGTCGACCGAATCGGGCCACCGGGGCGAAGGAAGCATCAGCTCCACGCCGCCGTTGGAGGCCAGCTTCATGTGGACCTCGCCTTCACCATAGAGATCGCGTTTCCAGGTGCCGGCGTATTTGCCACCATCTCCGCCGCAGGCGACGAGCGCCAGCAACGTCAGAATGACAAGAGACCGCATGCCAATCATCGGAACTCCTTCCTTGTGGAGGTTGGCCAATCAGCTCCTTGGTTGCGTCTCTGCCGTCGGTATGGGCAGAGTCGGGAAAATCACATCGGGCGGAGGGCCCGCACGATCGATTGCCTGGAGATTGGCAGTCAAACCATAACGCCGGTAGTCGATCCAACTGTGGCCCCCTTCGTACATCAGGGAGTACCGCTTGTTGTAGAGCAGCTCGTTGATCAGTGATGGCTGATCGACCGGGCCGGCGTAGGGTGCCAGAAGCCCGGAGGTCTGCCGCACCACATTCAGATCGGTGACGGCAGGACCCAGCTGGCTCAAGTTGATGTTCGCCTCCGCCCGCAGCAGGATCAGCTCCTCGTTCTTGATGAGGGGGATCGGCGAACTAGGGCTGGGATAGCGAATCCAGCCCAGGTCTGAGCTGAACGTCTGGATCGGAGTAGTGTTGGTTGTGCCACCGGACCGGGAAGGCCGCTTGACCAGCTTATTCAGGAAGCGCTGGTCCAAAGCTCCTCCCGGTTGCAGTTGTGCCTGGGTCTCCAGCGTAGGGTGCCCAAAGTTCTCGCTGGTCTGCGAGCTCACCGCAAGCGGATTCGTCACGTCCCCCGCACCGGTGCCGAAGTCCATGTAGACCCCAAGGTCCATCGGGGCCGCCGGGTCGAGGAACGACTCGCTGAGGAACGTGAGCGCCCCGGTGTAATCCCCTCGGTAGACAGCCGCCCGGGCACGCAGGGCGCGATTGAACTTGAGGAAGGTTGCCGGAGTGTCAAACCCCGCAAATCCCGTTGGCAGGGTAAACGGAAATGCGTCTCCCACCAGCTCGGCAACACTCTGATCCAGCAGCGCGATAACATGGTTCCATGCCTCCGCGTTGCTCACGAAGGGAGCCGGAGGTGCGCTGGCATCACGCCCCACATCAATCGGGATCTGATCCTGGGTATGGGAATCCAGGATAATCATGAAGTTGTATGCCTGGAGGGTATGGGCAAAGCCGCTGGTGGCGCTCTGCTGCTCCGGCGTCAGCGAGCTGGCGGTGCTGATCACCGCAAGGAGGTCGTTGGCGCTGCGAATAGCCGAGTACTCCTCCAGCCAGTGATCACCACCGAAGGCGCGGCTTCCCGGGTCGAGCGGGCCCTGCATCATCTCCTGGACGAATCGAGGGTCGGCCGGATCAATGCGAAACGCCTCTCGCCCCCAAATGGCGGCATCGAGCGCCCAGTCGGCCACATCCTGACGGGTGGCGATCAGGATGCCGTTGGCGGCCGCGCCGACCTGGGCGGCCGAGGGGTTTTCTCCGATCACTGCGGGGCTGTTGGGATTGGCAACGTCAAAATCGCAGCCGGCGATTCCGACCAGCACGAGAACCGGCAACAGTCTGCTGAAAGTGGTCGGTGTCATGGTCAGAACCCCAAGTCGATCGAGAAGAAGAAGCTGCGACTCGGCGGGAACGGTGCCACATCGATGTTCCGCACGATCGCCTGGTTGGCGAAGTTGCTCACCTCCGGGTCCAGCCCGCGGTACGGAGTGAACCGCAGGAGGTTCCGACCGGTTACCGACACGCGGGCGTAACGCACACCTCCGCCAAACAACCGGCTGGTAAACGACTGGGGGATATTATAGGAGAGATTCAGCTCGCGCAGCTTCAGATACGATCCGTCCTGCACGTAAGGCTCGGTGAAACCGGCGCCGAAGCGATTGATTCGGTCCGCTCCGCCATCCGGCTCAGTGTAATCCTTGCTGTTTGCGGTGATGTCGTAGAGGAACTCGGTCAGGTTGATGATGTCACCGCCGTACTTCCAGTCGAACAGAAATCCCAGGGTAAACCGGTGGAAGTCGATGTCATTGGAGAAAGACATTTGAAAATCCGGATTGGCATCTCCCACCTTGCCTGCGATCGCATTCCCAGCCGCATCGGTGCCGATGGTGCCAAAGATCTGAGTCGGCGAGCTGTCCTGCTCGATCTGGAAAGTTCCCAGGGAAAGAGCAAAGCCGCCGGTCTGGAAGGGCGGCACGTTCAGCTCGGTGATTCTAGCTTTGTTGGCAAAGAACGTGGTGCGGAAGATCCAGTTGATGTCCCGGCTCTGTACCGGCTGCAGGGTGAGCGACGCCTCGACTCCCCGGTTCCTCATCCTGCCGCCGTTGCCAAAGATTCGGAGCTCCTGGCCCACCGAGGGCGCCACAGTTTGCTCCAGAATCAGATCACGGATGTTGCGCTGGTAGACGGTCAGGTTCAGCTCGGCCCGTCCCCGCGCGAACGTGGCATCGATTCCGCCCTCGAACTCGTCCTGCCGCTCAGGTTTAATGGTGGGATCTCCGGCTCGATTCCCGATGTACGTCCCGAACTGCCCACCGATGGTCCCGGTGGTGTCGGTAACAAACTTGGCGCCAAAGAGCGCCCGGTTGCCGGTCTGGCCGTAGGCTCCCCGGATCTTGAGCTCCTCTACGCCGCCAAAGGGTTGCACGAACCGGTAAGACGCGGCGGCCTTGGGATAAAGGAAGAACTTCTCGGTGTCGCCGTTGGCGCTGCTGCGATCGGCTCGAACGCCACCAGTTAGCAGTAAGCGGCGGTTGCTCAGCAACACCTCTTCTTGCGCGAAAACACCGAGGTCACGCACCGGCTCGATTCGGGACGAAACCGACTGGCTCGTGGTCTGCTGGACGTTCTCCTGACCCGAGAGCAGGGTGCGTCCGAGGACCTGCGTCGCATTCAACTTCCGGTCTTCGTACTGAATACCGCCGGAGGTGGTCCACTGATTGCCCTGGTCCGAGCCAGAGGAGTTGTAGATGTGACTCACGTTGAGGGCGGCGTTCAGATTCCGGTTGGACGACCTGCTGGTCACCACTGTTCCAGGTTGACCATCGGCATTCTCGTATTGGAGCTCGGGTGGCGACACCAGGTCGTTATCCTGCTGGAAGTAGTCCACCCCTCCAATGCCGATGAACTGCAGCGTGCTCTTGGCCGATTGCAACGGCGTCCACCGCAACGTGCTGGTTCCCAGGATCCGCCAGACATCCTCCTGATTGGTGAGTAGAGAGAAGGTCTGCAGGGGATTGCTGGCGCTGAAGGCGTTGACCGGAAAGTCGGCAGCCGTGATGTCGTTATGAATCCCACCGCTGGGCATCAGGTTCTGGAAGCTCGGCGTGGCCGAGAACGCTATGAACGGGCTGGTGCTGGAATTGTCATTGTTGGAGAGTCCCCGGTCGGATATGCTGTGGGTTCCATCCAGGTTGACCTGAAGCTGGAAGCCACTTCCCAGGACCTGGTCCAGATTGGAGCGAATTGACTGTTTCTTGTAGCCGGTGTTGATCGCAATGCCCTCGTCGTTCATGAACAAGCTGGACACATAGTACTTGGTGTTCTCGGTCCCGCCGCTCACACTGGCATTGGTCTCATAGGACAGCGCGTGACGGCCGTACAGCTCGTCCTCGAAGTTGAAGGAGGTTCCCGGCTGGAATGCGGCGGTAACCGCAGCGGTGTCGCTAAAAACCGATAGCGCTTCATCCAGAGTGCCGAAAGTGCGGGATCCCAACTCATTGGCCCGGGTATGAGTTCCAAATTTCTGGGACAACGTGAACTGGGGTTTGCCGACCTGGCCCCTCTTGGTGGTAATCACGACGACTCCATTGGTGGCCTTTGACCCGTAGATCGCTGCCGCCGACCCGCCTTTCAGCACCTCGATTCGCTCGATGTCCTCGGGATTCAGGTCGGCAATCCGATTGACCGGGTTGTCCTGGTTCCGGGGATTGCCGCCGCACTGGGCGCAGCTGACCGCGTTCTGTCCATTGGGTATCGCGGCGTTGCTGACCACGATCCCATCCACCACGTACAAAGGGTCCACGCTGGCGTTGATCGTGGAAACGCCTCGGAGGTTGAGCTGATAGCCGCCGCCGGGCGCACCGGAGTTCGCCTGGATGTAGGCCCCCGGAATTTTGCCCTGTAGCGCACTCTCGAGGGTGGGAGCCGGCGCCCGGTTCAGTTCACTGGAGGAGACGGTTGCCACGGCGTTGGGCAGGTTTTGACGCTCCTGGCCGGTGGCCTGCCCGGTGATGACGATCTCCTCTAGGTTGAACGCGTCAGGCTCCAGAGCGAAGTCCGCCGTCGGTTGTGATGCCGGCACGGCGATCTGTTGCCGCTTGTAGCCAATGGCCCGGACCACGAGGCTGACGTCGCCCGCCGGCGCATTGAGGACGTAGTTCCCCTGGTTGTTGGTCCCGGCCACGATACTGGTTCCGGTGACAGAGACCGTTGCCTCGGGGACTCCCCCTTGAGTTTGAGTATTGGTTACTCGCCCGCTGATCTGGCGGACCTGTCCCACAGCGAGCTGAGCGCTGAGGAGCAAGAAAAGCACGGACGTGCCGCACACGCGCAATGCCATGGCGCCTCCGAGGTGATGACCACATCGAGTTATGAGAATGGGTACTACAGTGCACTAGGCCCCATCACCGCGCAAGCCGCCTGACCTCCCCCCGCTCGGCACAACCTCGTAACACCCGAAGTCACCCGTGGGGAGCTGGTCCAGGCGAGGATTCTTGCTGGCGACTGTCGGAAGCAATCTCAGGTAGGCTGAATCGCTCCATCGGTTGATGACCAGGAGAGAACACCGCCTACGCCGGTCATGACACAAGCGTTCGGCCTCAGATGATAGAGCCACTGGTCGAGATCCGGAGCATCCAGCACTGCGAAGTCGGCCTGTTTTCCAGGCTCCAGCGATCCGATGGCGTGCTGGAGCCCGACCGCTCGTGCGGCGTTGATGGTGGCACCCTTCAGCGCCTCCGCCGGTGTCATCCTCAGCAGCGTGCACGCGAGCGTCAACGCGAAGGGGAGGTGAAAGGAGGGAGCGGACCCCGGGTTGAAGTCCGTCGCGATTGCCACTGGAACGCCGGCTTCGATCAGCCTGCGGGCAGGAAGAGGAGACTGGTTCAGGTACAGTGAGGCCAGCGGCAAGCCCACCGCGACAACCCCTGACCCGGCGAGCGCGCGGATACCGCCATCGGAGATGCACTCCAGGTGATCGGCCGAAACGGCACTTACCTCCGCCGCAAGCTCAGCGCCGCCTCCAGAGGTGAGCTGGTCGGCGTGGAGTTTGGCCCGGAGACCTTGTGCAGCCGCAGCCCGGAAAATCTGCCTGGCTTCTTCCACGGTGTACGCCGAATCCTCGACAAACACGTCGCAGAAGGTGGCCAGCCGTTCGCCTGCCACTCGCGGGATCAGCCGCTGGATGAGAAGCTCGAGGTATTCCGCTCTCCGCTCCCGGAACTCAGGCGGGACGACGTGAGCACCCAGGAAGGTTGGCACCAGCCGAATCGGCTGCTCCGCGGCGAGCCTTCGGTAGACCCGGAGCAGCTTGAGCTCATTCTCCTCATCGAGGCCGTATCCGCTTTTGCACTCGACGGTGGTGATGCCCAACGCGAGCATCTCCTGGAGAAACCTCTTCGCACGGTTCGCCAGCTGGTCTTCGCCAGCGGCACGGGTGGCCCGTACGGTCGAGAGAATGCCGCCGACGGAGCTGGAGATCTCGAGATAGCTCCGGCCCAAGCTCCGTTGGACGAACTCGTCCGCCCTCCAGCCGGCAAAGGCCAGATGGGTGTGACAGTCGATCAGACCGGGAACAACCAGCCGCCCACCGGCATCGATCCGTTCCGCGGTCGCGTAGACTTCCGGAAGGTCCTCTTGGGTGCCGAGCCAGGAGATCCGGCCGCTCGAGTCCCAAGCCATAGCAGCATCGGAGATGATATGCGCGTTACTCTGCCCGCCGTCGGCACGACAGGTGGCGAGCTGCCCGATGTTTGCGAGGACCTTCATGGAGGAGCTTATGTCAACCGCTCAGGTCGTTCACCATAGGCAGGTCGACGCCCCGCTCCTTCGCCGTTTCAATGGCCAGGTCATATCCGGCATCGGCATGGCGCATCACTCCGGTACCAGGATCGGCGGTGAGGACCCGTCGCAGCCTACGGTCGGCTGCGTCGGTCCCATCGGCCACCGCCACCATGCCGGCATGAATGGAATAGCCGATGCCGACGCCGCCGCCGTGATGAAGCGAGACCCAGCTGGCACCGCAGGCAGTGTTCAGCAGCGCATTCAGCAGCGGCCAATCGGCGATCGCATCGGAGCCATCCTTCATTCCCTCGGTTTCCCGATTGGGAGAGGCTACCGACCCGGTGTCCAGGTGATCTCGACCGATCACGATGGGAGCGCGCACCCGTCCGGTTTTGACCAGCCAGTTGAAACGCTCGCCCATTTCAGCGCGCTCGCCGTACTCCAGCCAGCAGATCCGGGCGGGCAATCCCTGGAATGCGACCCGTTGCTGCGCCTGCCGAATCCAGCGTGCCAAATCTTCCTTCTCCGGGAAGGTGTCCAGCACAGCCTGGTCGGTGGCGGCGATGTCGGCGGGATCTCCCGAGAGCGCAACCCAGCGAAACGGGCCGGCACCTCGGCAGAAGAGCGGGCGGATGAACTCCGGCACAAAGCCCGGGATCTCGAAGGCCGACTGCATGCCCCGATGATCGGCCACCTGTCCCCGGAGGTTGTTGCCATAGTCGAACACAACGGCGCCGCGGCCTTGGAGATCGAGCATGGCCTGAACATGGACCGCCATTGAATCGAGGACCTTGGCCTCGTAGGTCTGTGGATCTCTCTCCCGAAGCTCTCCGGCCTGCTCCAGGTCGAGGCCGGCTGGGATGTACCCCAGCCTGAGATCGTGCGCCGAGGTCTGGTCCGTCACCACATCGGGAACAACCCCGCGCCGAAGCAACTCCGGCAGCACCTCGGCGATATTCCCGACCAACCCGACCGAAAGCGCCTGTCCGCGCGACCGGGCTGACTCGACCTGCTGGAGGGCCGTGTCCAGGCTGGTCTCCAGGCGATCGCAATATCTCGTAGCGACCCGTCGGCGGATCCTTTCCTCGTCAACGTCTACTCCCAAGAAGGCCGCGCCATTCATGGTGGCCGCCAGCGGCTGCGCTCCACCCATACCGCCCAGTCCGCCGGTTACCACCAGACGATTCTTCAGGGTGCCACCAAAGTGCTGTCGGGCGCACTCGGCAAATGTCTCGTAGGTGCCCTGCAGAATCCCCTGAGTTCCGATGTAGATCCAGGAGCCGGCGGTCATCTGGCCATACATCGTGAGGCCCAGGGCTTCGAGTCGTCGGAACTCGTCCCAGGTGGCCCAGCGCGGCACCAGGTGAGCATTCGCGATTAATACCCGGGGCGCCTCCTCGTGCGTGGTGAACACGCCGACCGGCTTCCCGCTCTGTACCAGCAGCGTCTCGTCATTCCCCAGACGGCGGAGCGTAGCCACAATGCGTTCGTAGCATTCCCAGTTGCGGGCCGCCTTCCCGCCACCGCCGTAAACGATCAACTCATCCGGCCGCTCTGCCACAGCAGGATCCAGGTTGTTCATGAGCATCCGAAGGGCGGCCTCCTGATGCCAACCGCGGCAGGACAGGGACGATCCTCTCGGGGCAGAGATCTGATGGGACTGCGTCAGCATTGACATAGAGAGCTCAGGAGATGGCCGGATCAAGGCTAGCCTTTCCCAGAATGGCCTGCAACCTTTTGGGCCGCCGTACGATCCAATCCCCCCGCGATGACCGAACTCGGCCTTGGAGTGGCAACTCTGGAGCACGAACCGACCGGCAGGACCGATCCGGATGCAGTGGACGCCACGCTCGCGGCCAGCGGAGATGCCAGCGCGTTCGAGCGGCTGTACCGGACCCACGTCCCCAAAGTGTACGGGTTGGTTCGCCGCATGCTCAGCGATGATGATGTGGATGAGGTCGCCCAGGACATCTTCGTGCGAGCGTGGCAGAAGCTCGGCACCTTTCGCGGCGAAGCGGCGTTTGGAACCTGGCTCCATCGACTGGCGGTAAACGTGATCCTGGCCCGGAGGGAGACGTTGGGGACCCGGCGCAAGCGATACGTGGAGGGCGACATGGCGTTGGAGACAGTTCCCAGCCGTCGAGCCACGCCCGAGATGTCCATGGATTTCGAGGCAGCCATGGAACGGCTGCCGGAGGGAGCCCGGGAGGTGTTCGTGCTACACGATGTAGAGGGTTACCGCCATGAGGAAATTGCCCAGATGCTCGGTCTTGCGACCGGAACGTCGAAATCCCAGTTGCATCGGGCGCGAATGGCTCTGCGTCAGCATCTGGAGCGCTGAGGAGGAATCATGATTCAAGACCCCTGGACCGACCGCCTGTCGGAATACGTCGACGGAGAGCTGCCCGAGTGGGAGCGCCACGCGCTCGAGTCGCACCTGGAGAGCTGTGCCGAATGCTCCCTGATCGTGTCCGATCTTCGGCGGGTGGTGCGCCGAGCGCGTACCCTCAAGAATCCTTCTCCGGCCACCGATCTCTGGCCTGGCATTGCCGCCCGGATCGGGGCAGGAACACCCCAGGCCCACGACGTGGTGGATATCAGCGCTCACCGTCGAGCTCGGCGCCGCTGGGCGTTCTCCTTGCCTCAGCTTGCTGCGGCTGCCATTGCGTTGATGACCGTGTCGGGCGGCAGTGTCTGGTTCTTGAGCGGGACTGCCCGGCAGTCCGTGGTGCTCGCTCCCGCCCCATCCAGCCCGACGGAGGGCGCTCCTGCTGTGAGCGTCTCAATGAGGCCCAACGTCTCTCAAAGCTATGCCGCTGCCGTGGCCGATCTGGAGCGAGTGTTGGCGGAGGGCCGCGGCAAGCTCGACACTACCACCGTCAAGATCATCGAGCAAAATCTGGCCGCCATCGATCGCGCCATTGCTGAGGCACAGCGTGCGCTCGACGCCGACTCCGGTAACCTGTACCTCAACACACACCTGGCCGAAACGATGCGGCGTAAACTCGACCTGCTGCGACAGGCCGCCGCGCTCGTTCCGGTGAGCTGAAAGGACCTCCCGTGCTGTTTGCCCTTCTGACCGGTACCCTGGCGCTGGCACCCGCTGTCCAGGTGGATACCACGCTCAACGCGGTGCGGGGTCAGCGCCTTGCCATCAATGCCTACGCGGGCGATGTCACGGTGCGCGCCTGGAACAGAAACGCGGTTCGGATCGAGGCCGACGGCGATCAGGATCAGCTCGAGATTTCGAGCAGCGCGACCGGTATCAGTATTCGGACCCAGGGGGGACGACACGGCCCGCCCGAGGAGATCACGCTTCGAATCAGTGCACCCGCCTGGATCGGTCTCAGTCTGGCCGGGGTGAATACCAACGCCAAAGTCGAAGGGATCCGGGCTCCTATATCGGTCGAGACGGTCGAGGGCGAAGTAGACGTCAGCGGTGGCGAGAGTCTGATCTCGCTGCGTTCGGTTCAGGGCTCGGTGAGGCTGCGCGGAGCCAGGGGCCGGATCAACGTGAACTCAGTGAATGACGACGTCCAAGTGGCCAACAGTTCCGGGGACATCGCGGCCCAAACCGTTAACGGAGAGATCCTGCTCCAGGGGGTGGATGCTTCGAGCCTCGACGCCAATACAGTCAATGGCGATATCTCCTACTCCGGTCCGATCCGGAGCAGCGGCCGCTATGCGTTGTCGACCCATAACGGAGATCTGACGCTGACCGTCCCGCTGGGAACCAGTGCCGGTGTGACGGTTTCCACCTTCAGTGGCGACTTCGAATCCGAGTTCCCGGTCCCGCTGCAGGGCACCCGTAAGGGCAAAGGCTTTAACTTCACTCTGGGCTCCGGGAGTGCACAGGTTACCCTCGAGTCGTTCCAGGGGACCATTCGGCTGGTTCGTCCCGGCAGCGAAGAAGACCCCGCTCGCCAGAAGCGGGACCACGACCGGGATCATGACGAAGACTAGTCCCTACCTGCACTAAATCGTCGCAATTTGACGGGCTTTGCTCCGGGAGTGAGAACCGCCTCACTCCCGTCCAGAAACCAGGCAGATTTGTAACACCGACGATACAAAGCTTCTCAGCAGTGCGGGTTACGATCATGATTCAGGCTTAGCCGCCGGTGCCGTACCCCACTCCGGTTCTAGCCTAACAGATTATTTCTTCGACATTTAGCTCCTCGGGTTTTGCTTAGAATCTCCTGGCATCTGGGAATAAGTCCCGCTTGACAGGACCCGGGTGCAATCCCCGCCGCACCTCTCCGAAAGAGGGGGCGAGCGATAAAGAAGTCGCCGGCTGGTACGGTTCAAAGCCGGGCACGTGTCTTGTACTTCGGCGGATCGGTAGTCCCAGACCGAACCTCAGCCCGGAGTCGAGCAATGCATGCCCTGTTGAAGAATGCCCTTGTGGGTACAGCCGCGCTGGTGCTGGCCGGCTCCAGCACCGCGATGGCCCAGGCAAACCTGACCTCGAACGTTGCCACCGTTGCGCTTACCGCGACGAAGGCGGCAACCCTGACGGTCAGCACGAACGTCGGTACCGCGACCCTGGCCAACATCACGGACAACTCCACGGCCAACCAGTTCACCCCGGTGAGCCTGACCACCGACTGGAACCTCACCGGCGGCTCCTCCGTGCGGATGGTCGGCTGGTTTGCTACCCCGGCACAGGCGCTGGTGAACGGTACTGACCTGATCCCCTCCTCGAAGGTCGAGGGTCGGGTTAACTCCACGGCGTTTGCTGCCTTCTCCGGCGCTGGTGTGGGCGCCGTCGGTGTAGCCGGCGGAAGCCTGCAGCTCTTCAGCCAGGCAGTGGCCGCGGGCAGCTACTTTGGCACCCGCACCGACCAGCTGGATCTCCGGTTGAACCTGACCGGCACGACCACTATGGCCGGCAACTATACCGGTACGCTCAACCTCCAGGCGATCGTTCAGTAAGCGACGAACGAAACCACCTGGGCCTGATTGCATGGGCAGACGTACGTTCGGTCTCTTCTTCGCCCTGAGCGCCTTTCTGGCGCTCGGGGCGAAGGAGCTTTTTGGGCAGGCTCGGATCATTTCCCTGGCAGCAACCTCTCCGGCCGACCTCTCTCTCGTGGTCACCTCCGGCGCAATACAGACCATAGCCGGGGTAGCCGATAATGCGGTTAATAGCTTCCCGTCTCCGGTGGTCATTCAGACCACGTGGAGCGTCAGCCCGGGGCAGACCAACACGGTGAATCTGGTGGCCTATTTCCTGGTTCCGGCACAGGCGCTGGTTGGCGCCACGACGCAAATCCCCTCCAGCCGGGTGCTGGCGCGGATGTCCACCGGGCTCCCGACCGCGTTCACCCCAATTACGCAGAATGCCTTCGCCGGAGTGGGTACCGCCGGCGGGAGCTCTGCGACTCTACTCGGTGAACATCGGCGGCGGCAACAAAAACTCGACCCGTACCGACAACCTCGACCTGCAGCTGAATCTGGTAGGCTTCCCCACTCTGCCTGCCGGGTCGTATACCGGCGTGCTCAACCTCCGAGTGATTACCCAGTGAAGCCCGACAGTCGCGCAGCATGGCTGAGTCTCGTGGTCCTCTGCGGCGCCTCGCTGCCGGTCCGGCCAATCGTTGCGCAATCGATAAGCCCGCCCATCGCTGAGTATCAGGAACGAGCCCGCTCCAGCTTCCAACTCAGGAATGCGTCGATCTTCCCCCTCACCGTCGTGCTCGAACTCCGCGGCTTCCGCATCTCGGAAGCTGGCGACGTGATCGACGTTCCGCTGGATACCAGCCGGATCCAGGTGAAGCTTTCAGAGATGAGCTTTCGGCTCCCTCCGAAGGGAAGCCGGACGGTTTTTTATGAGGCCACGAGCGACAGTCTTCCCGCCTGGTTCACGATCCTGAGTGCAATGACGGGAGCGCGTACGGAAAACGGGCTGAATGTCCGCATTCTTCTGCCGCACGTGGTCTATCTGAATCAGAAGCAACCGCTCCGAAAGGAAGAGGTTGCGATTCGCCGGTTCGAGCAGGATCCCGGCACGAATAAGGTCCGGGTCCTGCTAGAGAATCTGGGGCCTCACCTGGGCCGGGTTCATCAAGTGACTGTGAGTAATCAGGACAAGGTGGGACAACCGGGTGGCGGATTCCCCCTTATGCCTCACAGCCGCCGCTGGGCCGAGCTCGAGTGGGACAGTCCGGCCCAGCCGACCCATCTGAGTATCCGCTTCTCCCGGTTTACCGTCGATACCGTCCTTACTCCTGTTGCGGCGTCCCTCGCCGCCGACTCAGGCGCGAGCGCTCTCCGGCCGTGACCCGCTCGGTCCGCCAATCACGGTTGGCGGGGAAGGTTATCCTTGCCGCGGTTCTGCTGTTCTTTCTTCCCCTCTCCGCTCGGGCCCAGACGGTAGTTGAGGTACAGGGTGGTGGCTCCTCGCTCTCGGGCGGATACGGAGCAACCGCCAACTTCTGGCGATCCGGAGTGGACGGCTGGGTGGGGTTGGGATATCTGGACGGCTTCCGCGCGGGCGCTTTCCTGAGAAGGGCCGCCGGCCATGGGGACACCCTGGGTGTCGGCAACAGCGCCCTGGTCATGCGGCTGCCCACAGACATCTTCACTCCAGGATACAATCTGCTGGTCCAGGGACTCAGCTACGCCGGCGGAGACCGGCGGACCTCCTACCTGGTTTTCGGCGGTGCCAGCTCGGCGGGACTCGGGGCACCGGCCTTTCAGCCGACCGACATCGAGGAGCCGATGGGCGCCGTGTTTCTACGACACTCCATCCAGCCCAACGTCTATTTCACCACCAGCGCCATCTTTGCTGGTCAGCAGACGGTCCTTCCTGGGGTCGAATGGCAGCCCTCTCGCGACCTGACCACCGGGTTCGTCATCGGGATGGGTTCCAATCACCCCTACGCCGCATCCAGTGTGTCCATGCGGGAGGGCCGGGTTGGGCTGCTGGCCTCATATGTATGGAGTTCGGATCAGTTCAGGAGAGCGCCGGTTCCGACCCCGAACCAGACCGAAGTAGACCGGGAGAACCTGACCTTTACCTACGATATCAGTCCCGAGTTCTCCGTCGGTTTCGCCCGGCAAAACTTCGTGCAGGACTCAGTTCCGGGGAATGCCCTGACTCCATTACGCGCCGTGGGAAACACCGTGTTCGGGGGAGGTCGCTGGCGTGAGCTGCGGCTGACGGCAGGTGTGTATCACTCAGAGTCTCAGAATATCAGCAATCTCAGCTCGTACCTGGCAGTCGGACGCGAGCTGACGCGCTGGCTGGACGCCGAGATGTTCCTCCTGCAGAGTCGCCCGGAAGGACAGCCCACTCTTACTACTCCGCTGGCAAACCTGAGGTGGCGTTTGTCCCCTCACTTCGGGTTAAGCCAGCAGATCGTCTTCCACCATGGTGAGCCTACCGTGCTGTGCGGCGCCAGCGTCAGGACCAGCTTCGGTGAGTTTGGGCTGGACTATCAGATCGTGCATCAGCCGCTCCAGCCCTTGAGTCCTTTCCGCAGCGCCTTGAATCTGACCGCGCGGCTGCAGCTGGGGAGTTACTCGACCAATCTGGGCACCTACGTCCGGCCGGATGGAACAGTGGATTACTCCGCCTCGGGGAGCACGTTCCTGTACATGGGGAGTTTTGGAGGAGTCCAGCCGCAGCAGATTGGCGGGACCATCGCCCGATACGTGGTTCAGGGCACCGTTCGCGATGAGTCAGGCAGTCCCGTCGAGGGTGCGGCGGTGAAGCTGAATGATGAGGTGGTGTATACCAACTCAGCCGGAGAGTTCTTTGTCCGGGTTAAGCACCCGGAACACTACACACTCGCGGTGGCGACCGAGGAATTTCTGCTGCCGGGGCGGTGGGAAGTGGTAAGCGCTCCCACGGCAGTGCTTGCAAGTAATGAGAAGCAGGTCACCCCTGTCGAGATCGTGCTTCGTCGCGCTCCCTGACTCCCATCACTTCACGTCCAACAGCTCGACGTCGAACACCAGCGTTGCCCCCGGCGGGATGTCCGGAGGAGCTCCGGCGGTCCCATAACCAAGATCCGGCGGAATGACGAGCTTGCGACGTCCGCCAACCTTCATACCAGCTACGCCTTCGTCCCAGCCCGCGATCACCTGCCCAGCACCGAGGGTAAATCCGAAAGGCTGATTGCGGTCTCGGCTGCTGTCGAACTTCTCCCCGTTGGGCAGCCAGCCGGTGTAGTGCACCGAGACGGTTTTCCCAGCCGTTGCTGTTGTACCGCTTCCAACTGCCACATCCTGGTACCGCAATCCCGAGGGTGTCCTGGTCATGACGGTGGTATCGACGCCGAGAGCAGCACTGAAGCCACCAGCGGCAGGCGGACGCTCACGATCCGCTTTGCCGCCACAACCGCTCAGGGCAAGTAGCACCAGCACGGATACTGTGTTCAGGTTCATTCGGAGTCCTGGCCCTCAATGCGCGAATGGCCGCCAGTTGAGCGGCCCTCCCAGTCGGGACGGCGGGATTTGAACCCGCGACCCCTGCAACCCCATTGCAGTGCGCTACCGGACTGCGCCACGTCCCGAGACTGTTCGAAGAGGCGGAATTGTAGCCCGGGCACTTCGACCACGCTACCCCTCCCGGTGATGCTGAAATCGCTACGCAGGTGACAATCCCCACCTCCAAAGGAGCCTCTCTCTACAAAATTGACTTACGCGCCCCGGCCGGCCTGAGAGGCAGGCCCGCGACTTGCGATTATGGCCCGATACGCAAAAAACCGGGCTCCCCAGCCCGGCATTTCGGGGTAGGTGCCGCATGGTGCGGCGCCAAGCGGTAGCGGAGGAGCCCAATGAGCCATCAGGACGAACGGCCGTGGGAAACCGGTGGAGATCTTCCCTGGGAGAGCTCCGAGGATGAGGATCAGACTGAGAACAATTGGCGGGGAGATCTTCATTTCGACGACTGGCCTGAGAATCTCGCTGGACCCGAGTACTGGCTGTACAAGAAACAACGCGATGAGTAGTCCGACTGCGTACCGGTGAGGGGCCGAGCGATGTTCGGCCCCTCTCGGTTTCAGCCCTTTCGATACAATAAAAATCCTCCCCCAATCCTCCCCATAACCCAAGCCGCCTGGTACCTTTCGGTAAATCTTTGGTATCATTGGACTTAGCCGGGCTTTTATCTGAGCTAAGTCATTGCTAATTTTCAGGTTACCTGGTGGAACCCAAGCAGGCCCGAGATGGTTTAACCCTCGTGTCGCGGCCAGGAATGAGACTCGGAGGGCTGGCCGAGCCGGCCCACTACAATGAATCGGAGATCGGAATGTCGGACACGAAGGAGCAGGCTGAGGCTACCGCTCAGTCAAAAGCGTGGGACCCGTTTCAATTGATGGACCGGATGGATGAAGAAGCGCTCCGGCGGGAACTGGAAGGTGTCGCCAGCACCGACCTGGTCTATGTGGTCCGTGAGGGAGGCCAGGAAGTCGTTGGCCTTTCCAAAACCGGAGTAGACGAATGTTGCATGGCGCTGGTCTCGCAGGGTCAGGTCATTCGGGAGGAAGATCTCCAATACGAGCTGATCGGCGAAGGCGAGGCACGGGAGGCACTTTTCAAGGTCAAAGCCGCGCGGTTTGCGGTTTCTCCTTCTGGTCAGGACGTTCGTCTCGATCAGGTAATCGGGGTCAAGCGTCAGGCCCTATACTATGACGCCGTTCCGCTGGACCTAGACGCCAAGGTGCCCAGCAAGAAATATCGCGGGAAAACTTATCGCGACCTGCTGAGCAGCGACGAAGGCCG
This sequence comes from uncultured Gemmatimonadales bacterium, assembly GCA_963698975.1. Lineage (GTDB taxonomy): Bacteria > Gemmatimonadota > Gemmatimonadetes > Gemmatimonadales > GWC2-71-9 > CAVVWJ01. Next base: position 763,464 of record CAVOSV010000001.1, read on the forward strand.
GGACTACCTGGGCTGGATGGCTGAGAACTTCAACGATCCCGAGATTCGGGAATTCGTCCGGAAGATTCTAGGCGGTGAGGACGTGGTGGCGCGCCGGGGACCACAGCTCAATCCGCACTGGTATGAGCACGGCGCCATGAAGGCCGCGCGGAATGCGCGTTTCCGTCTCATTCCGGGCAACGTGCGCGCGCAGGTCATGGCAACGGCACGGCAATCGGGACAGACCCGAGTCGTCGAGGCGCAGCCGGGTACCATCCCCAGTACCGCCCGGGCATTTCCTCTGCCTGCAAGCGTGGCCGCTCGTAGCGAGGTGCCCACCCCCGCGGCTCGAACTAGCGAGCGAGCCGAGGCCGTAGGGCGGCCGGGACCTTATGCGCCCACTGAAAAACAGGTGGCGTTCTACCAGCGGCTGGCTGCCTCGCCGGTGTTCAGCGAGGAAGAGCGTCAGCGTGCGCTCGACTGGCTCGGCACCAAGGCCACTCGGCAGACGATCAAGGACCAGATCGACTGGCTCAAGCGTCAGGTGGAAACCCGCAAACCCAGAACGTCCGGCGAATCGGCAGCGTAGAGATGCGGATGGAAGAGGAGGGTGAAAGATGGATCTTTTCACCCTCCTCTTTATCTCATGCCCTGAGGACTGCCAGCGCCACACCGGAAATGATCGCGCTTCCCCCCAAGGCTGTCTGCCATCCAATCGACTCGCCACCGAAGGCCACTCCTATCAGCACTGCAATCAGCGGAGTGACCAGGGGAATCATGAGCACGCCGGTAACCGCGGTATGGCGGATAAGCCAGTAATACATCAAGAAAGCGATTACTGAGCCCAGAATGGTGAGATAGGCCAGCGCTCCGAGCGCCACTGGAGTCCACCGAAAGTTGAGCGGGCTTCCCTCCAGCAGCATCCCGCCGATTAGGAGGGGTAAGCATCCCCCCAACATCTGGGTTCCCGCCAGCACCGCTGGCTCGATGTGGGTGCCCCGGGACTTGACCAGCACGCTGGCGTGAGCGGTGGCCAATGCCGCCGCGATGATGCCTACGCTGGCGGCCAACGCGCGCGGACCTCCGGTGCCCAGCTCGCCGGAAAACACCACCGCCACCCCGAGTAAACCCAGTAGCACACCGACGATCTTTCGTCGGGTAAGTGGCTCCGCACTCAGATAACGGTGGGCCAGGGGAAGGCCGAAGAGCGGTACCGTAGCGCTCAGCAGCGCAGCCAGGCCAGAAGAGATGTACTGCTCGCCCCAGAAAACCAGCGCATAATTAAGGGTGATGGTCAGGAATCCGGTGTAGGCCAGCAGCGCCCATTCCCCAGCTGAGCGCGGTAGCCGGATTCGTTGGATCACCACGATTGCGCCCAGCAACATCGCGGCAAGGGCAAATCGAATTCCCGCGAAGGTAAGGGGCGGCAGGTCTCGGAGTCCGAGCTTGATCGCCAGCCAGGTGGATCCCCAGATGCCAGCCAAGGCAACCCAGACGATGAGAGCGATTCGCCGACGAGGTCCAGGCGCCTTTAGGATTGAATGCCATGGTCTACTGATCGGCAGCACGGATCTCTCGCAGGCTTCGAAGCTCGGGCACCTTCAGCGCCGTCGTCGCCACTACCAGCAAGGTAGCCAACCCTCCGAATACGACCGAGGGGACCGTGCCTATCAGCCGGGCCGCGGTGCCGGACTCAAAGGCGCCGAGCTCGTTCGAGCTACCGATGAAGATTGCATTCACCGAGGCCACCCGACCCAGCAGATGGTCGGGGGTCATCACCTGCAGCAAGGTTGATCGCACCACCACGCTGACGGTGTCGGCCATGCCGCTCAGGGCCAGGAGAGCCGTCGAAAGAAAGAAGTCGCGAGACAGACCGAACCCGATCATGGCCAGGCCGAACAGAGCCACGCTGACGAAGAGAGTTCGCCCAGCGCGTTGAAGCGGAGGCCGGTGAGCCAGCACCAACGACATCAGTACTGCGCCTACAGCGGGTGCCGCTCGAAGGATACCCAGCCCCTCCGGACCGACATGGAGGATCTCCGCCGCAAATACCGGAAGCAGGGCGACGGCACCGCCGAACAACACCGAGAACAAATCGAGGGTGAGAGCACCCAGGACCACCGGCTGGCCCCGGACAAACCGGATCCCCGTGGCCAGACTCTGAAGGAAAGACTCATCCGCTCGTGCGCTGCGAACAGGGGCGTGCCGCAGCCGGGCCAGCGTCAGCAGCGCCACTCCCATCAGCGCGGTGTCCACACCGTAGGCAGCGCGAGCACTGCCGAATCCGTACACCAAACCCCCTATAGCCGGGCCGACCACCTCGGCCAACTGCCAGGTAGAGCTGCGCCAGGTGACCGCGTTAGGATAGAGGTCACGCGGTACCAGCTCCGCTCCCAGGGCAGAACGGGCCGGCTGCAGAAAACTCCGGGCGATTCCACTACAAAAGATGACGAGATAGATCGGCCAGACCCGGCCCGACCTGATGATGTCGGGCCGGAGCGTAAAGCCGAACAGGGTAAGCGAACACCCCAACAGGACCGCGAGAGCAATCAGCGAGATCCGCAGCCGCTCGATCCGGTCGGCCACGTGGCCGGCGAATAGGGCGAACCCGATAAACGGCACCGCCTCGGCCAATCCGATCAGACCCAATGAGAGCGGATCGTGGGTCAGCTCGTAGATCTGCCAGGACACCACCACCGCTTGAATCTGCGTGGCCACGGTCATCGCCAGCATGCTGTAGATGAACCAACGGAAGTTGAGGATGCGAAGCGCGGCGTAGGGATCGTGGCGGGTGGGTTGGCCCATGCGCGGCGGAAAGTAGCTGCGTTTTGCCGACGCACAAAGAGTTTTGCCTGACCGCGGCTGCCTGCGGAAGGCTGCAGGTTTCTCTAAGTCATTATCTGCAAAGCCTTGTGGGATTCAAAGTTGTACGGCCCGTTTTGTGCAGCTAGCAGCCCCGCTCGGCAGTACAACTCCCGCACTCAATCCTGGCAGGCATGAAGCGTCTGATCCTCTGGACCAATCTTCTGGCCCTTGCCGCGTGCGCGCGTGCAATTCCGCCGGCCCCTCACGGCATCTCTCCAGTCTCCGCCATTCCCGGAGTGCGCGTTCCATACCTGGAGCGGGCCGCCCCGCGCGAAATCGCTGCCGATTCGAGCGTCAACGACCTGGCTGACGCACAGCCGGATGCTGCAGGCGTTCCCGAGTTTCTCCCCGACGATGTCCGATGGGACATCGATGTCAGGAGCTTCGCCAATCATCCGCGCGTCCAGTACTACCTGAACTACTTCCAGGGAATCTCCCGCACTGGTCTCAGCGTGTTCCTCGCCCGGGGCGCCCGGTATGAGCCCATGATCCGCCGCCAATTCGAGGCGGAAGGGCTTCCAGGAGACCTGGGATATCTCGCATTGATCGAGAGCGGCTACTCCAACGAGGCCGTGAGCCGCTCCCATGCAGTGGGGATGTGGCAGTTCATGAAGGGAACAGCCCGCGGCTACGGCATGCGGGTAGATACCTGGGTGGACGAGCGCCGGGACCCGGTGAAAGCCACCGAGGCGGCAGCGCGGTATCTGCATCATCTGCGTGATCGCTTCGGCTCCTTGTACCTGGCCGCGGCGGCCTATAACGCCGGCGCGGGCAAGCTGTCGCGGAGCCTGGGCAAGCTTCAGTGGGAGGCCTCGGCCGACAGCAGCGACGGCGACGCCGAGGTGCTGGAGGAAGACGACTCTGAAGCGGAGGCTGCAGCCGACGAGGTAGAGAGCACGCTGGACAGCACCGATGTCACCAGCGATGCGGCCTTCTTCCGCCTGGCCAGCACCGACCTTCTGACCACCGAGACGCAGGACTACGTCCCGAAACTGATCGCCGCTGCGGTTGTCGCCAAGCAGCCGGAGCGTTACGGCATTACTGCATCTGAAGTGCCTCCGTTCACCTACGACTCGGTGGTGGTGAACGGCGTGACTGGTTTGGACGTGATTGCCCGCCTTGCCGAGGCAAGCCCGGAGGAGATCCGGGACCTCAACCCGCAGTACCTCAGATTCGCCACCCCTCCCCACACTCACTCGGTGGTTCGGGTGCCGCTTGGCACTGGGGAGACGGTTGCCGATGACTACGAGAAACTGCCGGCATCGAAGCGGGTCCATTTTCTGACCCACGTGGTCCGCCCGGGCGAACGGCTGAGCACCATCGCCGGGCGGTATCACCTTCCCGCGACTGAGATTCGGGATGCAAACCCGAGGGCACGAACCTCCCGGCTGAAGAGCGGCACCCGGCTGGTGATCCCCACGGTTGCCGTACCGTCGGCCCTGGCCATGCGCGCGGTGAACGGCACCGCCTTCAGCCGGCATCAAGCTCGTATGGCCACCCATCAGGTCCGCTCGGGCGAGACCCTGATCGGGATTGCCCGGCGATATCGAGTTTCACTTCGCGCGCTCCGCCGGATGAATGCCCTGCCCGTAGAGTACACGCTGCGGGCCGGGAAGCGGCTGCGGATTCCCAGCTAACCCACCCCCACCTCAGACTCCGGAAGTCACCGTGTCTGCCGAAACCTCGACCCCAGGCGCCTCCATCTCCGTGCCGAATCCGAACGGATTCGCTCGGACAGCCATGGCGATTTTTGTCACCATGGTTCTCCTCATCGTTGCCCTTACCGGGATTTTGGTGGAGACCACGTGGCGTGAGCCTTCCAGCTCCATCGAGGTGGCCCCACCCGATCCGGGGAGCGTCGCCCGCCGTTGAGTGGAGCTCTTCGAGGCACCTGGCTGTTGGCCCTCGGACTCGGGTCTTCTCTAGCGCCTGCTCTCGCAACGGCACAGCTCCGCAACCGGGGCGCAGGATACGCCCTACCCTCTGCTGCATCCGATACCACCAGGGCAAGGTCGAACGGCGACTCTGCATCCCCCGGCGGAGTGGCAGCAGGCACTGTGGTCCAGGGCTATCTCTCCTCCTGGGGACTGCCACCTCTTCCCGGCAATTTCAGCCTATCAGACAGTGGTCTCGTCTTCCGCTCGACCAGCGGAAGCCTCTCGGCCAGAGCCGCTACGGTATCGTTGGCTTATGTAGACGATGGGAACGGCCGGGCCCATTACATCTTCCGGATAGACAGCGGTGTTTTTGAAACCGAGACGCCGGGAGCTCTGCTTGAGGTGGCCACACATCCGCGTTGGCTCGAGCGGCGGGTATCGAGCGATGGGACTACAGCCGGCAGATCGGCGAGTGCTGAGCCGGGTGTTCTCCTGCAGGCCGCCCGCGATATCGGAAGCACCGCATATGCCGATTCATTGTATCAGCTGTTCGGTCAACCTCGCGCCGTCATCGGACTGATTGGCCGGCGGGGGCGCGCAGCTGGGCGGCTCGGCGAATACATCGCTTCGCGGGATTCCCTGGCACTCGACCCGGGACACATGACTGGCGTGGCGCAGCTTCGTCATGCGCTGGCGCATGAGCTCGGCCACCGCTGGCAGGTCAAGGCAAAGGCCCAGCTCGCGGCACTTTGGGCGGGGGTTCCAGCGATTCGCGACCCGAAGCGGTATGGCTATGATGACCGCTCAGAGCATCAGGCAGAGGCCATTGCCTTTGCCGTCAACTTTCTGCAGACCACGGCCACGACCCGCCCGGCCGTGGCGGCGAGCTCACTCTCCCTGCTCGATCATTACGAGCTCCTCGTGCCGGGAACCACCACGATAGCCCGTTACCTCCTGCTGCAACCAGTGTATCGCCGCCATCCACTGCGACCCTTTCTCGCCAGCGGCAGACTCACCTACGCTCTAGAGAAGTAGCCTCCGCCGCTTCCAGAACCCGCTGTCGTTGTCCCGGCGTCAGCATCTCCCGGGCAATAACCTTTTTCACCAGTCGGGCCACGAAGCTGTATCCCCGAGGGTCGTACACCATCCATCGGTGCCACTCCAGCTCATCGAGTGCCTCCGCCACCTTGTTTTCCGGAAGGTCCAGCACTCGAGCCAGCAGATCGAGAGCCACCCGATCACTCAGGACCGACGCGGCCGCCAAGGCCCGTTGCGCGCCAGGACTCAGACGGCGAAAACCCACGCGAATAGCCGCGAGCACGGTGTCGGGAAGATCCCCAGGCATGGTCTGGTCCAGCGTCTTATACGGCTCGGGCCAGGCCCCCGCGGTTCCCCGAAGATCCAGCCCCAGGGCTACGGCCCGTAGCAGCTCGACGGCCAGGAGCGGGAGGCCGGCGGAGTCGGTGGCCACCCGGCGGACTACCCGTTCGATCTCGACATCGCTGAACCCCGGCAGCATTCGGCGGGCAAGCGTGCGCAGGTCGGAGGATCCGAGGGAGCCCAACCGAACGGCAACGCCGCTCACGGTATTCCCCAGCCGGGTACGGAGGGCATCCAGCTCGGCTCGGGGCGGATGAGAGTCGGTGGCGAACAGGACGATGAGCGGCGCTGATTCGAGGTCGCGCAGAACTGCCCGGAGTGCCTGCATGGAGGCATTATCCAGCCACTGGGCGTCATCTATCGCGACCGCGATGGGCTGCTCTTCGCTAGCCGCACGAAGGATCTCGCTCAATGCCCGCCCCCAGGAAAGCGGCTCGCCATCACTGGGGAGGTGGGGGAATCGGTCGGCCCACTCCGGGAGCGCGTCGGCGAATACGGCCAGAGCCCGGGCGGGTGCCGCCGCCAATCCCTGGGCCTCGAGCAGACCGCCCCGGGCGAGCCCGCGAATGCCGCTCCACTCCTCTTCGTGATCTCCTTCGACCGCACGCACCGCGGCTACGGCGACACCATCCAGTCGGAGTCTCCCGAGCAGCTCCTCCATCAGCCGGGTCTTCCCCACTCCGCTTTCCCCTTCGAGGATCAGGGCGCACGCACGTCGCTCCGCCCGAGCGGAGGCGGCAGCATCGGCGAGGCGTGACAGCTCGGGTTCCCGCCCCACCAACGGCAGGCGTGGCTCTCCCTCTGCAGGCTCTCCGGAGCGACCCGGTGCGGGTGGCCGGATGGTGCGCTCGTGCCGGACCCGATCTGCCAGCGCCTGCGTCTCCGGATCGGGCTGTGTCCCAATTTCCTGGTGCAATCTCTGAGTGAACTCTTCGTAGCGTTCCAGGGCACCCGCCCGGTCTCCCGCGAGAACCAGGCTTCGCATGATGATCCGGACAGCGTGCTCCGAGCCGGGGTCCAAGGAGAGTGCCCGTGCGGCCACAGCGGACGCTTCCTGTGCCTGGCCGGCGCGGAGCAGGTCTTCGGCGTAATGGGCGAGAACTTCGATGCAGCGAAGCCGGATGGCCGATCGCTCGCTGGCGAGCCAGTTCTCAAAGTCTGACGCCCCGGCGATTGAAAAGCCTTCGAGAAACTCACCGGCAATGAGTCCAGATGCCGCCTCCCATTCTCCGGCGGCTGCGTACTCCTCCAACCGATCGATATCCAGCGTGAGCGATCCCGCTGCCAGCCGAATCTGCCCCACGCTGGTGTCCACGTTTCCCTCACCCAGGTAACGGCGGAGCACCCGAATGGCCTCGTTCAGCGAATGACGGGCAGCTGCTTCAGGCTTTTCTCCCCATAGCAGTCCGATCAGGTGCTCCCGGGCCCTCCCCCGGGGAGAGCGGGCGAGGTATACCAGGAGTCCCAGATGCTTGCGCCAGAGCAGCTCAGAGGGCGCCGGAGCACCGTCCACACTCAGTCCAACAGGGCCCAGGGTCTGACAGGAGATCATGCTAGATATTGCGCTTCGAAACCCTGGTTGAGAAGTGTGAGCCCAAATGAACGGGCAATGTGCTGCCGAACACGGCAGCGAATCCATACCCGTGCAATCCTAAGGCGGCCTCCACCAGGAGAGCATGGTGACCGTAGTGCTGCATTGTTTGAACTGCGGATTCAGCTTCACTGTAACCTATCCCTCGGTGGAACCGCCGCTGGATAAGAGCCGCCCGGTGGTCTGCGGCCACTGCAGGTCAACCCACTGGTCGTCGCAGACCTTTTAGCACGCGCCCACATCGCAGCTTTCTCCGAGCTGCGTTTCTTACTTCGGCTGCTCATAGCGGCAGTTCTGGCTGGCGTTTTGGGTTGGGAACGAGAGTCTGCCCATAAGCCGGCCGGTTTACGAACTCACATGGTAGTGGGCATAGCTTCCGCCCTCTTTACCGCGCTGGGGGAGTTGGCGCTTCAGGACCAAGCCGCTGCTGCGGTGGCTGGCGCACGGGGTGACCCGGTCCGTGTCATACAGGCTGTCGCGCTAGGGATTGGATTCCTGGGCTCGGGGGTCATCTTCGTCGTCAAGGAAGGCGACCGGGTCCGTGGCCTCACGACAGCCGCCTCAATCTGGGCAACCGCCGGTGTTGGGATTGCGGCCGGCGCCGGCCGGTTCCTGCTGGCAGTCGGGTGTACCCTCCTGCTGATGCTCGTCTTACGGGGTATGGCGCGATTCGATCGGGATGCCTGACATTCCGCACTTGATTCGGCTTGACCCACTCCTGAGACCGTTCCGGCAAGGCAGTACAGCGGAGGAGGTCATGAATCCAACCCCGCTCAGCTTCCTGGGTTCCCTCGGAGGCAAGCGGATGCTGATATGCGGGATCGGAATTGAAGCAGTGGCCTTTACGCTCGCCGGTGCCGACGTTTACGGCTTCGACGGTTCGGTCAGCCAAGTGGAAGCGGTCAAGGACCTTGCTCGCGGTCTCGCTCTTCGAGACCGGATCCATCTCCAAACCGGGGCAATGGATCAGCTGGCCTATCCAGATCGCTTCTTTGATTTGGCCTTCGGAAAGACGGTTGCGGAGAATGCTGATCTCGAATCGGGCGTGAGAGAGTTGGTGCGCGTGCTGAAGCCAGGAGCGCGGGCAGCGTTCGTGCTCCGGGACGACGGCCTGCTGCAGGAAACGATACGCCGCGCTTTTGGTTCGGCGGTACTGGGAGAGTGCTGGATCGGAGTGGTGAAGAGTTGGGACGAGGACCGCGAGAGCCACTGGTCGGATTCGAACCGACGACCGCTCGATTACGAATCGAGAGCTCTACCCCTGAGCTACAGTGGCGGCACGTCGGATGCCCTGGCGCGGATTCGAACCGCGACGCCTTTCGGCACTACCCCCTCAAGATAGCGTGTCTACCAGTTTCACCACCAGGGCGGAACGGCGCAGCAAGATAGCCGCAACAATAAAGTGGGTCAACCCTGACCGTGCGAGCTAAGTGATTAGCTGGCCACGACTAAGGAGACCGCTTACTTATCGATCGTAGGGACTTCCTGCCAGAGGAGTCCCGTTTAACTGGATATCCAGTCGGACGCCCTTCGTGGTCACCAGTACAAATGCGTCCGTGTAGGTACCATCCTGATTGTCATTACAGCGCGGAGGATTCTGCCCCCGACCATTTACGACACAGGTGCGAGGTTGACTCCCATTCACACTGATTTGTACCTGGTCTCCGCCACGCCCGACCAAGTTGCCTTGGCCATCCCGGACAGTAACAGCCACGTCGATAGCAGCGAAAACGCCGATCTGCCTGCGCTTCACTTCGGCAGTGCTAGTCGATGGGTCGGCTGGTCCTGGCGCCACTGTGGTGGCAGCTCTTACATCCGGCAGTGGCTCCCCTCGGAATTCGACGGTGATGTCATCTTTTCCGGTGTGCACCGGCACGTAAGAGGCGGTGTACGACCCGCCGCTGATCTCGGTAACCGGTATGTCCTCGCTGGGATTTGCCCCACTGATCCGGATCGACAGGTCGGCTGACGCCCCGGGAATGTCGTTGTTGAAATCGTCCTTAAGCCGCAGCGACATGGTCGTCTTCTGCCCCGCTTCGCCGCCGGAAACCGAGAGCGAGCTTCGCTTGCCCGACGGTTTGCCCGGACGAACCGCAATTTCAGGCGAAGTGACGGGAGTAAATCCCGCCGCTGAGAAGATCAGCGTCCGGGTTCCGGTCCCTGCCCGGAACTCGAGGTCGGTGAAGGTGACTCTGCCATTTTCATCACTGGTTCTGCTGGTGTTCCCTCCAAGTGATCCCCCAACGCCCACGTCTACAGTGACCTTGACGTCCTTGCTGGGAAGTGGAGCGCCGGTCGGGTCCTGGAGCTGGATCTCAGGTTGCTGCTCCAGCGCTACTCCGGCAACCGCAATTGGAGAGGGCGGCGTCACGAGGGCCAGCACCGGTTTCGGGGCAGGCACCGCGGTAGCGATGAACGCTATGGGCGGACCCTCCAGCGCCTGGGCTTTGGCAACTGCTCCGTAAGATCCGGGACTGTTCCCAAGAATGTGGGCGACTGCGGCACGCCCATCGGCCCCGGTTGTGTCGGTTTGGGGACTCACCTCACCGCCGCCGGTCGACTGCCATATCACCTCGACTCCAGGCACTCCATTGCCGAATCGATCCACCGCCCTCACTGCCAGGGATTCCGGCAGCATGGTGCTCACCTGGGCGGTTTGACCATTCCCCCCAGCCATCGCCAGAGACTCGGGGCTTTCCGGCTGCGCGGCCACGTGAAAGCTGGTGAGACCATTAGTGTCGGGTACTATCGCAGAGGCGCGGGCCTCCACCACCTGCTCTCCCGCCGTGGTGCTCAAGACATAGTGAACAGCCGCCTGGCCCAAGGCATTCGTGGTGACCGGTTCGGTGGGCTGGATCGAGGCCCCGTCTGGTGGTACAAAGGTCACCTCGACACCCTGCACCGGCCGGCCGGCTGGATCGGTTACTTCGGCGACGAGCGAGTCGGCCAGGGGCTGGCCCACAGTGGCGGTCAGATTTTCTGGGTTGACGGCCGTGATCCTGGCGGGCTCCCCGTCGCGAGGCAGAAGGAGGTCGTCTCCACCGCAGGCAGCGAGGAGAAGCAGGGTGAACAGAGAAACAGCTGGAAGGAGCAGAAGGCCCCGGGCAGGATCAGTCCTCGCCATGCCCATCGCGTTCATGGATTTCGAAGACGTCGCTGTCGACGCTGGGTAAGCCATCTGAGCTGGCACGCAGCTGATACTGACCTTCCTTGTCCACGTTGAGATCATTGAAGATGGCAACGCCAGAGCGAGTCTTCTCCCGCTCGTGGCCTTTGAGCTTTCCACCATTGTCTCCGAGTAGCTCAAGCTTAATCTCGAACTCGCCCTGAGTCACCACTTGGCCGTTCTGATCCAGCACGGCAACCTGGACTGCCGGATCTACCGTCTTGCCCTTCTCCGCGTCACTGGGCTGAACCCGGAACTCGAGCCGGGCGGGGCCGGTATTGCCTCCACCGCCACCGCCGTCGCCACCTGCAGGCCTGCTTGCCACAGCCCGGAAGCTCACGAACCCGACTCCAGAGACCACAGCGTTCAGCGTGTTGACCCCGGGATTGGCGCCGAGGGTCCAGCGCACCCGCGCTTCACCATTGTCATCGGTAGAGCTGGTGGTGGCGCTCACGCTCCCCCCGCCCGAGCCAATAACCCAAGTCACGGGCCGGTTGGGGACACCGTTTCCGTTCTGATCCTCGAGCCGGACAACTAATGGTTGGCTCAGCTCCTGGTTCGGCGCGGCGGATTGATTGTTCCCCGAGACCAGAATCAGCCGACGAGGACCTCCTGAAGCAGCGATGGCTGTAAAGGAGACCGGAGAGCCCTCCAGACCATCGCTGGAGGCGGTGGCGGTCTGATTGCCGACCGATGAGGCCAGGGTCCAAACAGTCGCCGCCTTGCCGTCGGGACCGGTGGTTGTGGTGGCCGGATCTACGCTGCCGTCTTCCGCGGTCCAGTCCACCGGAACACCCTCGACCGGATTACCGAACTGGTCGGTGATCAGCACCTCGAGCGGATCCGCGAGCTCCGATCCTGCCGGGCCCTCCTGTTGGTTGCCGCCCGCTTCCTCGATTCGACTCGCATCTGCCGGGTGGGCCGCCGCCTGAAAGGTGACCGAGAGCTCTTCGTTTCCGTCAACGCTGGCAGTGAGAGATTGCCCACCAGCCGCGGGTCCCAGCACCCATTCAGCCTGGGCCACGCCATCTGAATTGGTGGTTGCGGCTTCCGGACGGACGAGAGCACCCTGAGCGTCCTGCCCGGGGGTGAAGGCGACCCGCTGTCCGGCGACGGGAGTGCCCCGCTGGTCTACGATCCGGACGGCAACTGAATCCGTGAGAGCGGCTCCCGCGGCTCCTGTTTGCTCATCGCCCCTGATCTTGGTGATCGTGGCGGGGCGGGACTCGCTCGGCAGCAGGAGGTCCGATCCACCACAGTTCGCTAGTAACGCAAGAACGCCGATAACGGCGCCGGTTCTTCCGAGACGGACGAGCTGGTGCATGAATGCCTGAGGTAAATGCTAAGGCCGCGCGATAGACTAGCTTATCGCGCGGCGGGCCCGACAGATATGAGGTGGATCACACGAGGAAATCGTGATTACTGCACCAGAACGCCCTGAGTAGTGGTATTAGTGGCGCCTTGATCATCTTTGACCGTCAAAGTTACGACGTACGGGAAAATACTCGCATTAAAAGTATGGCTGGGGTTCTGCTCTGTTGAGACGGGGGTGCCGTCGCCGAAATTCCAGCTCCGTTCGACAATCGTAGCAGGGCCTTGGGGGTCCGTGCTGGTATCGGTGAATTGACAAGGCGTACCTCCAACGCAATCTGCGTGGGTAAAGGCAGCCGTCGGCGCGTCGTTCGGTGGCGGGGGCGGCGGGTTCACCGTGTGCGAGGTCGTCGCCGAACTGGATGCGAAGGTGTCGCTGCCTTTATAGGTCGCCGTGATATCGCCCGATGCCGTAGGTGAGACCTGGCAGCTGCCCTGCGGCGCGGCAACCGTGCACGAAGGCGAGCCACTCACCGAGATCTCCACCTGGCCACTCGGCGTTCCGCCGGGCGACGAGACAGTGACGCTCACCGTTACCGGATCACCCGAATTCGAAGGATCGGGATCGTCACCGGTAATTGTGATCGTCGTCGCGACCTTCTCCACCTCGATCTTGCTCGAGGTCGCCGAGCGGAAGCCGTCGGCGGCGAAGATCAGCTTGTGCGTACCACTGCCGCCGCTGATGCTCAGATCGGTAAACTGAGCCCGGCCGTTTCCGTCGGTTACAACAGTTTTCGTTCCGTTCAGCTGGCCGTTGCCTTGGGAGAGCCCCACGGTGATCTCCACTCCGGCAACCGCGACGTCGTGTCCCTGACCATCTCTGACCTGAATTACCGGAGCCGGACTCAGCGTTGCACCTACCGTAACTGACGAGGGCGGCTGGGTGGTCACTGCAAGAGTAGACGGCGTCCCGGTCCCGCTCCCCGTTGCATGAAACGCGGCAGGAGTAAGGCCGGACACCACTGCATTAAGCGTGTTGGTCCCTGGATTGGGTCCCAGCGTCCATTCGGTGCTGGCCTTGCCAGTCGCGTCGGTGTTGCTGGTTTCGGGATTGGCGGTTCCACCGCCACCACCCACAACCCAGCTCACCGGTTGATTAGGAATAGGATTTCCGCCCTGATCCAGAAGCTGAACCACCAGGGGCTGCGGTAACCTCGATCCCGCAGGCGCATCCTGATTGTTTCCGGAGACAATGTTTACCGCGTTGGCGTTGCCAGCGGTGGCGTGGTGCGTGAAGGTCACCGGCGACCCCACTAACTGTCCGGCTGTCGCAACGGTCTGCTGATCACCCGCGGTCGGTCCCAGGGTGCGGGTGACGGACGTCTGGCCGTTGTCTCCCGTGACGGTGGATTCCTCACTTACACTGCCCCCACCCTGGGCTGACCAGGTCACGGTGACACCGGAGATCGGATTGCCAAAACCATCGGTTACCGCCACCACGAGAGGCTGCGGCAACGCCGATTCCCACCGGGGCGGATTGATCGTCGCCGGACACCAGGGCGAGCCCATTCGCGTCGGCCGCGAGAGCGGTGGCCGAAAATTCCTCCGCGATCGGTGTACTCCCCTCATTCTGATGGACCCGGGCTTCGCCGGTCAGGGTACCGACTTGGGGACCCAAGGTGATGCTGGTAGCCGTGAGCCCTTCACCGTCGGTGACTCCGCTCGCCGGGGACAGGGAGCCGCCCTTGTCTTCCACCAGCACGAAATCAACGGTCACTCCCGCCACCGGCCGTCCCTGGCTGTCACTCACCTTCACAATGAGCGAATCCAGCGGAGAGCTTACCCGGGCTTGCTGTCCATTTCCGCTCACGATTTCGATGCGTGCCGGCGCACCCTCACTGGGCAACGTGAGGTTGTCGTCGCTGCACGCGAAGATCAGCGGAAGTCCGGCGACCATGAGGGCCGAGAGCTTAAAGGCGTTCACTACCCGTCCTTGAGCAGGTTCGAGTTTCCAACGCCGCAATGGCGCCATGCAAGTGCGAGGGGGCAGTCTATTTCCGCAGCCCCTCAGAAAAAAGGGCCTGGCTCACACCTGGCTTCTAAGTTCTGTAATCTAGGGAACCTGCGGATGGGGCAAGCAGCTTACATGCCCAGCCCAGCGGGTGGGACCGACATCTAAGTCTCTATCTCAGGCGGGGTTGAAACGGGTGAGCCAGAGGTTGTAGCGGCAGCGCCACGCCACCTCGACCCCAGCCGCCTCAGAAGAGGACGTTGGCCTTGAAGGTTACCCCGCCGGCCACACCCTCGACCGTGGCGGTGAGCTTGTGGATGCCGATCCGGTCGCCCAGAGTCCATACGGTGGTGGCCTTACCGTCCGCATCCGTTTCAGAGATTGCCGGGCTGGCATTGCCCTCACCCGCAATCACCTGCCAGGTAATGGGCTTTCCCGGCACGGGGTTGCCGTAGCGGTCAGTCACCTGGACCACCGGGGCGGTCTGGACCACCTGTTCACGCCGGCCAGGCTGGTCCAATGGGGTTTGCGCCGCCAGAGCTACCGGGGCGCCCGCTCCCGCCACAGCATGAAATTCGGCGACCTTGTCGGCACCCTCCACCCCGCTCAGTCCGGCTACGACGGTGTACGGGCCGGGAACCGTTCCCAGAGTCCAGCTCGAGACCGCCTCACCGGCGGAGTTGGTGGTGGCCGATGCCGGATCTACTGTACCTCCGGCCGGATCTGCGAGAGCGAAGGTAACCGTGAGGCCGCTCACTCCCTGCTGCTCCTGATTGAGAACCCGAACAATGAGTGGATCCAGCCTTTCCCCCACTGTACCGTGCTGTTCGTCCCCGTTCACCTTGGTCAGTGCAATGCTTTCAGCCGCACTGCCTGGAGAATCGGGCAGGACCAGATCACTTCCACATCCAAGCAGACTGAGCGACAGAAGGACAAGACTCGGTCGCACGATTATTGAGGTCGTGTGGAACATAGGCTCACACTGTCTGGATGTACGCCGACCCGGCTGAAGTCGGTCAAAAGGGGGGTGTAACAGAATAGTCCCCTGAGAACCAATTCGGTAGTGTCTCCGCGACGCTTCTTTGCTGCCATCACCCACCCTCTGAGCATCATTAGGTTTGGAAAGCCGCTGCCGCACTTCCTCTTCGCAAGGGCCGGACCACTTTCATGGCGCTGCGCTCCCGCTCTGTCCTGGTGGCCGGATTTCTCCTGGTGGCAGCGGTGTGCGCCCGGCTTGGAATCTGGCAGGTTCACCGGCTGCAAGAGAGGCGAGCGGCCAACGCTCTCGCTCAGGCGGGTAGAGCTGCGCCAGCGGTGCAGGTGGATAGCTTCGGCCTGGACAGCAGCCTGATCGATCGCCGGGTGGTGGTGCGTGGCAGATATGATCATGAGCATGACATTGTACTTCGCGGCCGGGGATACAGCGGGGTTCCCGGGGTGGAGATCGTGTCTCCCTTGCTGCAGCAGTCCGGCGTGGCGGTGTTGGTCAACCGGGGCTTCGTACCCACTCCAGATGCGGTTACGGTTGACCGGAGCACGCTCGAGGAGCTCGGCCCTGTGACCGTGAAGGGCATTGCCCTTCCATTCGACTCGGCCGGCGGGGCTCCGCTCCGACGGGGCCACGAAACGACCTGGGCGCGGCTCGATCGCAGAGCCATTTCCCAGCTGGCTTCCCTACCGAATCGAGCCGCTTTACGTCCGGCAGACACCCGACAGCACCCTACCCCGTTTCCCCCGAAGGCTCGATCCGCCGCCGCTGGACGATGGCCCGCACCTGAGCTACGCCATTCAGTGGTTCGCGTTTTCGATCATCGCCCTGGTCTTCGCGGTGATCATGGCCGTCAGGCCTTGGGGCGAACACCATCCAGCTCCTCGATAGTCTTGGTGGACGGCTGCCGGGTTTTCCGCAGGCGTGCGGCGGTCGCTTCAGCCCCGCGCAAGGCGCGAAGCAGGTTCCCACCGGCGAGCTTTTTGAGATCGGCATCGCTCCAGCCCCGCCGAATGAGCTCGGCAAAGAGCTGAGGGAACTTGGATACGTCTTCCAGTCCTTCGGGCACAGTGTCGATCCCGTCGAAGTCACTGCCGATCCCCACATGGTCCACACCCGCCACCTGCCGCACATGCTCGATGTGGTCGGCCACCTGCTTGAGGGTGGCCCGGGGCTGAGGATGCGCGCTCTTCCATTCATCGGCCAGCCGGCGCTGCTCGCTGGTATCGCTCACTGTCGCCTTCCAGCCGGTCCCATTCCCGCTGGTACTCGGTATCCCAGGCCGCCGCTTCCGGAGAGACGAACGCAGGAACGAAGGTGACCATCACGACCCCACCGTTCTTGGGCAGTCGAGCCAGAATGGAGTCCGGTACGTTACGCGGATGCTCGGTGAGCGCTCGGGCCGCCGAGTGGGAGAAGATGACTGGGGCCTCACTCACGTTCAGCGCATCGCTCATGACTGAAGGCGCGACATGCGAGAGATCTACCAGCATGCCGAGACGGTTCATCTCCCGTACCACTTCCTTGCCGAACTCCGTGAGCCCGTCGTGCCGGGCGGTATCCAGGGCCGCATCGGCCCAATCCAGCGTGACATTGTGGGTGAGCGTCATGTAGCGCGCCCCCAGCTCGTAGTACGATCGCAGCGCACCCAGGGAGTTCTCGATGGCGTGGCCGCCTTCCATGCCCAGCAGGGAGGCAAGGCGGCCCCGTTTGAAGTCGCGCTCGATATCGTCGGCCGTGAGGGCCAGCGCCAGCCGATCGGGATAACGGGCGATCATCCGTCGGGCGATGTCGAACTGCTCCAGCTGCACCCGCGCGTAGCCGCTGTCCTTGATCTCACCCGGGGATGTAGATCGACCAGAACTGCGCCGCGACCTTTCCCTCCTTGAGCCGCGGCAGGTCGGTCTGCTTCGGCGCCGGACGGCCGAATGTCGTAGGCCGCCACATCGCGGGGAGCATCTTTCGATTCCCGGATTTCCCAGGGCAGGTCGTTGTGGCCATCGATCAATGGGGCCGAACCGAGAAGCTTCCGGGCATGCTCGAGGGCAGGATCTGAGGACTGGGCGGCCACGGAGGAAGCCATGGTTAAAAGGAAAACGTGAGCGGGAGCTGCCGACAGCGTGAGGGGAAAAGCGTGAGCGGGAACTGCCGAACAGCGTGAGCGGTGAGCGGGAGTGCGCATTGACGATCTGGGTGAGAGTTGGAATATCAATCTAGTCAACAAGGTAATGTCGAGTACTTTCTCGCCTCCGAAGCAGCCCCGCTCACAGCTCACCGCTCACGTTTTCTCTTCCCGTTTTTAGAGTCACCAGCTCCGGGCGGATGACGAACTCGGGACAGATCGTTCGATCGTACTCGTAGGGCCCGCCAGTCTCCGCATCGATCCAGGGGAATCCGCGACATACGGCGGGGTAGTACGACTGAGCGTGGATGGTGCACACGTTGTCCTTGAGAAACACGCAGCGGCCTCGCCGCACCCGGGTACGCCACTCACCCCAGCGGGTACGATAGATCAGGTCCGGACCATGCAGCTCCGCAATTGCCGCGGCCTCCTCCTCGCTCAAAGTGACGCCGTAGGCACAACACGAGGACTGATGAGGACAGGGGAAGCACGGTAAGGCTGGCAAGTCATGCATGAGCAAAATTAGTCCGGTTGGGCCAGCGTTACCACGATGGTGACGATCTCGTGCGGCGCCGCGTGAAAGGGAACACTGTGACTGCCTTCGCCCAATCTGATCTCGTGCAGTGGGTGCTCGTCGGCCCGGGAACGTTGCGCGGTGGAGAGCGGGGCGGACATATGCCAGACCCCGGCAGCCGGCTGCGGCCTGGCATTGAAACAGCGGAGTACCAGCCCAGCTCCCTGCTCCGCGGGCTTGATGGCGGAAAAGATCGAGTCCCTCGCCCTCGAGCCGGATTTCGATCGGCGGCCGGGCTGAGCGGAGATGCCTGACGAAGCCATTGGGCGCGGATCGGGAGAAAGGCGTCTTCCCAGAGCTGCGGCAAGCTGGTTCCCTGCTCCACTTCGGCCTGCGTTACCGGCGCGAGCGCGAGCTGTACGCGGTCTTGGCCGAGGCACTGCGCTTCCGGCGTCGGCGTGGGCCAGCCGGCGTGGCCCGGCCGAGTCGGCAGGTCTCCCCGAGAGAGCTGGCCCACCGAGCGCAGCAGCGTCATCAGCAGATCACCGTCTCCGGGTGCAGCTCGTACTCGAAAAAACCGGGAGTCAGCAGCGCCAACCCCCGGTTCCTTGACGAGCAAGCGACAAATCGATGTGCCGGGGCCGTGGCCACCGGTGTCTCCCGCCGATAGCGGCCGGCCCGAAGGCTGACCGGGGGCCGGGCGACAATCCCGAATTGCGCACCCGCCGTGGCACTCGCTCCGGGAAGACCGGTTCGCACTCGCGCGCGCAGCCGATGATCTCGCGCCTGATTATCCAGCTCCAGTGTACACCGAAGCAGAGGACTTCCTGCGTGGAGCGATAGCGTCACCCGCGCTTCAACTCGCTCGCGGGTTTTTCCTCTGCCGGGTTCGCGGCTGAGGGCCCAGCGCAGCTCAAACGCCGCGACCAGCGGGCCCATGAGCCAGAGGTCTGACCGCCAATTTGCCCCGGGCCCGAACGGTTCGGTCCGGAAGCGGGGGTGCATAGGTGTAGGTGTCTCCCACGTCGCCACTGGACTTCCAGGCTCAACACGTCCCGGTACAGCTGGCCGCGTACGACGGTCGATCAGAGTAATTGCACCCCCACTGCCGATCCGGATCTCCAGTAGCTCATTCCCCATGGAACGGCCCCGAAGCCAGGCGCCGCCTTCTACCGATTTCGCCCCGGGCCCACATCCGTAGACATCGAAGCCCATTCCCTTGACGACCTGAGGCTGAAACGCCACCCGGGTACAGTCGACCTCATCCTGGTCGGGATAGTGCCGCGCCGCATCGAGTCGCTCGTAGCTGCGTTTCCGCCCCAGCCACTGGACCCGGAGCGGAGCGTCACTACCCACGAAGATGAAAAGGACGGGCTCCCGGGCCGGTTCGGGGAACATTGTCTCCAGGTGGTCCAACCAGCACATCCCGCTCGAACCAGGTGAGATCGGCAATGACAACGCCTGATCGGGGGCGAGGGACCGGATTCCAGAGCACCAGCTGGGGTTCGGCCAGCTCGGGCTGGTCTCGTACCCGGTCGGGATCGTTGCCGACCAGCTCGTTCAGGCTGGTGCGGGCTATCTCGGCCGCGAGGTTCCCGGCATCCTGCAGCCGAAGGCCCACCTGTCGCGCCACCTGATCGCTGGTGCAGCCACCGATCGAGTCGTGGAACTCGCTCTGAAGCAGCAGCCGCCAGGCATGATTCAAGAGCGGCCGCCGGTCACTACCGCGATAGGTCTCCGGCCAACGCGGCCAGCGGATCGGCGTTTCCGCTCAAGGCGAGCTCGGCCAGCGCAGTGCAGTCGCTTGAGCGGCGCGCGGGTGCCGTGGACACCCTGAAGCGTCCAGGTGTAGCCGTAGGACCAACGCAGCTCGCCCGCAATGCACCGGCACGGCGGCCGACTCCGCCGCAGCGGCAGCAAGGAAGTACTCGTGGAGTCGCGAGACTCGAAACTGGCTTCCCGGCTCAAGCTCGCCAAGCAGACGCTGCAGCTTCAGGATCTCAGGGTGCGCGGCATGATGGTCGGCGCCGACGAAGACGGCGACCTGATGGCTGGCCGCGCGCTCGACCAGAGTGGAGCGGATGCGAGACCACACCCGGGGCAGCCGCTCTGCGTCTGCGGGTAGCGCGGCACCGATCTCATAGCCATCGGGCGGCAGATGATAAAGCAGCACCTCGCGTCCGTCCGGACCGCGCCAGCGATACAGATCGTGCTCCTGGCCGGGCTCGCCGCCCAGCCCGCGCCAGAGTACTCCAAACCGGATGCCGAACTCGCCGGCCAGCTGGGGCCAGACTGCCGGGTGCCCGAACGCGTCGGGCGAGTAGAGCACATCACTGCGACCACCGAACCGGGCGGCGTCCGCCTGTCCGGCGAGCAGATTTCGAATCAGCGATTCTCCCGAGGGGATCAACTCGTCGGCCAGAACGTACCAGGGACCTACCTGAAGCCGTCCGGAGCGCACCAGCTCCACGACGGCAGCTTCGCGCTCGGGCCGGACAGCGAGATAGTCCTCGAGGAGAACGGTCTGTCCGTCGAGCAGGAAGGTGGATCCGGACTCCGAGGCGAGCCGGTCGAGGAGATCATCGAGAGCGGGAACCAGGCGGGCAAGAAAGATGGATTGCGGGAGGTACCACTCCCGGTCCCAATGGGTATGCGGGATGAGATGGAAGGTGTACCCGGCCATTGCCGGGAAAGCTAACCAGCCTCAGTCGTAGCCGGAGAAGGGCTCGGTCTCGAAGCGAGTGCCTTTGCTACGAGTCTTCGAAGACGTGGGTGATTCGGACGGTCGACGGGAGCCGCTCGACCCGGCTCTCGATCAGCTTCAGATTCGGGATTGTCGCCCAGGCCAAGGGCATTCAGCCGTTCCGCCTCGGCTCGGGCTACATCACCTGGTGTGGGGCGGCTGGCTGGATACGCATCCTCGTGGTGACGGATCAGGGCCTGCCAATACTGGTCACCCGCGCGTTCGATCGACTCTCGGATCTGTTCCCGGGTGAATGCCATTGTTTTCAGCCTGCTCCGGGGCAAGCTCGATCAGGAAGACGGCCGACAAGATCAGAAATCCGCCCGCCAGCGGCCCAAAGCGGATGTTTCCGAAGTAGTAGCCCAGTAGAACGAACACGGCCACCATGCCGAGACAACACCACCCCGCCACCCGGCGGACCATTTCGCTGATGCCCATACTCGTCTCCGAAGAGGGGACGAGTCTAACATGTCATACAGCCGGAACCTTCGGCTGTATGTCACGTCACCGGGCCTCAGTGACCGCCAGCAGCCGAGCGGCGGCTGCGAAAGCGTTCCTGGTTCAGCAGAAAGCCGGCCGAACTGGTTGGCACCTGCATCCGGCCCTGGGAATCCATCGTGAGCGGGATGACATCCGCGTCGGGCCCGAACCACCGCGTGCTGGGCTCCACATCCGAGGGGTAGACGAAGCCCGGCAAGGCCGCGGCCGCAATAGCGGCCTGGGATCCTATGCCGGATTCGGGCATGGTACCGGCCCACAGCTTGGCGCCGTAGGAGATGGCGAGGGGGTAAATCCGGCAGACCTCGGTAAGCCCACCCACCCGATGCACCTTGATGTTCCAGACCCGGGGTCCATCCAGCTCAATGATCTGTCGAGCGGCCCGGGCGTCGTGCAGCGTCTCGTCCACGCATACCGGGGTGCGCAGCTCGTGAGAGAGGCGGGCGTGGCCCACGAGCTCGTCAGGCGGGAGAGGCTGCTCGATGTAAAGCAGATCATTCTGGTCGAGAGCCCTGCAGGGCGTCTCTCTGCTCGGGCCACTGGTAGGCTCCGTTGGCATCCACCGTCAGGGGCAAACCGGAACCGGCCATGGTTTCCGCTGCAGCTTTGATCGGGGCAGCATCCCATCCTGGCGCGATCTTGATCTTGACCCGCCGGTATCCTCGAGGGATTGCCTGCTCGATCCACCGCCGGAGGGTTTGGAGCGATCGGTCCGCCGGAATGCCCAGGGCCACACCGCAGTCGATGGCCGGAGAGCACTCGACGCCGAGCCTGTCAGCGAGAACCTGAGCCAGTCCGGTACCCCGCCGAGCTGCTTCGAGGTCCCATAGCGCAGTGTCCACTGCGGCGCGGGCAAACCGGTTCCCTCGAATACCATCGTGCAAGACAAAGTCGGCCGCCTGGGATGAGCCGGGCTGCGCCTGCAACAGGCGGGGAATCAACACCTGCTCCAGCAGATGGCGGGCGCCCGCCAGCGTTTCCTCGGAGTAAAAGGGCAGCTCGAAGGGAGGCGACTCGCCCAAACCACGGTTGCCCCGGTCGTCGTACACAATCACGACGAGAGACCGCCGGTGGGTCATGGTGCCGCCAGATATGATGAACGGCTCCAGCAGCGGCAGAGTCAGCTCATAGAGCTCGACGCGCTCGAGTCGGAAGCCGGTGGAGCTGGCAGCTGCGGAGCTGGTGCTCAGCGAGCTCATACCCGGCGTGAGGTTCTGCAGATCGAGGAACTTGAGCTCTCCGTCCCGCCGCTCGAGCTGGCCTTCTGCCTCGAGATCGAGCATCCCAGCTACCAGTCCCTCTTTAGGGTCAAAGATCAGAGCATGCAGGGCACGCTGGGGACGAGACCCGCCGGTGGCAGGGTACTCCGAGAGCGGGAGCTGGAAACAGGTATGCAGCTGGACACTTTCGCAGCCGGCCCGGGCGTAGTCGAGGAGAATCCGGCCGCTACACACGTTGCCGCTGCCTACCAGGGGCGGCAACGAGAGGTCGCTCCGGGAAGCCAGCTCGAGCACCCGGATATTGCGCTCGCTCAGATCGTAGCCGCCATACGCTACGCCTTGCGCCGCGTCCCAGAGCCGGTTGAATACCACCAGCGCGTCGGCCGAACTGGAGGCGCGCAGCATTTCCAGCTGGAAGCTGTCGTCGAAACGGGCGTTCATCAGCTTCAGCGCGAGGCGGACGGGTCGGCCAGTGCCTCGACGAATCTGATCGGGAACCTCTCGTAGCCACCGCAAGTATCTGGTTGCGCTCATCGGCCAGGGCATCTCCCGCCAGCGTGGGAGAGAAATCCTTCTCCAGCGACAGAGTCTCGTTGCCCCACGCTGCCGCTATGCGCTCGGTGGTATGGCGGTACTCGGCGGACCGAAACGGCTCGTTCAGCCGGGGCAGGTGATACTTGACTGAGGGCACCGCGACGATCTCTCCCGAGCGGGTGAGATCGCCGGCCGAGCGAACCAGGGAGAGATAGTCTTCGAAGGAGCGGTCCCAGCCTCGGCCCTTTCCAGGTGACTGTCCACCCCTCTCGTCCGGTTTGAGACTGGCGCCGCTCCACTTTCATCCGCGTTTCGTGGATCGCCCACGCTGCCATGGCGCGCTCCCCAGCCGGATCCTCCGCGATCACCGTCTTCAGAACGACGAAGGCGAGGCCCGCTGTCCGATCGGTCTCCAGCTGCTCGAGATTGAGCGAGAGTTGACCTGAACCCTTGCCGATCGGGTGCGGAAGCGGGTGACCCAGGTACCGGGCGCTGAGATCTATCCGGTAGGTATCCCGGACGTAGTTCGGGAAGTCGCGCGGTAGCTCGCGCTTGAACCGCTCGAAATCACGCTCGAGTCGCTCGCGCATCGCGGACTATGCGCTCGACTGCCGCGCGTTCACCGGCTGGAAGTGGAGGTCCCCACGGATCGTCGCAGGCCTCTGGAGGGAGAGCACCCTCGGCTGCGGCCGCCCAGAGCATACGGCGGATGTAACCCTCCATGGGATCGATGAAGGTAGTCTGGCTGAATCGGTCGCACTGCTCGGATAAGGCGACAAAGCGAGGCCAATCTTCGGCCATCCGAGCGCGAAGCAGATCGGCCTGGAGGTCCGGCAGAGCAGAACCCATTCCGATCAATGCTGCGCGGGCGCCCAGCAGAAGCGAATAGCCCAGAAAACGATCTTCGCCGGTGATGAGCAGCTTGTCGGGATGCTCCCGCAGAGCCGACCGCGATTCGCTGGAAGGTGATCACAGAATCGAGCGTAGCCACCTTGATCCCAACCACGTTGGGCAGGTCGAGAATCGCGTGCAAGGTGCGGTCGTCGTAGTCCACCCCGCCGGCAGCCTGATACAAATAGAACGCGATGACCGGCAGCTCCCGGCCGAGCCGCTGGTGATGTCCAACGGGATCATTGGACTGGGGGAAGGCCAGCAGAGCGTCGGCCTTTCCCCGGCGAGCTTCGATGGCCATGGTAATGTCGCGGGCACCGGCAACCAGCACGCGATCCGGCAGCGCCTCGCGCCAGGTATCGAGCACCAGCCTGCGCTGCTCCGAGCTGAGGTGAGGGCCTCGTCCGGTGTGAGCCCAGACCGCCACCCCGCCCACCGGCTGCCCTGCCATCCAGCCGGCATACGAGCGCTGCGCAGCCGAATCGAGATCTCCGCCGCGAAACGGGAACCGGTACCGCCGGGATCAGTGCGCCATCGA
This sequence comes from uncultured Gemmatimonadales bacterium, assembly GCA_963698975.1. Taxonomy (GTDB): domain Bacteria; phylum Gemmatimonadota; class Gemmatimonadetes; order Gemmatimonadales; family GWC2-71-9; genus CAVVWJ01. The sequence goes on from CAVOSV010000001.1 coordinate 787,692, forward strand.
GACGCTGGATCAATGAGCTGATGTCTGCGGTCACGCCTTCACCCGGCGAGTCTTGCTCTTGAGCGAGCTCCGGCAAAGCGCCAACGCGTTCTCCGCCTCTATGGCCGAGCGGTGCTCGGAACTGAGGTTAAGAAGGTCCAGCTTGGCGACGCTGTTCTCCGGCAGCCGAAGCGGCTGACCGGTCCCAAAGACAAAGCGGTCCACTCCAACCGTGCCCAGCAGGGTCTCCAGGTGATCCTCCGGCGGACCCCATATCCAGCAGATGTCCCACCAGATTCGGGCGGACTCCTCAGGGGTGGACCCGAAGTGCACCTCCTCCACGAAGCTCCGGTCAGCGTGGGTGATGAGCAGACCGCAGGGCGGGATCGGCGCGCAGCAGTGTTCTGACTGCCGCTGCCGTCAGCTCCGGGAGCGCGGTCGTTAGGGTGGCGCTGCCGAGCGTCTTCGAGACGCACTGCCATGATCAGCGCCATGTTCTCACCGGCACAGGCCTGCACCAGTGATCGCATGTCGGGTCCGGTCGGTTCGAGCCCGTAGTAGTTCGGATCACATCTCACCGCCGGCGCGCCGCGAGATCGAGCCTCCCGGATGCCTTGCTCCCAACCCTTGAGCCCGGGATGAATCGCGGGAACCGGACGCAGTTGCTCGCTGCTGTCAGTGATCTGGTATAGCCACGGGTTTCCCTCTGCCGGGTCTCGCCAGAACACACTGGGCAGGTGGCTGATCCACGCCTGATCCACGCCAATCCGGTCCATGGATTGGAGCACCGCCTCTACCGAGGTCCCGGGCACTCGCCGGAAGGGATAGGCCCCCACGAAGCTATTGACGTCGAGGCGCATCAATCGGTGGGGAACGCGTTAGGTGGAAAGATCCGGGCAGCATTGCGCCACCGAATCAGCTCGAGCTGGGCAGGGGAAAGCAGATGTTCCAGGTAGCGCAGCTTGGCCCAGCCGGTATCGATAGTGAGATCACAGCCCCAGACCAGCCGCTCCACACCCACGGCCTGGATACAAGCCTCCAGCATTCCACCGTCCACGCCGCTGCCGGACAGGTCAACGTACACGTTGGCAAGCGACCGAATGGCCGCCAGCGAGTGGATCCAGTCACCCCCGCCGCCGATGTGGGCCAGCAGGAAGTTGACGCGGGGATGACGGGCGGCCAGCGCTCCCAGCTCGATCGCGTCGCTCGCCTCTTGTCCCGGGTAATCCCGCCGCCGGTGTTGCCAGATGTGGTGGAGTACGGGGACACCGCGCTCATCCGCTACCCGACAGATCGGGTCCAGCAGAGGATCGTCCGCCCTGCGGCTCGCCGCCAACTTGATTCCAACCATGCCGGCGTCCAGGCAGCGAGCCAGCTCCCTTAGCGCGTGCCCCTGAAAGTTCGGATTGACGACGGCGTAGCCGCGGATTCCCGCGGCATGCTGCCGCTGGAGGGCCAGGAGGAAGTTGTTGCCGTACTCGATGTCAGTGGGAGAGGGGAAGTAGATGGGAGAGGTGGCGCCCCAGCTGCCGAGAATCGAGGCGACGTGGACCGTAATACCGACGCGCTCCCCGGCTCGCAACCGGCTGGCATTGCGTTCTCGCCAGTCGGAGCGGGGGGAGCGATCGTGCAGGAAATGGGCGTGAACGTCGATGAGCACCCGTTGCTTCCTCTATTCCTCCTCTTCGGGCAGATTCTGAGGCAGCCCTCCCAGACCCGCCTCACTCTCATCGGTCACTGTCAACTTCAGATCAGCGTTGCTTGCGACCTCTTCTTCCAGCGTGCCGTCTTCATCGTCCACATCGTCGAGATCATCGACGGTAGGTTTGCGCGGTGACATGTCTCCTCCTGTGCGGTAAAAAACAGACTACCCCACAATTTAGGCAGGTTTGGCCACGGTCGAGAGGGCCTCGGCCAGTACGGCGAGCGAGCGATCGACCGTGGCTCGATCGTGAGCCAGGGAGACGAAGTTGTAGGCCGAACGCTTGAACAGCAGGCCCGCGTGGGCGCAGGCTGCCGTTACCGAACGGGATACGGTGTCGTCCGCGTAATGGAGAAAGCACATCTCCGGAATACCGCCGATGCCAGTCACAAGGTCGGGATGGTCGCGCTGCAACCGATGCAAGCCCTCCAGCAGCCCGCCGCCGACTTGCTGAAGATGAGCCGGTACCCGCCTGGACACCATGACCTGGAGAGTGGCAAGGGCAGCTGCCAGGGAGACGAACTCGGTGGCCAAGGTGGAGGAGATCCAGGTGCGCATGGCACCCGCCATTACCTCCCGGCGGCCGCCCACTGCCGCCAACGGAAAGCCGTTGGCCAGAGCCTTGCCCATAACAGTGAGATCGGCCCGGATACCATAGCGTTCGCCGGCGCCTCCAACTGCGAGCCGGCAGATGGTCTTGATCTCATCCACGATGAGAACGGCCCCTGACCGAGTGGTCTCTTCCCGCAGTACCTCGAGCCAGGCGGCTTCGGGCTCGGCGACAATCACCGGCTCGAACACCACGGCGGCGAGCCGGTCTCCCGCTGAACGGATCAGCTCCCTCGCGCGATCGGCATCGTTGAAGGGGAGCTCAGAGTACAAGGCGCGGGTGGCTGAAGGAACGCCGGCAGCACCCTGAGACCAGTCGAGCCAGCCGTGATAGCCGCAGCCCAGCACGTGGTCCCGGCCGGTGAACACTCGAGCCAGGCGAACCGCCGCAGCCATGGCCTCTGCACCGGTTTTCAGAAACCGAACCTGCTCGATCCAGGGGATCAGGCGGCAGATTTCGCCGGCAACCTCCTCTTCCAGCACGGGAGCAAGCGGACCGACCACACCGTTGCTCGCCGCGAGAGTGACCGCCCGCGTCACCTCGGGGTGGGCATAGCCCAGGGCCACCGACCCCAGGCCCATGATGTAGTCGATGTATTCGCGGCCCTGCTCGTCCCACACACGATAGCCGGACGAGCGAGTCATCCGGCTGGGCAGATCGGGTTCAGGGGAACCGAAGAACGTGTCGGGACGCTTGCTGCCGGTAGAGGTAAATCCCGGGATGTGTTCCGTCACGGTACCTCGCGCGCTGAAGTCAGCCGAGCTCGAGCGTTCCAAGCCGCGCAGGATCTTGCCGGTCGCCTCGGAGCCAAACCCATCCTCCCCCACCGCTCCAGACCAGCTGGCCGGCTCGGCGAAGCCGATCGGGGAGCATCTGATTGATCAGGAGGTCGAAACCGATCTCCTCCCCCGGCCGGAATTCACCCCAACCCGGCGGAGCCATGGTGACAGTGAGAAGGTACCCCGCTTCTGTGGCAGACCAGCCCCCGGTGACCTGATCGGGCGCGCCCGCAGTTCCTTCCACTCCCCGAACGATAAGCTCTCCGGTTTTGGAGGGAACGATCAGGACCCCGGAGCCAACCTCCTCCTCGGGAAGCCTGACGTACAGCTGAATTCCGTCGGCGTGAATCTCGTCCGGCTCGTTGTCCAGCCGGAGCGGCGCCGCCGCGGGATCGCGGAGGACGAGCTCCGGTTTGGTCACTTCTACCGCCACATGCAAACCGGCATCCCTCCAGTTCACGTACGCGCGGGCAGAAAATTCGTCGGGGCCTCCATATGGCTCTTCACTGCGACGGTACTGGTCTTCGTGATCGAGCTCGAGCGGCTCGCTGGTGTCGAACCCATCCAGGCTCCCGTCCAGTGCAGGTGCTTCGGCGACTTGAGGCGCGACTCCACGGGCGACCAGAGGACGATTCTGCATCAGCGGCTGGAAGGGAGCCGCCGCCTTCCGGCTCCCTCGAAGCCGGATCGTCTCCCGTTCGGACCGAACCTCCCAGCCTTCGACCGTCGAGACATGCCGTTCGACGCCCGATCCGGATTGCACCTCGACTCCGCTCTCGGTAACCCGCAGCTCCGTTACCGCCGGGGTGGTCCCCGGCTCGAGCAGTGTCGCGATGCGAAGTTTTCGGCCGGTGGAGCGCAGCAGATAAAACGGCATTGTTTCACCCGTGCCCGGTATGCCCGGTCCTGTGGCCCGAATCAGATCACCCGGAAGGTCGATCACTGCGCTGATTCTGGCGCCCGCTTTGCCGGAGGAGCTGAGACGGAACGGCCCCGGCGAATCGGGGACGAAACGTTGTGCGTCGGCGACGAATTCGTCGCTCAGCTCGGCTGGGCATCCAGTGGCCCGGTACGGTCACCTCGCTATGTCCGCTCAGGTGCAGAGGAAGCTCGAGCAGCTGATCGGAGGCCGAGGAGAGATCGAGGATGTCCAGCAGGTAATTGGGTCCGGAGACCAGAGTCCGGGTGAGATCACCGAACCTGCCCCGGGCCCAGCCCCACTCTCCCTGCTGGTCGAAGTTGTCGCACAGCGCATCACCCGGCCGCTGCGACACGCCGTCCAGACGGGGAGCGTTGTGGGCCAGCGTCGAACGGTACCAGAAGAGGTCCCGTGCGACGTACGAGCCGGTGCCAAGGTCCGGTAGCCAGTACTCCCCATCGGCGTGGAGCACGAGATTCAGGCGGTCGGGGTGTCCGTGTCCTCCACCATGGGCCCCGCATTCCAGACTGGCGTAGCGGTTGCCGTGGCGCAGAATGGCGAGCCCCTGTCCCTCGAAAAACACGCTTCCCGGGGACCAGGCCCCAGTGCCCTCAGGAAGACTGGGCAGCATCTCCAGCAGAGACCACCAGGAGAGATCGGCACGAGTCCGGGGCGCGGTAGGCGGAGCTTCGCCGGCCTCGTGCAGATAGGAGTCGAAAGTCTGAGCCGGGGGCGCGGGTGTCTCGGTACAGAAGACGGAGCCAGTCCCATAATTCCGGTTGCGGAATGCCGGCTCGCTCCAGGCGCGCCAAACCAACTTCCCAAAGCTCGAGGTACATCGGCTGCGCCAGAGACACTCCGAACCGCGAGTCCTTGCGCGCGGGGAAGGTACCATCGGGCAGGGCGGTCAGAGCCGGTGCCCGCAGTGCGGCACTCATTCGTTCGGCGAGCTGTGAGTCAGCCAGCAGGTCGACGCCGGCCTGGCGAGCCCAACCCATGGCTACCAACTGGCCCCGCAGGGCAAACAGGTGGTAGTTATCGCCCTCGAACCACATCCCGTCGGGCCCAAATCCCTGGAGCAGATGGGTCAGGATGCCGCTAGGTCCCTCGAGCATCCGGGTGGCCAGTTCCTCGTCCTCGAACCACACAGCAACCGCGGCAAGCGCGGCGTTGTGCCAGGTTTGCCGGTTCGACAGACCCTCATCGAACTCGCCAATCAGATTGGCGGCCTCATCCGCAACGGCGGCCACGACCTCCGCCGTTTCCGCCTGCAGCAGCCCTCCATCGCGAAGCAGCGTGGCGGCCGCCAGGTAGTTCGTCAGCCAGATAGACTCGAGATAGGTGGAGAAGAAGAGTCTGCTGGGCCCCAGCACGTTGTCGCGGTTGGGATACGCAGGGTAGTTCTGATATGCTTGGAGGACGCTATTGGCCCGGGTAGCGGCGTCTTCACGACCGCCCAGAGACGCCAGCGTGGCCAGATGAGCGGCTCGCTCCGCCACCCACAGATGTTGATAATGGGCCCAGGCCCTGTCGTGCCGCTCGCCAGTGAAACGGCGCCCACATCGGGGACAACGGTGCTCGGTGGGACTCCAGGGATCGAACTCGAGCCGGCCACCGTGTTCGGGACAGACTCCGCCATCCGCGGTCAACAAGGCCTTTGCATGATGAACCAGCGGCGTGCGCTGTAACACTGGTGCCGCTCGCTGTGCCAGCCGCTCCAGCAGTGCAGCCAATTCTGGAGACCCAACGATCTCCTGCTGCCGCGTTTCCAGCTCCTCTGCCGTTAACACAGGTAGACCCCTCTCATCGCCCAGGATACTGGGAGGACGCGGGCACCCAGATTTTGAGCGGCCGCCATCATCGCTGACGGGTCATCGGGACCCAGAAAGAACATGCACCCCCCCGCGCCCGAACCCGCCGCCTTTCCGCCGAGTGAGCCCGCGCTCGCCATAGCCCGCTCGAGGTCGACCATTTCTGAAGTCGACATTCGGGCGTCCAACGCGAGCTGGTGGCGCCAGTTCTGGCTGAGCAGCTGTCCAACACGGGAGAAGTCCGCGGCGACGAGCGCGCCGGCCATGGCATCCGCAACATCCCGAAGTCCATGGAGTGCGTCATGTACGCTGGGATCGCCGTGCTCGTACGCGCGCATCACCCGCTCGATGGTGGTGCCGGAGAAGCGGGAGGCCCCGGTGTAGCACAGTACGAGGCGCCGAGCCAGCTGCGCCATGAATTCCGGATCCAGCTTGAGCCGCTCAACCTCAGCCTGAGGATCACGAAAGGACAACCGAAGAAAGCCACCATACGAGGAGGCGAACTGGTCCTGTCGTCCGCCCCGCACTGCCGCCTCCACCGCTTCCAAATGACAGGCGGTCTCGGCGATTTCGAATGGATCGCGGGTCTCGCCTCGAGCGGAGCTCAAGGCGGCGACCAGGGCCACATCGAGGGCTCCGGAGCTGCCCAGTCCGGAGCCGGGCGGCGCATCGGTGCGGGTCAGCAGCGTGCATCCACCGACCGGCAGCATTCGAAGCCCGGCCTTCTGCAGGTCCAGTCTTCCGTTGCGAACCAGACCGGAGGAATCGCTGACCTCCAGCTGGTCGTGGAGATCTTCGGCAATGAGACGGAAGCCGGTGCCTCCCACCCGCACCTCGGCGCGGGCGAAGAGCCGGATGGCGGCGGTTACCACGACGCCTCCTTCTCGAGCGGAGAAGGGCGGAACGTCGGTCCAGCCTCCAGCGAGATCCAGACGCACCGGTGCCGTGGCCGCGAAGGCGGGCTCGCTCACCGGCTCACCCACCACCGCTGCACCGTAGGTAGCTCTCCACGCAGGTCCATCGTCACCCCGTGGACCCGGCGGTTCATACCCTGTAGACCTCGGGGATGATAGAGAAAAGCCGCAGGCACGGAATCAGCAATCAGCTGTTGGGCCAGCCCGGGATCGGACGGAACCCGGATGCCGGCGAGAGAAGCGAGCGGACCGAGGTATCCCAGCGCAAGGTCGCCCGGGATGCCCAGTACGGCAGCCTGAAAATCGTGCGACCGGCCATAGACCCGGGCCAGAAAGGCTGAGAGCTCGAGCTGGCGCAGCGTGACGTCAAAGCCGGCGCTCTTCAGCCGAGCCTGGAGCATCTGCTCCAGGGCGGCCTCTCCACTCCCTACCGTCAGTAGCTCGAACGCCGTGCGGGAGCCGTTCGACGCCGGAACCGGGCCTACTGCGGACACACGCACAGGAACATAGCCTGGAGCCGTCGGGGGAACCGGGCCCTCGGCGGGTGTCCCAAATCCGTAGATGTAACCGTCCACCAGCTCCTTACGATCGATTGCGGAGCTGACCGCCCGACGCAAGCTCAGCTGGTCGAACGGTGGGCGGCGAGTGTTGAACAGCACTGCGTCGGTCCACAGAAGCGGATAGGTGAGAACCGCAAGCTCGGGGTTATGGCGGACAAACTCAGCGTGTGCCGGCTGGATGCCGGCGAAGTCGAGCTCGCCCGAGGTAAGCGCCGCCAGCTTGGTAGTGGGTTCATTCACCACTACCACGATGAAGCGGTCCAGCCGGGGTGGTCCACCCAGGGCGGCCGGAAATGAGCGGTTGGCGCTGAAGACCCATCGCCGGTTCGCCTCATGGGAAACGAACCTGAACGGTCCGTTGCCAACCGGCGAGCTGTTCCAACCCGCCTGCCGCAGATCAGCCGGTTTCACTCCCAGAAAGAGATGGGCCGGGAGAATGGCGAGGTCTGTCAGCAGATCGGGGAAAGTGCGCTGGGCCTCTCGAAAACGCACGACCACGCTCGAATCGTCCGGAGCCGAAACGGTGTCGAACGCGATCATCTCGTTCTGCCGGGGATAGCCTGTGGCGGGATCGCGCGCGGTGTTGAGGGTCCAGACCACGTCCCGCGCCGTGGTGGGAAGACCATCATGCCAGTACACGCCGGTCTGAAGGTCGAGAGTGAGTGTTCGATGATCCTGCGACCAGCGCCAGGATCGCGCCAGATAGGGCTGCGCCGTCATGCTACTGTCGTAGCGCGCTAGTGTGGTGAGCAGCACGTAGCGCTGGACCTGCCGGGCCAGCGGGTGGACCGTGAGCAGTGGATTGATGCTTTGCAGGTCGGCGCCCGAGGCAAACAGCACGGTAGCGCCGCGGCGCTCCGCGCTCGAGCCGCAGGCGACGACACCAATAGCCAGGAGAGGAATCGAGAGGTGGCGCCCGAGCACGGCGTATTTTAGCGGCAACACTGTCTACATTGAACCATGGTGAGAGCACTCTTGCGCCGCGCCTTCACCGGCCTCGCCGTGGTTCTGGGCGTGGTCACTCTCATGTTTTTTCTCATCCGGCTCGCGCCCGGCGACCCCGCCCTCCTCCTCGTTGGACCCACGGCTTCAGAGGAACAATTGGCTGCTCAGCGGAAAAGCCTCGGGCTGGACCGGCCCCTGCCGCAGCAGTACGTCAGCTGGCTGGCTCGATTTACCCGGGGGGACTGGGGCACCAGCATTGCAACCGGCCGCCCCGTAAGTGCGATGATCTCCGAAGCGTGGCCTGCCACCGTTCGTCTGGTAGGGCTCTCGCTGCTCTTGAGCTATGTCCTGGGGCTCGGCGTTGGTGCGATCCAGGCCGCCAGCGGCGGCCGCGTGGACACCTCGTTGTCGGTGGTTACCGTGACGCTATTTGCTCTGCCCGGCTATTGGCTGGGCCTCATGCTGGTGATGGTTTTCACCTACTGGGCCAGGGCTCTGCCTGCGTTCGGCGCAGCAGGCTTCGACGCCGACTTTCTGACCGGCTGGAGCCGGATGGCAGATCGGCTCCGCCACCTGGCCTTGCCCCTGACCACCCTGACGCTCATCGGTGTCGGTGGCGTCGCGCGGTACGTGAGAGGGGCAATGCTCGATGTGCGCAACGCGCCCCACGTCGCGGTGGCACGGGCCAAGGGACTTTCACCCGCGGAGGTGAATCTTCGGCACGTGCTGCGGCAACGCCCTCATCCCGGTGGTAACCCTGTTGGGTCTTTCGTTGCCTGCCCTCTTTTCGGGCGCGGTGTTCATCGAGTCCATCTTTGCCTGGCCGGGTGTCGGCCGCATCATGGTCGAAGCGGTAGGAGCGCGGGACTACCCGGTTATCATGGCGGCGACCGCCGTGAGCGCAGCCCTGGTGGTAGCGGGCAACCTGGTGGCCGAGCTCCTGACCGCATGGGTTGATCCGAGGGTACGTACCGCACCCGCGGGCGCCCAGTGATGTTCCCGTCGCACTCCCTGCTCCAGGACCGGCGGGCGCAGTTCGGGCTGGCGGTGATCCTGTTGGCCATTGCGGTGGCATTGGCGGCTCCACTCCTGGCCGGCGATCCGGTGGTGCAACGGGACATCGTCGCCACCCGCTTCCTGCCACCACTTCAGTACCGATGTGCACGGCGCTTTTCACGCCCTGGGCACCGACCGCTTCGGACGCGACGTATGGGCTCGTCTGGCCTATGGCGCCCGGATCTCCCTCGGAGTCGGGGTGCTCGCTGTGCTGCTCTCGGTGACAATCGGGGTCCTGATCGGAGCTGCTTCAGGCTTCTGGCCTGGCGCGATAGGCACCCTGCTGCTGGGGCTGACCGACTTCGCATTGGCGCTTCCACGAGTGGTGCTCCTGCTGCTGCTCGCCTCGCTGTGGCAGCCGAGTGCCGCTCTGGTGGTCGCTGTGCTGGGCTTGACCGGTTGGATGACGGTGGCGCGCCTGGTGCATGGAGAGGTTCGGGCTCTTTCCGCGCGCCCTTTCGTGGAGAGTGCTGTTGCCCTTGGGGTCAGAGGCCCGCGAGTACTGGTGCGACACATCCTGCCCAACGCCATGACTCCGGTGATCGTCACTGCGGCGCTCGGTGTCGGCAACGCCATCATGCTGGAGGCCGGGCTCTCGTTTCTGGGACTGGGAGTACAGCCTCCGACCCCGTCCTGGGGCAACCTGATCGCCTCGGGCCGAGATACCCTGGTCAATGCCCCGTGGGTAGCGACTGCGCCCGGAGTAGCGCTGGTACTGGTGGTGGTTGCGGCAACGCTACTGGGAGATGCGCTGCGGGATCGGATGGATCCGGCTCAGCGCCGGGAAGTGAACTGATTCAGCGGCCGGTCCACTGCGTCGAGCCGAGGACCTCGTCGATCCGCCGCTCCAAGACCACCAGGGCTCCTGGAGCAGCGCCACAGCCGTAGTCGTGCTCCACCCGTTTGGTGCGGCCCTGAAAACTGATGGAGGTGATGGCAGAAGGAGAGTCGGCGGCGTACCGGCCGCAGACCGGCTCGGCAGCGGCGTATCGGCTGGCAAAGGAGAAGTAGCCGGCCCGCTCCAGCTCGGAGAGCAGAGCCTGAACTTTCTCGGGCGGTATCCGGGAGGATGCCTTGCCCAGCTGTCGGACCTGGGCTTCTCCCTCGTAGCTCACGACCCCGTCAGAGGTGACTGCCAGGCGATAGACCGGGCAGCCGCCGAAGCAGGCCGTGCGCTCCAGGGTAATGACCGGAGCGGGTACAGAATCGACCGCCATGCCTCCGGTTGAACCAGAGCTCGGGTTACGGGAGGCGCAGGCGATGGACCACAGCACTAGAGCCAGGGCACCGTACTGCCTCACTGGACCGGCATCCGCCGCAACTGGCTACGCACCCCCGACGACAGCAGCAGGTCGACCTGAGCCTTCCGGGTAGCCAGCTCCACCTCGCCGCCGCGAGCAAAGGAGAGTACCTCTCCGCTCTCCGGATCGCGCACCATCACCATTGGATGCGTCGTGCTATCCCACCGCAGAGACACGCGGTCCCCGGCGATGCGCCGTACCACGATGTCCGCAGGCGCTGCTCCAGGCCCCTGAGCGATCGTTCCGCCCGAATCCGCCAGCGCCGCCTGGCGCCCCTGACCGGTCACCTGGATTCGGGCGAGCCGGGCTGCACCAACGGTCGAGAGAGGTATGGCAAAGACGAAATTCTGCTGCGCCGCCGGAGCGTCGACCACAACGTTGGGACTGAATGACATCGAGAAAATCGATTTGCCGGTGGCGTCCTGACCGTCGAGCAGGTAGGGACCGCGACGGCCGGGAAGCGTGGGCCGGGTAGAGACCTGGAAGGCAGGCTCGAGAACGATTTCATCGTTGACGATGTGCCCCCAGACCAGAAGGCACGGCTGGATGTCTGCGCTGCTCACCGACGAAAGGATGGGCGGGCTGGGCGACCGAAGGTAGCTCATTACCCCACGGTAGGTGTAATCGCTGATCCATTTTGGATCACAGTAGCCCATGATATCGGCCAGACTAGACGCCTCCAGCGTCTTGGCCACAACGTCCATCCCGTATGCACCGGTGCTGCCGTCCGCTCTGGGGTATTGAGGATCGATGCCGGCGGGTCCGCCGCAGGGCGCATGGTTGCGGCCCCAGTTGTGTCCCAGCTCGTGTGCCGCGACGACGCTCCCCGAGGGCAAATAGTCCCAGCCCAGAGCGGCGCGCTGCCCGCTTCCGGCAGTCGTGCCGGGGATACTGACGTATGCCACACCGGCAACCCCGCTCGTGTAGGGGACCCGGGCAACGCCGTAGTAATAGCGGGGGCTGTGTTCCGTGACCCGCAGGGCATCGATCTCGCCCAGGATGGTCCCCCAGGCCCCATTGCTGTTGTTGGCCTGGAGCGTGAGGCTTGTCTTCGTCGAATACGCAGCGTGGAGCACGGTGCTGAAAGTATCGATCGGATGCATGCGCTGGGTGCTGACCAGGAAGCTGTCCTTGTTCGTCGCTGACACTCGGCCCAGCAGATGATTCCCGGACTGCAGCACCGGCACCAGCGTCACGTCGAGCGGGGGCACGGCCTGCACGTTCAGCAGTGCTGGTCCGGTGGCAGGGTAAACGTTATCGGTGGTGCTGATCTCCGGGATCTGGGTTGCCCCGGCGGGATTGACCTCGGCCTCGACAGCCAGCCCGGGCTGAATAAGTGCGCCTGATAGCGTGGTGTCCCAGGAATAGGCCAGGGAGCTTTCATCTACCGCCGTGGGTACCGAGAGACCTGAGGGCGGGATGTTGATGGTCGAGAACAGCCCTCCGCCGTTGAACAGACGGACCTGCACAGTGGGAGCCGCGGTGTTCGCCCGGTCGGCCACCACAAAAACCCGCAAGTACCCATCGCGTCCCTGAACCAGCGGCACCGATCCGCCGGCATCCTGCACGCTCTGCGTAACGTACACCCCGGCTATGCAGAGATTCACGCTGCCGTCGCTGGGAGGAGGATTGTAGTTCACCGTGGCTACGGTGGTACTCCGGGCGACGATGCTCACATCCTGACTGTCCGGGCTGGCGGTGTGAGTGGCGCATCCGATCGAGGCGGCGGCGGCGGCCTTCACGGTGTAGACGCCGGGATCGAGACCTGACAGCGTCGTGGTACCATCGACCGGCTGGTTGTATCCCCCGGGTCCAGTAACCGTAATCGCCGCGCTGCGACTGGTGCCGAGACCATTCACGTCCACGGTGAGGGTACCGGCGGCCTGGGAATAGAACACCGAGGCAGTGGACTGAGTGCTGGTAGCGGCGACCGTTACCGTCTGCGAAAGTGGGCTCGGATCATAAGTGGAGTTACTGGCGGCCACCGCCGTAGCACTGATGGTGTAGACTCCGGGAGTCACCTGACTGAAGGTCTGAGTGGCCGAAACCGCCTGATTGAAGTTGTCGGGGCCGGTAACGGTGACTGCGGCTGCCGTTCCGTTCGGGAGTCCGAGGATGGTGACGCGAAGGCTTCCGGCGCTCGGACCACTGGGGCCGCCATCACAACCCAATAACAGCAATAGAAGAAGCCAGGCCGGGCCTCTATGGGCTGCGAAACTCATCGTGGCTCCTCGGCCATGCTCAATCCTCAGGGTGAACGAACTGCGGGAAGAACCATTGCGTTCTGCACCGGCATGCGCTGCAAATACTCGCACCGTCCGCTGCCGCCGGGCGCGGTAGAACGCCTGGGGCTGTGCCGTCTAACGTAAGTTCCAGTGTCGTGTTAGCTCGTAGGAGCCGAACGAATAATTGGCTGAGATCCGCCGGTATGAATGGGCTGCACCCTCAAACCGGTGACAACTGTGAGCCAGAGCGTTTCAACGAGGGAAGGTTCGGCAATACCCGCGCCAATGGCGGGGCCGGAGAGATAAGGACTAAACGAAAGGTTGGGAGTGAAGCGGAGCCTGCTGGTGCCTACGCGGCGCTGGAACCTCCGCCACGGCTGCGCACACAGCGGTGGACCTCGGCCAGGAGTCGCTCGGCTGGAAACGGCTTGGGGAGAATGCTGCAGGGCGTGGCTATGCCGAGCTCGGAGAGCGCCGCGGTGGCGTAGCCGGACATGAGCACCACCGGCACATGGGGGTGGGACTCGGCTACGGACTGCATCAGCTCCACCCCATTCACGCGGGGCATCACAATATCAGAGACGATCAGGTCGACAACTACCTGTCCTGCCCGGAGCATTTCGAGTGCTTCGTGCCCATCAGCGGCTTCGAGGACCTCGTAACCGTCTCGCTGCAGTACCCGCACAGCAAACCGACGTACCGCGGTCTCGTCGTCCACCACCAGCACGCTTAAACCAGAGCCGGCGCGGGTCGGCGAGGAGTGGGAGAACTCGTCGAGGGTCTGCATATCTGATCTTGTTGAGGGACGGGACCAATGTAATGTGGGCGGAGATTCGTCACCACCCCATGATCCCGGAGCAGTTTGGTCTGGCCGGGGCTCCTGGTCTATTCCGGGCGCCGCCCGACGCGCAGGGTCAGGGGCCAGCGGACCAGGCGGGAATCGCGGGTATCGCCCCACAGGCGCCGCAGCTCGCTTCCCAGCTCGGGTATCGGGTCGGATCCCGTTGCCTCCCGACAAAGCTGGGTGGCGGACCAGGTTCCGATGTAGCCCAGCAGCTCGTCCAGAGTCCAGTGCCGCTGCATCTGAAACTCCGGGTGATCGAGCTCGGGATAAGGAAAGCTGAGGGTGGTGTACCCGGCTTCCACGTGACACCGCTCGGGAGGCCAGTACGGACCCACCACTTCGTGGTAGAACCGGGTTAGGACGGAGTCTACGGCCCGGTCTTCGAGCACCTGGTTGCCATAGGTCCAAACTCCGAGTATCCCGGCTGGTTTGAGAACCCGGCTCACCTCGGCGTAGAAACGTTCCGGCTCCAACCAGTGCAACGCCTGAGCGACGGTCACCAGATCCGCGCTCGCGGGCTCGAGCCCACTTTCATAGGCGCTGCCCTGACGGTACTCCACAGATGGGTGTACGGGCGCCTGGGCCAGCATGGCACTGCTGATATCGGTTGCAACCACCCGTCGGAAATGCCGGGCGAGCGGGACGCTGGCCTGCCCACTTCCCGCGGCGCAGTCCCACGCCAAATCATGTCCGCTGGCTGCGCCGGCCAGGAAGGCGAACAACTCATCCGGGTAAGCCGGCCGCCGCAGCGCATAGGCATCTGCAACCACCGAGAAGTGGTCGGAGGCTTTCAAGGCGAAGCTGAAGCTACCGGGTAGAGCCCCACGAGCGCGGAGCAGCCGCATGACTTCCGGCACCGGCAGGGCTTCAACCGTTCCTCGGTTCGATGACACGGTCGTTGCCATAAAGAGAGAGTTGTAGATCGCCTCTTCGGTGGCCTCGGCTGCGGCCTGGAACAACCCCGACATAGCGTCGTTGCCCAACTCGGGCGTGCTCCGCCGGAGCTCACCCATTCGGCGCCGGACCTCCGGGCTGGTCGAGAAGGCGATCACGTAATCACCTGATCCGTTGTCCATGGAGGAGCCGGTTCGGCCTACCCCGATGAGGGCCCGAGTACCGAGCCGGCGAAGATTCCGGTCCGAGAGCGGCGCGTCGGTGGCCACCACGATCATGATCGAGCCTTTCGCCCCCTGCGGCTCGCCCTTCTGCCTGTACGCCTCGGCGATTCAGCGCACGCCCGATGGGCACGCCGAGAATGTGGAGGTCGCCACCGAAGTTGGATTGGACCAGCACTCCCACCGTCCAGCGGCTGCCCGAATCGGCAACGACCCGGGACGATGTGCCGATCCCACCCTTCCAACCAAAGGCCACCGTCCCCGTACCGGCCCCAACACTCCCCTCCTCCACCGCGCTCGAAGTCCGGGTGAGCGCTTGGCGTACATCGTCCGGGTTTATAGGACGGCTCCTGATGGCGTTGAGCACGTATCCGTCGTTGGTCTCGCCCACAACCGGGTTGATCGAGCGCACCTCGCTCATGCCGGGACGCTCCAACAGGTATTCCACCATCGCGTCCGCAGCCTTCCAGACGCACAAGGTGCAGGTGAGCAGGATGGGCGTCTCCAGCTCTCCCAGCTCGTTGACCTGGGTGCTGCCCAGCAACTTGCCGAATCCATTCCCCACCACGATCGCGGCGGGAACTCGATCCAGAAAAAGATTGCCCGGGTGAGGAAGGACCGCGGTGACGCCCGTGTGCACTGAGTCACCCCGCAGGACCGTCGTCTGACCCACCCGAACTCCCGCCACGTCGGTGATCGAATTGCCGGCTCCCGGGTCGAGAGTTCCCGGAGTCACACCGAGCGCGCGGGCGCGAGCGTGCGGTGGAGGTGAGCCCTGGGCTACCCCGCGGATCGGCAGCAACAGCAGCAGTGTGGTGAGAACCCGGGTGGAGATCATGGATTGGATGGAGACTCCCGCAGGCCCAGCGCCACCTCGAGCCGGTCGATAAACTCCGCCTGGGCCGGATTGATCTTTCCCCTCGCCTGTGCCGGGCCGAACCAGGCGCAGCGATCTACTTCGGGAAAGGTGAGCCATCGGCCCGAGCCGCGGGGCCACTCGGTTTTCATGGTGTTGCTGGTGATCCGAGTCGGATCGGCCTCGCCTTCCCAGGCCCAGGCGTGCACGATCTTGCCGGCTTTCTGCCGCACGGCACCCAGTGAGATAAACGGGCCTTCGGGGCGGATACCGGTTTCCTCCTGAAACTCCCGCTGCGCCGTAGAGAGAAGATCTTCTCCAGCTTCGGCCACGCCTTTTGGTAAGGTCCAGGCCCCCGCATCCCGGGCCTTCCAGAAGGGGCCGCCCGGGTGAGCCAGAAAAATTTCCAGACCGCCTGTCGGTCGCCGGAAGAGCAGGAGTCCAGCGCTGGGTAAAGAGGTCTTCAGGGCTGTACTCTCGAAGCGCAGAAATAGCCGGCAGGATCCGGCAGGATGCGCTTGCTCCCCTCGTCCTGGGCCACCTCCCAGCCGGGCTCGGCCTTCCACCAGCCCCAGAATCCTTCTTTCCCCACGGCCGTAATCATGAGATGTTCGGCGTGAGAGTCGGCGCCGCCCGCTTCACCGAGACGAAGATGATCGCCCGCCAGCACGGCGCCCGGGTGAGCCGGGTCTTTGGAGCCCGCGTTGGGGCGCCAGGTCGTGTCGCCTTGTTCGGTCTCCATCCAGCCAGCCAGATCCCGCACCGCGCCGCCCACGGCATGAGAGCGCGCAATGGAATCGAGCGGAGCCAGATGCAGACGGCCGATGCTGGTTTGGCCCGCCCTGGGTTGTGTCTGTACTTGAATCAATTCGTAGTCACCCGCCAGACCAAAGGCTCGGGCCGTGATCGGATGCTGGGCCGTGGCGGGGACGGCAGGTGCACACCGGTCTGGAGCCGCAGCGGGAGGGTGCCCTGAGTGACAGCCCAGGAGGCAGCTACTCAGCGCAACCAGTTGTCGGAGGCGCGACTGTGGTTCCACGGTCAGCCCTGGGCTGAAGTCGGAGCCAAGCTTTAGGGAACCTGCTGCGAGATTCCATCTCGGCCAGGATGGAACCAAAACGAACGTACGAGTATCGAGGGTTATTGGCCATAGCACAGCCAATGGCCCACAAATAAAAAGAGTGGTAGGCTTAGAGAGGATTCCTTCGACCTGAAGCAATTATGAGCACACGACGTCTGCTGGGCCGTCGGCCCTCGACACCGGTCCGCACTACCACATCATCACGCCCGGGGCAAAGCCTGCCCTCCGAGCTGCTGGGGCAGACGTGCCGCCGGGTTGGCATCGTCAGCATTGTCTTTGCATCACTCTGGGTCATCACCCTCATTCTGAACAATATCGTGGCCGGGTGGCTGG
This sequence comes from uncultured Gemmatimonadales bacterium, assembly GCA_963698975.1. GTDB lineage: Bacteria > Gemmatimonadota > Gemmatimonadetes > Gemmatimonadales > GWC2-71-9 > CAVVWJ01. Next base: position 804,722 of record CAVOSV010000001.1, read on the forward strand.
GCCAGATGGCCTTCATGCAGGCGCTCTGGCCCTTTCCCGGCAATCTGGTTTCCAGTATCGGCGTCGCGAGCTCTATCGGGATGACCTGGCTGGCTCATCGTTTGAGTGGCAAACCGATGCTCCTGGACGTGGGCGCCGGTTATCTGGTCCTTCAATGCCTGCTGATTGCGATTCTGAGCCAGTGGGCGCCAGTTCCCATCTCGCCCCGAGTGTCCTGGGTTTGCATCCCGATTCTGTTCTATCCCGCGATCGTCCCGAACACGCCGAGGAGGACGTTGATCACCTCCTTACTCGCTGCTTCAATGGAGCCGGTTGCGCTGGGACTGAGCCACCTTCGGGGAGCCCAAGTTCCGCTCAATACATTCTACATCCTGTGGGACTTCCTCCCCACCTACATCTGCGCCTTTCTCGTGGTTATCCCGGTCAAGATCATTCATCGGTCTGGGCCAGCAGGTGCGACGGGCTCGGGAGCTGGGGAGCTATCGGCTGGAGGAGCCGCTGGGCAAGGGTGGAATGGGCGAGGTCTACAAGGCCACGCATCAGATGCTAGCCCGGCCGGCGGCGGTCAAGCTCATACGCTCGGAGCTGATCGGGTCGAGCTCGCCCAGCGCGGCAAGAGTCATCATCGAACGATTCCGGCGGGAAGCGGAAGCCGCCGCCTCACTCCGCTCTCCGCACACCATCAATCTCTACGACTTCGGCGTCTCTCAAGACGGCACCTTCTTTCTCGTCATGGAGCTCCTCGATGGTCTCGACCTGGAGACGCTGATCGAGCGATATGGCCCGGTACCGGCGGAGCGGGCGGTGCATCTGCTGCGGCAGGCCTGCGAGTCGCTGGCCGAAGCCCACACGCGGGGCCTGGTCCACCGAGACATAAAGCCATCGAACATTTTTACCTGCCGCATGGGGCTGGATGTCGACTTCGTGAAGGTTCTCGACTTCGGGCTGGTCAAGGCCATGGGAGAGGGAGACCGGGAAGGCCACGATGCTCACCGAGCCCGACAGTACCACCGGCACGCCTGCCTACATTGCCCCCGAAGTGATCCGGGGCGACCGGGTCCCGGACCACAGATTAGACATTTATACCCTGGGTTGCGTCGGCTACTGGCTCCTGACCGGCCGGATGGTGTTCCAGGCCCCCAACGCCATTCAGCTCATGTATCAGCACGCTAACGCAACACCGGTGGCGCCTTCCCAGCGGAGCGAGCTGGAGGTGCCGGCAGATCTGGACCGCGTCATTCTGTCCTGCCTGGCCAAACTGCCCGAAGACCGCCCCCAGTCGGCCCACGAACTTTCCCGCCTGCTGGCCGCGTCGGCAGCGGCAAACGGGTGGACCGAAGAACGGGCACACCGCTGGTGGGACCGGCATCATCCCGCTACCGGCGGAATCCGGTCCGCAGAGGTGCGGCAACAGGTGCTCACCAAGACCATGGACCTGGAGTGGGAGCCGGTGACCACCCCGGCACCGGGGCTAGGCTCAACGGCCTCTTGACGCTCTTCTTTTCCTGCTGACTACTCCGTGACTGCCGGACGCCTGGCCGCAAGAGGGTATGACCGGCCCGGCCCGCTCGACCGGGCCCTTCGCCTGTTCGCCGACGTTCAGGCGGGAGAAGGCGGAACCGCAATCCTGCTTGCGCTGAACGTCTTTCTCCTCTTCTGCGCCTACTACGTCATCAAACCGATCCGGGAAGCCCTGATTCTGTCCGGCGGCGGAGCAGAGGTGAAGTCCTACGCCGCCGCCGGTCAGGCGCTACTGCTGCTGATCCTGGTGCCTGCGTACGGAGCCCTCGCCGACCGCTTGCCTCGCCGCGCTCTGCTCAACGCAGTCACTGCCTTCTTCGTGGTCTGCCTGATCGGATTTTATGGCCTCACCCATTCCCATGTTTCCATCGGGGTGGTGTTCTTCCTTTGGGTGGGGGTGTTCAATCTGATGATCGTGGCTCAGTTCTGGTCCTTTGCCAACGACATCTATACCAAGGAACAGGGCGAACGCCTTTTCGCCATCGTCGCATTTGGCGGATCACTAGGCGCGGTGGTCGGCAGTGCTATGACTCGAGGGCTGATTCCCATCATTGGGGTGCCCCAACTGCTGCTGGTGGCAGCGGGACTCCTCGTTGCCGCTGCGGTGATTAGTACCATGGTAGACACCCGGGAGCGGGCGCGGCACGAAACCCATCTGCCCGCCAATCTCACCACGGGCGAAATCCCCGCAGCTACTGGTGAGTACCAGATCGATATGGTGGAGGACGTGAAGAAGTTGACCGTCTCGCTTCCCGGGACGAAATCGGTTGGTCGGCGAGGCACCTTCCGCCTGGTTTTTGCCGACCACTACCTCCTGCTCATTGCCTTTCTCATGCTGGTCCTGAACTGGGTGAACACCACGGGGGAATACATCCTGGGGCGGACCGTTGCCGGGGCGGCCGAGGCATCGGTTGCAGCGGGACAGGCCGGCGGAATGTCGGTGCAGGAGTACATCGGCAGCTTCTACTCCGAATTTCTGTTCATCGTGAGCGTGGCATCCATGGTGCTGCAGCTGTTCGTGGTCTCGCGGCTGATCAAGTATCTGGGTGTGCGAGTCGGAATTCTGGTACTCCCCATCTTGGCGCTGACCGGATACGCGGTTCTGGCTTTCATCCCCATTCTCAGTCTGGTCCGGACGGTGAAGATCGCGGAAAACGCCACCGATTACTCGGTGCAGAACACCGTACGCAACGTCCTCTTTCTTCCCACCAGCCGGGATCAGAAGTACAAGGCCAAACAGGCAATCGACTCGTTCTTCGTTCGGGCCGGCGACGTGCTCTCCGCCGCCCTCGTCTACGTAGGCACCACCTGGCTGGCGCTCGGGCCTACCGGGTTCGCTCGGGTCAACCTGGTCCTGGCGGTAGTCTGGCTGGTGCTCGCGGTCGCGATCGGGCGCGAGTATGGACGGAAGTCGAGAGCGCAGCAGACCAGCGCGCGCGGGTGACTCGCCTCTGGTCCTGGTTCACGGCAGCTCTGGCTACGGCTGCATGCGCCGGCTCGCCACCACCCTCAGCTCCGGTCCCTCAGATCTCGCCGCAGGCTGTTGTCACCCGGATCTATCTGATAGGAGACGCGGGAGCGCCCCGGCTGAGCGGGGAGCCTGTTCTCGAGGCGTTGAGCCGAGAGCTTGCCGTGCAGCGAGTGGAGACCGTTGTCGTTTTCCTGGGAGACAACGCTTACCCCAAAGGTCTGCCCGAACTACAGGATCCCGAACGGGCCGAGGCAGAGCGCAGCCTTCAGGCCCAGCTCCAGGTTGTAGAGCGGGCTGGGGTGAAAGGCTACTTCGTTCTGGGAAATCACGATTGGGACCGCTTCGGGAAGGCTGGCTGGGAGGCAGCCCTGCGGCAGGAGCGCTACATCGACTCGGTGGGCCGTGGTTACGCCATGCTCAAACCGGGAGGAGGTTGTCCCGGACCCAGCATAATCGATATTGGCACCCGGATTCGGCTGTTGTTGCTCGACACTCAATGGTGGCTCCATGGAGCCGCCAAGCCCATGGACCCAACCTCGAGCTGTCCGACGGACAGCGAGCAGGAGATCGTGGACTCGCTCCGCAGCGCTCTCCAGAATGCCGGGGCCCGAATGACGCTGGTTGCCGCCCATCACCCGCTGTCCAGTGGTGGTCCCCACGGCGGGTACTTCGGCTGGGAGGACCACATCTTCCCGCTCCGCCTGGTAGTGCCCTGGTTGTGGCTCCCCCTGCCCTTCATCGGATCGCTCTATCCCTCAGCCCGACAACACGGCCTTTCCAGCCAGGACATGTCATCTCGGGCCTACCAGCGGCTTATTGCTGCCTTCCGGCGAGCGTTCTCCGTCAGGCCTCCAGACCTCTATGCCGCGGGACATGAACACAACCTCGAGGTCATTGCCGGCGGTCCGGTCCCGCTGCAGCTGGTAAGTGGCGGCGGGATCTACCAGCACACCGACAAAGCGGCCAACATTCGGGGAACCCTGTACGCGAAGGAGGCCAGCGGGTTTGCTCGACTGGATGTGCCGTCTGCCGGCCCGGCCCGACTCGCGGTGCTCACAGTGACGGCCGACGGCCAGAGTCACGAGGTCTTTTCCACCTGGGTCAAGTGAGCTGATGCAACACTGCCGCTTGCTGTTCCTGAGCTTTACAGCCGCCCTGATCGGCTCGAATGCAGTCGCTCAGAGCAGCTCCACGAGAGACACGCTGGTTGCGGCCGGGCCCCAGTACGGCGCGAGCGGACTCCACGAGCTCATGCTCGGCCGCGATTATCGGTCCCTGTGGACCACGCCGATCTCGGTCCCCGTCCTCGATCTTGGCGGCTTTGCCGGAGGCCTCCGCCCGGTCTCGAAAGGCGGCGGTCTCCAGACCAAGTCGCTGCTGCTGGCCGGCGCGGATGGCCGCGAGTTTTTCTTTCGGTCGGTCGATAAGGACCCGTCAGCCACATTGCCGCTCGAGCTTCGGGGCACGGTGGCCGGGAGCGTAGTGCGGGACCAGACCAGCTCGGCATTCCCCACTGCTCCACTCGTAGTGGATCGACTGCTCCAGGCGGTCAAGATTCCACACGGGCCGGCTCGCCTGTATGTCCTGCCCCGTGATCAGCAGCTGGGACAGTTCGAGGCCCAGTTTGGCGGGCTCATGGGGTTCCTGGAGGATCGGATTGGTGGTTCGAGCGGTCCGGCAACAAAGTGGGGCGGCGCCAGCGAGATCATCGGCAGCGACAGTCTGTTTGCCCGCACCAGCCGCAGCCCAGATGACCGGGTGGATGCACGGGCTCTCCTCAAGGCGCGGCTCTTCGACGTGCTGATTGGCGATTGGGATCGCCACTCCGACCAGTGGGTCTGGGCTCGCTTCAGCGACAGTGTCCCCCGCGTCTGGATCCCGATTCCCCGCGATCGGGATCAGGCCTTTGCCAAATACGATGGGCTGCTCCTCTCGGTGGCACGGACCAGTGCTCCAACGCTCATCAATTTCGGACCCAAGTATCCCTACCTCCCGGGCGCCACCTGGAACGGCCGGGATCTGGACCGCCGATTCCTGGTTGAGCTCGAATGGCCGGAGTGGCAATCGGCGGTTACTGCCCTGCAGACCAGCCTGACCGACTCGGTCATTGCCGATGCCGTGCGAACGCTTCCCGCCGAGCACCGAGCGATCAAGGGCGAGGCCCTGAGCAAAGCGCTGCGCCAGAGGCGCGATGATCTGCCCAAGGCGGCGGAGAAGTACTATCGCTTGCTCGGCTGAGCAGGTCGACGTCCATGCAACCGCACAATCCGACCAGGCACAGTTCACTCGAGTCGGTAAAGACACTGCTGAGCTCACGCTGTCCCGAGCCGACGAGAGTGGCTCCTCTACCCCGTACTACCGGCGCCGGTTCGACTCCCGCAGCACGAAGGAAGTTCGAGTTTACCTCGGGGCAGGTGACGACCGACTCGTGGTCAGCGGTCCTGCCACAGAGGGACCGCTGCTCAGGGCGTTGGGAGAGCAGGGACGAGATCAGCTGGTGGACTCGAGCCGGTCCAATCGCGAGAAATTTTACGACGACAGCGCGGGACCGGCCCATACTGAGGGCTATACCAGCAAGATCGACCGTCGCTCAGATATTGCCCCTCCTCGTGACAAGAAGGAGCTGCCGCCCAGGGACTGGGGGCAACGCTGGATTCCTTCCACGTGGGCCAGCTACGGACCGGACATTGGGCTGTTCATCGGTGGCGGCCGCACCCTCAACGTCTACGGTTTTCGAAAGTATCCCTACTCCAGCCGGCACCGCTTCCTCGCAGGAATAGCAACCGGACCTTGGACTTACCGGTTGGACTACCAGGGTGATTTCCGGCGGGAAGACTCGAGAACCTATTTCGACTTGCGCGCCCGCGCGTCGGGAGTGGAGGTCATCAGCTTTCATGGCTTCGGGAATGAGATTCCGGCTCCGGGTGATAACGAGTTCTATCGAGTGACCCAGGACGCGTACGGGGTTCAGCCTTCGATTGCACTTTCGATCGGGCCGAGCTCGGAGGTGCAGTTCGGTCCGCTCCTGAAGTACGCGTCGACCGACAACCATCCGGATCGTTTCCTTGCCTCCCTGGGCGATCTCTATGGCACCGGCAACTTCGGAGAGCTCGGTGGCCGGGTTACCCTGCGCCACGATACTCGCGACCGTGAGCAAGCGGCACAACGGGGTCTGTACCTCGAGCTGACCGGGACCCTGTACCCGGCTCTGTGGGATGTGGACAGTGTCTTCGGCGAAGTGCACGGTGAGGTCCGGACGTTTCTCACCGCCCATGCGCCGCTCGACCCCACGCTCGCGCTCCGAGTGGGCGGCAAGAAGGTCTGGGGACAGTACCCGTTTTTCGAGGCAGCATTCCTCGGTGGCGCCTCGACGGTGCGGCTGGGCACTGTGAATCGCTACGCCGGCGACGCGTCGGCTTACGGGTCGGCCGAGCTGCGGCTGGCGCTGGCACGCTTCGAATTGGTTCTCCCCACGCAGCTCGGCGTCTTTGGACTGGCAGACGTAGGCCGGGTCTACCTCGCCGGCGAGAGCTCCGACACCTGGCACTCCGCTTTCGGCGGCGGGCTCTCGCTTTCATATCTGCAGCGGGCCTACACCTTCTCGGTCGCGCTGGCGGCGGGAGACGAACGAACCGCCGTCTATGTCCAGGCCGGCTTCGGATTCTGACGCGCAAGCCGCGTCGGCTGCCGCGCTCGCGGCAACCCTCATCATTACCCTCCAGCTCGCGGGGAAGGCTACTCGCGACGCCCTCTTTCTCTCGAGCTTCGGTGTAGCAGCGCTGCCGGCTATCGTCATCGCCTCCGCAGCGCTCTCCGGGATCCTTGCCATCTTGATTGCTGGGGTGATGGCCCGGAGCCAGCCGGTTCGTCTGGTGCCCCGACTGTATGCCTTCAGCTCCGCGCTGCTGCTCGCGGAATGGGCCCTGGTCGGCTCGGCCCAAAGGGCTGCTGCCGTTCTCGTCTATCTCCACTTCACCGCGCTCGGTGCGATCCTGGTCTCCGGATTCTGGGCCATTATCAACGAACGGTTCGACCCCAGAACCGCGCGTCGCACCATCGGGCGGATCACTGCGGGCGGCTCCGTCGGAGGACTGCTGGGCGGACTGCTGCCCGAGCGAGTCGGGTCTATACTGTCGCTGAACGCCATGCTTCCGGTGCTCGCCGTCCTGCACCTGCTCGCCTCCGTCCTGGTGATGAGAATGGGGCGCGGCGCAGGTCCGCAGCTGGCTGCGGGTGAAGGAGCCGAAACCGAGCCACTAGTGAGCGGTGGGCGGGTGCTGCGCGGCTCAACCTATCTCCTGGGAATTGCGCTGCTGGTGACGCTCACGTCCTCGGCCGAAGGGATTCTCGACTACGTGTTCAAGGCCCGAGCGAGTGCAGCTACTACCAGCGGAGAGCAGCTGCTTCGATTCTTTGCCGCCTTCTACACTGCAACGGCGCTCATCGGAATTTTTATTCAGGTCACCGCGCTGCGGCCCTTACTGGGAAGACTGGGCGTCGCCCGCAGCGCGTCGCTCCTGCCCGCGGGAGTGAGTCTCGGCGCAGTTGGAGCCCTGCTGGTGCCCGGTGTGCTGCCCATTGCCCTGGCTCGGGGTACTGAAGTGGTCCTGCGAAGCTCGGTGTTTCGCGGGGCTTACGAGCTGCTTTTTACTCCGGTGGCACCACTGGAGAAGCGGGCCACGAAGCTGCTGCTGGATGTTGGCGCCGCGCGAGTGGGAGATATACTGGGTGCCGGACTGATTCTGGGCGCGCTGGCGCTGACCAGCGGTGGTGCGGCACGACTGCTACTGGGTCTGATCGTCCTTCTGTCCGCTCTGGCCCTCGTGGTCGCTCGCCGGCTTCACCTCGGTTACGTCGCTGCGCTCGAGGGAAGCATCCACCGCCAGGCCGGGCCGCTCCCGGACCAGACCGAAGATGACGCAGCGGCCTGGCTCCAAACCGTTGGAGGCTTCGACCTGAGCGGGATTCGATCTCGCCTGGCTGTTTCGACGGTCACACCGAACTCCCCGGAGCCCCCCGTCCGGCGAGCCGCTCCAGCGGTTATCGAGACGCCGCTGGATCAGGCGATCAACCATGGCACTGCCGAAGAGATCATTCACACCCTGGCCGGCACCACCCCGGCAGCCGATCAGGTCGAGAGTATCATCGAGCTTTTAGCCTGGGACGCGGTGGCTCCGGCCGCCATCGCGTCGTTGCGCCGGGCAGCAGCGACTCATACTGACCTTTTCCTCCGGCGACTGCTCGATCCAGACGAGGACTTTGCCATAAGACGAAGGCTGGTCAACGTGCTCGCGGGAGCGCCAAGCTCCAGGGCTTTCGAGGGACTGCTCCAGGCACTGAACGATCGCCGCTTTGAAGTGCGGTACCGGGCCGGACGCGCGCTCAGCCGTATGGCCGGTGAGATCCGAAATGCTTCGGTGGACCGGGCCTACATTCTCGGCGTAGTGGAGAAAGAAATCGGAGTGGAACGAGGTGTATGGGAAAGCCGGCAATTGATTGACTCGGCGGAGGAAGAGCGGTCCCCTATGGAGGTGGAGGTGCTACGGGATCGGTTCAGCCGCAGCCTGGAGCACCTCTTCACGCTGTTATCCCTCATCCTCCCGAAAGAGACTCTGCGGCTGGCTTTTCACGCCTTACACACCGACGATGCCTACCTCCGGGGAACTGCGCTGGAGTATCTGGAGACGGTGCTTCCCGGATCGGTGTGGAACAAACTCCTGCCTCTGCTGGAACGGGGAGACGAGTCAGCTCCGAAAGCCAGGAGCTCGGGGCAGGCCTTAGAGGATCTCCTGGGCTCAAGAGAGTCAATCAGCCTGGCACTGGCTGAGGCGCGCCGGCAACGGTGAAATTCTCTTTCAGCGGCCCGCAGGTGGCGGTATACGGCCGTATTTCTGCAGGGTTTGCACCAGGCGGTCGTGGGGAAGCCCGTAGGCGCGGATATCATCCGCGCCGGTCATGGTTTCGGCAGCAACCAACGCATTCGTGACAGCCTCTTCTGTCGCTTGCACCGTAGCAGCAAACAGCGGATCGAGCCGCTCATTGGGTAGCATCTGAAGCGTCACGAGACTCGAGTCGGCGGCAGCACCGGGGTTCGCGGTGGAGAAGGCAACAAAGATGTCGCCCGAGAAATTGCTGGCTATGCTGCCCTCCCGTCCCAACCCAAGTGCGGCCCGTTTCACCAGCCGGCGAAGCTGATGAGGCAACACCGGGGCGTCGGTGGCGATCACGATGATGATCGATCCGAGCTCTATCTGAGGAGGCGCGCGGCTGGAGCGCTCCTGCCCACACCGCGGCATCTCGCGTAGCCAGTCGCGGCTCGGCGGCGATGAGCCCGCCACACAGACCATCGGTGCAGTGAACTCCTTCCCCACCGGCATCCCCGCGATACGAAGGCCGGGCCGGGTACCGTAGTTGCACTGGACCAGCACACCCACTGTGAACCCACCGTCCTGCGCAGAGAGCACCCGCGAAGACGTTCCAATTCCTCCTTTGAACCCATTACAGAGCATGCCGGTGCCGCCGCCCACCGCGCCTTCAGTGACGGCCCCACTGCGGGCGTTGTCCAGCGCCGCGAACACATGCTCAGGCTTCACATGGAAGCCGTTGATGTCGTTGAGCACGCCGTCCCAAGTCTCAGCCACGACCGGCAGCGCCCAGCGGAAGCCTGACTGGTGTTTCAGCATCCACTGGATGGCAGCATCACGGACAACGCCCACACTGTGCGTGTTGGTGATCAGCACCGGTCCCTCCAGCACACCGGATTCCTCGATCCAGGTGGTACCGGTCATCTCACCATTGCCGTTGAGCGTGAACCAGCCGGCGAACGCCGGCTGCCGGGCGGTACGGCCGCGCGGCAGGATAGCAGTCACGCCGGTGCGGACCGGTCCCTTCCCTTCCACCAGTCGGCCAGTGCCCTGGATCAGAGTGGTATGGCCTACCTCAACGCCCGCGACATCGGTGATGGCGTTGTACCGTCCCGGCGCTCCGTCGAAGGGAACGCCGAGGTCCCGGGCGCGAGGTTTCGCTTGAGCGGAAAGGGTGAGGCGGGGCAGGTCGAGAGTGACGGAAAGGAGTGCGAGTAAGGCGAGGGCCGCGGCGGACCTCCGGAGCGCGGCCACGGTCAGGTCCTTGGTGCTGCCCGCTCGAGCGCGCGGTCCAGCACGTCCAGTGCAAAGTCGACATCCTGCTCGGTAATACAGAGCGGCGGTTTGATACGCAGCACGTTGCCGTCCAGCCCACCCTTGCCCAGCAGCACTCCCATTTCCCGGGCAGCCTCAAGCACTTCGAGCGTCGGGCCCGCAGCCGGAGCGCCGGTAGCCGGGTCGGCCAGTTCTACACCGAGCATGAGGCCCAGCCCTCGCACGTGACGCACCAGACGGTGCTGCCCTTGAAGTTTCTGCAAACCTTCCAGGAACCGGCCGCCCACCACTCGGGCGTTCTCCTGCAGATTCTCCTCATCGATGACATCGAGCACGGCGAGACCCGCGGCCATGGACACAGGATTGCCGCCGAAGGTATTGAAGTGGATTCTCCGGGTCAGGGCCTCGGCGATCTCCCGTCGGGTGGTTACCGCGGCCAGAGGCATTCCGTTACCGATGCCTTTCGCCATGGTCACAATGTCGGGTACCACGCCGTAGTTCTGGAATCCCCAGTAGTGCTCGCCGGTCCGGCCAAATCCGGTTTGCACCTCATCGGAAATACACAGCCCACCATACTCCCGGGCTATGGCGTAGGCCTCGCGGAAGTAGTTGGGTGCCCCCCGGGTCACTCCGCCAACGCCCTGAATCGGCTCGGCGATGTAGGCCGCGATCGCCCCCGGCGTGGAGAAGCGGATCAACTCACGGATATCCGCCGCTGCCCTGGAGGCGATCTCCTCTGGTGTGCCCGTCAGCATCGTGCTCGAGGGATCGGGCGAGAGAGCGTGGTGTACCGCGACCGGCCCGGGAAGGGGATACTTCCAGGTGTGGTGTGAGGTCATTCCCAGAGAGCTGGGCGAGCCGCCATGGTAGGCGTTCCGGACCGCGATCACATCGAGGTTACCGGTGTAGAGCCGCGCGAGGGTTACCGCCAAATCGTTTGCTTCACTCCCAGTGTTGACGAAGTAGGTCACGTCCAGCCCGGGCGGCATCTTCGAGGCGAGCTTTTGCGCCAGCAGCGGAAGGTTGGGGTGCAGGTAAATGGTGGTGGTGTGCTGCAGGGCATTCATCTGGTCCTGCATTCGGCGTAACACCTTGGGATGGCAGTGGCCGCAGGAGACCGTGACGATGCCGGCAAAGAGATCGAGGTAGCGCCGGCCGGTTTCGTCGAAGAGGTACTGCATCTTGCCTTCGACAATCATCAGTGGATCCCGATACAGCGTGAATACCGCGGGATTCACGTACTGCCGCCGGAGGGCCAGCACCGCCTCGCGAGAAGGCCCGGTGTAGGGTTTGGGGACATAGTCGAACGCCGGCATGGGTACCGGCCGGGTGATCACGTCGGTGGCCATCGTCTCGATCCTGGGTTCAGGCGCTCCACCTGGTGGTGGTCTTCTTCGTCCGGGTCCAGAACTCGATGGAGCCGAGTCCGGTAATGTCACCGGCACCAAACTTGGATTCGTTCCAACCACCGAAGGAAAAGGGCTCCCGAGGCACCGGTACCCCAACGTTGATCCCGATCATCCCCGCAGAGGCTCGCTCGGCTACTCGGCGCGCTGCGCCGCCGTGTTCGGTGAAAACCGACGCGGCGTTCCCGTATGCGGAGGCGTTCTCGATAGCGAGCGCCTGGTCGAGGTCTGGAGTGCGGACGATCGCCAGCACCGGCCCGAAGATCTCTTCCTGGGCAATGGTCATGTCCGGTCGTACCCGATCCAGAATGGTCGGACCGATCCAGAAACCACCGTCCCGTCCAGGAACGCTGGGGTAGCGCCCGTCGAGCAGCAGGGTAGCCCCAGCGGACACCGCTTCGTCAATGGCTCGGCGGATGCGATCGAGCGCCTCACGGGAAATTACCGGACCGATGTCTCTACCGGGCATCAGAGCGCGGGCCTGCTCAACCAGGCGGGCGATGATGTGATCTGTCCGGGAAATTGCCAGCATCACCGATCCCGCCATGCATCGCTGTCCGGAACAGCCCGACATCGAAGCCAGCACACCGGCCGCAGCCATGTCTGGATCAGCATCCGGAAGCACGAACAGGTGATTCTTGGCGCCTCCCAGAGCCAGAGCACGCTTCAGGTTGGCGGTCGCCCGGCGATATACCAGCTTGGCCACACGGGTCGAGCCCACAAAACTCACGGCCGCTATGCCAGGGTGATCACAAATTCCTTCCACTACGTCCTGACCGCCGTGAATGACGTTGAACACACCGGGTGGAAGACCGGCTTCCGTGAGCAGCTCCGCAATGCGCTGAGCACTGAGGGGCACCTGTTCCGAAGGCTTGAGCACAAAACAATTACCCAGTGCAATCGCGTTCGGAATTGTCCAATGGGGCACCATGCTGGGGAAGTTGAACGGTGCAATAGAGGCCACGACGCCGATCGGCTGACGGTCCATTCGGCATTCAACCCCGCGGCTTACCTCCAGGACGTCGCCGGTGACGATCTGTGGAAGCGAGCAAGCGAACTCGGTTAGCTCGATGGCCTTCGCTATCTCGGCCTCGGCCTCGCTTTGAATTTTTCCGTGTTCTTCAGAGATCAACGCCGCCAGCTCGTCCAGGTTCTGCTCCAGTAGGCTGCGATAGCGGTAGAAGATCTGCACTCGCTCTTTGATGGGCGTCGTGCTCCAGGTGGGAAACGCCGCTGCCGCAGCGTCGACCGCTGCCGCCAGGTCCGAGCTGGACGAGAGTGGCACATGGGAGAGAAGGCTCCCGTCACTCGGGTTGAGGACTTCGAGCTGGGATCGCGAGGTGCTCGACGTGAATGTGCCGCCCACAAAATTGCGGACGGCTGGGTATCTGGGCCGAGGCGGAGGTGCAGCGGGAGTCCGGGTGGCACTCGAAGTCATGGGTCTCCAGGGCAGGACGTTCCCTAGTATACATCGTCTTAAGGGGGCTTGATTTTCGGGATTTATTCGGGTACCGTGTGCTCAGTCAGACCGGAGGAGCACATGAATCTCGAAGAGAAGCTGGACCTCCTGATGTCCCTGGCCACGGACGACCGGGAGGGCTTGCCACCCCGGCTTCAGCACACCAAAGACGTCGGCGCCCTTCGCCCGCTTAACATCCGGCATCTGCGCCCATTGCCTGGCACCCGGATGTCGCTGCTACGCATTCTCATGACCAACGCGTGCAGCTACAACTGTCACTACTGCCCCATGCGGCGAGACCGGCCCATGCCGCGCACACTGCTCAAGCCGGAAGAGCTGGTGCGCATTTTCCTGGCGGCACATCAGCGCGGATGGTGCGAAGGGCTCTTCATTACCACCGGCATTCCCGGGCGCCCGGTCAAGATCATGGACGATCTGATCCAGGTGCTGGAGCTGCTTCGCGAGCGCCACCGTTTTTCCGGATACATCCATGTGAAGCTGGTAGCCGGAGGAGAAACCGACCAGATCGATCGGCTCACCTCATTGGCCAGCCGAATCTCGCTCAACTTCGAAGCGCCCTGTGGCAGCAGTCTTATGCAGATCGCGCCGGAAAAGAGCTTTGCCACAACCTTGCAGAACTACGAACGGGTCAGACAGCTGATTGTCCAGGAGCGGGAGGCTCAGTCGTACGGCAAGCCAAAAGACCCGCTGCATCCCGGCGGCACGGCGGGGATGACGATTCAGTTTGTGGTCGGCGCCACGACCGATACCGACCAGACCCTGCTGAACACCATCAGCGGATTGCGCGCCGGCGGGGGACTTCACCATCCGCATTTCAGCGCCTTTCGCCCCATCAGCGACACTCCTCTGGAGAATGCCCGGGCCACACCGGCGCTTCGGGAGCATCGCCTTTATCAGGCGGCGTACCTGATGCGCGATTACGGATTCGCGTCGGACGACGTGGTGTACGCTGAAAACGGCAATCTTCCACTGGCTCAGGATCCCAAAACCGCCTGGGCACTGCAACATCCCGAGGCGTTCCCGGTCGAAGTGACCACCGCCCCGCCCGAATCGCTGCTGCGAGTGCCTGGCATCGGTCCCACTGCCGCTCGCCGTATCGTCGCCGAAAGGGCCAGGGTTTCGTTCAGGAATTTGCGAGATCTTCGGAAGCTGGGGGTGGTCACCACTCGAGCGGGGGGGTTCCTCACGCTGCGGGGACGGCGGCTGCAATCAATTCGCTGGAGCGAGCAGCTGGGATTCTGGGCTCCGGAGGAGGACGTCGGGAATCCTCACATCGTTTATCAGGTCAGCCCCGGCACCTTCCGTTGAGATCAGCCGGACTGACCGGCCGGAGCCTGCTGCCACCGCCGCAGCTTGGGAATCTCCCGGATAAATCGGCGAGCCACCAGGCTCGGTAGGTGCATCTCCCGGAGCTTTCCCTCGACTCTGGCCATCATCTCATCCACCGACATGTTCGGTTCGGTAAACCTCCCGTCCTGAAGACAATGGCTGCAGTACTCAGTGCTCCGGGTCCCGTCGGCATTGCTGCCTCCGCCCACAGGGTCCCGGTTGAGCGGCATGCCGCAGCTCTGACAAAACGGCCCTTTAGGACCGAGCATACGAACCCTCTCTCCTGCTGGTCACGGTCCCTCGGCATTCGCGGCGGGTAGTCCAAATTATCGATCGACCCTCGGCCCCGTTAGGCCTCCAAGGCAGGTGAAAATTGCAACGCTTTGGCCGAACTCTCTATCCAAGCTCGCAATCACCGGTGCCCCTGGCACCCGGAATGCCACAGCTCGAGAGTCAAGCCATGCACAAACCAAGTCTCGTCGAAAGCGTCACAGCCCTTCTCCTGCTCGGCTCTACGGCGACCCCCATGCCGGCCCAGGAGCATCACCCGGATTACGACGACGTCGATCCCTGGGTCGGCTTTCAATCCCCTGAACCGGCTGCAGACTCCTCTGCGGTGGCCCACTTTCTCGGCGCACTGGCTGCGAGTGACCCTCTCGTGTGTCAGTTCGCTGTGAAGCTCGATCGGCAACCACTGGGGCCCGGGTGACGACGACCGGCAGATCGGGGTGTTGGCGGGCGAAACGAGACTAAGCCGCGAACGCGATGCACTCGGGCGGTCCATCACCGACCCGGCCGCGCTCGCTCTTCTCTCCAGCACCCTCTCCGCTCCGAATCTCTGCGTCCGCCGTGCTGCCGCGCGTCTGCTGGGTAATAGCGAAACGAACGAAGCCGTTCACCGGCTCCGGGCCGCGCTTCAGTCCAAGGATCCGCGGGTGCGTGAGGCCGGCGCTCTCGGCCTGGCGGATGCGGAGGATCCGGCTTCGCTGCACGATCTCACCCACGCGCTCAAGGACAGTGATCCATCGGTGATTCGGATGGCCGCGTATGCCCTGGGAGAGTTGGAGGATGCCCGTGCGGTCAAGCCGCTGGGAGACCTGTTGGGATCCAAGGACGCGCCAACGAGGGCCACGGCGGCCTGGGCACTGGGTCAGATAGAGGACATTCGTTCGGCGCAACGACTCGCATCGCTGGTCAAGGATGAGAGCCCCGAGGTGCGGCTGGCAGTCGTAGAGGCGCTGGGGGAGATAGAAGATTATCGGGGCACCGGAGCGCTCATCGATGCCCTGAAAGACCAGGACGTGCGAGTGCGCCGAGCCGCAGCCGAGGCCCTGGGGGAGGTGGAGGACCAGAAGGCTGCAGGCGCTCTGGAGAAAGCACTGGAAGACAAGGATCCGGTGGTGCGCCGGCTGGCGGCCCAGTCACTGGGAGAGCTGGACAACCTGAAGCGGGCGCCGGGACGGCTGGTCGCGGCCCTGACCGACCGCGACGAACAGCTGGCCATACTCGCAGCCAAGTCACTGGGAGAGATCGGCGACACCACGGTGGTGCCCGCTCTCGCAACGGCATACCGGAGCGACAATCCCCAGATGCGCTATTCCGTGGTTGCCGCCCTGGCCGACCTGGAGGACAGCAGAGGAAACGAAGTGCTCAGCGTGGCCAGGAAAGACCCCGATCAGGCGGTACGCCACAAGGCATCGGAGGCTCTGCACGACCGGGAGGACGATGACGACTGATTGAGTCCGGCAGGCCCCGAGGGTCAAGGAATTCAGCTCACCGTCCGATACTGGTGATGCGAAGTTCCCATCCCCCAGGCCTTAGATCTCGAGAGCGGTATGCGAGTTCGCGGACTCACCACTGCCCTGCTGTTCCTGACCGCGCCGGCCACCATCGTGGCGCAGGCACCAGGATCCTTTGAGCTGACCGGTTTTGGCCGCTACACCCGGTACGACAGCACCCTTGCTATCCAGGAAGGGCCCAGCGGAGGTGGATCCCTCGGCTTCTATCCCATTCGAAATCTCGCCATCGAGGCCGAGGGAGCCTACACGAAATCCCATAGCACGGTCACCGGGGCTGGCATCACCAACATCCCGCTTCGGGGCCGGCTTACCTACCACGTCCCACTCGGTGGCTTCTCCTCAGCGCTTCGGATCGGGGCCGGTTACATCCACAACCTGTACCGCGACGGTGTCAGCTTCGATGATCCCGGGTTCACCGGGGTGCTCGGTATCCGCTGGGGACTCAGTCCCAGCTTCGGCTTCAGAGTGGATGGTACCGCCGATTACATCAGAAACCCCGATGCCAACCGGACCAACGAGTACATCAACTGGGGTGCCCAGGTGGGCTTGACCCTGCGGGTCGGAGGCAAGTCTGGTGGCCCCAAGGATCACGACAAGGACGGAGTGGCGGATCTCAAGGACAGCTGCCCCAACACGGTCACGGGTAAAGCCGTGGATGCGTACGGCTGCGCCTCCAACCAGAAGGATGCGGATCGGGACGCAGTGAACGACGAGATGGACCGCTGCTCCGATACCGGCGCCGGCGAACCGGTCGACACCGACGGTTGTGCCGCCAGCCAGAAGGACGACGACAAGGATGGAGTCTCCGACCTGGTCGACCAGTGCGCCAATACGTCCGCCGCCGAGACGGCCAATAGCAGCGGCTGCGCGCCCAGCCAGCGGGACAACGATCAGGACGGCGTGTCCGATGCCATCGACCAGTGCCCCAATACTCCAGCCGGCGATGCGGTCAACTCCCGCGGCTGCTTCATGGAGCGGGACACCGATGCTGACAATGTTCCGGACGGCAGGGATCGCTGCCCCAACACACCAGCAGGTGTGACGGCGGACGCGAACGGCTGTACCATGGTGATTGCGGATGAGCGGGATACCGACGGCGACGGCGTGCCCAACAGCCGGGATCGTTGCCCCGACACACCGAAGACCGATGCCGCGGACGCGAACGGGTGCACCATCCTGTTCCACAAGGGAACCCGGAGCGTCATTCTTCGCGGCGTGACCTTCCTGCCCGGCCGGGCAACGCTTACGCCTGAAGCCAGAGTGATCCTCCGCGATGTGGCCAGCCAGCTGGTGGAGAATCCGAAGTACAAGGTTCAGGTCTCAGGTCACACCGATATTCGGGGCACCCGAGCCAGGAATCTGCGGCTGTCGCAGGCACGGGCCCGTACGGTCGAGACCTTCCTCGAGGCCAATGGCGTGCCGCCGACTCAGGTCACAGCGAAGGGCTTTGGCCCGGACGTGCCGATCGCATCGAATAAGACCGCCGCCGGCAGAGCCAAGAACCGCCGGGTGGAGCTGAACCGGACGAACTGATTCACCCAGAGACACGGAAAGCACAGAGGACACAGAGTAAGCTCATCTGTGTCCTCTGTAGCTTTTGTGCTGCGTGTATTACTGGTTTGGACTGCCGGCTGCGGGCCAGCTGCCGCCCAGCGCCTTGTATAGTGCCGCATAAGCCGTCGCCGCGTCGGTCCGGCTCTGTGCCAGCTGGTCCTGGGCCTCGAGCTGGGTCCGCTCGGCATCGAGCACCTGCAGGAAATCGGCGACTCCGCCGGTGAAGCGCAATCTCGCCAACTCCGCGGCCCGCGCGCTTGCATCGGCCGCATCCCGGAGCCGGTCCATTCTGCCTCGCGCGGTGCGGTAGCGCACGAGTGAAGTCTCTACGTCCTGCATGGCCCGAAGCACGGTGGCATCGTACTGAGCCCGTGCCTCTCGTTCCCTGGCACTGGATTGATCGACCCGCGCCTTGATGCGTCCCAGGTTCAGAGCCGGCCACGTGATCACCGGACCAACAGCGTAGCGGAACGTCCCGTCGTCTGCCAAACCACTGAACTCAGCCGCGGCGTATCCCGCGGTCCCGCCCAGGCTGAGACGGGGGAGGTAGTCTGCCTTTGCCGCTCCCACGAGCGCCCGCTCGACTGCCATCTGCCGTTCCGCGGCTGCCACGTCGGGTCTCCGCCGAATGACCGAATCAGGAGCGGAGAGCTCTCCAATATCCGGAAAATCGGGCAAGGGCTGCGGAGCTTCGAGCTCGGCCGCCACCGCCGCCGGAGGTCGTCCTACCAAGACGCCGATCGCATACTGCGCTGCCCGCACTCGACCTTCGAGGGTCGGAATTGATGCCAGGGTAGTGCTCAGCTGTGCCTGCGCCCGCTCGGTGTCGAACGCCGTGCCCCGGCCCGCTTGGAGCCGCTCGCGGGTCAGGTTGAAGGTGCGCCGCTGATTCTCGGCGTTCTGCGACGCCACCGCGAGCTGTTCCTGCGCGCCCCTGAGATCGAAGTACGCCCGAGCCAGCTCGGCGGTCAGGGAGATCTGGATGTCTCGAAGATCTTCCTGGTTCACCTGGATGAACGCTCCCTGTGCCTGCACGTTGTGTCTCAGCCGACCGAAGAGATCCAGCTCCCACGAGGCATCGAACCCCGCGTCCCAGATGTTTTGATCGGGAAAGGTCCCCACGCTGAAGCCACCCGGGAAAGAGGCGCGGGCAATTCGCTGGCGGGTGTAGCTGCTGGCAAACGTCACCGTCGGAGCGAAATCCAGAGCGGCCTCGGTGCGCGCCGCCCGGGCACCGCGCACCCGCTCCTCCGCCGCCCGCACGTCGAGGTTGGCCTGACCCAGCTGACTAATCAGTCGGGTCAACGTTGTGTCGCCCAGCTCCGGCCACTTCACCAACTGGGCGGTATCCGACGGAGGCGTCGCGATGGCCACGGAGGTGTCCCGGGTTTCCCTGAAGCTCTGGGGGACTGGGACCTCAGAGGACCGGTACCCGGGAGCCGAAGCACAGCCGGCCGCCATGAGCGCGATCCCGAAACAGAGTGCCGCCTTACGCATGTTTCGACTCCTCATCGTGAGCCGGCTGCAGCGCGAACTGCTGGGCCAGCCGGGTGCGCCGCTCCAGCATTCCCTGGAGCACCACGTAGAACACCGGGGTGAGCACCAGACCGAAGAACGTCACTCCCAACATTCCCGAGAACACCGCCACACCCATGGCGTGCCGCATCTCGGCCCCGGCCCCACTGGAGAACACCAGGGGAAGCACACCCATGATGAAGGCGAATGACGTCATCAGAATCGGGCGCAGCCTGATGCGGGACGCCTCCAGGGCGGATTCGACCACGGACCGTCCCTGCAGGTGGAGCTCGCGGGCAAACTCGACGATCAGGATCGCGTTCTTGCAGGCGAGCCCGATCAACACCAGGAAACCGATCTGGGTGAAGATGTTGTTGTCGCCCTTGGTGAGCCACACGCCGCCGATGGCACAGAGCAGCGACATCGGAACGATCAGAATCACCGCCAGTGGCAGGGTCCAACTCTCGTACTGCGCCGCCAGCACCAGCAGCACCAGCAGAACGCAGAGCGGAAAGATGAAGACTGCGGTGTTGCCGGACAGCCGCTGCTGATAGGTGAGATCGGTCCACTCGTAGCCGATCCCGTTAGGCAGCACCTCGCGCATCAGATTCCTTCGATCGCGTCCTCCGCCTGGCCCGAGCTGAAGCCCGGTGCCGGTCCGCCATTGATGTCGGCCGCAGGATATCCATTGTAGCGGGTGGCCTGATCGGGTCCGTGCGACTGCTTTACCTGCACCACGGAGCCGAGCGGTATCATCGCGCCGGCGGCGTTGCGCACCTTGAGCTGCGCGATGTTGTCGGCAGTGGCGCGAAACGGCGCATCGGCCTGCACCTTCACCTGGTAGGTCCGGCCGAATTTGTTGAAGTCGTTGACGTATACCGAGCCGAGATAGGCCTGCATGGTCTGGAAGAGATCGGTGAGCACGATACCCTCACGCTTGACCTTCTCCCGATCCACCTCGACCTCGAGCTGCGGCACGTTGACCCGGTAGCCGCTGAAGACCCCGGCCAGCGCCGGCGTCTGACAGGCGCGGCCCGAGCAGCTGTCTGGGTGGCGTCGTTGAGCGCGGCCTCTCCCAGTCCCGCGCGGTCCTCCAGCTCCAGCTTGAATCCACCGACCTGTCCCAGGCCGTTCACCGGCGGTGGCGGGAACACCGCGACGAATGCATCCTGAATTCCGCCGAACTTCGCGTTCAGGCGCCGGCGATGTTGAGGCCGTACTGGTCCTTGCTCTTGTCGCTCCTCGAACGGCTTGAGCGGGAAGAAGACGATGCCGGCGTTCGGCGCGTTGACGAAGCCATTGATGGAGAGTCCGGGAAACTGGACCGCGTTCTCCACCCCGGGCTGCTGTGCTCCCGATCTCGGCCATCTGCCGGATCACCTTGTCGGTTCGGTCCAGCGTGGCCGCGTCGGGCAGCTGGGCAAAGGCGACCAGGTACTGCTTGTCCTGGGTCGGCACGAAACCCTTCGGCACCTTGGAGAAGCCGACGTACGGTGAGCACGAACAGCACCGGCGTAGATCGCCAGCACCAGCGCCCTTCCGGCGCACTACTCCGCTCACGGCCGAGCCGTAGCGCGAGGAGCCGCGGCTGAATGCACGATTGAAGGGCCGGAACAGCCAGCCGCAGCCCGCGGTCCAGCCAACGGGTGAGACGGTCGGGCGCGGCACCGTGCGGCTTCAGCAGAATGGCACTCAGGGCCGGCGACAGGGTCAGCGAGTTGATCGCCGAGATCACGGTGGAGAACGCGATCGTGAGCGCGAACTGGCGGTAGAACTCGCCGGTCAGACCGCTCAGGAATGCCACCGGCACGAACACGGCGCAGAGCACCAGCATGATCGCGATGATCGGCCGGCTCACCTCGTCCATCGCCTTGTGGGCGGCGTCGCGCGGTGAGAGGCCCGCCTCGATGTTCCGCTCCACGTTCTCCACCACCACGATGGCATCGTCCACCACGATGCCGATGGCCAGCACCAGCCCGAACAGCGAGAGGGTGTTGATGGAGAAGCCGAACATCAGCAGGATGGCGAAGGTGCCGACGATGGAGACCGGGACCGCCACCAGCGGAATGACCGAGGCCCGCCAGGTCTGGAGGAACAGCACCACGACCAGCACCACCAGCAGGATGGCCTCGAACAGCGTCTTCACCACCTCGCGGATCCCGTCGCGCACGTTGATCGTGGGATCGTAGACGATCCGGTAGTCCACGCCCTGGGGGAAGTTCTGCCTTCAGCTCCTCCATGGTCGCGCGCACCGTGCTCGACAGCTGCAGGGCGTTGGAGCCCGGCGCCTGGAAGATGCCGATGCCGACCGCTTCCTTCCCGTTCAGCAGCGAGCGAAGCGCGTAGTCGCCCGCCGCCAGCTCCAGCCGGGCCACGTCGCGGAGCCGGGTGATCTCGCCGTTGTCGCCGGTCTTGAGGATGATGTCGCCGAACTCCTCCTCGTTGGCGAGCCGGCCCCGCGCGTTGATGCTGAGCTGATAGTCCACCGGCACCGGCATCGGAGGGGCGCCAACCACTCCGGCCGCCACCTGGACGTTCTGCTCCCGGATCGCGTTCACCACGTCGGTCGCGCTGAGACCGCGAGCCGCGACCTTGCCCGGGTCGAGCCACACCCGCATGGCATAGTCGCCGCCGCCGAAGACCTGCACCTGTCCGATTCCGGGAATCCGGGCCAGCACGTCCTTCACCTGCAGCAGGCCGTAGTTCCGGAGGTAGGTCACGTCGTAGCGGTTGTCGGGCGAGAGCAGGTGCACCACCATGATGAAGTTGGGCGAGCTCTTCACCGTGGTGACACCGAGCTGGCGCACTTCTTCCGGCAGACGCGGAAGCGCCTGGCTCACCCGGTTCTGCACCTGCACCTGGGCCAGATCGGGATCGGTGCCGACCCGGAAGGTCACGGTGAGGGTGAGCACGCCGTCCGAGGTGGACTGGGAGGACATGTACAGCATGTTCTCCACGCCGTTGATCTGCTCCTCCAGCGGGGTGGCGACCGCCTCGGAGATCACCCGGGGATTGGCACCGGGATAGATCGCGCGCACCACTACCGATGGTGGCACCACCTCGGGGTACTCACTGATCGGCAGGCCGAACATCGCGATCAGACCGGCGATGAAGATCACGATCGAGACTACGGCCGCGAAGATCGGCCGGTCGATGAAGAAGCGGGAGAATCGCATGGCTACTTCCCCTGTCCCGCGGACGCCGGTGCTGCCGAATCAGCCGCCGTCATCTCGCTCGAGCTGTGGGAGCCACCTTCATTCCGGGCCGGACCCGCATCAGACCATTCACTACCACCGTTCTCGCTGGGCTGCAGGCCAGAGTCGATGATGCGGAGCCCGTCCACCAGCCGGCCCGGCACTACGGGCCGATAGACCAGCGTGTCGCCCGGTCCGACCACCAGCACGAACTTGCGGTCCTGATCGGTGCCGATCGCGGCATCGCGCACCAGGAGCGCCTTTCGCTTGTGGTCGCCCACCAGCTTGACCCGGGCGAAGAGCCTGGCGTCAGCGCCCGCGACTTGTTGGAGAAGACCGCGCGGGTCCGGATCGTACCGGTGTTGGGATCGATCTGATTGTCCACGAAGTCGAGCTGCCCCTCGTGGGGAAAGCCGTCCTCGTTGGCCAGGCCGAGGTAGACCGGAAGCTTGGCCGTGCGCCAGTTGGCGCCGTTGCCGCGGGCCCGGCCGGCGTAGCGGAGGTAGGTCTGCTCGTCGCTGTCGAAGTAGACGTACATCGGGTCCAGCGACACGACGGTGGTGAGCAGCGTGGTCGGTGAACCGGCCTGCACCAGGTTGCCCGGCAGTCACCAGCGCGTTGCTCACCCGGCCGCTAATGGGAGAGCGAACCCGGGTCCACTCCAGGTTGAGCCGCGCGGTCTGGACCGCGGCTTCTGCGGCCCTCACGCTGGCACCGCCCTGCGCCTCGGCGCTGGTGCGGCTGTCGTATTCCTCGCGGGAAATGGCCTGGGCCTTCACCAGCGGGTCTGGCCCGCCTGACGTCACTCGCGGCCAGCGCCGCGGCCGACCTGGCCCGCTCCAGCTCGGCCTGCGGCCCGGGCCAGCGTCCGCCTGATACGGCCGAGGGTCGATCTCGAAGAGCACCTCGCCTTTCCTGAACCTCGCGGCCCTCGGTGAAGGTCACCCGCTGGATGTAGCCGGAGACCCGGGGCCGGATCTCGACCTGATCCACGGCCTGGAGCCGGCCGGTAAACTCGTCCCAGTCGGAGATTTCCCGCTCCGGCACCGGAGCGACGGTGACGGTCTGAAGCGGAGGCGCGGCAGGAGCCTTTTCCTCTGCCCGACTGTTCGAGGGTCAGCGCTGCCAGGGAGATAACGACCACTCCAAGACCGCCGGTGAGAACGATTCGCCGAGTCCGCATGATTTGCTTGCCTCCAGAAAGAATTCGCGACTTTGCTTCTCCACATCTTCTCGTCGTTCGGGACCGTCCGGATTCGACCGAAACGGAGAGCCCAGCGCCTGCTGTTACATGACCGGTACGATAGTTCGATAATCATCGAACTCTATAGCTACAAAAAAACTTCCGCGCCTTGTCCACATGAATTTCAGGCGACGGAAGTCTTCAGTTTTCCGCCGGCCCGGCGCAGCAGCTCGGCGGTATACGCTTCCAGCACGTCTCGGCGAACCTCGCAGCTCAGGAACTGTCCCTCACGGTGGGCCTCGACCAGGCCGGCACGGACCAACTCTTTGATGTGGTGCGAGATGGTGGCCTTGGAGACGGGAAATTCCTCCCGGAGCTTGGTGCAGGCGCACGCCCTTTCGCCGGCGATCACCTCGAGCACCTGCATCCGCCGGGGATCGGCGAGCGCCTTGGCGATCAGCTCGAACTGCTTCTCGGTCAGGCTCGACCGTCCTGCACCAGTGTTTTTCACAGTTCAATGGTTATCGAACTGTCTTCCTGCTGTCAAGACCTTCCCCTAGGGAGCCTGACCGACCTAACCGCCCGACGTCCGGCCACTTTTGACTATTGACAGCAGTTACTCCCGATTCCCATCGTAGCAGTCGCCGCGAGCATCCGAAGACGAGATGGCGTCGCAACGACGTTCATTCCTCGCGACCTGTTGTTTCCCCCGTAAACCGTTCAACATCGCAAGACCGGCTCTTTCCATAGCGCTGGCTCTCTAGCGCGCAGCAGTCGTGACCTTCGCCGGTCACCGGCTCTGACTCCGGCTTCGAGATTCTCCGAAGCCGCGCGGACACGCGTGTCTCCTCGAGCGGCGATCGCCGCAGCGCTCTGACCGGGCACCCCCTCTCACGTGAGCGACAGGAGATGTTATGTCGCGGCTACACTATGCCATCATTCTGGCCGGCATTCTTGCCTGTACCGATCAAACCGAACCTCCTCCGGCAGCGAGCAAGCCCGAGGATGTGGCATTGGACAACGATGTGTCGGGTGTCGAGCTGGAGCTCAATGCCGGGAGAATAGATCGGGAGGCTCACACCGCGTTGTCCGGCGGCGCGACCACCGTCTTCCGGGAAGACGACGAGGCCTTCGAGACTGCGGCGCCGAATCTCGCTGGGCTGGACCTCGCAAAACACGAGGCGGGCGACGCTGGCGTTCGAGCTGGAGCATGTTGCCGGGTCGGATCCAGTCACTGGAGGCCTGGGTCCCGGTTTTCGACAACGTGTCCTGCGAGGGATGTCACCTGGGTGATGGCCGCGGCCGTCCTCCGGAAGATGGCGTGACCTTCTCCTCGATGCTGTTTCGCTCCAGCATCACGGGCCAGGATGCGAACGGTGGTCCTCTCGGAATACCGGGAGGGTTCGGCGGTCAGCTGCAGATGCGAGGGGTAGCGCCCGACCAGGCCGACATTCAGGCCTCGGTGTACTACACGACCGACCGAAGGAAGCTTCGCGTGACGGCACCAAGTTCCAGCTACAGGTTCCGCATTACACCCTGACCGGACTCTATCCCGGCCTGGCGGCTGACTTCCTCTTCTCACCTCGAGTCGCTCCCGTGGTGTTTGGTCTGGGACTGCTCGAGGCCGTCCCCGCTCTCGGCATACTCGCCCGCGCGGATCCCCGGGACTTCAATCGCGATGGGATCTCGGGCCGGGCAAACGTCGTGTACGATGCGGTTCACCGGCGGCAGGCGGTCGGCCGGTTTGGTTGGAAGGCGAATACTCCGAACCTGCTGCAGCAGACCGCGGGCGCCTACAACGGCGACATGGGCGTGACCTCGGACCTGTTCCCCAGCGAGTCCTGCGCCGGCCGAACCGGCACGAGCTGCAACACCACTCATGTCGAGGTGAGCGCGGATATCGTCGGGAATGTCGCGTTCTATACTCAGACGCTCGCCGTTCCGGCACGACGGAACCTCAACGATCCAACTACCCGGCGGGGCGAGTACCTGTTCTACGCCTCCGGCTGCGATGGCTGCCACACTCCGACACTCCGTACCGGCCGATCTGCAGGGTGTACCGGAGGTTTCCGGTCAGGTCATCCATCCGTACACCGATCTCCTGGTCCATGACATGGGGCCCGGATCTGGCCGACGGCCGTCCCGACTTCCAGGCGTCAGGCAGTGAGTGGCGCACTCCGCCGCTCTGGGGCATCGGCTTGGTGGAGACCGTGAACGGGCACAGCCGTTTTCTGCACGACGGCCGAGCCGGCTCGCTGATGGAAGCGATACTCTGGCATGGAGGAGAGGCCACCCGGGCGCGCGATCGGGTCAAGGGACTGAGCCAGCCGGACCGGGACGCCCTGATCGCGTTCTTGAAATCGCTGTAGGCGCTCAGGGTCCCTGGATACCCCAGCGCTCCTTCTTCGGTGGCAGCTCCGAATTCCTGAGCGGCGGGATCTTGCTGGTAAAGGCGACCCCGGTGATTCGATCGGTGTTGTCGTCTCTCACCCGATACGCCGCCGGGAAGTCGTCGGTCTGCTCCATCCACAGCTGCAGCACCGCCGCGAGCTCCCGCACCTGCTGGGCGTAGCGGGGCTCGTCGGCGACGTTCCGGAGCTCCCACGGGTCGGTTTTCAGATCGTACAGCTCGAGTCGTGCCCGGGGAACCTCGAAGAGCCGGCGCTGGGCCGACGTGAGCCGGCCCGCTTTCGCTCGAGCCCGCAAGGCAAGGAATGACGGACTGGCACCAATGTCTGCGGCGGTGCAGAGAGGCAGGTCGGTGTAGGCGTCGGTTCGGATCAGCTTGAAACGGACAGTTCGCACGGCGCGCTGATGCTCGTCGCAGTCGTGCCAATTGCGTTCGCTGAAGACGCGGGTCCGGCCAGTGAATGTCGCGGGCTCCGTGAGCAGCTCCCGGAAGCTTTGTCCCTGCAGCGAATCGATCGGAGTGACCCCCGCTATGTCGAGCAGCGTGGGGGTCAGATCGACCGTGCTCACCGGTCCCCGATCATAGGTAGTGCCGCCCGAAATAACGCCGGGCCAGGAAAAGATGAGCGGCGTGCGGGTCCCCGCGTCGTAGAGCGTGCCCTTCTCCCGGGGAAAGGGGGCCCCGTTGTCACTCAGAAAGATCACCAACGTTTTCTGCTTCAGCCCCCGCCGCTCCAGCTCTGCCATCATCTCGCCGATGGCATCGTCCATGTGGGCGATGGTGTCGTAGTAATTCACCAGGTCAGCCCGGGTGCCGGGAGTGTCTGCCAGATATGGGGGCAACACCACCCGTCCCGGCTGATGCCGGTGAGCGACGCTCTCGGGATGGTAGGGACGGTGCGGCTCATGAAACGCAACCCAGAGGAAAAAGGGCCGGGCCTCGCTGGAATCGAGAAAGGCAGGAAAGGCCGCAGCGGTCTTGGGCGAGTACCACTGGAACTGCTTCTCTCCGTTGGGACCGATATGGGTCTTGGCCATCATTCCGGTGAAGTATCCCTGTGCCTGCAAGTACGACGGAAGCAGGCGCACTCCGTCGGGCAGAGGAGTGTGCAAGTCTTCGGTGCGGGTGGCATGGGAGTACTTGCCGGACAGAATGCTGATGCGGGACGGACTGCACTGCGGGCTGGTGCCGAAGGCGTATCTCACCAGCAGTCCTGATCGCGCGAGCCGGTCGATGTTGGGGGTCCGGATGAACCGGTTGCCATATACCCCGGTGTCCCGCCAGCCCAGGTCGTCGGCCACGAAGATCAGGATGTTGGGGCGATTCTGGGAGACAGCCTGAGCCAGTGCGGGAGCTGCGGGGAGCAGGAGAACGAATGTGGCGCAAACCAGCCGGCCGAATCGCCGAGCCACCCGCTGCGTTGAGATTGGCACTAAACCATCGAGCCCCGTCTTTCCGGACCCGGGAAGCGAGCGAGAGCGCCTTGCCGACGCTCCTTGCCCGCCCACTGACCCAGTCCCTGGCGAGCCACGGCAATGGCCTGGGCCAGCTGGTCGGGCGAGAAAGGCTTGGGAACGAAGCCGGAGATACGGACATCCCTAAACCGGCCGAGCGCATCGTCGTCGCCAATGCCACTGGTGATCAGGATTGGAACCTCGGGGTTCAGCTCCCGGATTCGAATGGCTGTCTCCGCCCCGTCGAGCACCGGCATGACCAAATCGATCAGCACCAGGATGATCTCGTCGGCCGATCGCTCGAACAACTCCACTCCCTGCGCTCCGTGCTCGGCCGTGAGCACGGTGTAGCCCAGCTCCTCCAAAGCATGCTGCAGCAGGCTCCGGATGCCCACCTCGTCATCGATCACCAACACGAGTCCCTCGCCCCGGGCTGTCTCGGTGAGCGAATCGGCAACTGTCATCGGGGCTTCAGATCTGTCCTGCTCTGCGGGGAGGAGTACGGAGAAGGTACTTCCCTTGCCTGGCGTGCTCTGCACCGAGATGCCACCCCCATGTGCTCGTACGATTCCGAGAGCAGCTGCCAGCCCTAGGCCCCGTCCCAGGAACTTGGTGGTGAAGAAGGGATCGAAGATCTGCTGCAGCGTCTTCTCGTCCATGCCGCTGCCGGTGTCACTCACGATGATCTCGGTGTACTGGCGGGCCTGCAGGGAAAACCCGGAATACATCCGGTTGAGCTCCGTCTCGGGAACGTCCCTCACCCGCACCCGGATGAAAACCTCGCCTTCCTTGTCACCGATCGCCTCCGCGCCATTCAACACCAGGTTGAGCAGCAGCTGCTGGACTTGGCCCACATCGGCCTGAATCATCCGGCTCTGCTGCGGAATGTCCGAGCGCAGGGTGATCTTCCGGGATACCGAGGCCTGAACGATGGACAACGCATCCCGGGCGACCTGAGAAATATCCACCGGCTGAATCTCCCGGCGGCCTTTGCCCGCGTAGTTGAGCAGCTGCTTCACCAGATGGGCGGCCCGGTTGCCGGCCCGCTCTGCCGCCAGCAGCATATCCTGCAGCTCCGTGCCGCCCTGCCCGTCAAGACGGCGACGAACCATGGCCACGTTGCCCAGAATGGCGGTGAGCACGTTGTTGAAGTCGTGCGCGACTCCGGCCGCGAGCACGCCTACACTCTCGAGACGTTGAGTCTGGCGTACGGCCTCCTCCAGCTGTCTCCGCTCAGTGAAGTCCCGAACCACCTTGGCGTAGCCGACGATTCGGCCATCCTCCTTGAGCGAGATCATGACTCCGGAAGCCCAGAACCGGCTGCCGTCTTTCCTCAGGTGCCAGCGCTCGTCCTCCGCCCTGCCCTGCTCGGTGGCTACCTGCAACTCCACCTCGGGCACGCCTGCCTGGCGGTCCGGGGGAACGAAGATCTCGTGGGCCAGGGTGCCCTCCAGCTCCCGCGCCGTGAAGCCGAATAGCTTTTCGGCACCCCGGCTCCAGCGCTGAACCCGGCCGTCGGGATCGAACAGGATGATGGCGTAGTCTTCGGTGCTTCGCAGGAATAGATCGAGCAGTCGATCACTCACATGACGCTCCGGGAGTTGAAACTCACGGGTGACGGCTTTTCCCGTGCCACGGTGCGATGCCGGAGGGAATTGGGCAGTGACGGTAGTCACGTACCTGGCTTCCCTTATCGCCAGGCATTGTGCATGCTGAGGGTGCGAAGACAATCCGCTGGAGGTAAACGCCCAAATTTATGCCGCCTAAAGCAAGAGACCCCCAGCTAACCGGAACGCTCGACGCGATCCGGCGGATCATCCGGATACTGCGGCGCTCCTCCCGGCGGAGCGAGCAGCAGGTAGGCATCGGCGGCGCTCAGCTGTTTGTGCTGCAGCAGCTCGCGGACGCGCCGGCCGGGTCCATCAACGATCTGGCAGCCCGCACCTACACCCATCAGAGCTCCGTCTCGGTGGTGGTTCGGCGTCTGGTCGAGCAGGGCCTGGTGGCTCGGCAGCCTTCCACCACGTGACCGGCGGCGGCGCGAGCTGAGACTCACCTCAGCCGGAAAGCGCCTGGTTTCCCGCGCCCCGGTACCCGGGCAGGTGCATCTGATCAATGCCCTGCTGACGCTGCCCCGAGCGGAGCTGAGGAATCTGGAGCGAGGGCTCAATCGGGTGGTGGCGCACATGGGCGGGGAGGGTGTGCCGCCGGCGATGCTCTTTGCCGACGAGATGCCGTCAAATCAAGTCGCCTCGAGGTCGAGCGGCCGTCGGCACTTCTCACAGAACACTTCTCGGGGCAAGCGAAAGACCCGGCCGGCAAGACCCAGCCGCTGATGGGTGCCGCAGTAGGGGCAGGCTCCTTCCGCCGACCGGATGACCTGCCGCTGATTGAGCCGCAGTGCGGCGAAGATCAGGCCCAATAGCAGCGCGCCCGGGACCAGGACGAAGTGGACCAGCGGAATGGGAAGCGCAACCAACGCCAATGCGCCGCCGGCCGCCAGGGCAACGCCCGCACGGCGAAGTCGCTGTCCGGTAGTGAGATTGTCTACCACGAGTTGGGCCCGGGTGGGGCTCGCCCCGAATCCTTTGAGCGGCACCTCCAGTGATTGCGTAGTCACCCACTGCCTCCAATCGGCCGAATCAATTCAGACAAAGACCCCAAACAAATATATATGTGGTCCCATGCAATGGCCGTCCTTAGCGTCTTCCGCGGCTGGTGAGGCGGGCGTTAAGTCGGCCTAAAAGGGTGCCCGGCTGGAGTCCGTCTTCTCGACGCAGCCGGGCACAGTTGTACCGTCTCCGGCGTCTGCGGGGCGTTGAGCGGCAAGAGCCTTGGCGTCGGCCCGCACCGCCACCAGATCAAAGCAGAACTTCACCTGGTCGGCAACCTTGACCGTGCCGGCTGGTCCTCCGCGAAACGGCTTTATCCCGAAATCGGTCTGCTTGGCAGTAAAGGTCCCCTGCGCTCGAATCGTATCAGCGCCGATGGTGACCTCCGCAGACACTGGTATCGGACGAGTGACGCCCTCCATCGTAACCGCCAGCCGGAAATCCATCTTTCCGCTTTTTGCGCTGAGCGAGTCGGCTGCGAAGGACATCGTGGGATACTTGTCTACATGGAGAACTTCGGTGCGCATGGCCTCGGTCACCTTGCGGATCTCGGCCGTATCCGGCGGCGTCAAGACTTCCAGGCTGTCGGTCGGGACGGAGACCTTAAGGGATGAAGCAGCGGTCCCCGGACGGTACACGAGCTGGCCGGAGAGCACTCGTGCGCGAATCACGTGAGTGTGCCCCGCAAAACCTAAAATTCCACTCTTTCCGGTCCTGACCACAAGGCGACTGGCCGGGCTCACGTTGTACACTATGGAGTCGGGCGGGGCTTGCTTCCGTACCTGCCCCGGAATTCCTGCGAGCTGTAACAGGAGCAACAGGAGAAAATGGATAGTCGAGATCATGTTGATTGCTCCACCCGCGCGCCACCGAGGAAGGCGGAAGGATCCACCCCGTTGATCGAGAGGGTGAACGGCACCGCCTGGAGACCGCGCATGGTTGGCGCGGGGGCGAGGGCGGCGGAGCCGTCAGCCTTGCGATCGGGCCTGGTTGTTGTGCTCATCTGGTACCCTCCGCTCGTAGAAAATGCCCTCCCCGTATCAAATCACACCGCCGCCAACTCTCGCGCCGGAGTTGCTGCCGGCTGAAGGATGAATTCGAGGAGATCGGCGTTGATCGTCTCGGTTCCGCTGGCACGCATAGCCGTAGTTCTTCCTGCCGGCCGCCGCCGTTTAGTCGTCGCTGCCTTGCTGCCGACGGCGCGACGCTTCCGAGTCGTGGCGGCTTTGCGGCTGCAGATCTGCGCTTGTGTGGATCTGGGCCGATATTAGGGCTCCCGGGTTCCTTCCAGTCGCGCATGGATGAGCGAGTCACTCCCGCCCATCAGGATGTGCCCTTCGAGGGTGCCGGTCATCTTATCCCCGTGGAAACGAAGTACCGCCCGCTCTCGAATCTGCGCTTTCTTGTTCTCGAAGTCGTGGTACTGGGACGCAGTGACGATGCTGTCACCGCCGACTGCGACGACCCGGACCGGGACGGGCTTCTGCTTGGGAAAAGTCAAAGTCCAGCCCGACGTGTCCGGTCTCGCCAACAGCTGGGCAGTCACCAGAGTAGCTCCGGCCTCACTGATCGCCCGCGTCTGCCACTTTCCTGCCACAGCACTCAACAAGGCCATGGGTGATGTCGCTGCCGTATCAGCGTCGCCGGACATGCTGGTCTCGGAGCTGGGACTGCGGTTGACCTGATTGTTGGCCTCCGAGCAGCCGACAAGTATGGAGAAAGAGGACAGAATCATCGCGGATCTCACGTGCGCCTCCTCGTGGCAATTCCGAATGGGTCGGACACAGTTCGAGATTAAGCTACCGGCCAAACCGGCGTCGGTAAGGTATTAACTGTACAGTAGACGCCAAACGGACTGACCGAAGTCAGCCCGTTTACGTTCATGCTGTTCTGTTGTGTTTTGCAGTGCGCCGCGTAGGAATCGAACCTACAACCTAGTGATTAAGAGTCACTTGCTCTGCCAATTGAGCTAGCGGCGCGGGTAGTAGCCCCAAGGGGAGTCGAACCCCTCTCTCGACCTTGAAAGGGTCGCGTCCTAACCGATAGACGATGGGGCCGTGAGAGCTAAAAGCTGGGAGCTGGGAGCTCTGAAGCAACTCACGGCCTCAGCCCCCTTTCAACAGTAGCGCTAACGGGATTCGAACCCGTGTTTGGGCCTTGAGAGGGCCCCGTCCTAGTCCCCTAGACGATAGCGCCGTGGTAGTTCAGTCGGGAGCCAGGAGTCGCGAGTCATGCGGCTAAGGAACGGTCGACGGAAAGCAGTGGTTCCACCACGTTCCCGAGTTCCGGTCGCGACTCGCGTCCCGTGACTCGTGACTAACATCCACAGGCCCGGCAGGACTCGAACCTGCAACCCCCGGTTTTGGAGACCGGTGCTCTACCACTTGAGCTACGGACCTTCGAGGGTGGCTGACGGGAATCGAACCCGCAACCTCCGGAGCCACAGTCCGGCGCTCTAACCGATTGAGCTACAACCACCACGGGCCAGCGTCCCGAGCCGGGAAATATCGCCCGGAAGACCCCCGGGTCAAGGCCAAAAATGTGCAGCCAAATCGTCTGTCTGCTTGGCCGAAGGCACCGGATCGTCCTGGACCGCCGAGACTTTGGCCACGCCGCGGACGGCGTTCGCCAGAAAGAGCGGGAGACCTCTGACTTCGCTCCAGGTCGCCCGCCTCTCCTCGATTTCGAACCGGCCAGCTCCATGATCCGGGCCCGCCCCACTCCGGGCAGGATCCCGAGTTCCAGGGCCGGGGCGCAGAGCGTCCCGCCCTCCCACCAGAACACGCTCCAGATCGCGGTCTCCGCCAGATAACCTCCGGGAGTGAGCAGCAGCGCGTCATCGGCCTCTGCCCCGCGAGCCTTATCCCGCGCCCGATCGAACTGAGCCCGCTCCGTGGTTTTGTGGGGATACGGATGATGGGTGATCCGGGAGATGATGAGCTTGACCGGTTCGACCGGCTCGACCAGCCGCTCGCTCTCCTGAACCCCCCGCATTCCGATTTCCCAGCGCACGGTACGGTCGAGACCTCCCTCGGGCGGGGGCAGCTCCCCAGGAAGCGGGATGCCCAGTGCCTTGCAGCTCGTGGCCAGCCGGCGGATGTGCAGATACCAGAGCGGCGCCGCTCCGTTCCTGATCCGCATGGTTTCGATCAGCGCGGGAGTATGCCGCATCAGGTTACCGGAGCCGCCACCCGGCTCTCGCTCCAGCTCTTGTAGGTCGTGGCACCCAGAATGATTGCCCCTCCCAGCAGGGCCCAACTGCCGGGCGTCTCCCGCTGAACGATCCAGGCCCAGACCGGATTGAGGACCGGCTCCAGCAGCAAGATCACCGAAGCCTCCAGCGCCGGAATGGAGTGAATGGCTGTGGTCACGAACACATAGGCCAGCGCAATCTGGAAGATGCCCAGGTAGCCGATGATCGCCCAGTCACCTGGGCCGTGGGAACCGACCGGGAGCGCCATCGGTAGCGCCACCAGAAAGGCGGTCACATTTCCCGAGACCACCGCCGCGGCCGGCGATCCCCGCCCGGGCGCGGCGCTCAGCCAGCGCAGACCACCCACGGCAAGGGCCCAGCAGAGCCCGCTTCCCATGGCCAGCAGGTTTCCCCGGTCGGGATCGGGTGCGGTGACCATGGGTTGCTCGACCCCCACGAAAAACAGCGCCAACCCTGCCGCGACCGTCGCCATGAAGCCGAGATCCTGGCGCCGTACCGGCTCCTTGAGCAACCACGGTGCGAGGATGAGCAGGTAAAGCGGGGCCGTCGATTGAAGAAAGATGGTGTTGGCCGCCGTGGTGAGTCGGTTGGCCAGAACGAACAAAGTGAGACAGCCTGCGTAGGCGATCCCCACCAGCGCTCCAGCCCAGGTCCAGCCCCGTCTTGCTGCCGGCGTCATCAGCCAGAGTGCCACCGCCGCCAGGCCGGACCTGAAGCTCGCGATCTGCCACCCAGTGAATCCCGCGGCCTTGATCGCGGCACCGCCGGTAGAAAACAGCAGAGCGGCTCCCGCCAACTGCAACCGCGCCAGGGATTTCGAGGACATGGGGGGAAGGTAAGCGGGAACCGGGAGGCGGGAAGCGGTGAGCCGAGGTCAGTGACCCCGCCCACATTTATCCTGAACTCGACCCGTCATCTTCAGCACTCGATTTCTTGTCCAAAGCGAACTCGCGACTTGCGACTCGACTCTCTTCCCCAGAGGTCTCTCATGTCCCTCCTCGAAATGCTCCAGCAACGACTCGGCGGCCAGGCGATCAACACCATCAGCCGGCAGCTCGGCGCCGACCAGGGCACCACCAGCAATGCCGTAGATGCAGCACTGCCCCTCCTGCTGAGTGCGGTAGCGCGTAACGCCGGCAACCCCACTCAGGCACAATCACTGGACCGGGCCATTTCCCAGGACCACGACGGAAGCATTCTGGACGATATTCCCGGCTTTCTCAATCAGGGCGGCGGAGGCGCCGGCGCCGGAATCCTCAAGCACGTGCTGGGCGGCCGACAGCAGAACGTTCAGAACCGGCCTCAGTCAGGCCACCGGACTCGATGCCGGCAAGACCGCACAGCTCCTCACCATGCTCGCACCGCTCGTCATGGGCGCACTCGGCCGGGCCAAGCGGGAGAATCAGCTCGACAGCAATGGGCTCTCCACCATGCTGACCGGCGAGCACGAGCGGCTCAAGGAGTCGGCTCCCGGCGTCATGGGGGCGCTGAGCCGCTTCCTCGACCATGACAATGATGGGAACGTGATGGACGACGTGAGTGGAATGCTGGGCAAGGCGTTTAAGAGGTAGGCGGCGTTCGGGGGGCCGGAGGGTCGGAGCACTAGTGCACCTCTCCGCCCCTCCGACCGTCCGACCGTCTGCCTTCCTTCTCCGCCGCCACCTGTCCGTAGTTCAGCAGGGCAACCAGCAGCACACCGCCAATCGCGTTCCCCAGCACAGCTGGAACGATGAAGTCACCCACCATACTTGCCCAGCCGGCCTGACCTGCGGCTGCCCGGTAGAACGCCTCGACCGATCCCGCAATGGAGTGCCGGAAGTGAAACGCGGAGATGGGCGCAGTGCAGAGCCAGATCAGTACCAGCTGTGCGGCCGTTGAGTGCGTCGCCGCCAGGACCCAGCTCATCAACGCGATCAGCCATCCCGCAAACACCCCGGCGTACAGCACGGTCCCGAACCCACCGGAGGTGGCCTGCTCCGCGATCTGCTGCAGATGCGGGTGCAGCTCGGCCGAAACCACCGGAGTGCGGGCCAATACCCAACCGAAAATCAGCGCGCCTACCAGGTTGCCGATGAGGAGCAGGGCCCACATCCGGAGCAGCTTCATGAAGGTCTCCCGGTTCCGCTGCTCCAGCAGTGGAACGACGGGATCCAGAGTGTTCTCGGTGAACAGCTCGCTTCGGGCCATCACCACGAAGATGAATCCGAGCGGATACGCCGCGGACGCGGCGGCGTGGCTGAACTCCGGGGATGCAATGCTGGCGGCGAAGGCGCTGGCGAGGAAACTGAACCCGATCACCATGCCGGAGGCGAAGGAGGACCAGAGGAGCGACGAGGCCGGCCGATCCATCTCCTCCTTGGCAGGCTCCAGGATGTTGTCGTGGATCTCGACCGCGGTCAGCCGGGTACCGCCGGCCTCGGGTTTTTGCTCAGCCATCAGTCGTTCCTCCGGTTCAGACCAATAATGATTTCCGGTCCCGATGCCGGATGTGAGCCCGGACCCGTACTGCCAACTGCTCCGGGATGCTTGACTCCTCGGCCATAGCTCCCTGAGATTCATGGCCTCCCGAGTACCCCGCCCACGCTGGCAACCATCAGTTCCCCATGACAGTGACCCCGGAGCTTCTGTACCTCCTGGCCGGCGATCCGGTGGAGTTCGCCGAGATCGTGGCCGGGATGCAGGCTGCCGACGTAGCCGATTCCCTCAACGCTCTGACTCCGGAGGCAGCCGCCCGGGTTGTCCGGGCGTTGCCCTTCGATCTCGCGGTTCAAGTCCTGGACGAACCCGACCTGGACAACCGTCTGCCCATTCTCCGGTCAATGGATACGGCAACGGCGGGCGAGCTGCTCAACGCGATGTCGGGCGACCAGCAGGCGGAAGTCTTTCGCGAACTGCCCGAGGTGGAGCGCGCCCGGCTCCTGCCGGCCCTGCACAAACGGGCGCAGGAAGCGCTGCACCTTCTGCTCAAATATCCGACCGAGACCGCCGGCGGAATCATGACCACCGAATTCCTCAGCGTGCCAGCGAACTGGACGGTGGACGACACGCTGCAGCTGGTGCACCGGGTGGGCGGAGCCAAGGAGACGATCTATGCCATCTACGTCCTGGACCCGGCCGACAACCGCCTCCGCCATGTCGTCTCGCTCCGTGAGCTGATTCTGAGCGATCGGGCCGAGCAAGTGGCGGCCGTCGGTACCCAGCGCAAGGTCATCACAGTCAGCCCGCTGACCGACCGCGAGGAGGTCGCTCGCTTGATCTCGAAGTACGACCTTCTGGCCGTACCGGTAGTGGACCGGGATCAACGGATGCTCGGCATCGTCACGGTTGACGACGTCATCGACGCTCTGGTTGCGGAAACGACGGAAGACGTGCAGAAGTTCGGCGGCCTGGAGGCACTCGATGAGCCGTATATGGAGATCAGTATCCCCCGGATGCTCAGGAAACGCGCCGGGTGGCTCGCTGCACTCTTCATCGGGGAGATGTTGACTGCTACCGCAATGGGATACTTCGAGCACGAGATCGAGCGGGCGGTGGTGCTGGCCCTGTTCGTCCCCCTGATCATCAGCTCGGGCGGAAACTCGGGATCACAGGCGACCTCACTGATCATCCGCGCCATGGCGCTCCGGGAGCTGCGCCCGCGGGACTGGTGGCGGGTGGCGATTCGGGAGCTGCCCTCCGGACTGGCCCTCGGCGCTTTCCTCGGAGTGATCGGGGCGACTCGTATCCTTCTGTGGCAGGCCTTCGGCTGGTACGACTACGGGCCACATTACGCCCTCGTTGCGATCACGGTGGCGCTGGCGTTGCTCGGAGTGGTGAGCTTTGGATCCCTTACCGGCTCGATGCTCCCGTTTCTGCTCCGGCGGCTCGGCTTCGATCCGGCCAGTGCCTCGGCCCCGTTCGTCGCCACCCTGGTGGATGTCACCGGGCTGGTGATCTACTTCACCGTGGCCCTGGTGACTCTTCGGGGTACCCTGCTGTAACCCAGATCAATCCTCCCGTCCTTTGAATCGGGGCCGGTGCGGGTCGGAAAAGTCGAGCCACTCCCAGGGGACGGCCCGAACCCGGTAGTGCCCGGCCATCCCGATCGATTTGAGAGTGGGCAGCTGGGCCGCCATGCTGAACAGCCGAGCCCTGAGACCCAGCTCGCCCAGGATCACGTCGCGCACCACGTAGTCCTCACCTTCGGGCACCGCGATGACGTCTTCGATCTGACCCACCGGCCGACCAGCCGCAGTCCGGACCACCCGGCCCAGGATCTCTTCGAGCCTGATCTCCCGAGCGGCCATAGTCATGCTCCAGGGATGTGGCAGAGTATGTGATCTCTCACCCAATGCTCCCAGGGCATTCCTTCGTCAGCCCCGACGTCCACCTTCACGTCCACGCCGATCTTCATCACCTTCTCCCAGGGGATCCGCATCGGCTCCAGTTGGCCGGGATCGCAGCTCCGGGTGAGCCACCGCGCAAGAGCCTCGAGCCGGGGATGGAGCCGGCGGGCAAGCAGGTGTCCTCCGGTCAGAATGGCCGCTACCCGAGGCGGCGCGCCCTCCCGGAGCTGCAGCACAACGCCATCCACTTTCCCCATGTTGATGTTGGTCCGGTCCACCAGCTGCTGGTCCAGCACCTGCCGGCCGAGCTCCACGTCAACCTCCCATCAACTGGAGTGGAATAGCAACCAGCGCGAGCACTGAGGCGAGCAGGCTGATCACGATCACCGCGGTGTTGCTGATCCAGCCGTTGCCGTACTCCCCACACGTAGTCCCGATCGTTCATCAGGATCAGGAAGGGAAAGGTCACGATCGGGAGCGTGAGCGAGGTGAGCGCCATGGAGAACAGGGTGAGCTGGAGCGGGTCCACGCCCGCCACCATCAGGAGAGAGGCGAGCACGATCATGATGGTGTAGCTCAGGGTGAACCGCGCCGCGTCGCGAGGACGGACGTCCTCGCCCCAGTTCCAGCCCAGTCCCTGAGCAAAGCAGTAGGCGGTGGCCAAACCCAGCTCCAGGGCAGCACCGAGGCAGCTGATCATGAGAGTGCCGGCGAAGAGATAGAATCCGGCCCGCCCCAGCGGCTCGGCCAGAAGCAGCGCCACCTGCTCGTACCGCTCGGGCTCGATGCCCGGGGGGTGAAACACCAGCGCCGCAACCACCAAGACTGCAATGGCGAGGATTGCACCAAAGCTCATTCCCAGGATTGCGACCGCGCGGTTCATTCCGACATAGTCTTCGTCCCAATGATCCTCGATCGCTCCGGCCGAGTAGAAGTAAAAGAGGTAGGGACTGATCGCCGCCCCCAAAATGCTGACGGCAGTGAACCAGTAGTGCACCGGCCGCGTGTGCGGGAGCTGAGGCAATGCTCCGGCCGCGACTTCTCCCAGATTCGGGTGCAGCTTCCAGGCGGCGACCAGGAATGCGATCGCCACCATGCCGAGCAGGGAAACGCCGTTCTCGATCAACCCGAATGAGCCCTTCCAGAGCAGAAGCCAGGTCAGAAATCCGGTCGGAATCGCCCACCACCGAAAGTTGATCCCGGTAACCAGCTGCAATGCGAGGCTCATCCCACCGATCTCAGCGGCCAGCACCAGCCAGTTGATCAGCACGTCACTCACCAGCGTCACCATGTAGATCCGGGGACCGAATCGTTCCCGGAGCGCATCCTTGATGGTGTGGTGGCTGACCGCTGCCAGGCGGCCCGACATCTCGACCAGGAAAATCACGCAGACCGTCCCCAGCACCACGGACCAGATCAGGCTGAAACCGAACGCCGAACCAGCCTGTGCGGTGGTGGCGATCGCTCCTACCTCGAGAAATCCCCCGATGCTCGTGAAGATCCCGAGAGCAATTTTGAGGAGCTTATTCATGCACTGCCGGCATCCGCCGACAAGGCGGGACGGTTGGGGTCGCTCCAGTCGAACCACTCCCAGGGAAACGGCCGAAGATCACGCTCCTTGCCAAGGCCAATACTTCGAAGCGTGGGCAGCTCGCCCAGAAAGGCGCGGAGCCGGGCAAGACGCTCCGCCGGTCCGATCAGGAAGTGGGTGATCACGTATTCGTCGCCGTCGGGCTCTATTCGAGCGTCCTCAATCCTGCCGATCACCCTGCCATGAGTATTTCGCACCTCTTTTCCAACCAGATGGTCGAATCGCACCCGCGTCGGCATGCTCAGGCTCCCGGAATGCGGCTGATGATGCGGTCACGAACCCAGTGCTCCCAAGCAAGAGCGGGAGTGCGCTCCGCCTCAAGATCCACCTTCACGTCAACCCCGATCTTGAGCACCTTGCTCCAGGGAACCACGAGGGGCTCGTCGCCTCGAGGACCCCAGCCCCGGCGCCAGCGCAGGAGCCACCGAGCCCAGCCGGGATGGACCCGCTCTGCCGCCGTACCCCCTCCGATCAGCAGCGCGGCGACTCGCGGTGGCTTCGCGCCATGTAGCTCGACGATCACTCCGTCGACCTTGCCCATCTGCTCACCGTTGCGGTCGGTTACCTGCTGGTCCAGCAGCGCCTGTCCCAGTTCCATGATCAGCTTCCTCCCAGGAACTGGAGTGGAATAGCGACGAGGGCAACCACGCAGGCGATCACGCTGACTACCAGCACCGCGGCATTCGCAATCCAGTGATTGACGTTCTCGCCCAGGTACTCGGGATCGTTCATCACGATAAGAAGAGGAACAACCGTCACGGGCAGAGACAGCGCGGTGAGCGCCATCGAGAATACGGTGAGCTTCAGCGGGTCCAGGCCGGTGAGAATAAGCAGACCGGCCAAAAGAATGGCCACCGTGTACACCAGGCTGAAGCGGGCGGCCTGGCTCGGCTTGATGTTCTCGCCCCACTTCCAGCCGAATCCCTGAGCGACCAGATAGGCGATCTGAAGAGCGATCTCGAGGGCCGCCCCAAAGCAGGCTATGCCCAGGGACGCAACGAACAGAATGAATCCCCAGTGGCCGAGCGGCTGGGCCAGTATCAGGGGAATCTGCTCGTAACGGTCCACCTTAATCCCGCTGGAATGGAACACGAGAGCCGCGCAGACCAGCACCGCCACCGCGATCGTCCCGCCAAATCCCATCCCCAATCCGGCAATCACCCGGTTGACGCCGAGGTAGCCTTCGTCCCAGTGGTCCTCGATGGCGCCCGCCGAGTAGAAGTAGAACAGGTACGGACTCACCGAAGCGCCGAGAATGCTCACAGCCATGAACCAGTATTTCGCCGGTTCCGCGCGGGGCAGGCTTGGGAGCAGGTTGGAGCCGATCTCGCCTAGCGGCGCATGTAGCTGGTGAGCGCCCACCAGGAACACGAGGGTAACCAGCCCGAGCAGAGAGGCGCCCTTCTCCACCAGGCTGAAGTTGTGAGCCCACAGCAGAAGCCAGACCGCGAGTGCCACTGCGGGCGCCCACCACTGAAAGCGGATGCCGGTCGCGAGCTGGAGAGCCAGAGAGACCCCTCCGATCTCCGAAGCCAGCACCAGAAAGGATACCAGCACCACCACAATGAGAGGCACGGTGAAGAAACGGATTCCGAAGCGCTCGCGCATCGCGTCGGGCAGGGTGTGCTTGCTGACCGCCGCGAGCCGCCCGGCCATCTCTATCAGAAAAGCAATGCAGATGGTGCCCAGGGCAATAGCCCAGACCAGCTGAAAGCCGAAGGCAGCGCCGGCCTGGGCGGAGGTCGCCAGCGATCCAGCCTCGAGAAATCCTCCTATGCCGGTGACCAGACCGAGCGCGATCTCTAGCAGCTTGTTCACTGAGCGCTCCGGGCCGCCTGCTGCTTCGCCTGCTGCTTGCCCTGCTCTATCGCTTGGGATATCTGACGCAGGTAGACCTCGGGAAGTGCGCCCCGCTCCGAAAGCTCACGGGTAAGGCGAGCCGTTGCATCCCAGGATCTCAGCGCCTGCCGCAGCTGCTCCTGCTCCTTCTCTGGGGAGCTGTGACAGGCGGTAACGAGCAGGAGGTACGAGGTAAGGGGAACGAGGGAAGCAGTAGCAAAAAAGGCAGCCCTCTTACCTCTCACCTTGCACCTCTCACTTGAGGGTGTAGAGATAACTCGCGATGTCCCGGGCAGCCGGCTCGGTGAGACCCACGTCGGGCATCGCGGTCAGCGGGTCAACCTGCTGCGGATGGTGGATCCACCGAATCAGGTTCGTGGGGGTGTTGGTCAGAACGCCGGCGATGTATGGCCGGCCACTGATGCCGGCGAGCTCAGGGCCAACGGTAGCTCGGGCACCGGGAACGCCGGGAATGGTGTGACAGGTGCCGCAGCCATACTGCCGGATGGCCAGCGCGCCGCGTTGGGGAATTCCCCCCGTGATCTGGGTGGCATCCGCCGGGGTCATGGCCGTGCTTCGTTTACAACCTGCCAGAGTGAGCGCCGCGAGCATCACCGTAATCACACCGGTGGCTCCGGCTCTCGCCGGGACGGTTACGCCTCGCTGGGGTAGGCGGAGCCAGCTTGCAGCGATGGCCAGCGCAGCCACCAGGTACGCCACGCCGGCGGGAATCCACATGATCAATCCGGCAAGCTGCTGGTCTTCCAGCGGCGTCAAACCCCAGAGGGCCGTGCTGTGCTGATACACCGGGTACCAGACACGGTCACTAAAGGTCAGCAAGACTCCGAGCAAGCTGGTGTGCAGCGCAGTGGTAAACAGGTACAGGATGGCGGTGGGCCGCCCAAGGCGGCCTTCGCGCACGCGAAGCAGCGACCACCAGAACAGCAGCGCAGATCCAATGAAGCTCAGGTGCTGCGCCGCATGAATCAGATCGTTATCCAGGGTGGCTTGAAACAGTGCGGGCACGTGCCAGAGCCAGATCGCAACAGCGTGAACCGTCCACGCCACTGCGGGAAGGGTCAGGAGATGCCAGGTGCGCTGCACCGAAGCATGGGCTGAAATACTGCCGGCGGTTCTGCGCCATGGCATTGGTACCGACCACAGGAAGGCAACGATGGGCCGGCCGAGCACCAGCAGCGGCGCCGCGACCACCATGAGCACTTCGTGCTGGGCCATGTGAGCGGAGAACAGCGCCTCGCCCATCAGATGCAGCGGCGAGATCAGTGCGACCGCCAGGCTGGCCCAGCCCAGGCCAAAGAGCAGCGCCTCGCGGCGGCGGATGCCGTGTCCCGTTCCGGCGTTGCGCCACAGCCGCCGGATTCCCCTGAGGTACAGCCAGGCGGTGAGCCCAAGGCCGGCCACCACCGCCGGCTCCAGACTCCAGGCGGCCCAGACATACTGCGGATCAATCAGTTCACTGGAATGAACCATCTACCCATTCCTTCTTTTCTCCCGCCTTCCCGCTTCCGTCCTTCCGTCGTTCCGTACTTCCCGCCCTTTATTGACATGGGCTCAGCACGAAGCTGGGAATCCACTGGGCGATGATCACCATCACGATGAAGAGGCTCAGAAGAAGCCCCACGCCTGCCATGAAACGGCTCCGGGAGAGCCGCCCCCCAGCGCCGCCGGGCCAGGTCTCCCCCGTAGATCTCCAGCTCCGCCAGGCGGTCAGAGCACCAGCGGCGGCAAGGAGGAGACAGACGAGATGAACGACATGCATCAGGAGCCGGGTTCCACTCGAGCACGCGGTGGGAACCAGCGCGTACGCCAACTCCAGATTGAGCAGGAAGGCCGCGGGCGCCAGCAGAAGCCCCGCCCATAAGGCCCTCAGCTCCGGTGCGTCGGGGATATCGGTGCGGGGATCTACCGTCATCCTGCTTCTACCCGGTCACATGAAGTAGGGCGAGAGGAACACCGCGATGTAAAGCGGGATCCACACGCCCGTCAGGAAGTACCAGTACAGTGCGTTGTCACTCACCCCCGAGAGGTCTCGCTCTTCCACCTGACTACCGAACACGAGCCTGGTAATCGCGAGCGTCTCGGCCGCTTCCAGCAGCAGCAGCGTGCTGTGGGAGAACACCACCGCCCAGGCCGCCGAGCCGTAGGCGCTGGTGTCCCAGCGAACCTTGAGCGCCCGGAACTCGAAGACCCGGAGCACGCACATGATCAGGATCAACAACGAGCAGATCACCAGTCCGGTCCGCACCGCAGCGAGGTCCATCCGGTAGGTCGCCCGATCCACCCGGCGCATTGCCACTATGCTCAGCAACATCACCAGCACCTGGATCGTCGGTATCACCAGCCCGGGCCGATAGATGTGCTGCGGCGGCCAACTGGTGAAGTTCCGCCGGAGGTAGAAGTACGTCACCGCGCAGATGAAGAGCGTGGTGCCCTCGATGATGACGTACCCCATCGTGCCCCACCACATCAGGGATCGGTTTCCGAACACGGTCCGGGGCAGATGCCGCACGTCGGCGACGGCACGGGTGGCTCTCATGCCTCACTCTCCACCAGCTGCTGCTCCCGCTTGTCCCGTCCCCTGGGCCAGCCCCAACCGAGCAGAGCCAGCAGGAACAATGGCGTCCCGATGACCGCGCCCCAGGGAGTGAAGATCAGGGTGACGAACAGAATTGTGGTGGCGATGGCCGTGACCAGGGGCCAGATGCTGGGATTAGGATGCCGGTGCTTGCTGTCCGGCTCCGCATCCAGCAGGGTGGTAACCAGCGTATCACGTACATCGGTTCGCAGACCGGTGACCACCGGCATCTCCCCGGTGTTGTCCCACAGCGGGGAGCGGCTCTCCACCACCGGCGGATACTCGAAGTTGTAGTGCGGGGGCGGCGAGGTGGTGGCCCACTCCAGGGTTTCTCCGCCCCAGGGATCGTCTCCCGCCAGCAGGCCACCACGGTAACTCCGGACGACATTGATCACGAAGATCAGCATGCTGATGGCAATGGTCACTGCGCCTATGGTCGCCAGCAAGTTCAGATCGCCCCAGCCGGTCTCCGGCAGATAGGTATAGACCCGGCGCGGCATGCCTTCGAACCCAAGCTGGTGCATGGGGAAGAAGGTGACATTCATCCCGATGAAGAACAGCCAGAAATTCCACCGGCCCAGCCGCTCGCTCAGCATCCGGCCGGTCACTTTGGGAAACCAGTAGTAGAAGGCCCCGAAGAGGGGAAAGACAGCACCGCCGATCAGCACGTAGTGAAAGTGGGCCACGATGAAGTAGGAGTCGTGCACCTGCTGGTCGAACGGCACCGAGGCGACCATCACCCCGGTAAACCCGCCGATGATGAAGAGCAGGACGAATCCGAGCACGAACAAAAACGGCACCGTGAACCGGGGCCGCCCCGCATAGATAGTGGCGATCCAGCAGAAGATCTGGATCCCGCTCGGAATGGCGATCATCATGCTGGCGCCGGTGAAGAAGCTCTCGCCCAGTTGGGGCAGCCCGGTGGCGAACATGTGATGGACCCAGAGACCGAACCCGAGGAAACCGGTGGCGATCATCGAGAGCACCATCACCGGATAGCCGAACACCGGCCGGCGGGTGAACGTGGCGATGATGGACGACACGAATCCCAGCGCCGGAATGAAGATGATGTAGACCTCGGGATGGCCGAAGAACCAGAACAAATGTTGCCAGAGGATGGCGTCGCCACCTTCCGCCGGATTGAAGAAGTGCGTCGCGATCAGCCGGTCCATCGCCAAGAACTGCGTCGCGGTGGCCACCCAGGGCATGGCGAACAGGATCATGAAGGCCTGCACCAGCATGGCCCAGACGAAGAGCGGCATCCGGTTGAGCGTCATGCCCGGCGCCCGGTTCTTGAAGATGGTGACGA
The DNA here is from genome assembly GCA_963698975.1 of uncultured Gemmatimonadales bacterium. Classification (GTDB taxonomy): domain Bacteria; phylum Gemmatimonadota; class Gemmatimonadetes; order Gemmatimonadales; family GWC2-71-9; genus CAVVWJ01. The sequence continues at coordinate 849,663 of CAVOSV010000001.1, forward strand.
TCAACTCGACCGAGCCGACCAGCGACGCGATCTCGGTGAACGTGATCGCCTGGGCATACACATCGGCCCGCTTGCCCGGACTGAACTCCGGTCCGGACAGAGGAACGTACCCGAACCAGCCAACGTCGGGGCCGGTGTTCAGGAAAAACATCAGGTAGAGGAAGATGCCGCCACAGAGATAGACCCAATACCCATAGGCGTTGAGCCTGGGGAATGCCACGTTGCGGGCGCCGATCATCAGCGGAACGAAGTAGAGTCCCATTGCCTCCATGATCGGAACGGCAAAGAGGAACATCATCGTCAGCCCGTGCATGGTGAAGAACTGATTGTAGGCGTCCGGGCCCAGGACAGTGTTCTCCGGCCGGGACAACTGGGCGCGCATGGTTGCGGCTTCCAGGCCCGCCAGCACGAAGAAGATGAAAGCGGTGACGATGTACCGCTTGGCGATGGATTTGTGATCGACGCTCCTCAGCCAGTGCCAGAGCCCGGGAGGCTGGGCCCAGGTCTGCTCCAGCTCGCGCCGGACGCGCTCCTGATCTTCGTACGGCGGAGGAGGCTGAGGAACCGGCGTAGCCGCGGCGCTCACTTGAGAGTCTCCAGGTAAGCCAGCAAGGCCTGCAGATCAGCGGGTTTCAGCTGGTTGGGCGGCATGCGCGTGCCGGGCTTGATCTTCTGCGGGTCGAGAATCCACCCGGCCAGATTCCCGCGAGTGTTGGGCAGGGTGCCCGCGGCTATGGTCCGCCGGCTGGCCAGATGGGTCAGGTCGGGACCCACCCGGCTTCCTGCCGGGGTGCCCGCAATGGCGTGACACATGACGCAGCTCGAGGCGAGAAATACTTCCTGGCCCCGGCGGGCGAGCTCGGTCGTTGGAGTGAGAGCGGTGTCTCGCTGCGCGGCAAGCCAGGTGGCAAAGCTGTCGGGACGTTGGGCAATGACCAGGAAGCCCATCTTGGCGTGCTGCTGCCCGCAGTACTCGGCGCACTGGCCGCGGTAGACGCCGGCGGTGTCGGCCTGAAGCCAGAGGCTGTTGTCCTTGCCCGGGATCAGGTCTCGCTTCTGGCTTATGGTGGGCGGCCAAAAGCTGTGAATGACGTCGGTGGAGAGCAGCTCCAAGGCCACAGGCCGTCTCACCGGAATGTGCAGCTCATTTGCGGTGGTAAACCAGTTATGCGCCACCGAATCGCGGTACTGCAGCTCCCACCACCACTGGTGGCCGATCACCCGGACCTGCAACGCGTCTTTCCCGAGCCCGCGAGTGAGCTGCCGGCCCACCGCGACATCGTAGACCAGAAATCCGAACAGGATCAGAACGGTCAACGCCGTCGCGATGCTCACCGCGGTGGTCAGCGAGCGTTCCCGGCGGGGGTCCGTCTCCGGGGCCTCAGCACCGCGCCGGCGGAACGCGGAGAGGAGCAGCGCCAGCACCACCAGGACGAACACCACGGCAGAAACGAGATACATCGCATCCCACAGCCGATCGATCAGCCGGGTCTGCGGACTGCTGGGGTTCAGTACCGAGTGAGATTGCTGCAACAGGCTGAGCATGGCCAGCTCCGTCATTGCCGCTCGGCCGACGGGGGAACTGCTGACTGCACCGGCTTGGCCTTATCAGCGGCCTGCTCCTGGCTCCGCACCTGCATATCGTCGTTACGTCCAGTCGCCACGTCTTTCCGCAGCAGCCCGCTCATGGAGCGCACGTAGGCCACGATCTGCCAGATCTGGTCCGGATTGATCTTGCCGCCGAACGACGGCATGCCGTTGGGCCTCCCCTCGGTGATCGTCTCGAAGATGTTTTCCGGCCTGCTTCCGTAGACCCACTCATCATCCATCAGCGGTGGACCGATTCCACCGCCGCCCTGAAAGTGACACCCGGAGCAGTTGAACTGATTGTATAAGGTCTTTCCCTGAGAGACCCCGTACGCATTCTGCTCGTACGGTCCGGTAATCGAGGTACTTCGAACCGGAGGACCCGGCTGCAGCCCGCTCTCGCGAGCAGCCGGCATGGTGGAAGTGGCGCTGGGCGGCATACCCTGGAAGTTCCGCTCCTCCCGCTGGCAGGCCACCAGCGTCAGGCCAAACAGACACATGCGAGCCGTTCTTCTCATGACTTCGGCCCCGCTAACCCGCTGCCCCTCTGCCCCACGGTGTTCACGGAAGGGAGAACACATACAGCATCCCGCCTTTCGTCGTTGCCTGAGGCAGATCCTTCATCGCGTTGACGAACCCAAGCGCCGCACTCGAGTCTCTGACATCCAGACCGCCGGCTACTACGGCGCCGGCCCAGCCGCCCACTCCGGAGAGCACGGCCACGTATTCCTTGCCGTCGGGTCCCCGATACACGATCGGCTGTCCGATGATGCCCGAGCCCACCTTGAACTTCCACAGCTCGGAGCCGTCTCGTGCGTTGAGCGCCTTGAACCAGCCATCCATCGTGCCGTAGAACACGACGTCTCCGGCCGTGACCACCGTTCCGCTCCAGACCGGGAACTTCTCCTTCACCTTCCAGACAGCCCTGCGCTCCATTGGATTCCAGGCAGTGACTTCACCCCGATTGCCCCCGGGGCCCGCGTACATCTTTACGATCGCCGCTACATAGGGCGTGCCCGAGATGTAGTTGGCCTCGACTCCTTCTTCGTCCTGGCAGAGGTTCTGGTGCGGTATGTACAGCAGCCGGGTGCGCGGTGAGTAGGAGGACGGTTGCCAATCCTTGGCCCCGGGAGCCGCCGGGCAGATCTCCCGCACCACCTTCCCGGTCTGAGGTGCCTTCTCCGGTACCTCGATGGGACGTCCGGTCTTGAGATCGACACCCTTGGTGGTGGTGATGTATCCGTACGGATCGGCCGAGAGAACCTCGCCGGTGGTGCGGTCCAGCACGTAGATGTAGCCATCCCGCTCCGGACGAACCAGCACCTTCCGCATTTGGCCCTTGATGGGCAGATCCAGCAGAATCAGCTCGTTGATGCCGTCGTAGTCGAACAGGTCGTGCGGACTCCACTGGTAGGTCCAGACGGCCTGTCCGTCATCCGGGTCTCGGGCGAACATGGCGGCGGTCCACTTGTTGTCGCCCGGTCTCACATCCGGGTTCCAGGGACCTGGGTTCGCCGTGCCGTAGTAGATCAGATCGAGGTCCGGATCGTAGGAGATCCAGCCCCATACTCCCCCGCCTCCGATCTTCCAGGCGTCGCCGGGCCAGGTGGAGACACCGAGATCTTTGCCTTTGTCATGCGAGTAAAACGGCTTGAACCGGGATCCGATCAAAACGTCCTTGTCGGGGCCGGTATGGTAGGCTCTCCAGGCGAGTTTCCCGGTCTTGGCGTCGAGGGCGGTGAGCCAGCCGCGAACTCCGAATTCTCCGCCGCTGTTTCCCACCAGGACTTTGCCCTTGACCACCAGCGGCGCCATCGTGGTGCTCTCGCCCTTGTTGATGTCACCCACCCGGGTGCTCCAGACCTCCTTTCCGGTCTTGGCATCGACCGCGTGCGTGGTGGCGTCGAGACTGTTGAAGTAAATCTTCCCGTCGTAGTATGCCGCGCCCCGGTTCACCAGATCGCAGCAGGCCACGCCCTGCGATGCCAGCGCGGGATTCGGCTTGTAGGTCCACTTAGCCGGGGCGCCGGGCTGGGTCAGGTCCAATGCGTACAGATAATTCGGGAACGGCGTCACGATGTACATCGTGTTGTCCACCACCAACGGCGCCGCTTCGTGGCCCCGGGTCACCCCGGTGGAGAAGGTCCATGCCGGCTTCAGCTGGCCCACGTTCTGGATGGTGATCTGACTCAGGGCGCTGTAGCGAGTGGATGCATAGTTGCGAGCGGGCATGATCCACTGCCCGTCATCCGCACTGTCCGAGGTAGCCGTGGCTGAGACTCGGGCGGGCAGGCTGGCCGTGTGCTGGCCGGAATGCACCGGGCGATCAGGTGAACGCGAACACCCAACCAGAAGGAGCAGGGCGCCACCGATCCGGATACATCTGCCGAACTGCGAGCTCACGCTCATCCTGCCGTAATGAGGAGAGGCAATCATTTGTCGGCAGCCGGTACCCCTGCTGTGACCCACGCTACAAAGGCATGGGCGGTTTATACTATTCAGCCCATGCGGACCATCATAGAGCCGTTCAAGATCAAGGCCGTCGAGCCAATTCGGATGACGACGGCCGAGGAGCGGGATCGGAAGCTGCGCGCTGCCGGGTTCAATGTGTTTCTGCTGCCTGCCGAGGACGTGCTCATCGACCTGCTCACCGACAGCGGCACCGCAGCAATGAGCTCGGAGCAATGGGCCGCCGTCATGCGAGGTGACGAGTCGTACGCCGGCAGCCGTTCCTGGTATCGCTTCGAGGCGGCGGTGCACGACATCTTCGGCTTTCGCCACGTCCTTCCTACCCACCAGGGCCGGGCCGCGGAGCGGATTCTATTCTCGGTGCTCTGCGGGCCGGGACATGTGGTTCCCAACAACACCCACTTCGACACCACTCGCGCCAACATCGAGTTCACCGGGGCAGAGGCACGGGATATGGTGATCCCGGAAGGCCGGATCCCCTCCGCCCGCCATCCATTCAAAGGGAACATGGATGTGGAGGCGCTGCGCCGGCTGATAACCGAGGTTGGTGCCGAGCGGGTTCCGCTCTGCATGCTCACCGTCACCAACAACTCCGGTGGGGGGCAGCCGGTCTCGATGGCCAATGTACGGGCTGTCTCCGGCGTCTGTAAAGAGTATGGGATCCCATTGTATATCGATGCCTGCCGCTTTGCCGAAAACGCCTACTTCATCAAGCTCCGGGAAGAGGGTTATGCCGATCGGCGGCCGGTGGAGATTGCCCAGGAGCTGTTCTCCTACGCCGATGGTTGCACCATGTCGGCCAAGAAGGACGGTCTGGCGAATATCGGCGGGCTCCTGGCCACCAACGACGAGCGTCTGGCGTCGAAAGAGCGGAACCTGCTGATTCTGACCGAGGGGTTTCCCACCTACGGCGGGATGGCCGGGCGGGACCTGGATGCGATCGCTGTAGGGCTGCATGAGGCGCTGGACGAGGACTATCTCCTCTACCGGATCCGCTCGACTACCTATCTGGGGGAGCACATTGCCCAAGCTGGGGTCCCCATCGTGCAGCCACCCGGGGGTCACGCCATCTATCTGGACGCTGCGGCCTTCTTTCCCCAGATCCCCCCGCTCCAGCTGCCCGGCCAGGCGCTCGTGGTGGAGCTTTACCGAGAGGCGGGAATCCGGGGAGTCGAGATCGGCACCGTCATGTTCGGCAAGCGGGACCCGGAAAGCGGACAGGAGACTGCGGCAGCGATGGAGCTGGTGCGGCTCGCGATTCCGCGCCGGGTCTACACCCAGAGCCACATCGACTATGTGGTTGAGGCCATTCTTCAGGTCTGGGAACGCCGGGCAAATGTGCGGGGATACCGCTTTTCGGAGCAGGCTCCCTGGTTGCGCCACTTCACCGCGCGATTCGAGGAGGTGGCATAAGTCAGCCGCCGGAGCATCCCCTTCGGCTCGTTGCGGTCGGCTGCGGCCGGGTGTTCGAACGATTTCACCTGCCGGCCCTCCAGGCCCAGGCCCGCTGGTCCCTGGTCGGTGCGGCCGATCCTCGGCCCGAGCGGCTGGCATGGATCAGGGCCCGGCTTCCGTCGGTGCTCGCCGAAGATTCCCTCGGCCTACTCCTCACCCGGCTTCATCCTGACGCAGTACTGATCAGCTCATCCCCGGAAACTCATTGCGCCCTGGCGGACGAGGCGTTGCGCGGCGGATCCCACGTGCTGCTCGAGAAGCCCATGGTGCTTCGGATCTCCGAGGCCAGGCTGTTGCTCGATCTCGCACGCGCTCGCAACCGGCAAATCTGGGTAGGGTACAACCGCCGATTCCGGCCGGCGTATCTCGACCTGCGGGCGAGGCTCGAACAAGAGCCTAGTAATACGGTCCGCTCCGCTCGCTTCGAGCTTCACTCCGACCCACTCGGCTGGAACCCGGTGGCATCTCACCTGAGCGAGCAGGACAGGTCTGCGGCCCTGCTTCAGGATATCGCGTCCCATCAGCTCGACCTCGTACCCTGGCTGCTGGGCCGGAAACCCACCCATGTGCGAGCTCAACGGGTGCAGCAGGATGCGCAAGGCACCCGCATTCAGCTCGACCTGCAGTTCGAGGGCGGCCTGGTTGCATCCTGCCTGGCAGGTCACCTGTCCGGATATGTCGAGCGTCTGACGATCGGAACAGCCGGTCAGGAATGGGTGGCCGGCCCGGGAGGCCTCATGCCAAGGGGTATTTTGCCGCAGTCTCTGGCCTACCGGTTGCTCGAGGGTCGAAGCCGGTTGCGTGCGGTGGCCCATAAATTGATGGGCCAACCCGGCGATACGCTGAGCACATTTCGACGGCAACTCCTCGCCTGGGCCCAGGCGATCGGCTCTCCTGCAGCCTACGAAAGCTCGGCGGCTGCGGATGGACTTGCCGGCGCTCGCTCCGTGGTCCTGGTGGACGCCTCCATCCGTAGTCTTGCCGCCGGCGGCGCCTGGGTAGACACCCGCGATTCCTATAACTGACGACTCAACGACGATGACATCACGCCGGCCGGTTCTGTTGATTGGGTGGGATGCAGCCGATCAGGAGTTGGTCGAGCGGCTCTGCGCTGCGGGCGAGCTGCCAACCCTGTCCCGGCTCAAGGCGCGGGGAGCTTACGGCTCGCTCGAGGGCTGCGCGTCCCGTTTTGCCGGCGGGGTATGGCCAACCTTCTACACTGGCCGTGATGTCGCGTGGCACGGTCTCTATCACAACAAGATCTGGCGCCAGGAGCGGATGCAGGTCGAGCTGGCCGATGAAACCTGGTTTCCCGAGCAGCCATTCTGGGAGCTCCTGGACGGCGAGCGCCTTAGGATCGCGATTCTCGATGTTCCGATGACAGTCGCCTCACCCAAGCCGATCAATGGAGTCCACCTCGCGGGCTGGGGAACCCACGACGTGATCGCCCGAGGAGCCTGGCCGGCCGAGCTGTGGAACGATCTGCAGAAGGAGTTCGGTCCGCCGTCCATGCCGGCGGAGTTGTTCGGCGCCCAATCCACTGGGAGTCTGAAGCGGCTCACCTCCCAGTTGATCCAGGCAACCGAACAGATGGGTGCAATCGGCGCGAGCATGCTGGCCCGGGAGCGGTGGGATCTCTTCCTCATGGTGTTCGGCGCAACCCACCGCGGGGGGCATTATCTCTGGGACCTCTCGCAGGTGGACCGGACCCGTTTGTCGGAGCAGGACAGGAAATATCTGGAGCGCGGTCTAACCGAAGTGTATCGCGCCTCGGACCGCGCGCTCGAGCGGATCCTGGCCCAGGCGCCCGCCGATGCCATTACGCTGGTGTTCGCCGTGCACGGGATGGGCCCCAACACCACCTGGGCCGACCGGGTGCCGGACATTCTGCAGCGGATGCAGAGCGGCGGCTCCGGCCCACCCCCCAAACGAGGCGCCCTCTACCGCGTCAAGCAGATGCTGCCCTGGCCGCTCATCCGGGTGGTCACCAGCCGATTGCCTCAGAGCCTGCAGAGCCGATTGGTGAAGCTCTGGTCGAAGCGCATGTTCGACTGGACCACCACGCGCGCCTTTCCGGTCCCCATGGATCACGCCGGTTACATCCGGGTAAACCTGCGGGGCCGTGAGCCGCAGGGCATCGTCTCTCCCGGTCAGGAGTACGATGCAATCTGCGCGGAGCTGGCGGCCGGGTTCATGAGCTTTCGCGACCTCGAGACCGGCTCGCCTCTTGTCCGGTGCGTGTACCGCCAGCACGAGCTCGCTCCAGCCGGTGCGCCCGCCCGCGACCGACTCCCGGACCTGGTCATTGAATGGAACGGCGTATCACCGATTGAGTCGTCGGGGATCACCTCCGACCGCTTCGGTGAGCTTCGCTGGAGCCCACCCGGGCTGATCCCCTCGGGGCGGGCGGGAAACCATCGGCCTCACGGCTGGTTCGTGGCTGCCGGAGACGGGATAGAGAGCGGGCAGCTGGATGGCCACAACATCATGGATCTGGTACCAACCGTCTGCGCTTGGCTCGGTGCGGATCTGGGTGACCGGCTCCAGGGGCGGCCCATGCGCCTGAGAGGCCAGTGATCACCGCTCACCAGGTCTCCGGTTCCCGGCCGATCAGTCTCTGTTTGATCAACTACAACGGGGTCTCCCACCTCAATCACTCGCTTGGCGCCGTGCGCCGTTCCAATCTTCGCTTTGCCGAGGTGATCCTGGTTGATAACGGATCTACCGACGACAGTCGTGCTCTGGTAGAACAGTGTTATCCAGAGGTTCAGATGCTGAGGCTGGATCAGAATGACGGCCCGGCAGCGGCCCGCAACGCCGGGCTTCGACTGGCCCGGCATGAGCTCATTCTGTTTGTGGACAATGATGTCGCGATCGCGCCCGACTGTGCCTTCCAGCTACGGGCAGCGCTCGGCAGCCGTTCCGGTGTCGTGGCCGCCATGCCGAGGGTGCTTCACGCTCACCAGCGAAACATCATCCAGTATGAAGGGGCGGACTGCCATTTCCTGGGTCAGATGATTCCGCGTTGCTGCGAGATGCCGCAGGATGCTGCGCCCAGGGAGATCGTCGAAGTGAGCTCCATGGTTACCGCTTGCTTCCTGCTCGACCGGGCGGTGTGGGGAGAGGATCCGCCCTTCGATGCCAGCTTCGTCTTCAACTACGAAGATCATGATCTGGGGGTCCGAAGCCGGATTCGCGGTCATCGACTGCTGGCGGTCCCCTCCGCGCTTTGCCTGCACGGAACTGGAACGCCGGGGCTGTCACACCGTCCGGGCGGGCAGCATTCGGACCGCCGGGTGTATTGCCTGATGCGCAACCGGTGGCGAATCATGTTGCACTGTTTCGCCGTCCGCACGCTGCTCCTGCTTGCGCCGGTGCTCCTGCTGTTCGAGCTCTTTCAACTGGCAGGCTGTCTCCGGCGCGGCTGGCTGGGCATCTGGCTTCGGGCAGTGGGCTGGATGCTGTCCCATCCCGGAATGACGCTCCGGCAGAGGCGTCAGGTTCAGCAGACTCGCCGAACCCCAGACCGGGCGATATTGCTAGGGGGAGACCTTCCGTTCTCTCGGGGTCTGGCGCGGGGTTGGCTCGAGCGGGGTGCATGCACCGGCCTGAATCGGCTGAGCCAAGGCTACTGGCGGATGATTCAAGGTTGGCTCTGATCTGGTTGACCGGGCCAGCTCGGCCGCGAATTCCGATCCCTCACCCTGCTACCTCCCCGCTGACCTCATATACCTCTTCCCGGACAGGCCGAAAGCCTCTTTTCAGGTAGTTGGGCAGCGCAGCGGGATGATCCAGGGTGCAGGTATGAAGCCATACTCGTGGAGGACCGAGCCGCCACGCCGCATGCACCGCCTGAGTAAGGAGAAACTTGCCCCAGCCCCGGCCAATGAACCGGGGCAGTAAGCCGAAGTACGCAATCTCGACCGAACGATCTTCGTGCTCCCGCAGCTCGAAGTACCCGGCGGGTTCACTCTCCCACGTCATCACCCAGATCGATACGCCGGAGTTTTGCAGGTGGGCCCGGACTCTCTCGTCGCTCCAGCGAAGCCGGTCGGTCCACTGGTAAGCTTGGCCGACTTGTTCATAGAGAAAACGAAAGAAATCGATGCTGCACTGCTCCACCTGTTCTATGCGGGGGACCGGCTCGGGCAGGGTGGTCGGACGTAGCTCGGTAGGCGAGAGCATCTCGAGGTACGTGCGGGTAACCAGCGTCGGGCTCATGGCCCGAAAGTTACCGCGGAATGGCACCCGGCAGGAAAAGGAGCGGGCTCCGGAAAGTCTTTCCGGAGCCCGGCTCATGATCGTGGCGAGAGACTAACGGTTGCTGGAGCTGTCGGCCGCAGTGGTGTCGCTCATGGCGCCGGTGCTGTCGGACCGCATGTTGCTGGTGTCGGCGCTCGTGTTGCGCGGGCCGAGCGTGTCCTGCGGGGTCGAGCTCATACCCGTGGTATCCTGACCCATGGAAGTCGAATCTATCGCGCCGGCGCCCTGGGTGGCTGCGGAGTCTATTCCCACGCTATCGGGGGTCACCGTCGCATTGCCCGGCCGCCCGCCCACACCCGGAGGTCCCGTGCGGGTACTATCGATCGCGTGAGTGACCGCCGTAGTATCGGTGCTACCCTGATCCGGCGCCGCGCCGACTTCCTCATCCGATCGATTGTGGCAGGCCGCTGACAGGGCCGCAGCCGCTACAAGAAAGAACAATTTCCTCATACGACGCACGCTCCTACCTAGTTGACGTTGGCAGATCGAGGCCGCTGAACGCCTCAATCTGAGCAGGGCGTATTCAACATCACTAGGTCGTAGATCACATCGGGATCGCAGCAGCGCGGGAGGTCCCGGCAAAGAAAAGCGGCCCCAATCACTGGGGCCGCGGTAAAGCAACTGCGATTCGGACTACTGCTTCGTGCTGTCGGTGGGCGTAGACATGTTGCTGCTGTCCTGGCCCATGCTCCCCATGCTCGAGCTGTCGCTCGGCGTGGCAGACGAGCTGCTGGTGTCAGTAGGCGTAGCGCCCGTGGTGTCACCCGTCGGTGCAGCGGTGGTGTCGGTGCTGGTGGGTGCCGCAGTGGTGTCCTGCTGAACGAAGCTGGAGTCCGTCGCGCCTGGAGTCTGACCCATGGTGCTGTCAGTGGGCATGGCGGTGGTGTCCGTTGCGGTGACGGCAGTGGTGTCGCCACGATCGGGCGCAGCACCGGTCTCGTCCTCGGAACGGTTGTGGCAGGCCGCCAAAGACGCCGCGGCAGCCAGCATCAGAAGGTAACGCATGGGGGTGTGCTCCTCTGGGCTAAGGGACCCTGCCCGCCTGAGGGTCTCAGCCGCTGTTGTCGTGTGCCGCGGGCTAAACATGGAAAACACCGCGCTGATTCGAGCCGCGTGGCGAGAATGTACTCCGACTTTTTCAATCCCGATAGGGTCTAAATCACAGTGGGAACCCGGACCCAGGGATGGGTTCAGGGGACTCAGGTACGCAGCTCCGGTAGGTTCCGGAACCCGTCCAGCGCCCCGGGGTTCGCCAAAGCGTCCAGATTAGCAACCGCCCGCCCATGGATGACGTCCTGAACCGCGAGTTCGGTGATCTTGCCGCTTATGGTCCTCGGGATGTCCACCACCGGAATGATCTTTCGAGGGCACATGGTGAGGACTGGCGTACTCCCGGATTCGGCCTTTGATCCGGGATATTAGCTCCTCCGTCAGGCTAGTCCCTTCGCGCAGCCGCACGAACAGCACGATTCTCGTACGTCGCCGTCCCAATCCTGCCCAACTACAAGACTTTCAAGAACTTCCGGCAGCTGCTCTACTTGGCGGTAGATCTCCGCCGTGCCGATTCTTACCCCGCCGGGATTGAGGGTAGCGTCGCTCCGACCAAGAATGACCAGACCCTCATGCCGGGTCAGCCGGGCCCAGTCTCCGTGGCGCCAGACCCCGGGATACTGGCTGAAGTAGGCGGCCTGATACTTGGCGCCTTGGGGATCGTTCCAGAACCCCACAGGCATGCTGGGAAACGGGCGAGTGCAAACCAATTCACCTTCGGCTTCCTGTAGCGGGCGGCCGTCGGGATCGAACACCTCCACGCTCATCCCCAGTCCCCTGGTCTGAAGCTCTCCCCGCCACACCGGCCCAATCGGGTTTCCCAAGGCGAAGCAGGAGATGATGTCGGTGCCTCCGCTGATGCTGGCCAGGTGCAGGTCGCGTTTAATGCTGCGGTACACATAGTCGTAGCTGTGCGCCGCGAGTGGACTGCCGGTGGATAGAATGGCGCGAAGCGAGCCGAGGTCGTGCGTCCGCGCCGGCTCCAGCCCTTCCTTCTCGATCATCGCGAGGTATTTCGCACTGGTACCGAACACGGTGATCTTCTCCCGCTCAGCCATATCCCACAGGATCGGAGCGGGACAGAGCGGTGCGCCGTCGTACAGCACCACCGTGGCGCCCACCGCCAGGCTGGAGAGCAGCCAGTTCCACATCATCCAGCCGCAGGTGGTGAAATAGAAGATCCGGTCCTCCCGACGCAGGTCGGTGTGCAGCACCAGCTCCTTCAGGTGTTGCAGCGAGCGTCCCTCCGGCCCCATGAACCATGCACTTGGGAAGACCAGTGGTGCCGGAGGAATACATGATGTAGAGCGGGTGATCGAAGGGGAGGCGGACCGGCGGATGGGCGGACGGGCGGACGGGCATCCAGTCAGACCACAAGCTCGCGTCGCGGACAGTGCTCGATCTCCGGCTTCTCATGCAGGTAGGGAACAACAATGACGCGTCGGATCTCGGGAATACGCTCTCGGACTTCGCGCACCCGGGTGAGCGAGTCGATTTCCTTGCCGGCATAACGATAGCCATCGGCGCAGAAGAGGACCTTGGGCTGGATCTGGCCGAAGCGGTCGAGCACGCCGTTGGCGCCAAAGTCGGGCGAGCAGGAAGACCAGATGGCGCCGAGGCTGGCCGCTCCAAGCATGGCGATCACGGTTTCGGGAAGATTGGGCATGAAGCCCGCCACCCGGTCTCCGGCCGCGACTCCTTCGCCGGCGAGGGCCGCCGCCACCGAGCGAACCTGCTGATTCAGCTCCCGGTAACTGACCTCACGCTGGCGCCCACGCTCGTTCCAGAAGACGAGCGCCGCTCGATCGTCTGCATGACGCAAGAGGTTCTCGGCGAAGTTGAGTCGCGCGCCGGGAAACCACTCGGACCCAGCTCCGGATCCGGCGGCGCCATGCGGTCGAGCCCAACGACCACCGAATCCCACGGATCTCGCCCGGGCCGCTCCTCGGCGATGACGCCGCAAAAACGCCAGACTTCGGGCCAGAACGCATCGGGTCGCTCGACCGACCAGCGATAGAGCGAGGGAAAGTCGCGGACGGTTGCTGCGCCGTCCGGTTTCCGATCTTTGATGTGTTGAATGAAGCCGGTGAGATTGGCCCGCGCGATGCGGTCGGGGTCAGGAGTCCAGAGCGGCGGTTCGGGCTGGCCGGCCGGCATATTTCCAGAACCTATCGGAGAGATCCTTCGCTTCGCTCAGGATGACAACGAGTTCTGCCCCACTGCCCCGCTGCCCCGGCCGCCCCGCGTTCACGATGTCGGCGGATTGAATTGCGCGTGCTGCGCATCGAGCCACGACTTGTGGTAGTCCGGATCTTCAAGTGAGAGGGCGGGCTTGGCCACGTGGAGCGGCCGGAATGTATCCATCATGACCGCCAGCTCCTCGGTGTATTTGGCCCCGATGCTTGCCTCGGCCCGACCGGGATGAGGGCCATGGGGAATCCCGTCCGGGTGATGCGTGATGCTGCCGAATTCGATGCCCTTTCCGGCTCATGAACTCGCTCGAGGCGTAGTAGAGCACTTCGTCGGAATCGACGTTGCTGTGATTGTACGGGGCTGGCACCGCCTCCGGGTGGAAATCGTAAGGCCGCGGGCAGAAGCTGCAGACCACGAACCCATCGCCCTGGAACGTCTGATGGACCGGAGGCGGCTGGTGCACCCGTCCCACGATCGGTTCGAAGTCGTTGATGTTGAAGGCCCAGGGATAGAAGTATCCGTCCCAGCCCACCACGTCGAATGGATGGTGATCGAGGATGATCTCGTTCAGACCGTCGTACTGCTTGACCAGGACGCGGAAATCGCCCCTTCTCGTCGTGCGTCCGGAGCTGCGTGGGCCGCCGGATGTCGCGCTCGCTGTAGGGCGCTCCCTCGATCAGCTGGCCGAATTCGTTGCGGTAGCGCTTGGGCCAGCGCACGTGCCCCCGGCTTTCCATGATCAGCAGCTTGGTCTGCTCGCCGCTCAGATCCAGCCGGTAGCGGTGCATGATGCCGCGATGGATGACCAGGTAGTCGCCCTCATGATAGGGCAGGTCGCCGTACATCGTCTCCAGCGTTCCGGCTGCCCTTGCTGACGTACACCAGCTCGTCGGCCTGGGCGTTACGATAGAAGTGGGCGTCGTTCTCGTCCGGCTCCACATACAGCATGGCAACTTCGTTGTTGAACAGGAGCGGAGTGCGGTCGAGCGTCGGACTGCCCCCCGTCTTGATCTTGGAGGTGCGGAAATGCCGGTGCCGGAGCGTATTGTCCGGGTCCGCCTCGTATTTCATCTCCCGAAGGCGCTTGGCCGACTTCACCGTGGTAGGCGGGTAGGTGTGATACAGGAGCGACGAGGTTCCGGTGAACCCCTCATGTCCCATCAGCTCCTCGGCGTAGATCCCGCCATCCGGCTTCCGAAAGGCGATGTGCCGCTTCCGGGGTATTTGACCCATTGTGTGATAGATCGGCATTTCAGATCTCCAACGGCGTGAACAATGAACAGTGAACGGTAAATGGGAGGGCCGTGAAGCTGGGCCCGTTTACCCTTCACCGTCTTACCGTTCGCTGTTTCTTACAAATTCCCTCTGAGCGCCTGCTCCCGCTCGATGGCTTCGAACAGCGCCTTGAAATTCCCCTTGCCGAAGCTCTTGGCGCCCTTGCGCTGGATGATCTCGTAGAACAAGGTCGGGCGGTCCTGCACCGGCTTACTGAAGATCTGCAGCAGATAGCCCTCGTCGTCCCGATCAACCAGAATACCCAGCTCCTGCAGCGGGGCCAGATCTTCATCGATCTTGCCCACTCGATCCAGCACCGTCTCATAGTACGTCTTCGGCACCTGGAGGAACTCGACGCCGCGATCGCGCAGCGCCGAAACCGTTTCCACGATGTTGTTGGTGGCTATGGCCAGGTGCTGGACGCCGGGGCCCCGGTAGAACTCCAGGTATTCGTCGATCTGCGACTTCTTCCGGCCTTTGGCGGGCTCATTGATGGGGAACTTGATCCGGTCGTTGCCGCTGGCCACGACCTTGGACATCAGCGAGGAGTACTCGGTCGAGATGTCCTTGTCGTCGAACGAAATGAGGTTCCGGAAACCCATCACGTCCTGATAGAAGTTCACCCACTTGTTCATCGCGCCGAGCTCGACGTTGCCGACGCAGTGGTCCACGTACTGGAGGCCGACCGGCGCCGGGTTGTAGCGCGAGGTCACCGGCTGGAAGCCAGGCAGAAAGTTTCCCCGGTAGTTCCGCCGCTCCACCAGGCTGTGAATGGTGTCGCCGTAGGTATGGATCGCCGCGATGACCACCTCTCCCTGATCGTCCCGCAGCACCGTAGGCTGCTGAGCCGGACGAGCACCGCGCTCCACGCCACCTCGAAGGCTTCGCGGGCGTTGTCGACCCACAGCGCGATGTCCCGGACTCCGTCCCCATGGAGCGCGACGTGCGCGGCGGCCGGGTGATCGGGCGTGATGGGTGAGGTCAGAACCAGCCGGACTTTGTTCTGCTGCAGCAGGTAGCTGGCCCGGTCGCGGGTACCGGTTTCCGGCCCCCGATAGCCGGCCAGCTGAAATCCGAAGGCGGTTCGATAGTAGTGGCTGGCCTGCTTGGCATTACCGACATAGAACTCGACGAAGTCGGTGCCGTTGATCGGAAAGGTGTCGGTTGCGACCGCCGTGGCTGGAGCGGTTCCAGTCTGCATGCTGCCCCCTAAGCTGGCGTTGCTACCGAGATGTGAGGCTGAGCCAGGCGACGAACTCACGCCTAAATGGAATATAAACATGTGGTTACTCCCGACTACGTGCCGCCGGCGACCCCTTCCATCTGCTGGCAGACCAGCTGGTTCAGCTCAGCCGCCGTAAACGGCTTCTGCAGGAAAGACGACCTCGGGATCGACCAGGCCGCGCTCCACCACGTCCTCATGGGAATAACCCGACATATAAAGGATAGGGATGATCGGCCCGAACGTCGCGGATCTTCTGCGCCAGCTCGGTGGTGCCGATGTTCGGAACGATGACATCCGAAAGCACCAAATCCAATGTCGCGCCGAACTCCTCGAGCCGGGCGAGCGTCTCGATCCCGTCACGAGCTTCATAGACCCGATGACCCTGCTGCTCCAGTACCCGAACGGCCAGCTCGCGGACGCCCTTCTTCGTCCTCGATCACCAGCACGG
The DNA here is from genome assembly GCA_963698975.1 of uncultured Gemmatimonadales bacterium. Classification (GTDB taxonomy): domain Bacteria; phylum Gemmatimonadota; class Gemmatimonadetes; order Gemmatimonadales; family GWC2-71-9; genus CAVVWJ01. The sequence goes on from CAVOSV010000001.1 coordinate 865,628, forward strand.
TGCCGGTCCTGCATTCTGCCGGGAACGAATCCGGACGATCTGGTGCGCTCCACCGGGGCTTCGGCTCGAACCTGGGGCAGACAGACCGTTACCGTCGTTCCCGTACCCGGCGGCACTTTCGACCCAAACGTAGCCGCCGCTCTGCTTCACGATACCGTAGACGGTGGCCAGACCCAATCCGGTACCGGATCCCACCGGTTTGGTGGTGAAGAAGGGCTCGAAGACCTGCTGAAGCGTCTCGGCAGTCCATGCCGTGCCCGGTATCGATCACTGAGACGAGGGCGTATTCCCCGGGCACGAATGGAATGCCGATGAGCCGCGAGCCCGTCTTGCTCGTCCAGCCGGCGCGATTCCGTTAGCAGCCGTAGGGTCCCGCCTCCGGGCATGGCATCGCGGGCATTGAATGCCAGGTTGATGATCACCTGATCCAGTTGCGCCCGGTCGGCTCGCACCAGGGCGCCCAGCGGAGCGAGCAGACGGCCTCCAGCTCGATATTGGCCGGGAGGAGCAGCTTCAGCACCGACACCAGCTCCTGCACGACGTCGTTCAGCTGGAGGTCCGTTGGCTGAAGAATCTGTTGCCGGCTGAAGGCGAGCAGCTGCTGGGTGATCTTGCCCGCTCGGGTGGCCGCCTTGCGGATCTCCTCGATGTCCCGGTGGCGCTCGACCGCGACTGCTCCGCTCCGGACCAGCAGGTCGCTGAATCCGAGGATGATGGTCATCATGTTGTTCACTTCGTGCGCTACTCCGCCGGCCAGCCGGCCCACGGCCTCCAGCCGCTGGGCGCGACGAAGCCTCTCCTCTGCCCGCTTGAGCTCGGTGAGATCCTGAACGGTGATGACGTAGGAACCGCCACCTGGAGCTGCAGTCAGTGAGGTGACATTGGTCAGCACCGGAAACAGGGAGCCATCGGCCCGGAGGTGAAGCGACTCGTACACCGGAGGATTCGACTCGCTTTGCCAGCCGACTGGTTCGTCGGCCCGCTCGGGAGGGAGCAGATCGGTAAACAGTCTTCCGCTCAGGCTTTCCGAGGTCGGATAGCCGTGCAGCGTCGCGAATGCGGGGTTTACCGCCTCGATCCGTTGGTCCTCGGCATCCACGATGGCGGCCCCCCAGCCGGCCCGGTCGAACACCCGGATCCATTTCTGCAGGGTGTCTTCCAGTCGGTAACGCGCGCTTCCTCGTTGCCCAGCCGCTCGTGCAGCTCCGATCCCTGGACGCGACCGCTGCACGCCGGGCAATGACCTGAGCCGCCGAAAGATCCATGGCATGGTACGGCTCGCTCCGCGCGCTGCGCAGCAGAGCCATGGCTCCGAAAATCGATGCCTCCGGACCGGAAGCGGAACCACGATCAACGAGTGAACGTGCAGACGCTGTAACAGAGCATAGACCGCGCTGTCCCGCCGAAGGAAACGAGCCGAGCTCGGGGTGAGGCTGGGAATCCAGCGGAACTCGCGGCCCTGCTCCGCATCCGCTTTGGCTATCCGTCGTAGCGCCGGGCAGCAGGGTTCGGAGTGCCTGCGCGATGCTCCGCCTCCTCGGCGCGATTGGAGTGAACAACCTCGATCCAATCCTCCTGTTCCGTCACGCTGGACGACCAGAACGACGGCGTCGGCAAATCCGGGCACCAGGCACTCGGCGGCCGCCCGAATGGTCTGCTCGAACCCTGCGGCCTGATGCAAGGCGCGAGCGACTCGTTCGAAAAGATGCAGTCGTTCAGCGCCAAATGGACTGGGCACTGGGAAGTCAAATCAACCTCACCGCGCAGCCCGCGTGAACCGATATGTCTGCTGGCTAATCAGCATCAGCACCAACCTGTGGCCGGCGATGGCCGGAAGCCGTGATCCCGGTTACGCACAGCCGCGAGCGACGTTTGCCCTTCACTCGATAGTGGGCTAGCTTCAGTACTCAGCATCGGAGCGCAAATGGCAGGGCGGGACATCGTGGTGATCGGCGGCTCCGCCGGCAGCATCGAAGCGGTCGCTGAGCTTGTGAAGAGGTCTCCCTCCAGACTTTCCCGGTTCAGTTTTCGTCGTGGTCCACTTCCCCGGGTCCGTAACCAGCACCTTGCCCCGTATTCTGAGCCGGGCCGGACCACTGCCGGCTCGCCATGCCGTGCAGCGGCCAGAGCGATCGAGCCCGGCCGGATTTACGTAGCGCCTCCCGATTGTCACCTGCATCTCAGCGATGGTCAGACCCGGTTGACCCGGGGCCCCAAAGAGAATGGTCACCGGCCTGCCATCGATCCCCTCTTTCGGACCGCAGCCCATAGTTACGGGCCTCGGGTCGTCGGAGTGGTTCTGTCGGGCAATCTCAACGACGGCACGGCGGGGCTGCTGTCGGTCAAGCAGCACGGAGGGATAGCTATCGCTCAATCCTTGGAGTCCGCGCTGTATCAGGGAATGCCCCGGAGCGCCATCGAACACGTGGAAATGGATCACGTGCTCGCGCCGTCCGAAATCCCTCTGCTGCTCACCGAGCTTGCCCTGGAGCCGGTACAGCGCCCCGAGGTGGGACCTATGCCCGATATTTCGCCTGACGACCAGCAGGCCGACGACTTTGCCATTGCCGACCGGCATACCCAGCCCGGAATTCCGTCCACCATGACCTGTCCCGAATGCCACGGCACCCTTTGGGAGGTCAAAGACAACGAGCTGGTGCGCTTCCGCTGCCGCGTGGGTCACGCCTACAGTGATGAGGCGCTGCTGGTGCACCAGTCGGAGCAGCTCGAGGCGGCACTCTGGACCGCCCTGCGGGCGCTGGAAGAGCACTCGGCTCTGGCCCGGCGGCTGGCGGCACGCGCCAACAGCCGCGGTCACTCCCACAGCGCCTCTTCCTTCACCGAGCAGGCCATGGACGCCGAGCACCATGCCTCGGTCATCCGAACCGCTCTGGACCGGGGGGTTCGCAGCGGTGATGCCGCCGAAGCCTTGGTGGTGGGATGATGGAGCGGCACCCGGACGATTCGGCCGACGAATCCCTCACCTCCGACTGGTGACGGTCCTTCGGACGAGCTCACACTATCCGTGCCGCCGCCGGAGGCCGATCCTGAGTGGCCCGGGCTGCTCGAGTACCTCCTTACCTCGCGCGGTTTCGATTTTCACGGCTACAAGGCGGCCTCGCTGGCGCGGCGGATCCGCAAGCGCATGGACTCCGTCGGAGTACAGAGCTTTGCTGGATACCAGGAATATCTGGAGGTCCACCCGGCGAGTTCGCTACGCTGTTCAACACCATCCTCATCAACGTCACCAGCTTCTTCCGGGACCCGGTCTCCTGGGAGGTGGTTCGGACCGTGGCCCTGCCTGAAATCCTGGCCGCCGAAGGCTCCCGGTGAGCCGATCCGGGCCTGGAGCGCCGGCTGCGCCACGGGCGAGGAGGCATACACCATCGCCATGCTCCTGGCAGAGGAGCTCGGCCTGGACGAGTTCCGGGAGCGGGTGAAGATCTATGCCACTGACCTGGACGAGGACGCGCTCGACACGGCACGGCATGCCGCCTACAGCGATCGTCAGGTGGAAGGAGTCCCGCCGGAGCTGCTGACCAAGTACTTCGAGAAAGTGGACGGGCTCCATTTCTTCCGGAAGGACCTCCGGCGCCAGGTCATCTTCGGCCGGCACGACTTGATCAACGACGCGCCCATCTCGCGCATCGACCTGCTCACCTGCCGGAACACGCTGATGTACCTGAACGGAGAGACCCAGGCCCGGGTGCTTTCCCGGCTGCACTTTGCCTTGAATGATGGCGGGTTTCTCCTGTTAGGGCGGGCCGAGACTCTGATGGCCCATGGTCACAGCTTCGTGGCGGTAGACCTGAAGCGTCGGCTGAGCCGGAAGGGCTCCCGCCGTTCCGTGGCCGATCCCGGCTTTCCCGAGCGGGAGCGCAGGATCGGAGTCACCGAGCCGCTGGACGGTCACCTGCAGGCAGCGGCCATGGAGACGAGTCCCATGGCTCAGGTGGTGGTGGATGCCGCCGGTCAGGTGGTGATCGCCAACGACCGCGCCCGGGAGCTTTTTTCGCTACGGCAATCGGACGTGGGCCGGCCCCTCCGTGATCTTCCCCTGTCCTATCGTCCTCTCGAGCTTCGCTCGCTGATCGAGCGGGCCGAAGCCGAGCGGCGCCAGGTCGGCATCAAGGAGATCGAGTGGCGCAGTCCGGCGGGAGACTCGCGCTGGCTCGACCTTCATGTCGCGCCGCTCACGGACGGGCCAGGAGGTATCCTCGGGACGGTACTCACCTTCACCGACGCCACCGCCTACCGCCGGCTCCAGCGGGAGCTGGAGCAATCCCATCAGGAGCTGGAGACGGCGTACGAGGAGCTCCAGTCCACCAACGAGGAGCTGGAGACCACCAACGAGGAGCTTCAATCCACGGTCGAGGAGCTGGAGACCACCAACGAAGAGCTCCAGTCGACCAATGAAGAGCTGGAGACCATGAACGAGGAGCTCCAGTCGACCAACGAAGAGCTCCAGACCATGAACGACGAGCTGCGGCAGCGGGGCGAGGACCTGAACACCTCCAACGCCTTCCTCCAGGCCGTGCTCGCCAGCCTCGAAGGTGGAGTGGCGGTGGTAGACCCGGAGCTCAGGGTGCTGGCCTGGAACCCGCAAGCGGAGGAGCTGTGGGGACTCCGGGAGCAGGAAGTGGAGGGCAAGCACCTGCTCAACCTGGACATCGGGCTGCCGCTCGAACGATTGCGCCCCCTGCTCCGCAGCTGCCTGGGAGGAGAAGCGGGAAATCAGACTGCTTGACGCAGTCAATCGGCGGGGAAAGACCATTCGTTGCCAGGTGAGCTGCACGCCGCTCCGGACCGACGATAAGGGTGTGCGAGGAGCAATCCTGATGATGGAGCATTCGCCCGATGGCAGCGCCTGACCGCACACCGGACTGGGTGGATGAAGACCCGGAGCAGCTCGCCGTAACCGAAGAGATCCGGGAAGGCGCGGAGCTGTCCCGGCAGGTACACGAACGTGAGCGGGAAGAAGCTGAGGAGCTGCGCCAGGACCCAGGAACGATCCCGCCATGTCTGGAGAGGAGCAGCGAGGTTGGACCGAGGCAGCCCGGGCGAATCGCCGAGGAGCTCCGGCACGTAGGGGAGGAACTTCGGGCCGCAGCGGAGGACGCCCGGGCCTCGGCTGAAGATGCCCGCCAGGCCGCCGAGGAGCTTCGCCGCTCCAGTGAGGTGGCGTTGAAGGCCGCGTACGACCAGCTCGCCATTCTGCAGGAATCCAGGGAAACCCTGGCGCGGTTCTGGGAGGAGCCCCGCAACCCAGGCCGGCCCGCCGATCGGAGCCATGAACCCCGAAGAATTCGGCAACCGCCTTCGCATCGCGCACGATCGCATCGCCTACCTCACGAACAGCGAAGATGTCGATGCCGAGCACGCCACCGAGGAGCTGCACTCGGCCCTGGAGGAGTTGCGGGTAGCCGACGAGGAGCTCCGGAGCCAGAACGAAGAGCTGGCCGCCGCGCACTCCCAGGTCGAAGCCGAGCGCCAGCGCTATCACGAGCTCTTTGATCTGGCGCCGGATGCCTACATCGTGACCAACCTTGCCGGGCATCATCGACGAAGCCAATCTGTCGGCCTCCAGACTGTTGGGTATCACGCGGGAGTTCCTGATCGGGAAAGCCCTGGCGGCCTATGTCGCGGCCGACGATCGGGTCCGGTTCCGATCGTTGCTGGGGTCTCCTGGTGGAGGCGGCGCCACCCGTCCCCTGGCCTTCAGGCTCCGAACCCGCGGCGGAGCCAATTTGCACGTGGAGCTGACCTATTCGATCATGAACGACGCGCGGGGCAGCTCCGGTCGGATTTCGGTGGATCCTCCGAGACGTCACCGAGCAGGAACGGATGGCCCGGCAGATCCGGTCGCTCAACGCTGAGCTCGAATCCCGCGTGGCCGAGCGCACCGGCGCTCTCGAGGCAGCCCAAGAATTGTCCGAGGAGCTCCTGCGGCGGGAACAGACCGCCCGCCGCGCCGCCGAAGCCAGCGAGGCCCAGTCTCGACATGTGCAGAAGCTGGAGAGCATCGGCGTGCTGGCCGGAGGCATTGCCCACGATTTCAATAATCTGCTCCACGTGATCCTGGGGAACGCAGACATCGCCCTCAGCCGTCTTGCCGGGCGCTCTCCCGCTCGTCAGCCGCTGGAGGAGGTGATTCGAGCCACCATGCGCGCCGCCGATCTCACGCGGCAGATGCTCGCCTACTCGGGTAAGGGTGCGTTCGTCGTTCGCAACCTGGACCTCTCCAATGAAGTGAGAGAGATGGCAACCCTGCTGCGCACCGCCATCAGCAAGCAGGCCACTCTGGTCTGGGAACTGGAAACCGATCTTCCCGCGGTAAAGGCCGACGCCACCCAGATCCGGCAAATCGTGATGAACCTGATCACCAATGCCTCCGATGCGCTACAGGACGCGGGCGGCACGATCACGCTTCGAACCGGCGTGCTCGAGCGAAGCCAGCTCAACAACCCCAACTTCGGCTCTCCGATCGGCGAAGCCGAGTCCACCGCCGACAACAGCGAGGAGATGGTCTACCTCGAGGTCCACGATACCGGCACCGGCATGACGCCGGATACCCTTCGCCGCATCTTTGACCCTTTCTTCTCCACCAAGTTCTCCGGTCGAGGGCTCGGACTATCAGCGGTCATGGGCATCGTCCGGAGCCACCATGGACTGATCCGCATCCGCACCGAGCCAGGATGGGGTACCAGTTTTCAGGTCCTCTTCCCCTCGGTAAGGGGAACAGTGACAAAACAGGAGAAGCCTTCCGCTGCGCGGAGCGAATGGCGGGGTGAGGGAACGATCCTCGTGGTCGAAGACGAGGAGGAGGTGCGGGAAGTGGCCGAGCGCATCCTCCAGGATTTCGGCTTCCAGACTATTCCTGCGGTAGACGGACGGGATGCCCTCGACATCATGGAGAGCAGCGGTAGCGCGATGACCGCGATCCTGATGGACCTCTCGATGCCGAGAATGGGAGGCCAGGAGGTGCTGCGGCAGCTACGGCAGCGCTGGCCCGACCTACCTGTCATCATGATGAGCGGGTACACCGAGGAGTCCGTCGCCTCCCAGTTCAGCGATGCCGGCCCGGGCGTCACCGCGTTTCTGCAAAAGCCCTTCTTCGCGGAAGACCTCATTGGGGTCCTTCGCCGCGTTCTGGTTACCGCCGCACTCAATTAGCTGGTTCTCAGTGCAACTTCGCCGCTGAGGCGCATCTCCCCTTTCCTGGACGGAGCCAGGTGCGCCCCCGCCCGGGAGAGTTGTCGTTTCTTCCGATCTAGCATGTAGTTACATCAGGATCCGGCTGCTGCCAACCTCCAGATGGGGGCTACCAGCACGATCGGCGTCACCGCTCCACCAGCCCCGACACGGGCATATTATTGGTGGTACGACTGTTGCCGGGGTTGGAGCATCTTGACCTTCGGGATATCACTGAAGAGGTACATGACGGCCGATCTCACCCAGCTCTTCGAGCAATACTATGGCTCGCTCGTCCGGATGCTGTACCGCCGAACGGGAGACCGGGATCGCGCCGAGGATCTGGCTCAGGAGACCTTTGCCCGCGCCGTCGCGGCACCACCCAACAACCCTCGTCCGTGGCTGTTCGCCGTCGCGTTGAACCTGGTCCGGGAAGATGGCCGCAGGAACGTGCGCCAAGGTCGGCGCCTCGAGCTACTCCGGGCCGACGCCACGCCAGCTCAAGGGCCGGATGAAGATTTCGACCGGAACGAGCGGAGCGCCGGAGTGCGGGCCGCTTTAGCCACACTGACTGAACGGGACCGCGAGGCGTTGCTGCTCAAAGCCGAGGGGTTCAATTACGGAGAGATCGCTGCCACCTTGGGACTCTCCAAAGGCGCTGTGGGGACCACGCTGGCCCGGGCCCGACGCCGGCTGGTGGAAGCATATAGAGCGGAAGGACGGGGCAAGAATGTCGCATCTTGATGAAGGTACGCTGCACGCGCTCCTCGACGGTGAGCTGGATCTCGCGGAAGTAAGCGAGATCCAGAAGCACCTTGGTAGCTGTGTAGCCTGCGGCTCCCGTCTGCAGGAGGTAAAGCAGGTGCTCGCTGAGGCCGACCGCCTGGTCGGAGCCATGGAAGTGCCGGCCAGCGCTCCGCGAAGCCGGCACGGAGCCTCTCCGATCAGAGCCACCGCCACTCCGCCTCCCCGGCCGGCCCACGAGCCGGTGGCATGGGATGAGCCACCAGTGCTCCTGGTGCCCGATCCGATCGATGCGCATGCCACCCGAAGACGCTGGATTCGGGGCCTGGCCATGGCGGCAGTCCTGGCCGGAGTGCTCGCTGGAGGCAAGCTCATCGGGCGCGCCCTGCAGCCGAGCCATCCGATGCTGTCGGACCGGGATCTCACCTCGGTTTCGCAGCCAACCGCTCAAGCTCCGGTGGTGAGCCCTGAGGAGAGCCGGAAGCCCGAGTCTACCCTTGCCACTCGAGAGAACAAGACAGAACCGCATCCAGCCGCAGCGAGCACCAGCGCCAGTGTCCACGCCCGCGCCGGCCCGAGCCAAGGTTGCGGTAGATACGACGTCCAACCTGGCGGCCGACCAGGAAGATTCCGCCGCGTCGGATTCGGCAGCAGCAGACTCCTCCTCGCTGGCCGAGGCTGCCAGTGACAGCGCCATCAATGTGGCGGCAGCTGCGGACTCGCCCAGCGGCGGACAGTCGCGAGCGTTCGTCGAGCGATGCGGATGCTCTGGCCACCCGGCGCGCCGCAGCAGCAGCGCTGGCCGAGCTGGATCGGGAGAGACAGCGGCAGCGAGCCAACGCCGCTACCGCCGCCCTGCCACCCACTCGGGTTGAGCCGGAGTCTGAACCGCCTCCCCGGCCACCTACGCTGGAGCAGCGGTCTCAGGTCTATATGCGAATCGGGCTGGATGAGGCAGTGAAGCAGCTGGGTGGGCCGGCGCACGTGATCGAGGGGATGACGCCGGAGCTCATCGGGTTGACCCGTACCCAGCTGATCCCGGGAACCACGTCCGGCCGTCCGGTGGTACGAGTGGTGTATGTCGATAATAGAGGCCGGCTGATTCTCCTCGATCAGCAGCGAATGGCCTCGGGCCAGGCACTCAGCGCTCCCGGCGGGGAGCCTGCGCTGGGCCATCGGAGACGTAATGCTATATCTGCGGGGGGAGCCGAGTCCCGACGTGCTCAGGAGCTTGCAGGCAAGGGTGAGGTGACCTTCTCGTTCTGGTCCAACACCTCTCGCACCTTCCGCATCAAATCTTCCGGCGTAAACGGCTTCTGAATGAACGCGGCGTCCTGCCGGCTGATGCCGCGGCGAACCACCTCATCGGTGGTATATCCCGAGATGTAGAGGACCTTGAGGCCGGGCCGCTCGGCCAAGAATTGATCGGCCAGCTCGCTCGCCCCCATCTCGGGCATGACCACATCGGACAACAGAAGCTCGATCGGATGTTTGTAGTCGGCTGCGATTGCCAGGGCGTCGCGCCCGTGCCGCGCTTCCAGTACCGTGTGCCCACCGTCGGTCAGGATCTTCCAGATCAGCTCCCGCACCCCATCTTCGTCTTCCACCAGCAGCACGGTTTCGTCACCCCGCATTGTAGTCGACGTTTCCGATGCACTCTGCACGTCCGGCTCTGACAGGGGGAAGAAAATCTTCACGGTCGTACCGAGTCCGGGCTCGCTCGACACCCGGACCACACCTCCGTTCTGCTTCACGATACCGTAGATGATGGACAGGCCTAGACCCGGTGCGAGTCCCTGGGGTTTGCGAGGTGTAGAACGGCTCGAACATGTGGGACATGGTATCACTATCCATTCCGCTACCCGTATCACTCACTGCCAACACCACGTATCGGCCGGGCTTCACCGAACGGCCGCGAGACGACCCGCTGATCTGCCGCTCTCCCGTTTCAATCGTCAGGGTTCCGCCCGATGGCATGGCGTCACGGGCGTTGAGAACCAGGTTGACCAGCACCTGCTCCAGCTGGGCCGGGTCCATTTTCACCTCGCCCAGTCCGGGGCGCAGCTCCGTGACAAGGTTGATGTCGGCGCCGATGAGACGCTGAATGAGACCCTGCATGCCGGTAACTACCGTATTCAGCTGGAGGGGCCGGGGGTTCTGATTCTGCTGTCGGCCAAAGCTCAGGAGCTGCCGGGTGAGAATCGCTCCCCGATCGGCTGCCTTACGAATCTGCTCTATGTCTTTCCGTTTCCGGTCATCAACGGGCGTGTCGCGCAGCAGGAGATCGCTGAAGCCGCGAATGGTAGTCAGCAGATTGTTGAAGTCGTGCGCCACGCCCCCAGCGAGCCGGCCGGCCGCATCCATCCGCTGGACCTGCCGCAGCTGTTCCTCACTCTGGTGCAATGCGGCTCTGGTTCGGGTGCGCTCGCTGATGTCGGTGGCCAGCACCAGGCGTGCCCTCCGCCCATTCCAGTCCATCTCGTGGGAAACCAGCTCCATGTCCACAATGCTGCCGTCCTTCCGTTGGTGCTGGATCAGGGCTACGTCGCCCCGCGCGGTGCCGGTCCGCTCCAGCCCATGGTGAACGCCGGGAGCATCATCAGGTGGCAGAATGTCCATGATCGTCATGGACAGGAGTTCGTCCCGGCCGTAGCCGTAGTGGCGAATGGCGGCCTCGTTCACGTCGAGGAAGGCCAGAGTGTCGATGTCGAATACCCACATGGGCTGGGGATTGCTGCCGAACAGCATCCCGTAGCGCTCGTTGGCTTCCTCGACATCGCGCTGCAGCCGGCCGTTCTCGACCGACAATGAGGCGCGGCCCGCCAGTTCCTGCGCAAAGTTGAGGTCGTCGGGTCCGTAGACTCGCCCGGACTCCGGACCAGCCACCAGCGTCAGCATTCCCGCGGTCTGGCCGCGAGCCAGCAGCGGCACCCGAATGAAAGATCCCGGCGTGAGGACCCGGAGCAGCTTGAGCTGCTCGGGTCTTCAGCGTTGGCCCGGAGCAGCTCGTCCGTCACCGGGCCGAAACTTCCCCCCTCTGAACGGCCGAAGGGGGGACGCTGAGAGCCATACTCACAGACCACCCGAACCAGCAGGTCCTTGGCCGGATCGCGATGGGCAGCGGCAACGAATTGGAGGTGGCCCTGCTCGTTGGCAATGTGGATGACACACCAGTCGGCCAGAGTAGGCACGCTCAGGCGGGCGAGGTTCCGCAGCGTGGCCTCGTGATCCAGCGAGGCGGCCAGGATCACGTTTGCCTCGGCAAAGAAGGAGAGCCGGCGATCCAGCCGCTCCGCCTCCGCCCGGGAGAACTCGAGGCCGCGCGCCCGCTCCGCGGCGTCTCTCATCCTGGCAACCAGGAAAACGGTAAGAGGAAAAATCAGGAGAAAGCCCAGCAGCGTGTAGGCGTTTTCGGGGGTGTAGCGAAGAATGAATCCCGGCTCCGCCAGGTAGTGCCGGGCGTATAACAGGGAGACTACGGCACTGGCGATCCCCCACCGCAGGCCGCCCCTGTAGGTGGAGTAGACGACGGTGAGCAGCAGAAAGGCAAAGGGGTGCACGACCGGCATGCTGTGCCGGGCGAGTTGGTCGAACACGATCGCGGTAGCAATGGTGAGGAGAAAGCCCTTGGCGCCGACACCCAACCGGGCCCAGTCCATCCTGGAGCGCACGCGCGCCGCGCGAGCCAGAATATCTGATCCGATGATCCGGTGTGCGGCCCCGCTGTCAGTCATGTGGCTCCGAAATCCGGCGGATATGCCTGAAGGAGTGCCGGAACTAACCAAGTTCAATGTAAGGGTATCGCTGGTCTGTGACCCGCCACACACCAGACTCCTTGCGACCACTCGCAGGGCGCGGTAAGCTATCCGCCGTTCCCCCATATCGCGGCACCCCCAGTCGCCCTTCGGTTCTTGAAAGGGATTCTCGCGCCATGGACCCACGCCGACGTTCTGTCTTCTCCGCCCTCTCCATCGTCGCCTGCCTGCTGGCGGCGCCTTCCCTCGCCTCGGCCCAGGCCCAGGCCACTACTGGTGTGATCAGAGGTACCGTGACGGACTCAACCGGCCATCCGCTGGCTGACGCCCACGTGTCGCTGCGCCACCTCTCCACCAATGCGGAGCGCACCCTTACCACCAATGCCAGCGGAGTCTACATCGCCACTCTGCTTCGGGTGGGTACCTACGATGTTGCAGCCAGAGCGGTGGGGTTTCAGGAGAGCCGGCGGGATAGCGTTAACGTGCGGCTGGGCGAGACGGTGGAAATCAACTTCGCTTTGGCTCCCCAGGTGGTGCAGCTGCAAGAGCTCACGGTGGCAGCGCCGGAGCGCGGGGTAGACCCGACGCAGTCGGAATCGGCTACCCGACTCGGGGTGGAAGCCGTGCAAGGGCTGCCCAACAACGGCCGCAATATCTTCAACTACACCACGCTTACCCCGAACGTTGCTACCGTCCAGGGTCCCGACGGGGACGAGATCAGCATCGGCGGCCAGCGCGGCATCCACAACAACGTGTCGGTGGATGGAGCCGACTTCAACAATCCATTCTTCGGTGAACAGCGCGGCGGCCAGCGGCCGGCCTTCACCTTCAACCTCGACGCGGTCCAGGACTTTGTCGTGGTATCGGACGGCGCCAACGCCGAGTTCGGACGCTCGGGCGGGGGGTTCGTCAACATCATCACCAAGTCGGGCACCAACCAGTTCCACGGCTCGGCTCATTACTTCGGCAAGTACGACGCACTGTCGGCCGACTTCACCCACACCTTCCCCGCCGGCGGCACGACCGGCTTCACGCCTGATTTCCAGCAACATCAGTTCGGCGCCACCCTCGGCGGCCCCATCGTCCGGGACAAGGCGTTCTTCTTCCTGGCGTACGATCAGCAGGTCTATAACGAGACCAAGCAAACCGACCGCCTGGGGGCAATCGACCCCGCCCTCCTCGCCTTCGTGGACACCGCGTTTAGCGGAGCCTTGCAGGGAGATTTCGGCGCGATCCGCCGCACCAATGATGCGAATGCCTTCCTGGCCAAGCTCGACTTCAAGCTCGGTGGCAAGAGCAACGCATCGCTCAAATACAACTACACCAATTCCCGCCAGGAGAACGGCACGTTCGACGTAGACTTCTGGGGCCGCAGTGCCAACGGGCTCGAGCGCGACTTCTCCCACGCCGTGAACGGCAGCCTGACCACACTCTTCAGCTCGGCGCTCTCCAACGAGTTCCGTTTCCAGTGGGCGCGGGAGGATAGGCCGCGACCCTACGAAGGGGCAACCAACCCAGCTGTAGGCCGCCCCTTCCCCGACACCGACATCGGGTTTGTGGCCCCCGACGCCTCTTTTCAGGGCTACCGGATCGGCATGCCGTTCTTCATTCCCGTGGATGCCCACGACTATCGCTTTCAGGTGCTGGACAACGTATCGATGGTCAGCGGCAACCATCTGTTCAAGTTTGGCGGAGAGTGGAACCGGACGGGGGTCGATCAGACCTTCAGGGGGTTCGGCAATGGGCGGATCGGATTTACCTCGGTACCCGGATTCCTGAGCTACGTTGCCAACCCGGGGTACGTCGAGTGCTCCGACGGCAGCTCGAATACCAGCGGCGCCTGTCCTGGAGGAACTACGATCACCGGACCCGTGGCGCTCTACCTCCAGCAGGCAGGGCTCAACGGACTGACCGTGGATGAGGCGGGCACACAGACCATCATTCAGAATGAGCTTGCGCTTTTCCTCCAGGACAACTGGAAACCACAGTCCAACCTGACGCTCAACTACGGGTTGCGCTGGGAGGCGCAGATCGAGCCGAGTCTGATCACGCCAATACCCCAACTGTTCTATCAGCCGCTGATCGGCACCACCTCGGTTACGCCGAAAGGGAGCTTCGAATTCCCCGGCAAGGGGACCATTCCCTCCGACTACAACATGTTCCAGCCCCGGCTGGGCATTGCCTATGACATCAACGGCAACGGCAAGCAGGTCATCCGGGCCAACGCCGGTATTTACTACGCGCGCATTCCGGGCCTGAATCTGGCCAGCAGCCGGAGCACCGACGGATCACGGGGCCAGAGCATCTTCCGCAACAGCGCGCTCACGCCGATTCTGGGGGCGCCGCCGGCCTATGGGCAATTGCTGCCGACGCCGCCGGGGGCACCCTTCGAGCCGGGAATTTTCGTGTTCGACAAGGACTTCGTGAATCCCCGCACTTTCACCGCGACGCTTGGCTACGAGCGGGAGATCGGGAAGGGCATTGCGGCCGGCATCAGCTATACCCATGCGCGGACTGACAACCTGACTCGCTTCTTCAATGCCAACGACCCGGTATTCGGCAACGACACCGTGGGCCCCTGGTCTACCGCCTTTGCGCCCGGGGGCGCACCGGGGCTGGGAAGCTTGACCGTTGTCCAGAGCACGGCGAGGTCCCGCTTCAACGGCATTACTGCGGAGCTCCGGCGCTCGCTGAACGCCCGCCTCGAGTTCCAGCTGAATTACACCCTGAGCTGGGACAAGGCCGACGATGACAACGAGCGCGATCCCTTCACCTTCCGCTACGCCAGGGCCGACTCGCTGGAGAAGGAATACAGCTGGAGCGACCGCGACCAGCGCCACCGCTTCAATGCCTGGGTGCTGGCGGTTCTCCCGGGCGATGTCTTCCTCAACAACCGTTTGAGCGCCTACTCCGCCCAGCCAACCTCAGAGGTCTGCGGCCCGGCAAATGTGGGTACCGGTGTACGCGCCTCCCAGCCGTCGCAGCGCATCTGTCCCGATGGGCACGTGCTCCAGCGCAACACGATCCGCCGAGATAATGCCTACTTCTCCTGGGACATCCGTCTGTCCAAGCCGCTGTATTTCGCCCGCGATCGTGCGCTGGAGCTGATCTTCGAGGGATTCAACATCACCAATCACGACAACTTCAAGGATCCCTCCACGGCCGGCACCTTCCTGGTGTTCGACGGAACCATCAGGAGCGGACTGGGAGAGCCGCGGCAGTTCCAGGCGGGCGTGCGCTACATCTTCTGAGCCGACCGACGAACCGGACGGGCGAACTCGCTCTTGAACTTGCGGGATCGCCCGTCGGGGAATCGCACCACCACGGAATCATCCTCGACGTCTTCCACCTTCCCTTCCCCATGGCGGGGCAGGCTCACCCGGTCGCCTACGCTGAGGACGAATTCCGCTGGGCGGCCAGGCCTCTCGGTCTTCTCGGTGTTCTTTGTCTGCTCCGATCTCTCGAGCCCTTCCGCTCTCCGCTAAGCCCTTACTGCAATTGTCACACACACCACAACGCTCCTCGTCGGTATCCTCGGAGAAGTAATCCCGCAGCACTCGCCAGCGGCACAGCGCGCTCCGGGCATAGGCTTCCATCCGTTCCAGCTTCTCTCGGTCGCGCTCGTCCCGGCGTTGCCATTCCGCCACCAGCCCAGCCAGTTGCGAAGGCTGTAGCGGCCGCTTCCCCAGCGCATACTGTCCCGGCCGACGCTCCCGGACGATTCCGGCCTCGACCAGCCGGGTGAGGGTCACTCTGGTCTTGGTCCTGGCCACTGGGGCGGCTCGTTCCTGCAACTTGGCCGCCGAGAAGTCCTTCTCCTCCGGCTGCAGCTCCTGGAGTGCCTGGTAGACCCACTGTACTTCCTTTTCCGAGGGATAGCGTCCGGTCATCATGAACAGCTGGGTACGGCGGTCTCGAGGATCGTACAGCAGAACGCAGCGGGCTCGCTCGCTGTCCCGCCCGGCGCGCCCCGCTTCCTGATAGTATGCCTCGAGCGATCCAGGCATGTCGTAGTGGATGACAAAGCGGATATCGGCCTTGTCGATGCCCATCCCGAATGCGTTGGTTGCCACCATGGCCTCGAGCTCCCCGGCCATGAACCGGTCCTGCGATTCCTTCCTCCGCTTTGCAGCCAGCCGGCCATGGTAGCTCAGGACTTCGAACCCCTCGCCCTGGAGGAATCCGGTAACCTCCTCGACGTGCTTGACGGTGGCGGTATAGATGATCCCACTTCCTTCGCTGCTCTCCAGAATGCGAAGGAGCTCCGCCTGTTTCTCGGTGTCTCCGCTGACGTGCTCGACCTGCAGCTCCAGGTTGGACCGATAGATCCCGGTGTCGAAGATGCGCATTTCCGGCCGGGCGAGCTGCTGCTTGATGTCGTCGATTACCTCGGGGGTGGCGGTGGCGGTCAGCGCCAAAACCGGGGGATCGCCCAATTCGGCCAGCGCGGGCCGCAGAGCCAGATAGGACGGGCGAAAATCGTGGCCCCACTGTGAAATGCAGTGCGCCTCATCAATCACCACGAAGTCGATCGTGGTGTTGCGCAGGGTCTCGAGAAATTCCGGATTGGTCAGTCGTTCCGGTGTGGTAAAGACGAAATCGCTCGCCTCCTGCTCGATCTGCTCCAGTGCGGTTTCCTCTCCCTCGGCGGACAGGGTGCTATTGACCTGTAGAGCCTCAAGGCCCCGTTCCTGCAGCTTGTCCACCTGATCCTTCATCAGGGAGATCAGGGGAGAGACGATGATCGTGGTGCCCTCGAGATGCAGAGCAGGCAGCTGATAACAGAGAGACTTCCCCGCTCCCGTGGGCATGACGGCGAGCGTGTCCTGGCCTTCCATTACCGACCTGATCACCTCGGCCTGGCCCGGCCGAAGCTGATCGAAGCCGAAGGTGCTTCGGAGTGACCGGTTCAAACCGGAGACTTGGGGAGATGAGGATTTTTTCTTGACGGTCATGGCTGCGACATGCAAAGGGGAGACAACATCGCTGGATCGGTCAGTCTGGGGCGTGATTATCTCACGCGGCGTGACTGCAATCACATCCTAATGTCTCGGCAGGCGACAACTACAGGTATGAACCAATCCTCCCCGTCGAATCGCCGATACGTCCGGAGTGGCACCGCATCCCGGCCGACGAGTGGGCCGTGTACCGCAACGTGCTGCGCCGAGCCAGCGAGCGGGGAATCCCCCTTGCATTCGGGGGGGCCTTTGCCACCGCTGAATACACCGGGGAGCTTCGTAACACCAAAGACTTTGATATCTATATTCGGCCGGTGGATCGCGCGGCCATGATCGAGGTGATGGGCGAGGCAGGGCTCACCGACCACTTCGATCGCCTGGCGTACGACCGCTCCTGGATCTACCGAGCCAGCCAGGGTGACGTCATCGTAGATGCGATCTGGGCCATGGCCAATCAGCGGGCCGAAGTCGACGAAGACTGGCTGACCCGGGGTCCCGAGGTCTCGATTCTCGGTGAGCCGCTTCGAGCCATTCCGATCGAGGAGCTGATCTGGAGCAAGCTCTACGTCATGCAACACGAGCGGTGTGACTGGACCGATATCTTCAATCTTCTGGATGCCCGGCTGGAGGCAATCGATTGGGACCGTCTGCTGAGCCGGCTCGCCGAAGACGCACCGCTGCTGGTGGGAGCCGTGTCGGTATTCAGCTGGCTTGCCCCGGATCGGGCCTCGGCTATTCCTCCTCCGGTGAGAGCCCGACTCGGGCTGAATGATCTTCCCAGCGGCAGTCCCGAGCTTTCTCGTGCCCGAGCCAACCTCCTCGACTCCCGCCCCTGGTTTATCCGGCACACCCGGTGACCTGACGTGTTGATCGGTGCGATGAACCATCCCGCCCAGGAGATCGTCCACGAGATCGAGTGGATGGCCGATATGGGTCTCGGGTTCATCGACCTCACCCTCGAGCCGCCCCGGGCCGCGTCCTGGAAGGTGGACCCTAAGGCCATCAGCCAGGCCCTGGCCCGCCATCGCATGGCCATCGTCGGACATACTGCTTTCTATCTCCCGATTGCCAGCGGAATCGAGGAGATCCGGCGAGCATCGCTGGTGGAGCTGCGCCGCTGCGTGGACGTGTTCGCGCAGCTGGGTGCCCGCTGGATGAATGTGCATCCTGATCGACATGCTCCCATGCACGACCGGGCATTCTTCATCGAGAAGAACATTGCCACGCTGGGCGAGTTGCTGCCGTACGCCGCGGAGAGGGGCGTGGGCATCATGCTGGAGAACTTGCCGGGCGACTTCAACACCGCACAGCAGGTGGGAGAACTGCTCGATCCTCTTCCCGAGCTCGGCCTCCATCTGGACATTGGGCATGCCAATCTGATGGTGATGCAGAGTACGGTAGGTGAGCTGCTCGCGACCTACGGCAGCCGGCTTCGGCACGTGCATCTGCATGACAACAAAGGCGGCGGAGCCGATCTGCATTTACCACTGGGCACCGGGTCGGTCGATGTGAGGGGGGCGATACGGGCGCTTCAGGGAATAGGATACGACGGAACAATTACCCTGGAGGTCTTTACACCCGACCGTCACCACCTGGCCTACAGCAGAGACTCGCTCCAGCGGATCTGGTCGGAGGAAAAGAACTCAAGCAGCCGCTGAGAGCACATCCCGCACTTTGGCCGCAAGCTCTTCCGGCGTGAATGGCTTGGGCAAAAACTCGTCCACGCCGGCCTGGCTGAATTGCTGCAGCACTTCGATGTCGCCGTAGCCACTCATCGCTACAATAGGAGTGTTCGGTTGGATCCTGCGTAGCTCGCTGGCCGCTTCGGCTCCTCCCAGCTCGGGCATCGTCAGGTCCAGCAGGATCAGCCGCACGTCATCTCCGAGGTCGCGCAGCCGTTCCACCGCCTGCTGCCCATCTTCCGCCAGCTCGACGGTGTATCCCGCCTCACCGAGCACAGTCGACACCAGCGATCGGACACCCTCTTCGTCGTCGGCCACCAGGATGGTTCCGACCCCTTGGAACCCATGCTCCACAACGAAATGCCCGCTCACCCGATCCGACGCACGTGGCTCCTGCGGCACCGGTAAAAGAACGGTGAACGTCGTTCCCCGGCCCGGCTCACTCCGGACGCTGATAGCTCCCCGGTGCCCCCTTACGATGCCCAGGGCTGCCGACAGACCCAGACCACGTCCCAGAAACTTGGTGGTGAAGAAGGGCTCGAATATCCGATCGCGGGTCTCGGGGTCCATGCCGGCTCCCGTGTCGGTCACATCCATCCGCACGTATTCACCGGTCACTATGGGGAAACCTTCGGTCCGGGGTCGCTCCCGCCGTTCGGTGAAGTGCTCGGTCCGAACCCGCACCGTCAGAGTTCCGGGCTCGTCTCCGATGGCTTCACCACCGTTGATCACCAGGTTCATCACCAGCTGCTGCAGTTGAGCCCGGTCGGCCTCGACCAGCGGACAGTCCTCCGGCACATCGATCACCAGGCTGATCTTCTTGGAGATAGAAGCCCGGATCAGCGTGCTCACTTCACTTACCAGCTTGCACAGGTCCACCGAAGCGATGACGAACCGCCCCTTGCCGGCGTAGGCCAGAAGCTGCCGGGTGAGGTCCGCCGCTCTCTGGCTGGCCGAGAGCACATCGCCTAGCAGTGAAGCAGCCTGCTCCGTCTTCCCGGTGTTCAGGGCTCGACGCGCCAGCCCGGCGTTCCCCATGATTCCAGTGAGCAGATTGTTGAAGTCGTGGGCGATACCCCCGGCGAGGACGCCGATGCTCTCCAGCTTCTGGGACTGCTGTAACGCCGCCTCGTTCTCTCGTTGAGCGGCTTCGCTCGACTTCTGGTCTGTCAGATCCCGGACCACCAGGACGGCGCCGCTGATGGTGCTGTCCGAGGGAATAGGCGCGACGGAGGAGCTGATCGGGATGAGCCTGCCGTCCTTGTGCAGGAAAAAGTCTTCTTCACTGCGCAGAGTCTCGCCCGTGATCAGCACCTTCATGTGAGGGCATTCTTCACTGGATAGCCAGTTGCCGTCAGCCGAACGGCACCGGAGCCTGTCGTGCAGCAGCTCGCCCACGAGCTCATCCGGTGACCAGCCGAACATGCTCTGGGCACTGCGGTTGATGAACGTCAGGCGACCCTCTTTGTCCACCAGCAGCAATCCTTCGGCGGCGTTGTTCGCTATGGCATCGGCGAGATTGACCTGGTACTGAAGCAGCTCCTCCGCGCGCTTCAGCTCGGTGTCGTCGCGGATGATCTTGGCTACGCCAGTTACCGTGCCTGCCTCATCCCGGAGACCGACCATGACCCCGTTTGCCCAGAACCGGGAGCCATCCTTTCGGATATGCCAACGGGAGTCCTCGGCCCGCCCCGATTGGGTCGCGAACCTGAGCTCATGTTCTGGAACGCCCTCGAGGTTGTCCTCGGGCGTGAACAGGAGGGTGCCCGAGCGCCCAATGATCTCGCCTGGCTCATAGAGGAAAATCCGCCGGGCACCGGGATTCCAGGTCTCCACCGTCCCGTCGAGGCTGAGATGGAAGACGGCGTAATCCACGGTGGACTCGAAGAGCTGTTGATATCGATCGTGCGCCATGGTGGCACTCACTTGAGGGTATCCCTCATCGGGCCCGTACTGATCATCAAGCAACCTGCCGGGCCCGGACCCCGTGGGCTGTGACGTGGGATACTCAATTGCTACAAGAACTTCGGGACCCAATGTGAATGCGCTCACAGACCTGTGATTCGGCCGTTGCTATGTTGTGCCCAGAACGATGGTGCAGATCACCTTAGCGGAGGAATTTCCATGCTGGTATGGCTTGCAGTCATCCTGCTGGTCGCCTGGCTCCTGGGTTGGGGAGTCTTTCACGTTGCCGGCGGCTTGATCCACCTGTTGCTGGTGATCGCGCTGGTCGTGTTCCTCATCAACTTCATCTCGGGCCGTCGAACGGTCTAGGGCACTCCCGGCGGACAGGGGGACTCAGCTCCCCTGTCCTCACCCCTGGCGATTACTATGGCTGGTGGTAAGTTGCGGCATGCTTACCGCCACCCAATCAATCCGCATGCGGCGAGGCTGTGGCAGGGCCTGACTCCTCTACCGAGCCCAGGCGAGTGGTTCTTGTAGTCGACGACGAGCAAGGCCTGCGCGAGTTGCTGTGTCGGACCCTGCGAGGCTGAAGGCTTTGCTACGCTGGAAGCCGGGAATGGAGCCGAGGCGCTGGAGGTGATGGAAGGCGCCGCCGAACCAGTGGATCTGGTGGTAACCGACGTGGTCATGCCCGGTATGGACGGCCGAGAGCTGGGCCGCCGGATCTCCCAGCGCTGGCCTGATCTCCCCATCCTCTACATCTCCGCCTACGACGTGAACGACATCTTCCGTCGGGGCTCTCCCCGCACCTCCGCTCCCTTCTTGCAGAAGCCGTTCCCGCCCGAGGGACTCATCACAACCGTTCGCGGCCTGATCAGGAGCCGCTCCCCCCGCTGAGCTTCGTTCCGCTCCGCGTAATCGCTTAGCTGTTACTGCATTTTGGAGTGATCAGGCTCACGGACCTCGCTTGTTCCCCCCGCTATCACTATCGACCTCTGCGGCCCACGAGAGTAACCGAGGTCGCCACACCGGGAATTCGCCCGGTATCCCGCTGGGGAGAGCTCTGATCGCCCGCTCGTCCGTCTTCGCCACGTCACCCACCTAAGACGATCAGAGGGTTCTTCCCCGCGGCCCGATTTCGATCCACGATGACGAATGAGAAGGGGGAATCATGACTGCAGCAACCGAGCAAGGCCTCCGGTATCGCCGCCGGTTCACTGACCAGCCCTCCGGCGACATGGAGAGCAGCGTCGAACGCCGAGCCAGAGGGCTGGGATGGTTCAGCATCGGACTAGGTCTGGCCGAGATCGGCGCACCTCGCGCCCTGGCCAGGCTGATCGGCATAAGTGACGACGACGAAACCCGTAACACGATGTTCGCTCTGGGATTGCGGGAGATCACCAGCGGCAT
Organism: uncultured Gemmatimonadales bacterium; assembly: GCA_963698975.1. GTDB lineage: Bacteria > Gemmatimonadota > Gemmatimonadetes > Gemmatimonadales > GWC2-71-9 > CAVVWJ01. The sequence goes on from CAVOSV010000001.1 coordinate 887,273, forward strand.
CGGGATCCTTGCCTCACCTCAGTCTTCAGGCTGGGTTTGGACCCGAGTGGGGGGAGACCTGATGGATCTGGCCCTCCTGGGCAAGGCCATGAGCGACGATCAAAATGACCGGAACCGGGTTGCCGCAGCCACCGCGGCTGTTGCCGGTGTCACCGTCGTCGACTTCCTCACCGGCCAACAGCTTAGCCGCCAGGGTGGTAACGGCGGTGAGCAGCGCACCAACGGATCCAGCATGGTCCAGCAGAACCGCCAGCCCCTCCAGTGGAGTTCACGTCACCCAAGCCTTGACCATCAACCGACCCCGGAACGAGGTGTACGGGTTCTGGCACAACTTCGAGAACCTTCCCCGCTTCATGGCTCACCTCGAATCGGTGGAGGTCCTGGACAACAATCGTTCCCGCTGGACAGCCAAGGCTCCGGCGGGCACGACGGTCGAGTGGGAGGCGGAGACCATCGAAGACCGGCCCAACGAGCTGATCGCCTGGCGGTCTCTGCCCGATGCCTCCATCCCCAATTCCGGGACGGTGCGGTTCAAGGACGCCCCCGGTAACCGGGGCACCGAAATCCATGTCGAGCTTCGCTATCAGCCTCCCGGAGGGAAGCTGGGATCGCTGATTGCCAAGCTTTTCGGCGAGGAGCCGGAGCAGCAGGTCAAGGGCGATTTGCGCCGCTTCAAGCAAGTCATGGAGACGGGAGAGATCGTCCACTCGGATTCCAGCATCCATTCCGGCATGCATCCGGCACAGCCACCGGAGAGCCTGAAGGATGTCGAGCTTCTGGGGACGCCTCGCGAGCACGCGGTTCAACGCTGACTGAGCCGCACGGCTCGGAAAGAGAGACATAGATCATGAAGGCCAACTGCTGGATGGGAAAGCGGAAGGTGCAGGTCGAAGAGGTGCCGGATCCAAAGATCCTGAACTCCCACGATGCCATCGTCAGGATCACTTCGACCGCGATTTGCGGATCGGATCTCCACCTGTACAACGGCTTCGTACCCACGATGGAAAAAGGCGACGTGCTGGGCCATGAGTTCATGGGCGAGGTGGTGGAGGTGGGCCCTTCGGTGCGCAACCTGAAGGTTGGCGACCGGGTAGTGGTTCCGTTTCCGATCGCCTGCGGAGCCTGCGCCGCCTGTGACGCTCAGATGTTCTCGCTCTGCGAGAATTCCAACCCCAACGCCTGGATCGCAGAGAAGCTGCTGGGCCACTCCCCCTCCGGAATCTTCGGCTACTCCCACATGCTCGGCGGATTCGCCGGCGGTCAGGCCGAGTATGCCCGGGTGCCTTTCGCGGACGTGGGGCCCCTGAAAGTCCCCGAGGATCTGACCGACGACCAGGTGCTGTTCCTGTCGGACATCTTCCCCACCGGCTACATGGGGGCGGAGATGTGCGACATCCAGGGTGGAGATGTGGTAGCGGTTTGGGGCGCCGGCCCGGTAGGCCAGTTTGCCATCGCCAGCGCCTACCTGCTGGGGGCGGAACGGGTCATCGCCATCGACCGGTTCAAGTACCGGCTGGACATGGCCAGGGAGCGGGCAGGCGCCTCGGATACCATCAACTACGAGGAGCTAAACGTCCAGGACGCCCTGCTGGAGTTGACCGGCGGGCGGGGCCCCGACAAGTGCATCGACGCCGTGGGCATGGAAGCACACGGCCATGGGATTACCTACGCCTATGACCGGATGAAGCAGGCCACCATGCTGGAAACCGATCGTCCCATCGCGCTCCGGGAAGCCATTCTGGCCTGCCGGAATGGTGGGGTGGTATCGGTGATCGGGGTGTACGGCGGATTCATCGACAAGTTCCCCATGGGAGCGGTCATGAACCGTTCGCTCACCATTCGAAGCGGCCAGTGCCATGTCCACCGGTACCTGCGGCCGCTACTCGACCGAATTCAGAATGGGGAGATCGACCCCAGCTTCGTCATCACCCACCGGCTGCCGCTGGATCAGGCGGCCAAGGGCTACGACATGTTCCTGAACAAGGAAGACAACTGCGAAAAGGTCGTGCTGAGCGCCTGACGTCGTTTTCGGTTACTGTTCGTCAGACGCCCCGGCTGCAGCGCAGCCGGGGCGTCTTGGCTGCTTGACCGTCGCTTGACCCCTCCTGCGCACCTTCACGGCCGTGGTAAAGGGCAAGCTCAGATCGGCAAGATGCGTAAAGTGATGCCGATCACAAACTTGACAGACGCTCGGCAGGTGAGATACTAAACGGATACCCGAGCGATCCAAAACCCGTAATCCGATGGGGACCCTTCTGAGAGTTCACCGGCTGAGAACGAGACTGCTTGGGCTCCTGCCCTTTCTGGCAGCGATTACCGCACTGCAAAGCTGCGACAGCGGCGGCAGTGTGGAACCGTGCTCGGGGCCCTTCTGCAATCTCGGCCCTGAGCGGCCTGAGCCCAGCACCATGGCCGTGGAATCCGGGGATAATCAGACCGGCGCCCCGACCCGGGAATTGTCGGATCCCCTTCAGGTGAAGGTCACCGACAACGCCGGCCGACCAGTGCCCGGCGTGACGGTCAGATTCAGCGTGGCCACCGGAGGCGGCCGGCTTTCCAGTGACAGCGCGCAGTCCGATACTCTCGGCCTAGCTAGCGTCCGCTGGGTTCTGGGCGAGCAGCTCGGTGCGCAGACGCTGTCCGCTGAAGCTGTCAATAACGACAGTGCTCCTCTGGAACACTCTCCACTGCAGTTCTCGGCTACGGCGGCGCCCGCGACAGCTGCCAAGCTGGTACTCCATGCCGGCTTGTCGGAGACGGCCCAGAACGGCGTTCCTCTGGAGGGGCAGCCGGTTCTCGATGTGCTGGATGCAGACGATCAGCCGATCTCCGGAGTGGAGGTGACCGTCTCCGTCGCCTCAGGAGGCGCCACCGTGAGCGGCAGCGCCACCGCTACCTCAGACGGCAATGGGGTTGCCACGTTCAGTGGCCTGGCTCTGACCGGCGCGCAGGGAGCCCAAATGCTTCGCTTCACGGCTCAAGGAGCGGAGACCACATCCGGAGCGATCCAGCTCCTCTCCGGCACACCGGCCAGCATGACTGGTGTGGAGCCTTTGACGTACGAGGGAACAGTCAACTCTCCCGTGAGTCCGGGACCATCCGTTACGGTCAAGGATGCCGCCGGCAATGGGGTGCCCGGAGTTGAGGTGACGTTCACGCCCAACCGGAACTCCTCGGTGTCTCCGGAGGTGGCCACTACCAACGAGCAGGGTCTGGCCCAGGTCAGCTGGACGCTGGGCACCACAGCCAACGTTCAGTACACGCTCACCGCCCGAATCGAAACCTCCGCCATTCCCGCGGTTCGATTCACCGCGACGGCGCGGGCCGGTGCCGCCGGCCGGCTGAGAATCTCGACCCAGCCGTCTTCTCCCACCCAGAGCGGAACTCCGTTTGCGCAGCAGCCGGTGCTGCAAACGGTAGACGAGAACGGGAACCCAACGGCCCAACCCGGCATCGCGGTTACGGCCGCAATATCCTCCGGGCCCAGCGGCACGCTGGCAAATCAGACGGCGACCACCGACGCCAACGGCCAGGCTGCCTTCAGTGGACTGGCGGTAACCGGAGTGGCAGGCAACTACACCTTATCCTTCAGCGCGCCTGGGTTGGGAGGGATAACCTCGACCCCGTTTGCCATCACAGAGGGCTCAGCGGCGCGCCTGGCGTTCGTGACCCCGCCCTCTACCGGCGCACGGAGCCGTCTGCCCCTGGTCAGTCAGCCGGTGCTCCAGATTCAGGACGCCAGCGGCAATCCCATCGCGCAGGCTGGTGTAATGGTGACCGTTTCCGCGCTGCCCTCGGGAACTACGGTGACGGGTGAAACAGTGCCGACCGACGGGAACGGACGTGCCGCGTTCACCGCGCTCACGCTGCAGGGCATACCCGGACCCAAGGACCTCACCTTTGCCGCACCGGGGCTGCAGAGCGCGACGGCGCGAGTTACACTGCCGAGCGTCTCCACCGTTACCGCCGCGCCGAGCCACCCGGCTTCGGCGGTGGTGGGCAGCACGGTTGCCGGACCGGTCATCACCTGGACCTTTAGAGACGCGTCCACCCGGCCGGTGGCGGATGCTGATTTCACCTTGAAAGCGCCGTCTGGTGGAACCGCGCTGCCGGTGACACCCTTCAGCGACATCAATGGACTGGTGCAGGCAGGCAGCTGGACCCTCGACACGATAGCAGGATATCAGTACCTGCAACTGGGGCTGCCGGATGGCCGCATTTTCCGCGACAGTATCCTTGCCACCCCGGGTCCGGCAACACAGCTGGTGAAGGTCTCAGGAGATGATCCGATGCAATCAGCGCCGATCAACTCCGAGCTGCCCGATTTATTTGTGGTCCGGGTGGTTGATCAGTTCGGCAATGGAGTTGCAAACGTGAGCGTTCAGTGGTCTACCTGCGATGGCACAGCCGGCGAGCCGGTGCCACCCGCGGATGCGAATGGCTACTCGAGTACGAGGCAGCCCACGGGAACGGAACCGTCCGGCGATCAGCCGTTCTGCACCATGGCTACGGCTTCGGGGCTTCAGGGTTCACCGGTCGAGTTCCACTACACGGTCACCGGCGGTGCGCCAGCCATGAGCCAGCTCCGCACATCCTCAGCAGGAAGGCACTCCGGTCCGCCACCGATTGCTCCGGAGTCTCACGCCGGAACGACCCGCTGACCGGGAGTTAGAGTGTACCGAAGCTCTTGCGGAATTCTCACGGCACTGACGCTGCTCATTGCGGGGGAGGCAAATGCGCAGTCGGCCCAGGCCGTATCGGTTCAGGTTTCCGGGCTGTACAATGTGGTGTTCGGTGATGTGTTCGAGACGCTGAAGAATGGGGTCGGCGGGGAGGGCCAGATTCGCTACACGCCGGGGGCGCTTTCATTCGGTGTGGGATTTCAATACACCACACACGATCGTCCCCCGGTTCAACCTACCGACCCCGCTCTTGACTTCAGGCTGTACGGGGGCTTCATCGAGCCCCGGTATCGCATTCACACCGGGAGCAACGTGTGGGCTCCCTACGTCTCCGCCCGCTTTTCCCTGCTCAAGGTAGGTTTTTCCGACCCCGACTTTTCCCTCTCCTCCTCTTTCATTCAGATCAATGGAGGGGGAGGCCTGTTGTACCGGCTGTCATCCCGCGTCAATCTCGATATGGGAGCCACCTTCGGATACGACCAGCTGGGCGATGGCACGCTGGAGAGCAAGTCGAACAACACCTCCACGCATGTCGAGTCGAGCTCGGGAACGAACGTGGTGGTTCGGGTTGGATTTGCTTTTGGGATCGGAGGGTAGGTGCTCGGCTAGAGATCTGGCGTGCCGATGATCCGGCAGCTGGATAGATCGAGGCTGGTGCCGTCCTTCACGAATTCCACCCGAAATACGGGATGGCTGGTAAGCCGGCCGCCAAAGGCGTCCTTCCAGGACAGCCGCAATGCGAATTCCATGGACGCGGTAGCGCTGCCGATTCGCTGAGCCCCGTCTTCCCGTTCACCTACCTGAGCACTCCACTCGCTGGTACGCAGAATCCGGCTGAGCTTCTTCAGATTATCCTGGTCGGTCTTGGACTCGGGATGATAGAGTTCTTCCAGCTCACTGACATCTTTCTGTGCCACCGCGTTGTAGCACTGGTCCACGCCTCGACGCATCTCATCGGTCAGCCGCAGTCGCTCAGCGGCCGGATCACTCGCAGGTGTAGTGGGTGACGAGCGCCGCGCCTCCTCCGCCGCGAGGTCCGCCCGGCTGGTTCGCGGCTGCGGAAGAACGGTGACTCTCACCTTTCCCGCTTTCCCGTCCACGCTGGCGCTGATGTCCGCGGTGCCCGCTGCCAGGGCTACGACCACGCCGGAAGAATCCACCGACGCCACGTCCGGATTGCTGCTGGCCCAGACTGCCGCGTGGCCGCTCAATTCCGCTCCACGCTGATCCTGCGGGGCTGCTCGAAGATCCAGAGTATCTCCCACCTTGAGCGGCCGGGCGCCGCTGACGTCGACCGACGCCACCGGCGCCGGAGCCACCGATACCGATGAGATTGCCGATTCCCCGCCGCTTCGGGCAATGATGAGCGTACCACCAGGTGCGCGAGCTCGAATGAGCCCCGAGCTCTGCTCGACTGAGGCGATCGACGGATCGCTGGAGCTCCAGGTTGCCCTCACGCCGGGGATGGGTTTGCCGCTCTCGTCCTGTCCGGAGAGCGCCAGTGTAAGCGTGTCGCCCACCTGAAGAGGAGCGGACGAAGCGATCGACAGGGAGGCAAGCTGCGGCAACACCGCAGGGCGCGGAGCCGAACGCACGACAATTCCGGCGCTGTCACGGTGGCCCCCGGCGGCGGCAACGATCTGAGCCCGGCCGGGAGCCAGCGCCTGGACTACGCCGGCGGAATCCACCGTGAGCACCGTGCTATCGGTCGAGCTCCAGGAGATTCGCTCCGAACCCACCATCTTGCCGTTGCCATCACGCGATTCGGCACTCAGGGCGCTCGTCGCCCCTACGGCCAGCGAATGCGCCGGCCGCCGCGTAATCGTGACGGAAACAGGCGCGCTGGTGTCCACCACAGCGGAATCCGTCGGCTCACTGGCGGAAGCGATGAGGTAACCGGCTGAGCCGAGGCCGGGGTCTTCGGTACTTACCGAGGAGTCGCGCAGAGCGATGGCGGTATCCGGGATAGCGGGCAGGTCTCCCCGACCGCGTTCTCCAACCAGCCAGAAACCGCCTGCTACCAGGAACGCGCCTCCAGCTGCCACCAGCCATCCCGGCCGATGACGCGAGCGTCTGGGCTCCGGACTACGCGGTTCGGGCGGCAGCTCCCACGGGATCGGATCGGGGCGAGGACGGGAAACGATGGGTTCGGGAGTCCGATCGAGGACGTTCACACTGATGGAGGAGCTGACGCCTTCGCACACGGCCGTGAGCATGATGTGACCGGGATTCCGGGTGATCACCCAGCCTCCCGCCGTCACCACCGCGGTGTTCACATCGCTGACGCTCCAGGCCACGCTCCTGTCGGTGAGCGCGCCGGCCCAGCGATCGAGCGGCGTGGCGGTCAGCGCGAAGGAATCGCCAGCTACAACGGAGTCCGGCGCCGCGGAGATATGCACCGCCGCCACCCTCGGAGGGAGGACCGTAACTCCGACGTTGGCCCGAGCTTCGTCGAGCTCCGCGATGACGCGAACGGAGCCGCCGGAACGGGCAGTCAGAACTCCATCGAGGCTCACGGTTGCGACCGTGTCGTCCTCGGATCGCCAGGTGACGGGCCGGTCAAGCGCCCGTCCCCGTTTGTCCCGCGGTGTCGCCTCCAGCTGGATTTCGTCGCCCACTGTGATGGCTTTGTCGACCGCCTTCACAACGATGGAGTCGGCCCGGGGCGGCGCAACGGTGACCCGCAGCCGCCCCTCCTGACCGTCGCAGATGGCACGAATCAGGGCCATCCCAGACGTGACGGCGGTGGCGACCGCCTTGGTGGCATTCACCCGGAGCACGCCGGGTGAGTCGCTGCTCCACTGCACCGGACTGGTAGGCAGGCGAGCCGCCTGGCCATCGTGCACGCGCGCCACCAAAAGGAAGCTGTCGCCCACCTCGAGCCCGGCTGGAGGCGGAAGAATGCTCACGGCGCGCATCATTCCCGGGGGAGTGGCCTGGAGTATGGCTGAGGACTTGGCGGCCGCGTGTGAGCCATTGCCCGAGCTCTCAAACGCGGTGCGAGCTCCGGCCATGGCAAATCGGCTCAGCTCGGCACGCGCCGGGTCGTCCTCAGGCAGGGCCGCGGCGCCGAGCGCCGTGAGCGCCTGCGTCATGCTGGGCCAGCGCTCCTCCGAATTCTTGGCCAGCATTCGGAGGATCGCGCTCTCCAGTTCAGGCGGACAGTCGCCCCGCTCGTGGAGAGGACGGGGTGGCTGCTCCACGTGCGCCTGGATGACTGAATAGGTGGAGCCGTTGAAGGGTGGGGCGCCGGTGATCATCTCATAGGCCACCACACCCAAGGAGTACTGGTCCGAGGCCCCGGACACTTCACCACCGGCGCACTGCTCCGGACTCATATACGCCGGCGTTCCTACCATGAAGCCGGTGTGGGTGTGACTCGGCCCCTCCGCGGCCTTGGCGATGCCGAAATCGGTGACGACGGCGTTGCCGTCCCCATCGATAAGGATGTTCGCCGGCTTGATGTCTCGGTGCACCACCTTGAACCGGTGAGCGTAAGCCAGAGCCGAACCGACCTGGTACAGAATCGACCGGACCGTGGCGAGCGGCAGCCTGCCCGCATCCTTGAGTACCTCCTCCAGCGAGCGACCCTGGATGCAGCGCATGACGAAGAAGTGGAGACCTTCGGCGGCCCTCACCGAATACACCGAGACGATGTTGGGATGGTTGAGATGGGCGATGGTGATCGCTTCACGGCGGAAGCGGTCGATCATGCCTTCGCCCATCAGCAGCCCGGGCGACATCACCTTGATGGCCACATCGCGATGCAGGGACAGCTCGTGGGCCAGGAATACCGCGGCCATCCCGCCCCGTCCCAGCTCGTGGCCGATTTCGAACTCGCCCATCGTGGCGCGCCGGAGCCGGGCTATGACTTCAGCCCAGGGAGATTCGTCTTCGGTCAGCTCGCCAGAAATCGAGTGAGAGTCAGGCCGGGGGATGCCTGGAGTGCCGCACTTGGGGCAGGTCTCGTCGGTCTGCAGAAGGAACTCGCCACAGCTCGCGCACCACAACAGCTCCGCTCCGCACTGGGCGCAGAAGCGGTCATCAGGCCCGAGCGGGCCAGTGCACTGAAGACAGGCAATAGGCGTGGTCATGCTGCCGCCGGGAGACGTCCCGTAGGGGAGGATGGCTCAATATTGAAGGCCGTCCGGTAAGAGCGCAATTAGGCCCCTAGTATAGGTCAAGCACGGCTTCGGAGCGGCGAAGCCTCCCGCCGTCCGAACCCATTGCGAACGCCGTCAGATTCCCTTTAAAACTAATGATTTCGGGCTGTAGATTCTACGTAAGTCTATGTCAGGTATCTAGATCTGTGAGGTGGATCACGTCACCTATCGCCCGCCCTCCCGGTGAGCCAAATTGGTGACTTCCGACCAGGAGGAATGTTACCGCCATGGCCAAGAAGCCTGCAGACCGGCAACAACCCGAGTCGCTCCGTCTCCGCTCGATCATGCCCAGCTTTACCGTCAACGACATCGACCGCAGTGTCCAGTGGTATTGCCATGGACTGGGCTTCTACCTGGCCGAGCGCTGGGAAGATGGCGGAAAGCTCAAGGGAGTCACGCTCAAGGCCGGCGCCTGCGAGATCGGGCTCTCCCAGGATGACTTCAGCCGCGGACGCGACCGACCCAAGGGAGCCGGCTTCCGGATCTGGTGCGAGACCACCCAGGACGTCGACGCAATCGCCAAACGACTGCGGAACCTTGGCGGGACCGTTACGGAAGAGCCGGGGAACCACTGGGACAGCTACAGTTTCACGGCCCAGGATCCGGACGGGTTCAAGCTGACGATAATTCGGGCGAGTAGCTGACCTTCTGGCGCAGCACTTCCATGGCGGCGTTGCGTCCATTGATCGCAATCACGCTCCCGCCCGGGTAGGTCCCTGCTCCGCAAAGAAAAACGCCGGTCATCGGCGTGGTGGGCTTGAGGCGTTGGTCCCACATGTACTCCGGGAGACACTCGCCCTGGAAAATGTGTCCTCCGGTCAGGCCGGTCCGCCGCTCGATGTCAGGCGGACCCATCACTTCCAGCTGTAACACGGCTTCGGGAATGTTGCTGCAGAACCGGCCGATCGATTCCAGAGCCACACGGGCGACCTCTTCCCTACGGGTGTCCCAGCTTCCGGTGCTGAACCGGTAAGGAACCGGCTGGGCAAAGATGCTCATGATGTGTCTACCTTCCGGCGTCACGCTCGAATCATGCGAGCTCTGGAAGTACAACTCGGTCCAGAGCCGGGGAGGCAGCCCGCCGGCCTGGGCAGTCTGATAATGCGAACGCCATTCGTCTTTGCTGAGCGGGGTATTGACCTGCCCGAGATGATGCGGCTCCAGCGTGCCCGGCCGGGCCCGAAAGTTCGGTAGCTCACGGAGCGCCACGGTGATCTTGACCGTGCAGCCGATCATCGGAATCCGCTCCACCTGCTCCCGCCATTGCGCATCGGCTTCGCTATCCAACAACCGGAGAGTGGTGCGCGGGTCCGCATTGGAGATCACGACCGGAGCTCGCAGCCGCTCTCCCCCCTCCAGCTCGACGCCCTCGCCGGGCAGAATGCGGCTCACCGGTGCTTCGGTCGTAACCTGGACCCCGGCCTTGCGAGCGACGTCCGCCAGGATAAACGAGACCCGGCCCATGCCACCCTTGATGTAGCCCCACATGCCGGGGATCCCACCCATCCGGCCCGAGGCATGATGGAAGTGGATCGACGCCGTTCCGGGCTCGTGCGGGCTGACATTGGTACCGATCACGCCCTGCCCCAAGAGCGACTGCTGCAGCCGTTCATCGCCGAGGTAGCGCTCGACGAATTCCACCATGGACCACTCGAACAGGAGCCCGATGGCTTCCAGGTCGTGGCCCAGGCGGGACTTGATAACCTCTCGGCTGGGAGCGGGCCCGATCCACAGGTCGGCCGGGCCGGGCGGACGGAGAGAGTCGCGGACCCGCGCCTTGAGCGCGGACATCGCCCGCCAGCCAGCGAGATCTCCCGGGGCAAAGCGGCGGATCTCCGCTTCCAGCCGTTCATCGTCTCCCCAGAGCTGCACGCTGCTGCCGTCCTCGAATGGTACGAAGAGGCCGGGCATGGCCGGGTGCCACTCCAGCCCGCGGCGCACCAGGTCGAGCTCTTCGATCACCAGCGGATGGAGCAGCCCGCAGACATAGGCGCAGGGCGACACCCGATAGCCGGGCCAGGTCTCCTCCAGAGTGCAGGCGCCACCGATCCGGTTTCGGCTCTCCAGCACCAGCACCTGAAGGCCGGCGCGAGCCAGGTACGCGGCGCAGGTCAGACCGTTATGGCCCGCGCCGACTACGATGGCATCCCAGCTCCTGGCTGCCAGCTGCTTGATCGAGGCGGATGGATGCGAGATGAGCTTAGAACCCGGTGATGACGGCAACCCGCACGGAGCGGGGCGAGCCCGGGCTGATGTTGTCGTTGCTGTTGGCGGTTGCGTAGTACTGCTGGTCGAACAGGTTTTCCAGGTTCATCTGGAACCGGAGGTGACGGCTCATGGTGTAGTAAGCCGCCGCGTCGAACCGGGTGAAGCTGGGCAGCCTCACCGCGTCGTCGATGGCGGCGTACATGTCATCCTGGTAGACCACGCCCATCCCGAGTCCCAGGGCAGAGGTGGCCTGGTACCGGTTCCAGAGCGACACGGTGTTCCGCGGCACCAGGGGAACCCTGGCTCCTTCCGCTGCCGCCGCAGTCCGGCTGGTGACCTTCGCATCCTGATTGGCGTACCCGCCGATGATCTGCCACTGGGGACTCACCGCGCCGGTCAGGCTGAACTCGAAGCCTTTGGTACGCTGGCTGCCGGTCTGAACCGTTCGGGTGGGATCGACTGGATCCGGCGCCGTCGTGTTGGTTCGGTCCAGACGATACACCGCGCTCGAAAGCGAGAGCCGGTCGAAGACGTCCCACTTGGCGCCGATCTCGTAGTTCCTGAACTTCTCCGGTTCCAGGGTCGCGCTGGTGACCGTCATCGAGGAGAACTGATCACCCGAGCTGGGCAGGGCGGACACGCTGTAGCTGGAGTACAGGGTGACGCTCTCGACCGGCTTGAACAGCAGGGCGGCCCGGGGCGATATCAGATCGTCGGTGCGGCTCAGCGCGTCATTGTTCCGATGATTGTAGAAGTCCACATCGAAGTGCTCGTAGCGCGCACCGACGATTGCCTGCCACTGCTCCGAGAGCACCACCTGGCTCTGGCCGTAGAACGACAGCGACGTGGCCGTGGAATGATTGTCGGCATCGGTGGCGCTTTGCCGGAAGGTGACCGGAACCGCTATAGTCGGATTGGACACCGGCGCGGTGATCACCGTGGCCGAATCGTTGAAGTAACCGGTGTTGCGGAAGTTGTCGGTGATCTGCCGGCCGATGGAGAAGCCGCCGAGCAGCGTCTGGCTGATCGACCCGGTCACCAGGTGATAGCTCACCTCCGACTCGTTGAACAGATTGCGTCGCTTGGTTGCGTTGTTGTAGGCCGAAATATTGACGTCGGTGCCGGCCGGGTTCACGGCGCCGGGAAAGACGTTCTGGTAGATCTTGTCGTAGTCGGCAAAGAGGCTTCGGTTCCGCAGAGTGACCAGGCCGCCGGTGGTATGCTCGATGCTGGCGGTTCCGATGTTCACCAGAGCGTCGGCGTAGCTGACCGACGGATCGCCGAAGAAGGTGCGCGGCGTCGTGGTCGAGAGCGGCGCTCCGGCAAAGGACGGAATCCCCCGGTCGGCGGTGCGATTGTCCTTGAAGTGCTCGTAGCTCGCCAGCACCCGGGTCTGGGGCGAGAGCTGGATGGTAGCGGTGGGATTGATACCGTAGCGCTCGATGTTGACCTCGTTGCGATAGAGGTCGGAGTTCTCGTAGACCCCGTTCAGCCGGAGCGCGATGCCATCGGTGACGCCCTGCCCCACGTCCAGGGCGGTGCGCCGGTTCCCGTAGGAGCCGCCCTGCAACGACAGCTCGCGTACCGGCGTCCAGTCCGCCACCTTGGTCACCCGGTTGAGCACCCCGCCTCCGACTCCGCGGCCGAAGATCAGCGCATTGGCGCCCTTCAGCGCTTCGATCCGCTCGACGTTGTACAGGTCGCGGAAGTACTGGACGTCATCCCGCATTCCGTTGACGAAGAACCCCGCCGTGGTGTTGTTCCCCCGGATCGTGGCCTGATCGCGGTTGCCCTCTCCCTGCGCCATGGTGATGCCGGGGATGTACCGGGTCACCTCCCCCATGCTCTCCATCCGCTGGTCGGCAGATGACATTATGGGTGACAACAGTGACCGACTGAGGTACGTCGCGCAGCGGCGTGCGGGTCTTGGTGGCGGTGCTGGTTTGCGGAGTGAAGTAGGCCGGCCGAGCAGCGCCCTTTACCTCTAAGGTGGGAAGAGTGAGCGGCGTGGTGTCTCGCTGGGCTGTGCTGGAAGAATCACCCTGGGCCCGGGCAATCGAAGGCAAGCAGGCCAGGAGGAGAATGGGGGCGAGGCGCCTCGGCACAATGAGTTTCCTGTGAGAATGATTCTCAAATAGTCTTTTGAATGCGCTTCATGCTACAAACGAAAGGGGACTTGGTCAATAGGAATTTGATCTGTCAGTTGTGCCAGTTGCCGCCGATGCCGGGCCATGGGACCATGAGACCACGCCCTCATGACGATCAAGCTCGCGGCTCTTTTCCTTCTCCTCGGCGCCGCAACCGCTGAGGCGCAAAAAGATTCGGTCTGGATCCGGAATGGAGACCGGATCACCGGAGAGGTGAAGTCGCTTTCCCGCGGATTGCTCAAGTACTCGACCGACGACCTGGGCACCATCTACATCGAATGGGACAAGGTCGACCGGATCAGCACCTCCACCGTCGTAGAAGTCCGCCTGGCCACCGGCCACAAGTTCTATGGGCGCCTGGGGCTGGCTCCCACCGGCCTGCTGGCACTCGCGGCCGACACCCTCCGGATTTCAAACATCGTGGGAATGACGCCGATCCAGGGAAAGTTCCTGGCCCGGCTGAATGGATATTTCGACCTGGGGTTCTCCTTTCAGAAAGCGCATGGCGCAGTTCAGCTCTCCACCGGAGCGCGGGTGCAGTACCGGGCTCCAAGCGCGGAGACCACCCTCGATCTCACCGGCTATATCGAGGATCGGGATGACGCAAGCAAAAGCTCGCGCCTGTCCACGGCACTCACCGAGCGGCTGTTCCTGAGCACTCGATGGAGCACCGGTTTCGTGGTGGGGTATGACCGGAACAATGAGCTCGATCTGGCGGGCCGGGCACGGCTGGTTGGCTTCGGGACCCGAATGCTGGCGCAGTCCAACCACATCGAGTTTCTGGCCAGCGGGGGCATGGTGCTGAACCGGGAGCGGTACTTCACCACCGACTCGACCACGACCGGAGTCGAGGGTTTGCTCAGCGCCGCTTTCCGCGCGTTCCGCTACGACCAGCCCAAGCTCGATGTCTCCGTGACCAGCCAGGCATACCCCAGCTTCGTGGTGCAGGGCCGGGTAAGGCTGCAGAACGATCTGCGGGTATCCTACGAGTTATTGAAGGATTTCATGCTGACCGGGACGCTGTTCGATACCTACGACAGCAAGCCGCCGGTGGTGGGCGCTCCGAAGAACGACTTTGGGACCACGCTGGCGATAACCTGGACCTACTGACTATCCGTCATCAATGATGGTGTTCTGCTGAGTGGTGATGGCCACCATTCATCATTTCAGTGGGGGCACCCTGTACCCGCACATCGTGCAGGTAGACGGAGTCTCCCCGGGACACTGCAGGCCATGCGCTGCCATCCGCGGGCAGCACGATTCCGCCGATAGCACCCATCCCGCCGTCTTCCAGCACCTCTCCGGTCGGGTTGTTGTATTCGGCCGTGATGCGGTACAGGTGATCGGGAGTGAGCTGCACGCCGAAGGGCAGGAAGTAATGAATCGGCATGCCGACGAGCTCGCCCTCGTCGTCCAGTTTGGGCCGGGCCTCCCAGAGCAGTTTCCCGGCCGAGATGTCCTCGAGCTTGAGGCCGGTGCCGTAGTCGTGCAGGTGGCTTCCTGCGGCCAGCAGCCGGGCTGCGACTGCCGGACGGCCTTCCCAGCTTCGGGTGGAGCGGCCCGGTGGCAAGTCGAAGGCGTGCCGGCCAGCCGGCGGCATCACGTCCAGATACACCGGACGGATCGCGACCGGACGGAGCCATGAGGTGGACGGGGTCAGCCCCAGCCGCACGCGGATCTTCACCCCGTGATGCTCGGTACCGGTCGGATTGTGCAGCATGGCCGTGACCAGAAGGCTGTCACCGCGATGGATCGGATAGCCCAGGAACCAGGGTAGGCCGTACGGCTTGGTTTCCGAGCCCGCCGCACCGATCCGCAGTCTGATCTGGCTGAACAGCTCCCGCTGCTCCGGCGCAATCAGATTGAGGTGGTGAAGCGCTCCGGGGATCTTCTCGCCTCGCTCGTCCACCACGTCGAATGCGATGCTTCGGAGCCAGCCTTCGACCGGCAACGCGAGGGTGAGAGGCCGGGGCTGCTCGACCTGATCGTGGCCGGCCCCGGAGGGCAGGTGGTAGGGACCCAGCTCGATGGTGTATTCCTCGGTGGGGCCACCCGCCGCTGCGCCGAGGATGACCGCGAGGGAGGCGGCCAGCGCCAGCCAGCGCCAGCGCCGGCGAGCCAGGATCTTCCTCACCATCCCTGGGCTCGCTCCCAGGCCCGCACGCGCTGGCGGGCCGCGTCGAACAGCCGTTCGTAGTTTCCCTTGCGCACTTTCTCGCTAGCCTCGGGCGTGAGTAGAGCCCACAGCGGACGATACATCTCGAACACCGCGTAGTACTGGGTCGTGTCCCGCGGCGCCACCACGTCCGACCCGAACAGGAATCGGTCGGGATAGCGGTCGATCAGCGTGGCCGCGCGACGGGTGGTCTCGGGTGTCGCCAGGAGGTACTTGGCGACCTCGTCCCAGCTTATATCGAAGTACACGTGGCGCAAGGCCGGATCGGAAAGAATTCCCTCCACGATCGCGCCCTGATTGGGATTCCGTTCCGTGACCGGCGCCGAGGCGGAGGCCTGGATCGGACGCACCACCCGCCCCAATCCCATGTGCGCCCAAATAATAGTGGTCTTGGGGTGCCGCCGCAGCAGGGCCTTCATCTGAGTCAGGAACACCGGCTCGGCGCCCGCCTTGGCAAACGGCATGTCCATGTCGTTGTGGATCAGTACGACCAATCCCACCTCGCCGGCAAAATCGAGAATCTTGTCCAGTGCCGGATCGGTGAGGCTGGCGACGTCCCCCGCCACCTTGGACGACACGAACTCCTTGTGGATGGTGAACTCACCGATCCCGGTGAACACGCCGGGGAAGGTTTTGAGCACCCGGCGGATATGGTCCGCGGCGTACATGTCGGCGGGGTTGAAGCCGGTGATCATGGGGTCGAGCCGGGCCTGCTCCTCCGGCTTGAGCGACTTGTACGCCATCGCGATGAAGGCGTCGGTGAAGGAGTAGTAGTAGAGCGGCGCGTCGCTCTGCAGGTAATACGTCGGGGCGTAGTTTCCCGAATTCTCGTACGACCAGGTCTGCTGCAAGGGAATGCCGAACAGCGTGGACCTGTGGGCCTTCTTCCCCATGATCCGGAGGAAATCGCGGACGTCGGTGCCTTCCTGGATGTAGTTGGTCAGGTGGAAATGGACGTCATCGAAGTCGTCGCCGCCCTTGTCGGGAGCTCCCTGCGCCGCGAGCAGCCGGGGAGCCAGCGAGCAGGGCGACGAGACAGGCTCGCTGCCACATCGTTGGTCTGGTCACAGGAGGATATCCGTGCCGATGGAGATGGTCGTGCCACTCTGGCCCGAGGTGTAGAACCCGAAGTTCGATGCTGCCGGGCTCTTCTCCACCTTTATGAGGTGCAGGTTCAGCCGCCAGCTGCGAGTGCGGCTGGGATAGACGCTCGCGCCCCCGGAAACTTCCCAGGGCTGACGGTCGAAGTCGTCGAACACGTGGCCGTAGGTGAGGTACACCCCCACCAGGCGCGGCACCACCATGTGCATTCCCTGGACCTGAAATCCCTTATCTACGATGGACTCCAGCGCAAAGGGACCGGTCGTCGCCAGAAAGTCGGAGAGCTTGCGCACGTAGAACTCGCTCTGGAAGGAGAAGCCTCGATACTTGAAGCCGGCATCGAGGGCGAGCTCGTCGTAAGTCAGCTTATCCACCGTTACCCCGAGGGCGAGAGCGTCGGCATCGAACGGATTGATTCCATCGGAGAGCTTGATCTGGGTGGCGTTGGGCGGCGCGGTCTCCGACGCGTAACGCGATTCACGGCTGTGAGCGGCCGATGCGCCGAATTGCGTGGCCAGTTTGCTGTGGTACTCGAAGTCGCCCAGTCCGTTCCGGGCCCCAAACTCGCCCGTGCTCGGCCTCCAGACGACGCTGGCGCTGTACGCCATGTCGCGGGTGTCGTTGGCGGCCGTGGTACCGAGCTGGCTGATGTTGGTGTTGACCGAGGCCGTGTACCAAAAGCGGTCCACCGGCTGCCCGGTGAGGAAAACGCCGGAGGAGAAACCGCCGCGAAAGAAGTCCTCGGCCATCTGCCGGTCGCTGGAGCCCCAGAAGGGCCAGGAGCCCTGCATCGAGCGCGCGGTGAGATTGGGGGCGATCCCGACACCAATGCCGATGGCCTTGTTGAACCGGTAGTTCAGGTTCCCGAACAGCAGGGTCTGCTGCGTGGTGGGCAGCGACCAGAGCGAGATGTTGTAGCGGAATTTGGGGTCGTAGAAGAACCCGGTGAGCCAGACGAAGGTCCGGTGCCAGTTGAGGTCGTTGCGCGCCTTGACCGCGCGCTCCCGGCCCAGATGGTCCGTGAAGGTCTGACCTTCCGACATCTGATTCATGTAGCGGAACACCGCGTAGAAGCTGACGTTGAGGCTGGCGATCTTGGTCTTGGCGATGTCGAAGCCTTTGGCCGGGGTAAACTCACCGGCGATGTTGATTGGGAAAGGTTGACATCCTGATATGGCGGTCGTGTCGTTGGGCTCCCGTCCCGCCTCGTCCTGGGCCAGCGCCCCAGCGGGGAGGATCGCGATCGCAACCAGTCCAGCAATGAGTATCGCACCTGCGGTGCACAGCCAGGGGTGGCGTGCCGTGGTGGTCGCTGGGCGCATTGTTCGTCTCCGCTCAGGGTTAGAACTTCGGTTGATACGCGCGCTGTGGGTGATGCGAGTTGGCTCAAAACTCCAGCTGCAGGCGGCTCTGGAAAAACTGGGTGTTGCCCTTGAGGGCAAACCGATCGAGCCTGCCGTAGCCGTAGATGAGCTCGAGCCGAAGGAAGTCCGCGAGGAGCCAGTTGACCATGGGAGTCAGCCGCCAGAAGGTTCCGCCCTGCAGAGTCCCGCCATTGAAGTCGCTGTAGGAGAACCGCAGCAGGACTTCCACCGCCCCCGGCCCGCCCTCGAACACCGTCCTCTTCGGCGACACCTGCCTGAAGTAGCCACCCACCGTGTTGTAGGAGCGGGTCTCGCCGGTGATCAGCCAGTTGGCGAAGATGTCGCCGCCGTGAAAAACCGGGTTGCCGGTTTCCGGTGAGCTGGCCCTCTCCCAGTAGTACTCGGTGCCGAACAGCCAGGGACCCGGCCGGTAGTAGGCCTCGAAACCCAGCAGATCGGCCGACGTCGCGTGGAACTTCCCGGTATCGATGAAGCTGGGGGCGTCGCTGGCTTCCGGCTTGGCCTTGAGCTGGAGGGTGTCGTCTTCCGGCTTGCCGATGTGGAACGACGCCCCGAGGTGAATCAGCTTACCTGCGCTGTCGGAAGCCATCGGCACCCAGGCAATCCGGCCGGCCACCGCCTGATGGAAGTAGGAGAAGCCCTCGTCCTTGGACAGCCAGTCGGTGAACACGCCGAGGTTCCAGATCAGATGTCGGCTGGGCACGTACCCCAGCCACTTGATGCCGTCGGCCAGAAGGGGGATTGCGTCGGAGAAGGTGAACCGCTCGGCGGTCCAGCCGTCGTATCCGGTCATCACCTTGTTGAGACTGGGCCCCTCCTTGCTGCGGCCGATCCAGATGTTTCCCCAGAGCTCCGGCACTCCCAGCATCAATCCGGTCTGGCGGACGAACCACTCGTCCACGTAGCCGTCGTACATGAACCCGGCCTGGTAGGTCAGCCGGCGCTTGGTCTTGATCCGTCCACCGATAAGGATGCGGGAGTCCCGGATCTTGAACCCGGGCTCGAGGTCCCTCTGCTCCTTGCTCGCCTGGTCCTGGTCGTAGGTGGCGTAGTCCACCAGGAAGCCGGCGCCCACCCGCAGCGTGAACAAGGGTCCGTCGTACTCGTT
This sequence comes from uncultured Gemmatimonadales bacterium, assembly GCA_963698975.1. Lineage (GTDB taxonomy): Bacteria > Gemmatimonadota > Gemmatimonadetes > Gemmatimonadales > GWC2-71-9 > CAVVWJ01. The sequence continues at coordinate 906,243 of CAVOSV010000001.1, forward strand.
CCACTTGACCAGGCTACGGCGGGGTGGCTCGGCCTCGGACTCTCCGGCCGAAATGCCCGCAGCCTCGGTTGTGTCCTGGGCGGTCGAGTCGGCCTGCTGAGCGCAGACCGACCCGGCCCTGGTCATGGCAAAGGCCAGTAGACCCCAGGCAAAAGCAGAGCGCATCGAGGCCGGTTTTCGTCAGTACTCGTCGAAGTACCGCTGAATCGTCTTCGGGTCCTTGGTCTTCAGCAGCGCCAGCCGGAGGAGCACCCGCGCCTTCTGCGGGTTCAGCCCCAGCGAGGCGACAGTGCCCAGGCTGTCGTCGTTTACCTCCACATTCCGCCCGACCTGGCCGGTGGCCACCCGGGTCGAGCGCACACAGACGATCCCCTTCTTGGCCTGGGCGGCCAGGGCATCGACCGCGCTCTTGGTCATGTTGCCGTTTCCCACACCCGCGATGACAATGCCCTTGGCGCCTGAGTTGGCCGCCGCCTCGATGATCTTCCCGTCCATGTTCTCGTAGGCCATGATGATGTCCACCCGGGGCAGGACCGTGTTCTTGTCCACGCTGAACTCCGAGGTCACCGTGTTCTTCCCGACCGGGCCCCGATACCACTCCGGCTCGCCGTAGGCGATGGTGCCGATCAGCCCCGACTGGGGAGAGAGGAAGGTCTGCACTGCGGTGGTGCTGGTCTTGGTGAGCGAGGCCGCGCCATGAATCCAGTCGTTGACCACCACCAGGACACCGCGTCCAGCCGCGTCCTTGTTGGCCGCGACGGCCACGGCGTTGTAGAAGTTGAGCGGGCCGTCGGCCGAGAGCGCGGTGGATGGCCGCATCGATGCAGTCAGCACCACCGGCTTCTTCGACTTGATCACGAGGTTGAGGAAATACGCGGTCTCCTCGATGGTGTCGGTGCCGTGGGTGATGGCCACGCCGGCGATGTCAGGCTGGGCCAACAGCTCATTGATGCGGGTGGCCAGCTTGATCCAGACCTGATCGTTCATGTCCTGGGAGCCAATGTTGGAGATCTGCTCCCCTTTCATGTTGGCCAGCTTCTTGGCCTGCGGTACAGCGTTGAGCAGCTGGTCGACCCCCACCTGACCGCTGGAGTAGGCGGCCTGCACGTCGCTCTCGGCCGCACCTGCGATGGTGCCGCCGGTGGCCAGCACCTCGACGGTCGGCAGATTGGTATTGTCCTTTGCGGGCGCCGCCTGGGCAGCCAGCGATGCCGTGCCACCCACCCCAGTGAGCAGAGCAAGGACCAATGGAACTGCATTTCGCCGGTACATTGAAGCCTCCTATCGCGTGAACAGAAACGACTTTTCTCGATAACCGCTCTACTTCTTGTGGTACTGGCTCCGGTCGAGGTTGGTCAGCTTGACCGGATCCATGATGTCGGCGAGCTGCTTATCGGTCAGAAGCTTCTGCTCCCGGACGATCTCGAGGATGCCCTTCCCGCTCTTGTAGGCCTCCGCCGCCAGCTCGGTGGTCTTCTCGTAACCCAGCACCGGATTGAGCGCCGTCACGATCCCCACCGTGGTTTCCATGTAGCGGTCCAGCACCTTCTGATTGACGGTGATTCCATCCACGCATTTGGTGCGGAAGGCAATCGAGGTGTTGTAGAGCAGGTGCTGCGACTCGATCATGGCCACACCCTCGACCGGCTCGTACGCGTTGAGCTGAAGCTGGCCGTCGTGCGCCGCGAGGGTGACCGTGTAGTCGTTCCCCATCACCCGGAACGCCACGAGGTTGACCAGCTCGGGAATGACCGGATTCACCTTGCCCGGCATGATCGAGGAGCCCGGCTGCAGCGCCGGCAGATTGATCTCGGCCAGGCCCGCCCGCGGCCCCGAGGTGAGCAGGATCAGGTCGCTGGCGATCTTGGACAGCTTGACCGCGACGCTCTTCATCGCCGAGGAGTACACCACGAAGCCCTGCTGGTCCCAGGTGGCCGACAGCATGTCCGGGCGCGGCCTTGATCGGCTTGCCGGTCAGCTTGGCCAGATGGGCGGCGGTGCGCTCGGCATAGCCCTTGGGCGCGTTGAGTCCGGTCCCGATGGCCGTGGCGCCCATGTTGACGGTGTAGAGATACTTCTCCGCGTCCTGCAGCAGCTGGATCTCTCCGTCCAGCGAAGACGCAAAGGCGTGAAACTCCTGCCCGACCGTCATGGGCACCGCGTCCTGCAGCTCGGTGCGCCCCATCTTCACGATGTTCATGTACTCGATCGCCCTTGGCCCGGAATGAGGCGGCGAGCTTCTGCAGCTCGGCGATGAGTTTCCCGTTCCGCAGAATCAAGGCGATCTTGATGGCGGTTGGGTACGAGTCGTTGGTGGACTGAGACTGGTTCAGATCGTCGTGCGGCTCGAGAACCTCGTAGTCGCCCTTCTTGTGCCCGGTCAGCTCCAGGCCGACGTTGGCCATCACTTCGTTGGCGTTCATGTTGGTCGAAGTGCCGGCGCCTCCCTGATACCAGTCCACCGTGAACTGGTCGTGGTACTTACCCTGCAGCAGCGCATTGGCCGCCTTCTCGATGGCCGCCAGCTTGTCCTTCTTCATGGCGCCCACGTCGGTGTTACCCTGCGCCGCGGCCAGCTTCACGATGGCCCAGGCCTCGATGAAGCCGGGATAGTGGTTGATCGGCACTCCCGAGATCTGGAAGTTCTCCAGCGCCCGGGCGGTTTGAACACCGTAGTACGCGTCGGCCGGGATTTCCTTCGATCCCAGGAGATCCTTCTCCGTGCGGGTGGCTCCGCCCTGACTGGCCTGACTGGCTGTGGGCGCCTGGGGGCCCTGTTCGGCGTCTGTCGATTGCGCAGCTGCAGGCGGGGTTTCCTGAGGTTTGCACGCCCAGGTGAGTCCCAAAGCCATGATCGGAGCCAGCAGCGCGCCCCGTGGTGTTCTTGTCACAGCGACACTCCTTCCTGCTTCAGCGGCTAGCTCTTGGGCTCGACCGCATAAGGATTGGCGTGCAGGCGGTTCACGATCTCGATGATCGCTTTCTGCGCCCGTACGCTGTTGCCGGCATCGTCGAGTGGGGGTGAAATGACGGCGATGCCGAACTTGCCCGGCGCGACGGCGATGATGCCGCCCCCCACTCCGCTCTTGCCCGGCAGTCCCGTGTGGTAGAGCCACTTGCCCGTGTCGTCGTACAGCCCGGCCGTGGCCATGACCGCCAGGACGTAGGGCACGTTCTTCGAGCTCATCACGGTCTTGCCGCTCACCGGGTTCTTGCCCCCGTCGGCCAGGGTGGCGGCCATGGTGGCCAGGTCCTTGGCGTTGACGTTGATGGAGCACTGTTCGGTGTAGACGTCGGTGGCCTGATCCGGCTTTTCCTTGATGTAGCCGTAGGCGTACATCAGCGCGCCGATGGCCTGGTTGCGCTGGTTGGTGGCCGCTTCGGATTTGAAGACCTCCTCGTTCACGGCCAGCGGCCGCCCGGCGAATGCCGAGTGCCAGTCGAGGATGCTCTTCCACACCTCGTCCCGGGTACCGCCCTTGACCATGGAGGTGGTGGCGATGGCGCCCGGATTGACCAGGGAGTTCATCTCCGGCCCGCCCAGGGCCTTCTGGGAGAACTCCACCGAGACGATCGAGTTGAAGCGCATGCCGGTGGCGTCGACGCCGACCGTCTTCTCGATCTTCTCCGGCCCATCCTCCTCGATCACCTTGGCCAGGGTGAAGACCTTGGAGATGGATTGGATCGAGACCTCGGTCTTGATGTCGCCCGCGGTGTAGACCTTCCCGTCGGTAGTCACCAGCGCGATGCCGAAGACCTTGGGATCCACTTTGGCCAGCGCCGGGATGTAGTCGGCGTTCTTTCCTTCCTGGAGATTCTTGAACTTGGTATAGGTCTCGTTGAGCACGGTGGCGATGTTCGCGGAGCCTTGAGCCTGGACCGGCGTAAGGGCGACGGTGGCTCCGATGGCCGGCAGGGCGAGCCTGAGGAGGGTGCGGGAAATCGTGATCATGTCGTTGCCCTTAGAATGTCTTGGAGAAGTTGTATTTGAAGGAGAACTGGACCTTGAAAATGTCCGAGCTGAATCCGTCCTCGAAATTCGTGCGGTCGCCCCATTGGAGCTCGGCGACGGTCATTACGCCCGGCATGGGATAGTACGCCACGTTGCCGATGGCATAGTTACCGTGGCTGAAGGCGTCGGGAGACTGAAGCTCGCTGTTGTCGATGTCAATCATGGAATAGCCGACCGAGGAGCTGAACTTCGTATTCCACGTGTGGTCCAGAAACGCCACGACGCCGAAAACTGGAAGCGCGACGCCCTTGATCGGTGCCGTCGCGTTGCCCGGGTTGGTCTCGATGCCAACATCGGCCGGGGCGTCGTTCATGTAGTTCTGGATGCCTTCGCCGTAGAGAGCCGAGAGTCGGAAGACGTTCTGCTCCCCGACCTTGACGTTGGAGCTCGCGTTGAGTCCCCAGCCCACAGCATCGCCGCTCAGATCGAACCCGTCGGTGCCCTGGTCTTCCCACTTGATGTATCGGGCGATGCCGGCCAGCTCGACGTATCCCCACTTGGTCGCACGGCGATATTCAGCGGATAGATCGGGCAAAGGAAACCGTGGTTTCACGTCCGCGATCTCGATCCGGCCCGCCACGTCTCCCTGGTCGGCGCTGGCACCCGGCCGCTCGAGCGCGATGGTCATGCGAGTGTCACCCTGGATCGGCATGTAGCGCACCTGGACGTTGCGGAAGAAGGCCATTCCGGTCGGCCCCCAGTATTCGACCGTGTTGGGAAACACGTCGATGTCCATGAACGGACTCCAGGTCTGGCCCGCGCCGAACTTGCCCAGCTCGCCATAGGCATGGCGAAGCCGGAGTGTGGTCTGTCCAGCATCCACCCCGGTCCCGAACAGCTCGAACTCGAATGTGGTCTTGAGGTCACCCAGGTCGGTTGGGGTGGTCGACCGCACCCCGAACCGGGTCTGCCGCACGCTGAAAAAGGCTTGGCCGTCGGGGGCAAACTGGTTCTCAAAAGCGGGCAGCTTGGTCGGCCGGACCACGTCGAACCAGGCCGGGTCGATCTGGCCGAAGTTGTAACCGGCGTCCATCATTGCGAAACCGTACACTTCGAATTTGGATCCCGACGTATCCTGTGCCGCCAGACCCACAGGAAGGCCCCACAGCAACAGTGCGGCGAAGAGACGAGCTTTCAAGATTGTCCTCCCGAGGCTGACGTGAACACGCGAGTCTCCCGAGCAGATCTCGGAGCGAACCTGAGCTTTCCTGGATGGGCTATGATAAGGCGGGATGTTCGGGGGGAGGAACTAGACCTTCGTGCAGGAATTATCTGGAGTTAGGCCACCGAGCCCGACATTCAGGTTGAAGAGAAGAGATGGTTTGCTACGGGTGCGGAGACCCCCGCGTGCCAATCTGATACACGTAGTATTGCCCGGACCGAACCGACAACTTCAGGCTCAATCCTGGATCGGACCAGATCCAGCTGCCGCTCAGGTGGTTGTGCAGTTTGGCGCCACTCGGAGGATGGAATCCCAGCCGGGACAGGATTCGGAGCAGCTTGAGGTCGGCTGGATTATAGGTCCAACCGATGTACTCCCATGGACGCGCCTCGGCGGCAAGCCGTTCTCTGGAGCCCACGTAGCGATCCGCTCCAGCCCACCATCGGTCAGCGGCAGGGAGCCCACCGTGATAACCACCGTGAGAGACACGGGAACCGGGGATTTCGCTGAGGCAGAGATCCACCCGGCTCATCGGCGAGCTGAAGCGGAGCAGGCTGTAGTCCGAAATCCAGGGAAGCAGATAGGTGGCGCCCGGGGTTTGAGCCTGGAGCCGGTGGAACAGCGACAGCAGTTGCCCTTGATTGACTTCATACGGCATCAGCGGAATGAGCAGAATGCGGTTGGTCAGAACTAAAGCCGCGAAGAGGCCGAGCCAGGCAAGGCGGTGCGCCGCAGGTCCCATCAGTCTCCCTGCCGCTCTCCGAAAGCCGACCGCGCTCAGAATGGCAAAGGGGATCAGAGCAGGCGCGTAGTAACGCGGCTCGTGCCCCGCGACAAAGGGCAATGCGGCGCATACCAGCCATACTGCCGCAATGCGTACTTCGGGTCGGGCTCGCTCGGCCCAGGCGAACGGAAGCACCAGCGCGAAAGTCTGCAGGAAGGTGGCAAGGGCAAAGGCGCGCTCCAGCGGCGGGTGGGTGGTGAGCACCTGGTGAACGCCGCCAAACACCCGCAGGGGATCGCCTCCCAGTGCCGCGAGCACAATGCCATAGACGGCGCCGACCACAACACCCGAAACGACCAACCGAGTCAGCAACTGGCGACGCTCAAACCGCGGCCGCTTCACCGCAAACAGCGCAACACCGAGACCGGCGAATTCGACGATCGAAGTGACGCGGCAGAGTGCTCCGAGTGCCAGCAGGAGCGACGCCAGAGTCAGATCGATTCGAGCGCCGCGCCTGGATGCTGCGCTGAAGGAGCGCACGAATAACCAGCTGCCCAGAGTGACGAGGAACAGGCTGGGGATCTCGGAAAGAATCTTGAACGCGAGGTAGAGAGTGACCGGCGAGAACGCCAGCACCAGAGTGGACGGGCCGGCCTCCTCGCTGCCGAAAAGCTGCTGCAGCAGCTTATAGGAGGCCCAGAGATAGCCTACCAGCAACCCCGCATACAGCACCTCGATGCCATACAGCACTCGCTCGCCGGCTCCAAACAGTGTCGTGAGCACGCGGAGCAGCACCACATGCCCGATTTTCTCGGTGAAGAAACCGGGCGGGAAGATCACGGTCTGGAGCTCGTAGCGCAGCAGCTCGCCGGGCGAGTGGAGGAACGACGAATAGAGGTAGAAGTATTCGTCCCAGTGATGGGCGTTGCTCCAGCCGAGCAGTGCAAACAGTACCAGAGCGGTCGCGAGAGCAACTCGGTTTTGCCGGATCACACCGCAACCCTGGTCAGCAGCTCGTCATCGGAGCGCCATACAGATTGCCACAGCACCTGCAATCGCAATTGCGTCCTCGATGAAGGCCGCGGGGTGATCGTTTCCGAAGGCGGCGGCGAGCCGGGCTCGGAAGGCGTGACCGCCCAGGGTTCCGACCACGGCGCCGGCAATTCCCGCGATGGCTCCGCCCAGCATGGTGCCGCCCGCAGTGCCTACCGCTGCGCCCGAGAGCGCTCCGGTGAGGATGCGGCCGCTGAAACCCAGCGGCGCCGTGCGGCTGGGCGTGGACGGCAGCTGATCGGCCACCAACTCCCCGACCGCGAGCAGGCTCAGGATCCAGGGCGTCCACTTCTGGCCGAGGAAGGCAAGCCAGGTACCGCTCAAATGGAGCCCCTCCAGATAGGATGCCCAGCTTACCGCGGCCGGCGCGGTCATGGTTCGCAGCCCGGCAACCACGCCGATAAGGAAGGCCAGCAGATACGCCAATGATGCCGTCTCGCGCATGCATCCCCCGAGTAGAAGGATTCCTGATGCCGGAAGAAAGCCGCTCCCTCAACATGAATCGCCGAGTCCTCGCGGTCGAGTGGCGGATGGCAGTCAGATGGAGGAGACGATAGGTTAGGCAGAGCCGGAGACAAAAGTGACCTGGAATCAGAATCGACTCACCGACATGCTTGGCATCGAGTACCCGATCGTGCAGGGTCCGCTCGGCGGGCTGTCGTCGCAGCGATTGACCGCGGCAGTGTCCAACTTCGGCGGACTGGGATCTTTCGGCGCCCTTTCCAAGACACCGCCAGAGATCAGAGACGTGATCGCGGAGATTCGATCCCTGACATCCCGGCCCTTCGCAGTGAACCTGTGGGTCTCCATGGAAGACGAGGGCGCCCGCAGCTCGGACGAAGCCGCGTTCAACCGGTCACTGGCACCACTGATGAGTGACCTCACCGAACTTGGTGTCCCCCGGCCCGCGTACCGTCCCTATTCTCCCACCCGCTTCGAAGACCAGGCCCGGGTGCTAGTCGAAGCGAACGTCCCGATCTTCAGCTTCATCTTCGGGATCCCGCCTCGAGAGATCCTCGACGAATGCCGCGCCAGGGGCATCATCACGGTCGGGACCGCCACCACGCCGGAGGAGGCGGTAGCGCTGGAGCAGGCCGGCGTGGATGCAATCGTGGCGTCCGGGTTCGAGGGCGGAGGGCACCGTGGCTCGTTTCTCCGTTCGGCTGAGGATTCACTTACCGGGACGATATCGCTGGTTCCCCAGGTGGCGGATCTGGTAGATGTGCCGGTGATCGCGGCCGGCGGTATCGCGGACGGCCGCGGCATCGTCGCCGCGCTCGCCCTCGGCGCGGATGGCGTCCAGATGGGGACGGTGTTCCTAGTCTGCCAGGAGTCCGGAGCAAGTGCGCTTCACAAGACGGCGCTGCTGGGACAGGAGGCGGGACATACCTCTCTCACCCGAGGATTCAGTGGAAGGCTCGCCCGCGGAATCAACAACCGGCTACTGGAGCAGCTCAGCCAGAGAGGAGCGGAGATCCTGCCCTATCCGCTGCAACGAGCGCTGGTTCGACATCTGGCGACGGCAGCAGAGGCCGCCGGACGTTCGGATCTGTTGCCGCTGTGGGCGGGACAGAGCGCGCCACTCCTCCGCTTCACCGATGTGAACCAGCTCCTGAGCTCGTTGGTCGAAGAGGTGTCCGAGGTGGTGGAGTCGGTCGCGCAGGCAGCTCGCTAACTTGACTTGGGTGCTTGGCGGCGATTCTGAAGAGCCCGTCTGTCCTAGCGATCCATTCGAGTGATCGGAAGACCGTATCGAGGGACGTGAGGAATGGATGAAGCCCCGAGTCACCCTGATCACGCTGGGCGTAGATGATCTACACCGCGCGCTGACCTTTTATCGAGACGGGCTCGGCTTTCCTACCAAGGGAATAGTCGGGACCGAGTTCGAGCACGGCGCCGTCGTCTTTATCGAGCTACAGCCGGGACTCAAGCTCGCCCTGTGGCCCCGAGCGGACCTGGCTTTGGACGCCGGTGTTCCCCAATCTCCGGCCAGTGCAACCGAACTGAGCCTGGGTCATAACGTGGGCAGCAAAGAGGAAGTCGACTCGGTGATGACGCAGGCCGAGAAGGCGGGAGCCAGAATAGTGAAGCCGGCGCACCAGACGTTCTGGGGCGGATATGCGGGATACTTTCAGGATCCGGACGGGCACCTGTGGGAGATCGCCTGGAATCCCAGCGCTACCGTACCGACAGCTCGATGACAGCCGCACGCCAAACCGCGGGAAGCCGTAGCCGAAGGCCATCAGTGGTGAGCGCTGCTCCGGTGATGGGTGCGAGCCGGTGCCCATCCACCGCGACATCGTACGTCGCATGAGGCAGGAGTCCCCGGAGCCTCAAGGTCGTAGCCGCTGAGCTCCGGGCCAGACGATACGCCAGCAGCACCGCGTGACGCCCCTCCGGCTGGACATACTGCAGCGCGGCCCATCCGGTAGGCGCGTTTCGCCGAGGTGCCGGCGTGAGATGGTAAACATCCGCACCCGCGATGGTCCCGCGAATCCGCCGGTAGAGCGCGACATTGTCCGCCACGTGTTTTCGTACCGCGGTGCTCCACTCCGGGATCCGTCCCGAGATCCCGAATTGTCCGTTCATCGGAACTCGCAGCATGAAGTCCCACCATCCCGGCGAATTGGCCGGATTGACCACCCCGCTGTCCGCATCGCCCACCATCCAGTGGTTGCAGATCTCGGGCGCGAACTGCAGCGTGCAGCCGTAGCCCAGCGCGACTGACGCAATCGGATCCACCACGTCGGATAACCAGGCAGTATGGGTGTGCGCCATGACGCCGAGGTCGAGTCTGAGTCCGCCGCTGGAGCAGTTCTCCAGCACCAGGTCGGGATGCGCGGCGCGGACGCTGTCGAGCCAGGCATAGTACGCAATAAGATGATCGTGGAGCCGGCGACCGGTTTGTCCGCTCCGAGCCGGATCGAACCGGTCGCCCACATCGATGTTGTAGTCGATCTTGATCCAGTCGAGCCGATACCGGCTCACCAGCCGCTCGACGGTGGCGGTGGCCCACTGCCGCACGGCCGCCTGGGCGAAGTCCAGCTGGCAGCGATTGGCCGTGATCCAGGGCTTTCCCTCATACGGCAGGCACCACTCGGGATGTTCGTGGAAGAGACGGGACTCGGTTCCGGCGTTCTCGATCTCCACCCAGAGCCCGAACTTCATACCCTTCTGGTGAACGTGATCGGCGAGCTCCTCGAGACCGCGGGGGAATTTGCGGGGATCGGGCTCGTAGTCGCCCAGGGTTCGCTCCCAGTCGCCGCTGCCGTACCAACCGGAGTCCAGCACGTACACCTCAGCACCGGCCACCGCCGCTGCATCGGCCGCCTGGATCGTGTTGGTGATATCGACCTTGGGCCCGAGCGGAAACCAGGTATTGAACTGCACCAGCGGCAACTGATTGGTCTTCACCCGGGGCACCAGGTAGCTCCGTTGGTAGCGATGCATCTGGTTGGCGGCGTCATCCAGGTCGCCCGCCGTCGCGGTGAAGACGGCGCGCGGCAGGGTAATCGTGTCGCCCGGCGCCAGAGTCAGCACTCCGCCGAAGTCGTTATGCATGCCGAGTGAAACCAGCACCGCCTGGTCCCGGAGCGGGGCTGCCCCCGTGCCGGGCTGACGCTCGGCCTCCATCCACCAGTTCCCCGACCAGGCAAGCTCGGCGATGTACTCGACGCCCAGCGTTCGATTGCGGAGTGAAAGCCAAGGCACGTAGCCGTTGCTCGAACGGCCCCGGGTCTGCTCGAAGCGCCGAGCTCCGGCGGCGAGCGTCTCCGTCGCGAGCTGCCGCTCCTGTCCCCAGCTACCCCAGAGATAGCGCAGGGTGTAGTCGCCGCCGGGAAGCTCCCAGCTGATACTGGGCAGCCGCGCGACCGGCAGCGGACTGCTGCCTTCATTAGTAAGCCGGATCTCACGGGAGAACACTCCGGTTTCTCCCCATGCGGCGTACCGCAGGTCCAGCTGCAGAGGGAGGCTTGCGTGGACGAAATGGAGCCGGAGCTCGGTCACGCCGGGTGCTACCAAGACGGTGGAATCGGAGATCAGCCGAAGAGATGTGGGCGCGAGCGACTGATCGGCCGCGACGCCGGTCAGGTCAGAGCGTGTCTGCTGCGCCGTGTCCGGCGCTCCGCCCATCCGCGAGGTCGGGCCGAAGTAGTCAAACGCGACCTGCTGGCCCCGGCGTACCAGGCGATAGGAGACGGGGCCGGACGTGAGGGTCCAGCTCTCTGCCGCCGAGTCGTAGGCAATGCGCTGGGCGGACGCTGACGTCGAGCAGACCGTTGTAGCGAGCAGCCCAGCCAGGAGCCGGTGAAGAGCCATTCGCCAATTTATCCGAGTTGACCCGCAGCAACGACGGGCTCTAGTTTTTGCAACCCTGCCCCGGACCTTGCGTGCCTCTGCTCAGTCGCTGGTTCATCCGCACCGCTCTGCTCTATCTACTGCTTTCGTTTACCGTCAGTCTGGCGCAGGCACTGGTTCCTTCCGGAACGGCACTGGCATGGCCGACCTACCTCCACCTGCTGGTGGTGGGGTGGCTCACCCAGCTGATCTTTGGCGTGGCGTACTGGATGTTCCCCCGGTACCAAGCGGGACTGGGCTTCCCTTTCGAGCGGCTGGGCTGGATCTGTTATGGCTGCCTGAATGCGGGATTACTCCTGCGAGTCGCCGCCGAATCGGGACCGGAAAGCTCCTGGCGGTCGGAGTTGTTCGTCGTCTCCGCCCTGTTGCAACTGATCGCAGGTTGGGCGTTCGTCGTCGCCACCTGGCCCCGGGTGAGAGGACGTTAGCAGCGTGCCGACGCTGACGGTCTACGCTCTCCGCACAGCGCTCTCCTATCTCGGCATAGGCTTCACCCTCGGCGCTCTCATGCTCGGGGCCCGTGGCCTGAGCGCCTCGTCGGAGCTCCTCCGGCTCCGGCCCCTGCACCTCGAACTGCTGCTAATAGGTTGGACGGTTCAGCTGGCGTTCGGCGTGGCCTTCTGGATTCTCCCCCGGCAGTCGGGTCTGGGCCGCGGGAACGAGCGCCTGGCCTGGGGTTCGCTGCTGCTCCTGAACCTTGGGGTGTTAACCGTCGGCCTGGGCCGCGTGCTCGGTGCATCTCCCAACGTTCTCATCGGAGGCCGCGCCGCCGAGCTGCTGGCGGGACTGGCCTTTGCCGGGCACGCCTGGCCCAGAGCCAGGCTGTATTCTGCCAGGAATTCATCATCCTAGCGTCTGGGCCGCAGCCGGGCCGGCGGTTAATGACCGGCCGCTGGTGGTCCCCCCGCCTTCTGTCCCGGGGCCAGTGCTCGCAGCACGCCTACCGCGCCCTTGGTAGCGTCGTTGAAGGCGTGAGTCACAAAGGGGTAGTCACCTGCCTCCCGCAGCCGCAGCTCGAAGATGCTGCCACCACCGACCGGAACGTTCACGGTCTGAACCCCGGCCAGTGGGCTGGTTTGTGATCCGTCCTGGAACACCCGATCGAAGATCCCGCCTACCACGTGGAATGAGCTGATCCGGTTGGGCCCTGCGTTCACCACGTAGAACCGCAGCAGCTCTCCAGGACGGACGTCGATTGGGTGGGAGGCATATTGATTGGCTCGCCCGTTGAACACCACATGATCCGGCGCCAGAGAGAGCAGCCGTTCCCAGTCCAGACTGTGGGCGCTATCGGCCGCCGCTTTGGGTGTCAGGTAGAACTCGCTTTGGACGAGCACGAACTCCCGGGCTCTGGGACGAGGTTTCGCCGGGTCCACTACGATGGCGCCATACATGCCATTGGCGATGTGCATCGCGGCCGGTGCGGTGCCGCAATGATACATGAAGGCGCCGGGAACCCGGGCGACGAAACTGTAATGCAGAGAGTCGTTCGGCAGCACATTGACGTAGTACTTGCTGGGAGCGATTTCCGCGGCGTGAAAATCCATGCTGTGCGGAATGTTTGCCCGGTTGATTAGAGTGAAATCAACCGTGTCGCCCTGACGAATGTGGATCGGTGGCCCGGGAACCCTGCCGCCGAAGGTCCACGCGGCGAAGCTGACGCCGGGAGCAATAACAACCGGGGTATGGCTGATCTCCAGGCGGATTCGATGCCGTCTGCTCGGCTCAGCCGGCGTCAGGCCCGCTGCCACCGGCGCCGGTTCGGCGGCGGGTCCGCCGATCTTCGCCTCACCATGAGACACGTCGGCCGGAGGCACCGAGTCTGGCTGTTCCTGAGGACTGGTAGTCGCTTGTTCATGCTGGTCCGAGTCCCCTCCGCCACGGGTACTCTCGGTAGAGCGGACGGGCGTGGAGTCGCGGCATCCAGTCAGAGCCAGACTGAGGCCGCAGGCGAGTAGCCAGAAACTCCGAGACATGAAAAACTCCTGTGTGAAGAACTGAAGAGGGCGAACCCAGGCTCACAGCGGCACTGTCAGCACCGCGCAGGGTGCAGCGTGCCCCAGTTGTTGCGCCGTGCTGCTGCTCTGGACCAGCCAGGAGGGGCCGCCCCGATGCTGGCCGAGGACCAGCATATCGTGGCCTCCGGACTCGATCTCCTCCAGAATTCTAGTGGAAATGGCCCCCCCGCGAATTCGGACGTCGACCTCCTCACATCCCGCGGCGGCGGCCATGCTCCTGACCCGCGACTCGAGGGCGAGGCTGCGAGTGAGCGGAAGCGAGGTCGATCCCGGCTCCTCCACCATGCGGGGCTCGACGCTGACGACAGCGAGGGCTGCGCCGAGCACCCTGGCAAATGCGCAGGCCGGACCGAGCACGCTCATACCCCGGTCCGACCCGTCCAGCGCCACGAGCACCCTGCTGAGCCCACTGCCCTGGGCGGGAACCAGCAGGGTAGGCACCCTGCTCCTCCGGGTCACCGCGTCTCCGGTGTCGCCCAGCAACAGTCTGGCCCGCTCGGGATGCTCCTTGCGGCCCACTACGATCAGATCGGCGGACCAGTCTTCGGCAAATCGGCAGATCTCGATTCCGGGAACACCATACGCGACACTCAGCTCGGGCGGAGCATCGGGCCGCGCTGGAGAATCACCGCTCCGGAGCCAGCGGCGCACACGGAGCTCCGATGACCCCTGCTCGTCAAGAAAATGATCGCTCTCGCCGACGTAGCCTCCGGTAACGGTTCGCACCGGGGCGGCGACCACATGGAGCAGTGAGAGGGCGGCATTGGAGCGCGCCGCGATGCTGAACGCCGCTCTGACTGCCTTCTGTCCCGCGGGCGAGTCATCAGCCGCCGCGAGGATTCGATCGAGCTTCATGACTGAACCCTACCCTCCGCCGATGAAGAAAGGATGAAGCGGAGAGGAAAGACTGGTAATATTTAGCCCATGACCAGCAGCCAACCCGAAGCCTTACCACCGCCATCTGCATCCGGTGCCGGCCAGGCCGTCATGGGAGCCCGGCTCGAGCAGCTGGTGCTCGCGACCTCGGCGTTGACCACGGAGGTGTTGCTGGAGCGGGTGCTGGAGCGGGTGGTCGAGGTGGCCGCGCAGGTGATCGGGGCACACTATGCGGCAATAGGGGTTCTCGCCCCGGACGGGCGGCTGCTCGAGAGCTTCACCACCCATGGCGTCAGCGATGAGCAGCGGGCGCTGATCGGACCGCCGCCACGGGGGCACGGTATCCTGGGACTCGTGATCCGTGAAGCCCGCCCCATCCGGCTGCCCGATCTTACCCAGCATCCCGACTCCTACGGCTTTCCGGCCCACCACCCGCCGATGCACTCGTTCCTCGGAGTTCCTATCATCGGAAAGAGAGGGGTGTTCGGGAATCTGTATCTGACGGAGAAGTTTGACGGCGAGCTCTTCGGCGCTGACGACGAACACATCGCCGTGCTGTTGGCCGCCAACACGGCGGCGGCAGTGGAGAACGCCCGGTTACACGAGGAGAGCGCCCGGCTGCTCGAGGAAGTCCAACAGTTGCATCGGGCGCGGGAGCGGTTCTTCGCCATGGTGAACCATGAGCTGCGGAACTCGCTGGCCGCGGTGTACGGCTGGGCGGAGATGATGGTTCGGAAGAAGGACCCCGCCACCGTGCCGCGGGCAGCATTCGAGGTTTTCGACTCGGCCCAGCAGGCGGTCGGGTTGATCAACGACCTGCTCGACTTGAGCCGGCTGGACGAGGATCGGCTCCAGCCGGTCATCCGGGCCACCGAGCCCAGCTCGATGGCCCGGCGGGCCATGGCGCGGGTCACCCCCGCAGCGGAGGCCAAGCGAGTTCTCCTCCAGATAGACGTGGAGCCCAGCCTGCCCAGTTGCGAGACCGACGCGAGCCGAGTGGAGCAGATCCTGATCAATCTGCTGGGGAACGCCATACAGCACACCCCGGAGGGGAGCACCGTCCGGCTGTATGTCTCCGCGAGGGAGTCACGGGTGGCCTACACCGTGGAGGACTCGGGCGGCGGAATACCGGAAAGTGAGCTGGAGCGTATCTTCGACATCTATGTCACCAAGGGCGGGGGCGAGAGTCGGGGGACCGGCCTGGGGCTGCCGCTATCGCGCCGTCTCGCCCGGCTTCTGGGTGGAGAGCTCCGCGCCTTCGCCCGGCCGGGCCAGGGAGGTTACTTCGTGCTGGAGCTGCCGGCCTCTCAGGAGATGAAGGAATCTTCAGAGATCCTTCCCTCCGCGTTCACCCGTCATTCCTAGATTCGGGTCATGAAGATTCTGGTGGTGGAAGACGACCGGAAGGTCGCCGGCTTCATTGAGCAGGGATTGAAGGAAGAGGGTCATGTGGTCGACGTCGCGCCGGACGGCGAGGAGGCCACCATCCTGGCGCACGTCTACGACTACGACATCATTCTGCTCGATGTCGTCCTTCCCAAGAAGAACGGCTTCCAGGTTGCCACCGAGCTGCGGCGCGAGGGCCGGACTACCCCGATTTTGATGCTGACGTCGAGAGATGCTACCGAAGATGTAGTGCGGGGCCTCGACGCCGGCGCAGATGACTACCTGGCAAAGCCATTCCCGTTTGACGAGCTGCTCGCCCGGATTCGCGCCCTGCACCGCCGGGGCGGCTCGGAGCGGCTGGATGTGCTTCGGTATCCTCCGGTTTCGCTCGACCGTCTCCGCCACGTCGCCACGGTGAACGACAAACACCTGGACCTGACTCCCAAGGAGTTCCAGCTGCTGGAGTACTTCATGCTCCACCCGGAAGAGGTCGTTCGGCGAACCACGCTCCTGGAGAAGGTCTGGGATATGCATTTCGACCCGGAGAGCAACGTGGTGGACGTGCACGTGGGCAATCTGCGTCGGAAGTTGAGTGAGGCGGCCGGAAAGCAGCTCCTGGCCACCATTCGCGGGGTGGGCTTCAGCCTGCGCCGCAACGGCGATGTCGCATAACTCCCTCCTGAAGAAAGCTTCACACTTTTTCCACCTCGAGTTTAATCTCCGCCTCCTAGGTTCTTCCTGTCGTTCGTAGTTGTTCCTCTTCTCCAGGAGGTTTTGTGGGCTCAAATCTGGTCTCGACTCCGGCGAACTCGCGCCGGGAGTTTCTCAGGCGGGGGACGACCGTCGCCATTGGTTTGCCCGCAGTGCTCTCGACCCTGGGTGCCTGCAGCGACAAGGCGGCCGAGGCAGCGCAGCCGACCACGCCTGCAGCGCCGGTGGCCGTACCGTCCGCGCAGCAACGGGCTGACGAAATGGACGCCATGCACGAGAAAGGCGTGAAGGCATTCCCGGCCAAGACGGAGGGCAAGGGAAACCAGCTGCTGAAGCCGCGGATGGAGAAGGGCGTCAAGGTGTTCGATCTCACCGCCGAAGAGATCCAGTGGGAGGTCGAGCCGGGTCGGAAGGTGAAGGCCTGGACTTACAACGGTCAGGTTCCCGGCCCCCAGATCCGGGTGCGTGAGGGCGACCGGGTCCGGGTGAATCTGCTCAACAAGCTCCCTGAATCCACCGTGATCCACTTTCACGGGCTGGAGCTGCCCAACGACCAGGACGGCGTGCCCTTCATTACCCAGCCGCCGGTCAAGCCGGGAGAGCGCTACACCTATGAGTTCACGGTTCCCAATGCCGGATCCCACATGTACCACTCGCATCACAATGCCGCAGTGCAAGTGGGCCAGGGTCTCCTGGGAGCCTTCATCGTCGAGGCTCGCAGGCCAGTGGCTTCTCATCGGGCCGACGTGGACTACGTGATGGTGCTGAACGACGGATCCCACGGATTCACCCTCAACGGCAAGAGTTTCCCCGCCACGGAGCCGATCGTTTGCCAGCAGGGCCAGACGGTCAGGATCCGGTATATGAATGAAGGGATGATGATCCATCCGATGCACCTGCATGGAATCCACATGACGGTTATCGCCAAGGACGGCTGGGACCAGCCGGCGCCGTGGAAGTGCGACACGCTCAACATCGCTCCGGGCGAGCGCTGGGACGTGCTGGTCAAGGCGACCAATCCCGGCACCTGGGCGTTCCACTGCCACATCCTGCCGCACGCCGAATCGGAGCACGGTATGATCGGCATGGTCACGGCGCTCATCGTGAAGCCGGCGACGGTCTAGCCTATCTATGTCTCCCCCAGAGGGAAAATGGAGGGCCGCGCTCCAGCGGCCCTCCCACCGGGTTCCTTACAACTGGAAATGTCCTCGATAGGGAAATTTTCCCGTTTCAAGGTCGTCCTGCATGTCGAGCCGCCCGGTGACATCCTCGAAAACACCCTCGCCACTGCCGGCTATAAGAGGATGTTGACAGCGTCCGGCAATCTCTCCAACAAAATTGGCGCAATCCCTGTACGTGGCCGTAAACAGATAAGTCGTCCTGAATGTGCCAGCCGCTCCATTGTAGCTACCAACAAACGTCTCCGTCCCCCTCTCGGTGTAGGCCCCGCCCGCCGTGCAGCTGGCGGTCTCGATGAAGACGTAATGACAACCTTCCAAGTCCCCCGTCATAGTGAGGTTATAGCTGGACCCGTCACCCTCGGGATCATCGCATTCGCCGGTTAAATCGTAAGCGCCGATCCCCGATATCTGCGTTGCTCCTCTGGTTTCTTGATCGAAGTGCGGCTCCGGGCCAGCTACGGTCGGGCTGTCCGGGCTACATCCGGCACTCAGGACGAGCGCAGCCGACGCGCAAAGTGCGAGGAGGGTGGGTGAGGACATAGGTGAGAGCACCATAAGAAATCTCCGGTTTAGGGTGAGAGGCTGAAGCGTCCGCGAGCGACACCGACCCTGCAGCAGCACACGGGCAAAACCCTGTGCTGCCGACACCTACCCTAGCGATTGCGTTGCGGTGCCATGTACGCAGGAGTAAGATCTGAAAGGCGGGTTTACTCCTTCTTTGCCGCCGCTTTACTCTCCACCAATCCGGAATTGGGCGCACAATGCTCTTCCTACGGCTGCTGGGAGGCCTCTCCCTATGCGGCAACGGGAGCACGCTCACGGGTCCAGCCACGCAAAGGCACAGGCTAGCGCTCCTAGCGCTCCTGGCCAGCTCCCGGTCTCGGCCGCAGAGCCGGGACAAGCTGGTCGCCTGGCTCTGGCCGGAGCGCGACGAGGAACACGCCCGCAACCTGCTGAACCAGAGCGTTCACGCGTTGCGAAGAGGGATCGGTGAGGCGGGGATAATCTCGGTTCAGGACGAGCTGCATCTGGATCCGGCCGCACTAATCTGTGACGTGGTCACCTTCGAGGATGCGCTTGCCGCCGGTGAGCTCGAGCGTGCGATCGGCCTCTACACCGGTCCATTCCTGGACGGCTTTCACCTTCCCGGCGCGTCCGAGTTCGAGCACTGGGCGGATGGGGAGCGGGACCGCTTGCGCCGCTCGTATGCCCGCGGTCTGGAGAGCCTGGCAGAGGCGGCGGAGGAGCAGAGGGAATGGAGCAGCGCGGTCGAACGGTGGCGAGCCCTGGTTTCTGAGGAGCGGTCCAATGCTCGGGTGACGCTGCGGCTGATGAGAGCGCTGGATGGGGCCGGTGACCGGACGGGAGCGCTCCAACAAGCGCGACTGCACACGTTGCTGCTGCAGCAGGAGTTCGAGTCGGGGCCCGACGCGGATGTCGTTGCGTTGGCTGATCGGCTGCGGACCGAGCCAGGGAACGGTGACGGCGGCAAGATCGCTCGGGTAACTACAGATCAATTCGCGCCGCCCGCTGACCTCATCCCGGCGCTCGGTGATGCGCCATCCGCATACCCGATCAAGTGGAAGCGTGGCTCGGCGAGATGGCTTTGGCCGTTCCTGGCAGCGGCCTTAGCCCTTGGGCTTTCGAGTCTGGCGTGGTGGACGGCACGGCCTTCTCAGAGTGCATTCGAAGGACCGGTCCCAGGAACATCCATTGCCGTCCTCCCCTTCACGAACATGAGCCCGGATGGAGCGAACGAGTACTTCTCAGACGGGATGACCGAGGAAATCATCACCGCCTTGAGCAAGGTCCAGGGGCTCCGGGTAGCCGCCCGCACCTCCGCGTTCGCCTTCAAGGGAAAAAGTGAGAGCGTGAGCGAGATCGGGCGCCAACTCAGAGTAGGGACTGTTCTGGAAGGAAGCGTACGCAGGGCGGGTGACCGGCTCCGGATCACCGCCCAGCTCATCAACGTCAAGGACGGGTACCACCTCTGGGCAGAGGCGTATGACCGCGATCTGGGGGACGTCTTCGCTGTGCAGGGGGAGATCGCGCAGGCGATCGTCGGCGCGCTCCGGGTGAAGCTCAGCGATGAGGCGACCGCGATGGTGGTCCGTCCGACTGCTGACCTCACGGCGTATGATTTCTACCTCAAGGGACGCCACGCGCTAAACCAGCGTACCGGTGCATCCCTGCTGCAAGCGGTGGACTACTTCGAGCAGGCCATCGCGCGCGATCCGCGCTTTGCGCAGGCGTATGCCGGGCTGGCCGACGCTTATGTGCTGCTGCCGGGCTACAGCGTGAGGAAATCCTCGCAGGCATGGCCCAAGGGCCAGGCGGCGGCGGAGCGGGCGCTCGCGCTCGACAGCGCCCTGGCGGAGGCTCATACCACGCTGGCATACGGCAAGTTCCTGTTCGAGTCGGATTGGCGCGGGGCCGAGCAGGAGTTCCGCCGGGCGATCGCGCTGAACCCGAATTACCCGACTGCGCATCATTGGTACGGCGATTTTCTCGGCGGACGGGGAAACCTGGAAGGTTACCTGCAGGAGATCCGGCGCGCCCAGGCACTCGACCCGCTCTCGCCGCAGATCGGCACTGAGGTCGGACGGGCGCTCTACGCGCTCCGCCGGAACGACGAGGCCGTGGCCCAGCTTCACCAAGTGCTTGGGGCGGACCCGGCGTTTGCCGGCGCTCACGTGACTCTGGGGCGGGTGTACGTCGAGCAGGGTAGGATGGCGGAAGCCATCGGCGAGTTTCAAAAGGCAGTGGAGCTCAGGGGTCGCAACGCGTTGGACGTGGCCTATCTCGCGTACGCCTATGCCGTGGCGGGCAAGAGGAGCGAGGCCCAGCGGTTGCTCGTCGAGTTGGAGGGCCGCTCACGTCGCGAGCCCGTCCCGCCGACGGTGCTCGCCATGGTCCATATAGGATTGGGCCAAGACGGACGCGCCTTCGATTTGCTGGACCGGGCCGTCGCCGAACATGATGGATGGTTCGCTGAATTTATCTTTCATCCAACCTTCGACCCTTTGCGCTCGCATCCACGCTATGCGGCGTTACTGCAGGCGCTGGGGTTGAGATAACCACACAATGGCTCGGCTTGGGTGTACGGAGCCGAAACGAGCGTCCCTCAGCTGGCGACTTTGCCTTGCCGCAGACACTGTAGGTGCATACCCTCCATAAGAGCGGCCGCTGACTGTCCTGACTGGCTCCGCCCTGGGCTGACGCTCTCCGTAGTGCTGCCCCATCCAGAGTGAGCTCCCGTAGACCGTTGCTAACCAGCGCCTAGGATGATGTGCATGCGTTTGCTCGAGCGCGGTACGCTCCTTGTGACCATCATGATCTGCTCTGCCGCTGCACCGCTTCGCGCTCAGTCAGAGCCGCAGTCGAAGAAGATCCTGATGCTATATGCGTATGACCCCAACGCCCCCGGGACCATTGCGTTCGCGGAGCAGTTGAAGGGCGTGGTCAGTGCGCAGTTCCATAACCACGCCGAGATCTATGACGAGTACCTGGACGCGAGCCGATTCCCGAACCGCGGCCGCTCCCCGGAGTTCGCCCGCTACTTCGCCGCGAAGTATCGAGGTTTCAGACCCGACGCCATCGTGGCCCAAGGGACCCCGGCGCTACAGTTTGCTACGGAGCGTCTGAGCAGTCTCTTCCCGGGTGTACCGATCGTGTATGGGATGGCCTTTGAACCGGGCGTCGATTTCTCCGCTCTCCCCGCCAATGTCACCGGACGGCGGCAGCCATTGCCCTTCGTCTCGACCTACTCGCTGGCCCGCGCGCTGCAGCCGGATGCGAAGCGTGTTGTGGTGGTCAGTGGGGCCGCGGAGCTGGACTCCCTCCTGCTATCCGTGGCGCTCCGCCAGATCACCCCGCTCCTGAACGGGATGGAGCTGAAGGTGCTGCAGAATTGGTCCTACGAATCGCTCATCGACAGTCTGCGGCATATCCCGCCTCGAACGTTCGTGATCTTCTCCTCCTTTTCACGGGACCTGCAGGGTCGGAAGTTCAATGCCGGGGACCTCATCGCTAGCCTCGCACGGGTGACGTCCGCGCCGACGTACGGGATCGTTCGCGGTTGGGTCGGCAACGGCGTCGTCGGGGGTGGCGTGATGCAATTCGGGGACGACGGCACGCGCACCGGCGGCCTCCTCGTGCGAGCCCTTCGGCGTGCTCCGGGTGAGCCGATGCCCCCACCGGAGGTGGCCGCCACCCCGATCGTCGTCGATTGGCGGGAGCTGCAGCGCTGGGGTTTGTCCGAAGGTCGTCTTCCGCCCGGCACCGAGGTCCTCTTCCGCACCCCATCGCTGTGGGAGCGCTACCGGACGACCGTCCTGGTTACTCTCGGCGTGCTTCTGCTGCAACTGGGGTTGATCCTCTGGCTCCTGCTCGAGCGCCGCGGGCGGCGCCGGAGCCAGGCCGCGCTCCGGGAGAGCGAGTATGAGCTCGCACATCTGGGGCGCGTCGCCCTGGTGGGCGAGCTGTCCACCGCACTGGCCCATGAGATGAAGCAGCCACTGGCAGCGATCATGGCCAACGTGAGCGTCGGTCAGCGTCTCCTGCAAAACGACGGTGCCCCGACGGCCGAGCTGCGCATGATTCTGGAGGACATTGCGGCGGACGACCGGCGCGCGCGGGATGTGATCGACCACTTGCGCGACCTCGTCAGGAAGGATGGGTCCAAAGCGCAGGTGCTGTCGGCGAACGCGGTCGTGAGCGAGGTGCTCGCGTTGGTCCGCTCCGATCTCAACCGTCGGGGCGTGGTGGTCAGTACCCAGCTGTGCGAGCCCGCCCCGGTGGTGTTCGGCGACCGGGTCGAGTTGCAGCAGGTGGTCCTGAACCTGGTCATCAACGCCTGCGATGCGATGATTCACACGCCTGCCGGCCAGCGTCTGCTGGTCGTCTCCACCGCGGCCCAGGGCGATGCCCGCATCGAGATCCGCGACTGGGGAAGCGGGATCCCGCCGGATTCACTGGCGAAGGTCTTTGAACCGTTTGTGACCACGAAGCAGGACGGACTGGGGCTCGGGCTGGCGATCTGCCGCTCGATCGTGACCGCCCACGGCGGACACATAACCGCCACCAACAACCCGGAAGACGGCACCACGTTCACCGTCTCCCTTCCCCTCACCGGCACCACCACTGAGGCAAAGGTTCCCAAAGGAAAAGCCCTGCTGGACCGATAAGTCCGCGCAGGGCAGCTGGTTCAAATGGGCCTGGGTAGAGTTGAACTACCGACCTCACGCTTATAAGACGGGGCAAGTAGGAAACAAATTCCGACGGGATTCCTATAACTTACCGACAGACCGCGTGATCTGCCCGGATTGCTTGCCGCGGATGCCCTGATCTCTCGGGATCAATCGACACCACAATCGACACCGCCGATCCTTCAAACGACCGCCGAAGACCCACCACTGAGAGATCTAGCCACGCATGGACAGCTCCTCGTCGATCAGGACGGTGGCGCCGTGCCAAATCGTCTCGTGCGGGGCTGCGACTCGATCCATGCGGCCCTCCGGGTACACCGAATTACCCACCCTTACTTCCTCTCAGGAGTCCTCTTCGCTGGCGGCTGGTCGCTCTTGAACACATCACGGTTCTTCGCGATGTACGACTCCCAGTTGGGCGGGACCTCCTCCTCCGTGAAGATCGCCGTGACCGGGCACGCAGGCACGCACGCTCCGCAGTCGATACACTCGTCAGGCTCGATGTAGAGCTGGTCTTCGCCCTCGTAGATGCAGTCGACCGGACACACGTCCAAACATGACCGGTCTTTAACGCCAATACAGGGTTCGGCGATCACATAGGTCATCGGTTGCTCCTATGGGGTACCCCTGGCCAGCAGGCACCCTTCAGCGCAGTCCCCGCCGCTCCGCGGGTTTGCGGGCGGCTCGCTCGGCGAGGAGTTGCTCGACGCGCACCCACAGCTCAGGCCGGATGCTGTCGGCCAACTCGATGTTCAACTTGCCGAGCATCACGGCGATGGCCCCCGTGTCGAGCCCGGCGATCCGCGCTTCCTCGATCACCGCCGCGAAGTGGATGCGGGCCTCCCGGATCATCCTTCCGAACACAGACCCGTCAGGGCGTTCGCCCAGGGCCAGCGCCAGGAGATAGAGATCGCGCGCGCCATCCAGCCGCTGCGCTAAGTAGCCCCGGGTCTCGGGCGGCAGTTCCCTCGGCAGGTGAAGTGTCGGCTCAGCCATAGCGTGCTCCTTCCGGTGGGCTACTCGTCGGCGCATCACGAACGCTGTGGCCAGAGCGAACACGACTGCCCGCCGAGAATAACATTCAGGGTCCCAGCAGCAGCTTTGCCAGGGCGGAGAGCCCGCCGCACGAGCGAGTTAGGCCTCAGCCTCACGACAAATCATCAACCGAGCAATCCTGCACTTGCCCATCGATGATGCGCCGTCCACGGTCACAACAACCCGCAATGGCGCCCAGTTCGGTGGTGTATGTGATGGGAGCGCTGAAAGCCCGTAAGCCGCTACGCCGGCCAATTAGCAGATCCAGGGTCCAGCGTCCGGACCCACGTATCTGAAACGTGCGCGCCGTGATTGCAAAACCTTTATAGAAGACAGGATTCATCGGCATACTCGGGCACAGGGACACCTTGGAGTATAGCTATGTGTTCGGGTGAACGAACTGAGAACCAATCAATGGCCGAAGAGCCGAGGGAGCGCTGCCGGGCGCGTGGACGGTCGAGGGAGCGGTCGGGTATAAGCCGAACAACTCAACGGGTAATCAGGTTTTAAGTCTCTTGGTCTTGCTTTCCGCGACACCTGTTTTGATGACGACCTTCACCGCATCTTCCATCGGATCTTTGAAGGGCACCTCGATTCGGAGCAGGCCGTGCTCGTAGATTGCTTCGGCCTTGTGAGGTTTTACCTGCCATGCTAAAGCCAGCGCGGAGACGTACTCAATGTCCCTTGCCGGCGCTGTCAGGTGGACGCTGTCTTCCAGGATCTTTAGATCGATGGTATCCGCTGGCGCTCCTGGGATGGCGAACTCCACTACGAGCTTGTGGTTCTCCCCGTCAGCATACGCTACTGTATCGGGCGCAACCTTCATCCGAACTTCCGGCATCTTGGCACCCTCCTGAGGGTAGCTTCAAAAGGTGTGTAAGTGAGGAAGGCGATGTCGCCTTCCCGGGTGAGGCAATCACCCACGGGCCTGTGCCCGCAACAGAAAGGAGACACCGCCGTGGAGAAGAAGAACCCCGCCGAGGGGGGCGCTAGCAGACCCGGCCTGGGATACGCTGGATCCGGGGTCCAACGGTACGTTACCGCCGCGGGACAGGGAGGGCTAGAGTCCGGCGCCGGGACCAAGTCTATAGACTAAGGAAAACCCCGCGACTTCGTCGTCGCGGGGTCATTGTTTCTATTATGAATGGGCCTGGGTAGAGTTGAACTACCGACCTCACGCTTATCAGGCGTGCGCTCTAACCACCTGAGCTACAGGCCCTAAGGGACGACAAATCAACAACTTCATCGGTGCCAGCGCAAGCCCGCGAGGGGCGGTGCTACTGATTTGTGCTACCGATTGGCCCGACTTCGCGCCTTCTTCTCGCGCAGCTCTGCCCCGCCCAATACCACGGCCAACATAGTCGCATCGTCGGACGCTCAAGGAGCCGCCATGACGGCAAGCTGCTTATGGATGCCTACATCGAGTCGCGACGAACGGAATCGGCGCCGGCTCCCAGGCCAGTCGTGTCCGGCGTCACGCCGCTGGTATTCGGCCGGCCGTCGGCAGCGGAGTCGCCATAGGCTGCCGCGGCTCCCGCCGCGGAATCGCGGGCAGTACGGGAAGCCGCAGCGGCGGAGTCGCGGTAGGCCCCCTCTGCCGCAGCGGCGGAGTCGCGATAGGCACCTGCTGCAGCCACGGAGTCGCGATAGGCACCCTCTGCTGTCGTGGCGGAGTCCTGAACCGCGCCCGCGGCTGCCGTGGCGGAGTCCTGAACCGCGCCCGCGGCTGCTCTCGCCGTATCAGCAGGCTGTCCAGCAGCTTGCTCAGGAGTCGTTTGTTCGGGCTCCTTCTTGGAGCACCCCATGGCGAGCATCGCTGCTCCCACCATTCCAGCGCTCAATAGTCCCCGTGTACGCATATGACCTCCGTTGTGGTATGGGTTTGGCTAGCTGGCTGTGTCGCTTGTCGGATATACTCATTCCATATGGACCGACTAAGTGTAGTCACAAGGGGACAACTGTGACCAGCCGTTGAACTTCTTGGTCGGACGAAATCAGGCCGTGTAGCCTTGCCAGCGGGGAGCTGACCGACCGATTCTCTGAGGAAGAGCTGATTTGTGCTACCGATTGGCCCGACTTCACGCCTTCTTCTCCCGCAGCGCGGCCCCGCCCAGCACGGCCAACATAGTCGCATCGTCGGGCTGCTGGTACCATTAGGTTAGAACCCGA